>NZ_CP116940.1:614344-1228688 GCF_050916305.1 Pectinatus haikarae
AATTTTAATCCCGGACCGGCCACACTTCCTTTGGAAGTTTTAAAACAGGCACAGGAAGAACTGCTCAATTTCAGCGGCAGCGGCATGTCCATTATGGAAATCAGCCATCGTGCCAAAGAATATGATGCCGTCCACAATCAGGCAAAAGAAGATATTAAAGAACTGATGGGCTTAGGTTCTGATTATGATGTATTATTTATCCAAGGCGGTGCCAGCATGCAGTTCGCCATGGTACCAATGAATTTTGCCGCCGCCGATAAAAAAGGGAATTATGTATTATCCGGCAGCTTTGCAAGCAAAGCCTATAAAGAGGCTGAAATTCAGGGCGTTGGCACTGTTGCAGCTTCCAGCAAGGATAACGATTTCCGCAATATTCCCAAACAGAATGAGCTTAAAATAAGTGCTGATGCCTCATATCTTCACGTCTGCTATAATAATACCATCTACGGCACAGAATATCATTATATTCCCGAAACAAACGGTATACCTCTGGTAGCTGATATGTCTTCCGATATGCTCTCACGTCCTCTTGATTTCAGCAAATTTTCTCTTATTTATGCCGGTGTTCAAAAAAACCTCGGACCTGCCGGAGTAACCATTGTTGTTGCTAAAAAATCTTTTATAGAAAACAGCCCTGAGAACATTCCTACTATGCTGCGCTACAATACATACAGCCAAAAAAATTCACTGTACAACACCCCTCCTGCTTTCTGCATTTATATGGTCGGCAAAGTGGCTTCATGGCTTAAAAGACAGGGAGGACTCACTGCCATAGCTGAACGGAACGCAAAAAAAGCCTCCTTATTATATGATGTCATCGACAGCAGTAGCGGCTTTTATAAAGGCCATGCCGAAAAAGACAGTCGTTCGTTCATGAACGTCACTTTCCGCCTGCCCACAGAAGAACTTGAAGCAAAATTCATCGCCGAAGCAAAAGATAATAAGCTTTGCGGTATAAAGGGACATCGTTCTGTTGGTGGTCTGCGTGCTTCCATATACAATGCAATGTCTTACGACGGAGTAAAATGCCTGACTGATTTTATGGAACAATTCCAAACTGCCAATAAATAATTTTTCATTGCTAATGTGTTTTTTAAGGAGGCTTTCTATATGAAACTAATCGATCCATTAGCCGTTTCCGACCAGATTGTGGAGGTTTTAAAAAAAGGCGCTTTTCTTACGACCAAATCGGCTGATACAGTAAATACGATGACTATTGCCTGGGGTAGTATCGGTTTTATTTGGGGCAAGCCCATTTTTATGACAATGGTAAGAAAATCGCGGTTCACATGGTCCATAATTGAAAAAAGCCATGAATTTGCGGTAAGTGTTCCTACACATGATATGCATGCGGCATTAGGTATCTGCGGTACAAAATCCGGCCGTGACACAGATAAATTTACCGCTGCCTCGCTCACTGCACAAAAAGGTCAGAAAATCGACACACCTGTAATAGCCGGTGCGGGATTACACCTTGAATGCAAAATAATTTACCAGCAAAATATGCTTCCTAAAAACTTATCTGCTGATGCAGCAGACAAATGGTACAGCGACAACGATTGGCATACTCTTTATTTTGGGGAGATCCTCGCTGCCTACGAAGATTAAAATAGTGTTCCGTTCTGAGACCACCCTTTCGAGGGTGGCTTTATTTTTTGCCGATTTCAAGAGAGCTGAACATCATAGTAGACATAGCCTAAGTTATTTATAATACAGCTGCCCGCCGTAAGATCGTTTATGGTATCCAAGATTTGCTTGCTTTCTTCAATACCTATCAATACTGTAAATTTTACTGCATCAGCGTAATCCTTTTGCAAAACACATATATCAGTTTTATGCAAACAATTTTCCAGGCGCCCCATAAAAGTATAAGCAAATTCGAGTTCCACTTTTTCAAACGGTGTTCTTTCTACAATTATGGCAGCCGCCAAGACAGATGAAACACCATGTCCATATGCACGTATCAATCCCCCCGCTCCCAGTTTTATACCTCCGAAATATCTGCTGACCACTACAGTCAGATCTGAAATTTTTTTCTTTTCTAAAACATCAAGCATAGGATGTCCGGCTGTTCCCGACGGCTCTCCGTCATCATCTGCTTTTTTTTGATCAGCTTTACTGCCTATTATGTAGGCCGAACAATTATGCGTTGCATCCCAGTACTTCTTTTTTATTGAAATAATAAATGCCGCAGCAGCCTGCTCATTTTCCGTTCTTTTTGCATTCACTATAAAGCGGGATTTGTTTATTATATATTCGACTGTCGCAGTATTTTTTAATGTTTTATATCTTTCCAGCATTTGATTTTCCATACTTTCCGCATTACCCTTTCGCCTCATATCCGCAACGGCTGATGACCTCTAAAAGCTGTATATATTATAGCCAATTTTTTCATTTATGTATAACATATTTATTTTTTTGTTTTTTATAGCTAATTATGTTTTTTTGTAGTATTATCTCAATTGTGCCCGATAATATATTAGGTCACTTTTAATTTAAATAAGAATGGTCGTGTTATTAATAGTGGAAAAACTTCATAGTATGCATCGCAGCCTGAAAAACAGACATTTGCAATTGATATCTCTTGGTGGTATCATCGGCAGCGGTTATTTTCTTGGTACAGGATATATTCTTGAAAAAGCCGGTCCTGCTGCTATTTTGGCATATTTACTGGGCGGTCTCATCGTTTTTTGCGTCATGCTCTGCCTGGCGGAGCTGGCTGTTGCCAAGCCGGTATCCGGATCGTTTGTCAACTACACCAACGAATATATCTCGCCTGTATGGGCCTGCGGCGTAGGCTGGGCATACTGGATGAACTGGATTGCCTATGTTCCGTCTGAAATGATTGCTGCCGGAATAATCATGCATAACTTCATGCCGCAAATAGGACAGGTTGGCTGGGCAATAATTTTTGGTTTCATAATAACATTAATAAACGTCCTCAGTGTAGGCAAATTCGGTGAAAGCGAATTTTGGCTCTCTCTGATAAAAATCGCGGCACTTATCATTTTCAGCGGCACTGCTTTTGCGATCTGCATAGGTCTTATCGGCAGCCACTATATAGGAACTGATATTTTATTGAATAACGGCGGATTCGCGCCCAATGGCTATTGGTCTATTTTCATAACAATGGTCATCATTTTAGTCAATTTTCAGGGCTCTGAAATAATAGGTCTGGCCGCAGGGGAATGCAAAGATCCTGAAAAAAGTATTCCTATTGCAGTCAGAAATGTGAGCTGGCGGATCATTGCCCTTTACATTATCCCCGTCTTTCTGCTCATCTCTATCTTCCCCTGGAATCACGCAGGACTTTCAGAAAGCCCCTTTGCAGCCGCGCTTCAGGAATATGGTCTCGATCAATTGGCTTCCGGTTTTGCTTTTGTCGTTTTAACGGCAGCCATCTCCTGTTCAAATTCCGGACTCTACGGCAGCGGCCGGGCTCTCCAAGCTCTTGCCCGGCTTAACATGGCACCAAAATGGCTCGGTCGTCTGAATGCGCAGGGAATGCCGCAAAACTCAATTTTTGTATCGATTATCGGCTGCTGGCTGATTATTTTTCTTTATACTTATGATACGAGTTCTCTCGCTTATACATATCTGCTTGCTGTGTCAGGTTTTACCGGTGCAATGGCCTGGATATCGATCTGTTGGAGTCAATACAATTTTCGCAGAAAATTAATAAAAGCAAATCTCGTTCATACGCTGAAATACAAAACACCTTTTTTCCCTTATATTACGCTTTTTGGCATCTTCATTCAGGTTCTCTGCCTTCTGGTAATGGTTTTTACCGAAGATCTGCGATCAGCTTTATATACCGGCCTGCCGATGATGCTGGTACCTATGCTTTGGTATAAATTATTCCGTACAAAAAAACTTGCGGGATTACCCGCTTCGCCAATCCGTAAAAAATAAAAAAACTTGAGTCTATAAAATTGAGCTGTCCTTATAAGTCAGACCTAAAAGTACGACTTATAAGAAACAGCTCAAACATAAACTCAAGTTCTTTTTCTATCAAATAATATTTTTTTCAGATTTCATGACATTGATTGAAAGCAGCCATGCCGGGATAAACTGCACTTTCCCCCAGCTCTTCTTCGATTCTCAGCAGCTGATTGTATTTTGCTACACGTTCACTGCGGCTTGGTGCTCCTGTCTTGATCTGGCATGTATTCAGTGCCACTGCCAAATCTGCGATAGTGGTATCTTCTGTTTCACCCGAACGGTGGGATGTTACAGCCGTATAACCTGCTTTATGCGCCATTTTGATTGCTTCAAGTGTTTCTGATACTGATCCGATCTGATTAAGCTTTATCAGTATAGAATTTGCACATCCGCCATGGATACCTTTAGCTAAACGCTGTGTATTGGTTACAAACAAATCGTCACCTACCAGCTGAACTTTCCGTCCAAGCCTTTCAGTGAGCTTGCGCCATCCGTCCCAATCTTCTTCATCGAGTCCATCTTCCAATGATACTATCGGATATTTTTCGCAAAGACCCGCCCAATAGTCAACCAGCTCATCATTAGTAAATTTCTTTCCTGATTTCGGCAAAAGATATTCGCCCTTCTTGCTGCCCTTCCATTCACTGGCGGCAGGATCAAGTGCAAGCATGAAGTCTTTTTTGGGTTCATAGCCGGCTTTTTTAACTGCTTCAAGAATAATATCCAAAACCTCTTCATTTGTAGAAAGATTCGGTGCGAAACCGCCTTCATCGCCTACAGATGTTGCAAGCCCTTTAGACTTCAGTATTTTCTGCAATGTATGAAATACTTCTGTACACCAGCGCAGACCTTCCTTAAAAGAGGGAGCGCCGACAGGCATTATCATAAATTCCTGTATATCTACAGTGTTGGTAGCATGGGCACCGCCGTTTAATATGTTCATCATCGGTACCGGCAGTCTGTTGCCATATATCCCGCCAAAAAAACGATACAAAGGAATTTCCAAAGCTGCCGCAGCTGCCTTAGCGCTGGCAATAGAAACAGCCAAAATTGCATTTGCTCCTAGTTTTGATTTATCATCAGTTCCGTCAGCCTTGAACATAGCTCGATCAACAGCATAAACATCCGATGCATCCAAGCCTTTGACTGCATCATTAATAATGGTATTTACATTATTAACAGCTTTGGTGACCCCTTTGCCAAGGAAGCGGCTTTTATCTTCATCACGAAGTTCCAATGCTTCAAATTCACCAGTAGAAGCACCACTTGGAGATGCTGCTCTGCCTATGCTTCCGCCTTTTAAAACTACTTCTGCCTCGACGGTTGGATTGCCCCGAGAATCTACAATTTCTCTGCCTATTACTTTTTCAATCTTCAACTTGTCAAAAACCATTATACAAACATCTCCCTTATAATAATATTCCATAATATGCACTATTGCCATCCAACAGCTATATTCTCTGTCAAATGAAAAATGGATTATCGTAATTGCTGAATCAGCTTAATCACTATATTGTATATAATATAGCACAGATGATAGGCATTATCAATACAAGGTTCCTCGAAACATCTTTTATTGGTTTAAGCGTGTCTGCTTTTAAAAAGCTTTTCCCTGCAAATAATCCCCAGGTCATAAACCTGAGGATCACCACATAAAGCTGTTATTTTTTTGGAATATAAACGCACTGACACATGTATGCGCCTATTGCTCACTATTCACCTCAGGAAATCCGTCATTCCGGTGATATAGCCTGTTTGAAAGTCTGTTTACCATCTTTGAATTCTATTATAACAGCCTGCTTTACCGGATTGTGATCTTTGTCTATTGTAATTTTACCAGAAACCAGCTGCAAATCTTTAGTAGCCGCAAGAGCCGTATTTATTTTTTCTGGATCGGCGCTGCCTGCTCGTTTTATAGCATCTATGATCATAGTTGCTGCATCATAGCCAAGGACTGCCGCTGCGTCAGGATCCTGTTTATATTTATCTTTGTACGCCGTAATAAATTTATCTGCTTCCGGTGTTTTATTCTGGACAGAATAATGATTCGTAAAATAAGTATTATTCAAAGCATCTGCTCCGGCAATATCAACCAGCTTGCTGCTGTCCCATCCGTCTCCGCCGGTTATTGGCACTGTTATACCAAGATCACGTGCCTGCTTTATTATTTTGCCCACTTCTTCATAATATCCCGGGACATAAATCATATCAGGATTTGTTGCCGCAATTTTTGTCAATGTTGCTTTAAAATCACTGTCTTTCTGCAAATATGCTTCTTCGGCTACAATCTGCCCGCCGTTTTTAGTGAAGCCTTCTTCGAAGAAATGTGCAAGCCCCTTAGAGTAATCGGAACTGTTGTCGATATACACGGCAACTTTTTTTACTTTCAATGTATTTGTAGCAAAATTCCCCATTACAGTGCCCTGAAATGGATCAATAAAGCAGACGCGGTACACATAAGGATTAACCTTGCCATCATCGCTTACGGTAACCTTTGCATTAGTGGAAAATGAACTTACAAGAGGAATTTTACTATCATTAGCAATTTGCGTGATTGCCATTGTATTTGACGATGTGCATGCGCCGAGAATAACAGATACCTTGTCTGATGAGATCAATTTTGTAATAGCATTTGCAGCTTCTGCGGGTTCTGATTTATTATCTGCTTTTATGAATTCAATTTTTTTGCCGTCAATACCGCCTGCCGTATTTATTTCGTCAAAGGCAAGCTGCGCACCATTGGCTGTTGAGGTTCCGTAAGATGCATTATTTCCTGTCAGTTCAAGATCTCCGCCAATCTTGATCGTATCGGAACCGCCGGCTCCGCAGCCAGTCCCCAAAATCGCAAAGAATAGTGCACCGGATAATGCTGCGGCCTTTAAAATTTTGCTTTTTAACATAATTTTCACTCCCAATATATTTTCCGAAAATAAAAGCCTGTTAACAAAACAGCAATAACTACAGAATATTGCTGTTTTGTTAACAGGCTTCATCGCACAAAAACATTTATTAGATTTCGGTAGGCTTAGTATATCATTATCATTAAATTTTTGCAATAAAAATCTATAATGGCATTACAAATTAATCTTATAGCTAAACAGTTTGAATTTATCTGCTATTGAATAAGGCTGCAACTTATAAATACAGGAAACTGCATAATGAGTTGTATAAACGCAGTTAGACCTTTCATTCATATTCAAAGATTAGTATATTGTTCACTTCGCCAGCGGATATATTTTTATTCAGTGCATTTTCACACACTTAACTATTTAATGCGCACAAAAAAGCCTCCGACAAAAACGCCAGAAGCCTTGATTTCAATGGCGGAGAGTGAGGGATTCGAACCCTCGGTACAGTTTCCCGCACACACGCTTTCCAGGCGTGCTCCTTCAACCACTCGGACAACTCTCCAAATGCTCTCAACAATACAATTTTCTATTGGCAACGATATATAGGATATCATTTTTTTTGAAACTTGTCAATTATAATGGCATAAATAATATCCCTGCAATATCAGGGAATTATATTCTCCAAAAATTGTTTTTATTATTAAATAAATCTCTTTCATATTTTTCTTGTAGATAATTATTATTTAGTATAAAAATTTATCTATAAATATTGACACACAGCTTTGTTTTTATTAGAATAATAACATAGTATAAGTCTACTAATAATAACTATTACTTACAATTAATTTTATCTTTTTACGAAAGGACGCATGAACATTATGATGGATGCCAAAAAAGTAACGGCGTTGTTACGAAAAAAAGGATTCAAAGTAACTCCGCAGCGGTTAGCCATATATAACGTACTCTGCAATACAAAGGCACACCCTAATGCTGAAATGATTTTCAATAAATTGCAGCCATATTATCCGACAATGAGTTTAGCTACGATTTACAAAACTATCGATATTCTAAAAGAGATAGGGCTTATTCAGGTTATCAATGTCGGCGAAGACAGTCTTCGGTATGATGCAGTAGTAGAACTGCATCCCCATATTCGCTGCACGGTCTGCAATAAAGTGGAGGACATAATGCAGTTTGATTTTTCCCCTGCCATAAAGGCAGTAGCTGAAAACACCTCTTATGACCTTTCCGGCCAGCAGTTCTATTTTTACGGAGTCTGTCCCGAATGTCAGGCAAAATCCAATCTCAAAATAGGCTGAGTCTTCCTGCGCAGCAAAATAAAATAAGCATAAACAGCTTTTGCTGTTTATGCTTATTTTATTTTGCTGTCTCATCTGATTCCGGCCATTAGAATCAATTTCACCCCGAGTATGCACATGACCGCAGAAAGCAAAACGACTATTATACGTGGTTTAGTTTTCTGCGATATACTGGCTCCCAGCTGAGCACCGACTGCCGTTCCGCCGCCGATAGCTATTGCTGGCTGCCAAACGACATGATTGAGCATAATATGCGATATAGATCCAGCAAAAGAAGATATTGCCAATATAAAATGAGATGTAGCAGTGGCAACATGCGGAGGAAAAGATAAAACATATATCATCAAGGGCACATGTATAACCCCGCCGCCTATTCCCAGCACACTGGATAAAAAACCTACAAATATGCTTATAAAGATACCCAGCTTCTTGGAATATTTGAAATTCTCCTTGTCAAAGTATTCTGCTTTAGCTTTGGCAGCCGAAGATTTCCAATACATAATCACAGATAAAATTATTAGCATTACGCCAAAAAGCATATCGAAAAGCTCGCCTGTAAAGTAATCATCAACATAACTTCCGATAAACGCTCCCGGCAAAGTCGCAGCAGCAAAAGGAATTGCCGCATCAAAATAAACTTTTTTTTGTTTTATATAAGCAAGCGTGCCTGAAAGTGTATTTAAAAATATTCCCACCAGAGATGTTCCCACTGCCTGTGAAACGGTGTGAAACGTGTTGAAAAAGCTGGGTGGTGCATCCGCTTTGCCTGTCATAACCAGTACAAAAAGCGGAACCATTATAAGTCCCCCGCCAATACCGACAAGAGTGCCAAAAGCCCCCACGCCTATACCTATAATAAATAAAAGCACTGCTTCCACTTAACTGCCTGTCCTCCTGTCAACTGCATTCTTTTAATTTCCGGCAACGAAAATAAAGTGTGGCCGTATAAATATCAGCCACACTCTTTATTACTCAATTTTGAAAGCCAAACTTTTTTGCGATTTTAGTATAACACGGAACTGCCACACCAAAACGTTCAGCCATTCGGACAACCTCGAAAACCAATCCATCGATCTCTGATTTGCCGCCTTTTTTCAAATCTTTTTGCATAGATGCCGTTGTTTCCGGTGTAAGTGCATCCATAATAGATAAGTTCTTATTCAAAAGAGCACTATCCAGATTAAGCCCCATCGCTCTGCCTACATCAAGTGTCTCACTCACGGCAGCAGAAAACTCACTGCGATACTCTCCGTTATTTTGCATAGCCTCAGCTGTAACATCATAATAAGCTCCTACAGCGGCCATTGGTGAAACAAAGGTAAACTTTCTATATGTATCCTCGGCAATATTTTGCGAAACAACAGGAGCGATACCCGCAGTAAGCAAATCGGCTGCGATTTTGTCAAGCTGGACACGCAAGCCTGTTTCCCCGCGTGTTCCGTAGACCACTCTGAAAATATCACTTCTTTGTGTTATCTCTCCGGGAGCAGAAACCCACGCAACAATATAGATACACCCTTCTAAAACATTTTTTCCAGGCAGTTTTTCAGCTAATACTTTACCCGTACCGAAAATATTCAATATAGGAATAATGATAGTATGCCTGTCCGCCGCTTTCTTTAGAAAAGGAACTACTTCATCAAGTGAATATCCCTTTACGCTGACAAAAACAACATCCGCCTTGCTCTTATATTCTTCGGTACTCATCGCCTTTATATTTTTTAAATGCATTTCGCCCTTTTTATCGGAATGTATAATAAGCCCATTTTCATTCATTGCCTGTAAGTGACGTCCGCGGGCAATAAATGTGACATCCTTGCCTGCCGCTGCCAAGAAGCCGCCTATACAGGCACCTGTTCCCCCGGCACCTAAAATGACATACTTCATAAGTCTACCCCCCACGAATAAAATCTTTTCAGCCTTCTTTCAGTATAAAACATCACCTGAATAAACATTCGCAGCCTATTGAAAGACATTATTTATTGATTATATTGTATAATATTATTATAACATATTGTAAAAAATAGAAAACAATTTTATTATAGTGTTATAAACTTTCCTGCAAAACGATCATATATTTTTGCAAAAACTGTACCATTGATAATCTGCTATGAAAAAGGTGATATTCCGCATGCCGCGCATAAAACTTGGCGATAAATTATTTACTTTTAAACAAGAGCGCCAAAAAAGAAAAACAATAACGATTGCTCTAAAAGCACACGGTAATATTTTAATAAAAACACCCCATAATACCACTGATGAAGAAGTATACAAAATTTTATACAGATATGCCGATTGGATAAAAAAAAAGGATCAGACTTATGAAGAGCTTTCCCTCAATGCCCCTATCAATGACAAATATATAACATACAAGGGCGCCCCCCTGTATATAGAACGCATTTTTGCAAGTACCCCGCCGCTCATAAAAGTAAGCGGAGAAAAAGTCATTGTAAAATATGAGGGCAGTATTTTTTTGCCATTAAGTGATATTTTTGTTCCCTGGTATAAGGAACAGGCCCGACTCCATCTTTCACAGCGAACTGCATTTTGGGCTGAGGAAATGCAGGTAGCTGTTTTACACATAACGATCCGTGATCAAAAAAGCCGCTGGGGCAGCTGTTCCGCCAGACACAACATTAATTATAACTGGCGTATAATGATGGCTCCTCCTGCGATAATTGATTATCTGGTTATCCACGAAACAGCCCATCTGCTGCAAATGAATCATTCCGCAAGCTTCTGGCAAATAGTCAAAAAGTATGATCCTTCATTTGAAGCGCATCGCCTTTGGCTCAAACAAAATGGCGATTCTCTGCTGAATGTTCTGCGTTTATGAGAAAAACAACGTACCTATTATATAGGAAGCAATTTTATAATAAGTACATTGTTTTTTTATTTAAAAAGCTCTATATATTTTTCCTGCAGCTCATGAACATCACTTATGACCTTATTTACATGTTTTGTTATGATCTCATACCCCAGCTCCTCATCAGCGTTTATTATTGATTTAACAATTTCCTCATGCTGACTAAATAAAAGCTCTATCTCGCTCTGCTTAGAAGACAAGTCAAGCACACGCGCCCGTATATAATTTAAATTTGCCTCCTGAATAATTTTCCATATATGTGGTTTTTCACAGCCGGTGAATATAATATCATGCATCATATTATCCAGCTTGAAAAATCTTTCATAATTCTTATTTGCCACACATAAACGCTGTTCCTCAAGGCATTCTATCAATTTCCTTTTAAATTCGTCCGGAAAATATCTGCATGCCAGCCTGATAACCGCCTGCTCCATAGTCACACGCAAAAAACGAAATTCAGCGATCTGTTCTGTATCTATCTTTGAAATATACGACCCACGCTGTGGTAATATTTCCAAGAGTCCTTCCTGCGCCAAACGAATAAAAGCCTCCCTGGCAGGAGTCCGGCTTATTGACAGGATATCTGAAATCTCCTTCTCTGATACAGCCGTCCCCGGTACCAAGGTCAGGTTCAATATATTTTCCCGTAAAACACGATATGCGTATTCCCGAACAGATTCTTTCTCTTTTGCTTCCGATATTTTTAAATCTATCATTAAGTTGCTCCGTTAGTATGTATTTTCTGCAAAGTCTTTAAACCGCATTCTATTAAATCATCAAAAAATTTTCCTATAAAACATATTATATGATGGTATACAATTAAGTCAAGCTCAGTAAATTACACCCATTCCAAATTTAACAAAAAATCTCGAATATTTATTATATTAAAATAAATATTCGAGACTCTTATAATATATGAATTTCTCTTTATCATTGTCCTTCTATAATAAAAAACTGCTATTTATCAATTCTGCTTTGCACCAAAAGTCTATATACGAACTTTATTAGGCCACAATGTATCATATGAATGTCCTGTCAATTCTTCAGCTACTTTTTTCGCCTCATTTTGCGCATCACTCTTATGTCCTCCATTTTCAAGGCGTGTCAATTCATTTTTTAAAACTTCATGAGTTTGTCTATTCAATTTAAAAGATCTAGAAAGAACCAATGCTCCCAAAATTAATACAACTGGCCCAATAAAAAAAATTAAGGAAATTCCAACTTGTACACCATGCGGAGTTGACGTAAAATCGAGCATTGTTTTAGAATCAAAACCGACTATTGCCAGCAAAATTCCTGCCATCCACGAAGCAACTGCACCCGTAGATTTGCGAAAAAAAGTCATAACTGCAGCATAAATACCAGCACGATCACCGCGTGTCATTATCCTATCCACATCTGGAATAAATGGAAATACATTCCATGGTGTAAATTCTAAAATACCGCGGGCTAACTGATAAAAAATTGAAACAACCACTAAAATTTCAATGGGGTTAGAAATATGCATAAACCATACCAGAACATAGCCAATCATTGTAACAAGAATGGTCGTATAACTTATAAAATAAAGATATTTTGGTCCATGCGTGATCATCAGTTTAGCCGCCGCTAAAGTAGACAAAATCCCGAATATTGACAATGCCTGCAGTGTCCATGGTAAATCATTTTTAGCTCCCTGTATACAGCATAGAATAAATGTTGGCAACATTGTAGAATAAAAATCTTTTCCTGTAAAAGATAGTAAATAAATGAGAAGATGTTGACGAAATGCCTTATTTTTAAAAGTAGAAAAAAAGTCAATGACCATCTGTTTCATAAATTGCTTAATTGTCAATGAAGGTCGGTTTTCAAGTTCTTTAATAAATTCAGGCGTGAGCGGACGCTCCCAAGTACTTCGATACGATATAAAAATTGCAACAACAAAAATAACTGTCCATATAATACCTGTCACCAAATAAGCATTTGGATTCTGCATATGCTTAAGCAATGCCAAAACAATAAAAACAATAGCCGTTCCTGTTGCAGAAATAAACATACGTGAACCGGATAAGATAGTCCTCAGCCTATAATCATTCGTCATTTCCGTAGGCAAAGTTTCCCACGAAATTAAAATCATCGCAATCGCTAATTCAATCGCAATATATACTATCAAATAATATCGCCAGTCATCAGATTTAATCCAAAACGCAGGAAAAATCAGAGCAAATATAATCCCACCAAGCAAAATAAAGAAATGTCGCCGCCCAAATTTTTTTCCTAGCTTAGTCTGATAAAAATTATCTGTAATACTACCAAAAAATAAAGAAAATAGTGCATCAAATATTCTTCCAATACCAGTAATAGCACCTGCAAGAATAGGGCCAATACCCTGACTCAAAACAAATGCAAAAATTACTCCTGAAACGATATTGTTCCATCCTCCCCCCATCAAGTCAGTTAACCCATAGGCTATCCCTCTTTTTATATTTATAGGTTTAGGTTGATAAACCCAATTGTTTTTTTCATTCATACATTTCCCTCCTTTTTAAATTATCGAATTAATCGGAAAAACAAAAATAATTATGTGCATTATTGTACGATATGGATTCTACAATTTTCCCTAAATAGTCATAATTTTCTTCCACTTGTCCTCGATCTACCCATTCTCCAATTAAATCACATAGCACACGTCTAAAATATTCATGACGCGGATACGAAAGAAAGCTTCTTGAATCGGTGAGCATGCCAACAAAATTTGCCAGCAAGCTTTGTTGTGCCATAATATTCAATTGACTGCGCATTCCTTCACGTGTATCGTTGAACCACCATGCACACCCAAGTTGCAACCGTTGAATACTTTCTCCTTGAAAATTTTGCATGCCTGTTGCCAAAGCCATCCAATCATTAGGATTTGTGGAATAGAGTATTGTCTGTGGAATAGCATTATCCTCAAATCCAGCATTTATAAGCTTTATTAATTCTCCAACTATATCTGCCTGTGAACCAACAGAATCGAACCCTGTATCTGGTCCTAGCCTACGGAACATTTCTTTATTAACGTTTCTTTTCACATTAATATGAAATTGCATTGTCCATTCATATTTTTTATTTAATTTCATTAGCAACTTAAGTAATGCCGTTTGATATCCTGCTATTTCCATCTCCGAAAGTTTTGAATTAACGTTGCAGGCTTTTGAAATTATTTCACTAACTTTCTCATCACTCAATTCTTCATAATGATAGCTATTTAGTCCATGATCCGACAAACGTCCACCTAATTTTTTAAAGAAAATTATTCTTTTTTCCACAGCTTCTTTAAGTGTCCCAAAATCCGATATTGTTACTCCTGATGCAACACTCAATTCAGATAAATATTTCCCATAATTTCCTTGGTTGATATTTAATAAATGATCGGGGCGCATGGCCGGAAAAACTTTAAAATTCTTTTCTTCTTTTGCCAAAAGTTCATGATAATGTAGATCCGAAGCTGGATCATCTGTAGTACAAAGAATTTTTACATTAGCTTTTTTTATAAGATTTCTTGGTTTAAATTCCTCAGTAGCCAATAATTCATTAGCCTGTTTCCATATTCTAGGTGCATTTTTAACAGTGAACGGTTCATTAATCCCAAAAAATCGTTTCAACTCTAAATTGGTCCATTCATAAAGCGGATTTCCTATCGCTTTCTCTATAGTCTTAGCCCAAGCCAAAAGTTTTTCATACTCATCGCCATCACCCGTTATTAATTTTTCAGGTATGCCATTAGCTCTTTCTAACCGCCATTTATAATGATCACCTAACAATCCATCACTCAACCAGATACGTGTTAAATTTGGATAATTTTTATTTTCATAAATATCTTTAGGATTCAAATGGCAGTGATAATCAATAATTGGCATTTTTTCAGCATAACTATGATACAATTTCCTTGCGGCAACACTAGTTAATAAAAAATCTTCATTCAACAATGACATTCTTTTCCCTCTTTTTACAAAACCATACTCGATAAATAATTACTTACATCCTTAATGTTAAATAAAGTTATGTCAACATCGTCCATTACCGGACATATTTTTTTAGAACATTTCTTACTGCATTTTTCCCTGAGATTAATTCACCAAAATATTTTTCCACTTTTTTGCCCAAATCAACCTCATAAAGATTAATGCCGAAAATATTTTTATTTGACAAAATTTCTGTCAATTTCCCTTTTGCTGTATCTGGTTCACCCACTTTTATGCCTGTCAAATTATCTTGTAGGTATTTGAGCAAGGGATCAGGACTGGGAGTGAAAACATTCCCTGCATCATCTATCCCTAATAAATACCTGCACCAGCCTGCTATGGCAAGCGGAATATATTCAAGTTCCGCCGCTTTTTTCCCGTGGGCTTTTATTGTTTCGCCAAAGCGAATACCCACTTTTTGAGAAGTATCAGATGCTATACGCTGCGGTGTATCAGGTACATTAGGATTATTGAAACGTTCTTTTATGACTTCATCAATGAACTTCTTCGGATTAAGAACTTTAGGATCTGTTACAACAGGCAGACCCTCTTTATATCCTATAAGCTCAATGAATTTTTTCAATTCCGCATCTTTCATTTCATCGGCTATCAGAGTATATCCCAGCAGACAACCGTATACAGCCAATGCCGTATGCAGCGGATTAAGGCAAGTGCACACCTTCATATGTTCAATTTTATCCACCGTATCTTTATCTGTAAAAATAACCCCTGCCTTTTCTAATGGAGGCCGCCCGTTGGGAAATTTATCTTCTATAACAAGATATTCCGTTTTTTCAGCATTAACGAATAATGAGCACTCACTTTTTTCCGTATGAATCGCATCGGCATTTTTAAAACCGCATTTTTTTAAATGTATGCGAACTTTCTCAGACGGTTGTGGTGTGATTTTATCAATCATACTCCAAGGAAACGCGACTTTATTCTTGTCATTGATATATGCAGAAAATCCTGAACAAATCAGTTTATTCTTTTCCCATGTTTCAGCAAAATGTAGTACTGCCTCTTTTATTTTATCGCCATTGTGTGAACAATTATCCAAGCTTAGAAAAGCTATCGGTTGTCCGCCGCCCTTATACCGTGTATAGAGTAAAGATGTTATGCACCCCATTGGACTTTGCGGATTTTCAGGGCCCTTCTTCATATCTTCTGCTGCATCTTCAAAATAATTTCCGTTATGGTCCTTTAATTTATATGCTTTTTCCGTAATTGTGAAACTTACTATCTGCAGCGACGGTGCCGCGATTATTTCTTTCAGACGCTGCCAGTCATCTTTTTCCGCTGAATCGCAAACAAGTGCTTCCGTTATATTGCCAATAATTTTTTTTGTAAAATCACCATTTGCGTGCATGGTCACCGCTACACTCAGGTTGTCATAAGGGCGATACAGTTTAGTTATTACTTCCTTATTATGAGTTGTAGCGACTATAATACCAGTTGCTGCCAGATTTCTTTCCAAAAGCTCCTGCTGCAGGCGGGCTATAAATGCACGAAATATATTTCCCCCGCCAAAATGCAGCCATTGCGGCTTTGATCCAGTTTTTTCAATAACCTCACTATCAGAAAAATTATACGTTTTTATACCTGCATCTTCCCATTGTTCTCGATATGCAGCAACATTTTTTCTATTTAACTGCAGCATACAAAACCTCCTTTACTTTCTCCCACATATGCGATTGATTGCATCCCATAATCCGCACAAATAATTCACACCTAAAGCTCTGTCAAACAACCCATATCCGGGCCGGCCTTTTTCATCCCAGATCATGCGCCCGTGGTCAGGGCGTATTGGTCCGTCAAAATCTATATCATATATAGCTTTCATAATCTCAAATATATCCAATGACCCATGTTTTGATTTATGCGCCACTTCATTGAACACCCATGGTTCATGCACCTGTATATTGCGCACATGCATAAAAGCGATCCTCTTTTGTCTGCCAAACTTGCGGATTATATGCGGAATATCATTTTTTAAATTAGATCCCAACGAACCGGTGCAAATGGTAAATCCATTGCTTTCACTATCCACCATAGCAGCTATTTTATCCAGATCTTTTTCATTTTTTACTATGCGCGGCAGTCCAAAAACGGAGATCGGCGGATCATCCGGATGTATAGCCATTTTTATACCGCAATTTTCTGCTTCCGGCACTACCGCCTGCAGAAAGTACTTCAGATTGTCCCGCAGATCATCCTCATCCATGCCATCATACTGATTGAACAGCTCTGTCAATTGTGCCAAACGCTCCGGTTCCCAGCCGGGCAAAACAAAGCCATTGCTGTTATCCAAAATTTCTTTTGCCATATCCTGTGGTTTTTTGCCTGCAATAAGATGATAATCGTAAGCCAATGCTGTAGATCCATCATATAACGGTTTTGCAAGATCCGTGCGTGTCCAGTCGAATACAGGCATGAAATTGTAGCAGACTACCTCAACTCCTGCCTTTGCAGCATTACGCAGTGATAAAATGTAATTTTCTATGTATTTATCACGACTGGGCAGACCCAATTTTATATCTTCATGCACATTGATACTTTCAATATCTTTAAAATATAAATTATTCTTTTCAGCCTGTCTTTTTATTTCCCGCAAGGGTTCCAGCGGCCACACTTCTCCCACCGGAATATCAAACAATGCCCCGACGATACCATCCATCCCCGGTATCTGACCAATCTGCTGTAAGCTTATTTGATCATCCTTTTCTCCATACCAACGAAAAGTAAATCGCATTTTCATGCCCCCATTTAATATTCTATAGATAAAAAATATTCTTAATTAAGTGTCTTTCATATAGGTATACTACCATACTAGTATTAATATTGCAAGGAAAAGATAAATACAAATAGAGAGGAATGCATTTTACATTCCTCTCTATCCGCTTTAATAACTTGTTACTTTACTAAATATCCACCATCAACAGGAATAATTGCCCCGCCTAAATAATCACTGGCCCGCGAACAAAGAAAATTGCATGGACCCTTCATATCTTCACCTGTTCCCCATCTGTGCGCCGGTATCCGATCCGTTATTTCCTTATACCGTGGATTATTTTTATCCAGCAAGGCCTCATTCATTTCTGTGGCCATATAACCAGGCGCAATAGCATTAATATTTATTCCTCTCGCCAGCCAATCGTTACTCATTTCTTTAGTCATTTGAGCGATTCCTCCTTTAGCTGCAGAATATGCCGGTACAGTTTGTCCTCCAAAAAAAGAAACCATTGATGCTATTGTGACTATTTTCCCATAACCTTTTTTCAGCATTATTTTAGCTGCTTCCTGGCAGAGAATAAACACCGAATTTAAATTTACATTAAGAACCTTGTCCCATTCTTCCACGGGAAATACTTCCGCACTATATCTGCGCTGAATGCCATGCGAAGTCACAAGAATATCCAATTCACCGGAAAGTTTTTCCACAGCCTGCCTAAAAACATTGTAAACTTCTTCTCGTTTTTCAAAATTACCCTTTACTCCGTGACATCTAAATCCATTCTTGCAGAATTTTTCAGCTACATCGTATACTTTATCTGATGTTCCTACGATAACCACCTCTGCTCCGGCCTGCATCAATCCTTCCGCCATACTGTAACCCAATCCTCTTGTACTGCCCGTCACAATTGCCTTTTTATTTTTTATATCAAATAAATTCATCTTCGTCACACCCATCAATAAAATTAATATTATATATAACATCCAATCTCGAATATTTTTAAGATTTTATTATTCATCAAAAAGTATTACCATTTTTTTAACAGAAGGATCAGGATGTTCCATATGATAGAAAACTTCCTGTATATTGCTGAATTTAATAAAATTAGTTGCTATTCCTTCTAAATCAAAATCACCATTTTCTATGTGTTTTATTGTCGGCTCAAACTGACAGCAGGACATTCTGGATCCTATAATATCTATTTCTCTTTGATTTATCATCGCCTGTGTAATGGATTCGGGTTCTGTGACAAATCCCATTGGAACGATTCGGCCGGCATTACATACAATCCCCGGCTGCATGACTAATGTCAGTGACCCCTTGAAGCATGCAGAATCAAAAGCTATTGTCACCCCACGTCCTTTGGTTATCGTTTGTATGCGTTCCAATAAATTCTCCCTTTTGGAATTTATTACATAGTCTGCACCGTATTTCTTTGCCCGTTCAAGTGAGCTGTCACTGACGTCGCAGCATATAACCGTTTTGCAGCCTTTAGCCTTACAGGTCTGCAAAATAATAGAACCTATCGTTCCTGTTCCCAGTATAAACACTACATCATCAGCCCCAGAACCTCTCACCCGTACACTTTCACATACATTTTTTCTCCCTATTTTACACTGATAACATTCACCGCATGTCATAATGAGATCCACTATTACATGATCACCCGTCTTTACTGTTGTCACTGCACTGCCCACCGCTGTCACAATACCGGCATTTTCATGTCCCGGTATACGCGGATATGTTGAACAGGGATTGGTTCCATGATAAATATGATGATCGCTGCCGCAAACACCTGCTGATTGCATTTTTATCAGTACATCATGTTTATTTTCAATTTTGGGCATTGGAACATCACGCACTTCTGCCTTATGCGGACCTGTCACAATAACTTCTTTCATTATCATTCACTCCTTAGTAATAAGTAAAATATTAACTTTTTTGTCAAAAATCTAAAAATTTTGTATAAATTGCAACTGATTTTTATTTATAATTGTTCGGGTATTTCTACAGGTTCCAATTTGTCCACTACAAAATGAAATATAATTGCGCCAAAGAAAGCCACCGCAGCAATATAATTCATTGCCATATGAAAATTATTCGAATTTTGCAGTAATGCTCCAAAAACAATAGGTGTAATAATTCCCGAAAAATTCCCGAATAAATTTAAAATACCGCCTACTGTTCCCATCATTTTTTTTGGCATGATATCACTCATCGCTACCCAGCCAAGATTTGATCCTGCATTTGCAAAAAAGGCCACTGATAAAATTCCTATTGCCACTAGGGGAGTATTCTCAAAGTAGTTTGCCGCGCATAATATTGACGACATTATCATGCCGATAGTCATTGGCCACTTTCTTGCAAAAGTTATAGTTTTGCCATGCTTCAACAGCATATCGCTGACCGTACCGCCAAGCAAGACGCCTCCCATCGCCATCATATAGGGAACACAGGCCATAAACCCTGCCTTATCTATAGACAGATTCAAACCTTTCTGCAGATATATTATGAACCATGTTAAAAAGAAATACAGCGTGGATGACGCCGCAAATTGTGCTACAAAGATTCCCCACACTCTCCTTTGCCTGATTACATAAAATATTTCACGCCAAGATACTTTTTGTGTGATTTTTTCCGCGGAATCTATTTCCGGATTATATCCGCCATTGTTTTTAATATATTCTAATTCTTGAAAATTTGCCTTTTTGCTGTCTTTGGGATCACGATAAAGAACATACCATATAGCTCCATAAATTATTGCGATTCCTCCTGAAAAGTAAAATACACAGGGCCAGCCCCATGTCGACACCATAATCGCAAGCAGTGGTGTAAAAACTGCCAGTCCGATATATTGCGCCGATGAATATGTGCTTATCGCCCTTGCTCTTTCCTTATTGGGAAACCACAAAGATGCAATTTTTGTGTTGCACGGATATGCCGGTCCTTCTGATATACCTATACAAATGCGGCAAAATATAAGAAATGCAAATGCGGCTCCCGCGCTGGCAAACATTTCGTGTGCACTGAACGCCATGATAAAGGTAAACAGCCCCCATACGCTTATAGCGATTCCATATAAAATACGTGCACCAATTTTATCTAATAGAACACCCACAGGAACCTGAGCCGCAGCATATGACCATGTAAATGCCGAAAACAGCACGCCAAGTTCTGTGGAACTCAGATCGAATTGTTTTTGGATCGCCGCTCCGGCTACAGAAAGATTCGCTCTGTCAGTATAATTTATAGCAACGGCTATAAAGAGCAGCGCTAATATGAATAGTCTCACTTTTGAAGGTCTTTGTCCTTTTGCTGTTATCATTTACTGTTCCTCTCATTTTATGGTGTCTGCAATGATCCATCTATATTTCTGGTCTGCGTCCATGTTGTTACTGCGTTTTCACAAGAATATTTTGCAGCTTCTTTCTCGTTAAGATCAATGCCCAGCCCCGGCTTATCATTGGCATAAACATATCCATTTTTAAATTCCGGCAATCCCGGAAAAACGTCCAAGAGGGCTCCATGCGGGCCTTTTAGTTTCTGAATTACAAAATTCGGCGGTTCTATCCCCGACCACTCCTGCACTCCAAAATTAGCGGCCGATAAGTCTATGTGTATATTTGCCGCATGTGCCAGCGGTGACATATCACCCGGACCATGCCATGCAGTTTTGACTCCGAATTGTTCTGCAAAAATCTGCAATTTTCTTGCCGGTGTAATACCGCCAATCTGACTGATATGAACACGTATATAATCGATAAGTCTTTCTGTGATAAGATATCTCCATTCCGCAGGATTATTAAAAAGTTCTCCCTGTGCCAGCGGAGTGACTGTTTGTTCACGCAGTCTTCTGTACCATTCCCCCTGTTCAAGAGGAATAGCATCTTCCACAAAGAACAACTTGTACGGTTCAAGTTCCTTAACCATTTGTACTGCCGCATGAGGAGATATGCGTTCATGTACATCATGCACCAGCTCGATCTCAAATCCCAGCCTGCTGCGAATCCCATCAAAAAGTTTGACAGTATCTCTCATATATTTTCTGCCGTCAAGATAAATTCCCGATGCAGCTCCGGCAGGTGCATATTCGGGAGCCGTATGATAACCTGCCCCACCGTAGCCACCGCATTGGCAGCGAATATAGCGTATGCCCATTTCTTGAAAACGTTCAATATTCTCACATATTTCACCGAGATCCTTGCCGTCTGCATGACGATATACAGGCACTGCTTCTCTGCATTTTCCCCCAAACAACTGATATAATGGCATATTTGCCATTTTTCCTTTTATATCCCATAGTGCCATATCGATACCGGAAATAGCATTATTCTCTATCGGCCCATTGCGCCAATAGCCATTCTGATGCATAAGCTGCCAAAGATCTTCAATATTTTCAGCACACCTGCCCGTTAACAACGGTTTCAAATATTCTTCAATAACGCATTTTACAGCCAAATGCCGATACGCAAATGTCGCACATCCAAGACCGTACAATCCATCCTGATTAGTTTCGACTTTGACCACCACGAGATTTATTCCTTCCGGTGCAGTCAAAATCACCTTGATGTCAGTAATAATTGTAGACATGTTCTTCCTCCAGTATTCCTGTATTTGTAAGTCGTCCTACAAGATGTCCCAAAAAGAAAACAGACCTAGTCTGTTTTCAAATTATCTATAGCCTGCCGTATATGCGCTTTCATAATATGTTTAGCCTTTTTTGCGTCTTTACACCGTATAGCTTCCAGAAGCAACGTATGAAAATACACTCCATCTTTATAACCGAAGAGGTCATTAAGTTGTTTATGATTTTTGGCTGTTCTCTCTAAAACATCACTTAATGCCATCTCCAGAATCTTATTTCCTGATGCCCTGCAGATTTCCTTGTGAAAAAGCATATCCTGTCGCACAAATTCATCTGATTTGTTGATATTTTTTTTCATTTTTTCGAGACATTCTTCCAGATTTTTCAGATTTACCATTTTCGCATTATTTGCAGCTAAATAGGCGCTTTCTTTTTCGATAATTTCTCTAAACTGCAGTACCTGGCATATATTATCGTAATCGGCATCATTAAGTGTATTGACTGTGCCTATTATACCGCTTATATCATTACGCTTTACAAAAGTCCCCTTGCCATGCTGACTTTCTAAAACTTCCAGTGCTATGCACTGCTGTATGGCCAGCCGTATACTGGACCTGCTGACTGCCAAAAGCTCCGTCAATCTGTTTTCTGATGGGATCTTTGAACCGATCGGCCAAGTACCACTTTCGATATTTTTCTTCAGATACTCGAACACCTGCTGTGTAACATTTGTCTTTACGATATGCATTATATATTCCTCAATCTTTTAACTTGTAAGTCGACTTTCAAGTTAAAAATATTTTAACATATAACTTTCATAAATGCAATCATATATATTGATTCATTCATGAAAAATTTATACAACAAATTCTTTTTTATATTATCTTCAACTAAAAGCCCCGGATATTATATTATTATGCGTTTTTCAATATTTGCATCATTTATTCAAAATATCAGGTCTCAGCATTTTAGCACGGCGCAGATAAATATGCCTTATTTCGTCCTGCGGTTTATCAGTATCGACCAGCAGTAAAACCCTGATGCATTTTTCTATGCTCCCATCCACAGTCATTTGCTGTGCATCAAAAAGCGGCACCAGATCCCACCCTTTCATTTTGCGTGCGGCAGCTGCCGGAAAAACTGCATCTATATCATTCGTGGCCGAAAAGATAGCTGCTCCTATATCTTTCGCAGCAAGTTCATTTTCGGAAATAATAGCCTTCAGCATTTCCTGTACTGCATTACAAATTTCCACACTATCATTTTTCTCTACAGTTATCGCACCGCGTATTCCGCGCAAACGAATCTCCCCTTTCAAAATTGTACAGCATAATTTTCTGTGTATAATAAAACAATTGCTAATTTAGCTTAATTCAGAAATTTTTCTCACTCGAAAATTCTACACCTTTTACACCGGTATTTGCAATCCCCTGTGTCTGTTAAAATAACAGTATACCTCTTCATTCCTCTGCCCGCGAACAATTTTGAGCTCTATTCCTGTTCTGTTCAAATAATTTCATCATCGATGCCGCCAGATGCTTATCAACAAACGGGCGCATAAAAGCAATGCGGACAAATATCCCAAAATCCCCAGAAAAGGTATCTCCAAAAATTTAGGTGTCATATTAGTAGTACAGATTATCGACGATCCCAATAAAAGGGCCGCACTTATTATGCCGATGATAAGTTTATTGATCATTTTATCTATGCGTTTCAATGGTTCTTCTGATCCTGTCAGGTCCAGATTGACTTTCGTCTGCCCGCTCATAGTCATTTTGATCATATCGGATAACTGCTCCGGCAGCTGCATTGATCTGTATATCAGCGAATATCCTTCCTGGCGCATCTTTTTCAATTCATTACGCCAATTAAAATTTTTAGAGAATTCACTTTGCATCTGATCCTTCAATATATCTACAAAATTTATATCAGGACAGGTAATCTGCATAATACCGTCAATGGTCATAATACCTCTTGCAAACATGCTCAGGCCCGGTATGATACCCATATTATGACGGCGTAAGACAGCTATGATGTCATGTGATAATCTGCCGAGATTAAGTTCCTCAAAACGCAGATCACTGTAGCGCAGCATCAATATATCTATATCTTCATACAGCTTTATATGATCTATTTTCCCCTTAGGCACACCTAATGACAATATAGCTGATTTCATAGCAAATGTATCGTTATGCACTAACGCATAAATGGCTTTTTTCAAAGCATTTCTTTCCTGTTGAGAGAGACGCCCCATCATACCAAGGTCCAGCCATATTATTTTTCCGCCGCGCACCCAGACATTGCCGGAATGCGGGTCGGCATGAAAATAACCGTCCTTTATTATTTGCTTTATATAATTTTTCCCAAGATTGCGGCCTAAAGCCTCTACATCATAACCGGCCTGCTTCAGTTTATCTATTTCATCTATACGTATGCCATCCACATATTCCATAACAAGGATACGGGCTGTTGTCAGTTTCCTGTAAACTTGAGGACATTCAACGTTTGAATCGTCGCTGTTCAGATGACGAAATTCGTCGATGTGATCAGCTTCCATCATAAAATCCATTTCCTGTTTGGTAATTGTCCACATTTCATCAAGAACTGCTGTAAAATCAACTACATCACGTGATTTACTGAAAATTTGCAGCAACGCGACCGTTCTTTTCAACAGCATGATATCCTGCGCCATTATTTCATATATTCCCGGACGCTGTACCTTTATAACAACTTTTTCTCCGGTCTTAAGCACGGCGTGATGGACTTGAGCTATTGACGCCGATCCCAATGCTTTTTCATCAATCTGCGCAAAAACATTATTCCATTTCTGCGCATACTCCTGCTCGATCACCTCTTTTATGATCTCAAAGGGAAGGGGATTAGCTCGCGTCTGCAGCTTGCTCAGCTCATATATGTATTCTCCCGGCAGAAAATCAGGCCGCATGGATATAACCTGTCCCAGTTTTACAAAGGTAGGCCCCAGCGCTTCGAGGATCAGCCGCATACGTACGGGATTCATTCCGCGCACAGCATCATATTTACGCAGCACCGACAGCATTTGACGCAGCCGAAGAGATGAACTTATATAACCATATTTATTGCTTGTCAATATATTTTTCAGCATCATGTTATTCCCGCCCGCTTCAATAAAAACTCTTTAATCCAAAATTTCTTTAGAAATCCACGCACCGGCTGCCATATGATTTAATGGGCCGTTTCCCTTTCCCAGATCCAGTCCTGCGTTCAACAGTAAATTGATATATTTTTTTGCATATTTTACACTTTCATATATATTGAACCCATTTGCCATATTGCAGGCTATAGCCGAGGAGAGCGTGCATCCCGTTCCGTGCGTATTGGCAGTATTGATTTTTGTTCCATTATAAACATACGTAACTGTCTGGTCTCTTAATACATCAGCGGCATCATCTGCCAAATGCCCACCCTTTATCAATACTGCGGCTTCGCGGTCACAATTTTTATAAATTTCCGCAAAAATTTTCTTTGCGGCCTGCTCCATTTCTTCCTCGGACCGGGGAACGATACCGCACAATATACCGGTCTCAAATATATTAGGAGTTATAACATCGGCCATTGGCAAAAGTTCCTGTTTTAACGCCTCCACCGCATCCTTTTCCAAAAGGCTGCTGCCGGAAGTAGCTGCCATGACAGGATCTACCACTATATTTTTTGCATTATATTCACTCAGTTTTGCCGCAATGATTTTTATAATATCCGCATTAGCTACCATTCCTATTTTTACCGCATCAGGAGGAATATCTGAAAATACGGCGTCCAGCTGTGCTGCCACAAAATCTTTTTCTGCTTCCATTATTTTACTTACGCCTGTAGTATTCTGGGCAGTCAATGCCGTTATGACACTCATAGCATACATTCTGTGTGCCGTTATTGTTTTTATGTCAGCCTGTATCCCTGCTCCGCCGCTGCAATCAGAACCAGCAATCGTTAGAATTTTTTTCATAATTACCCATCCGTTATTCATAATAGTCTCATACCAAAACAGCGGCATCATCGGTCGGCCTCTGTTTCCTTTATTTATCGATATACATAGTATATATTATATTATTTACTGTATCATAGCAATTGTTTGCCCTATTTATTTTGCCAATTAAATACGTTATAATAACCCCAGCGGTTAATATTAAAATCTACAGCCTTGTACAGCTGCATTGAGTATATACATTTTTGAAAAATAAAAAGGGATGAAATCTTATTATGCCTATAAAACTTATTGTCACCGATCTGGACGGAACATTGTTAAATGAAGAAAAATTAGTAAGCAGAGCCAACATAGAGGCCTTTCATATTGCCCGCAAAAATGGTATTGCGGCTTCTATCGCTACCGGGCGGATGCATCTTGCCGCTGCCTTTTTTGGCAGAGAAATCGGCGCTCAGGTTCCTGTAATATCCTGTAATGGTGCCATGATACGCAGTATTGATACCGATGAAAAAATATATGAAAAATACATTGATGATGATGCCGCGGCTGAAATATTGGCCTTTCTTATTAAAAATAACATTTATTGCAGCTGGTATATAGGAAAAAATCGATTTGCTCCATATTTTTCCTGGGATATGTTTTCCGGTTACCATACTGTGAAAAATTTTGATCTTATTGAGGTAGGCAATAATTATAAAGCTTACACCAAAAATGTCACTCAAATAGTTTTAAGAAGCAGCACAGACAGACTTCCCGCATACATAATCCGGCATTTGCAGGAATATTTTTCCGGCGCTGTGAAATTACAGCAAAATACCGGCTATACTATTGATGTAACGCCTCCTGATATTAACAAGGCTGTCGGCTTAAAATATCTTGCAGATTACCTCGGTATAGCAAAGGAAGATATTCTCGTATTCGGCGACGGAGACAATGATATTGCCATGCTGGAATACGCCGGTATATCCATAGCGACGGCAAATGCTATCCCTGCAGCAAAAAAAGCCGCTTCCTTCATCACTGATGATTGTAATAACGACGGTGTGGCAAAAGGCATAAGCAAAGTACTGTCGGCTGCTTTCCCAAAGTAAATACGCAAAACAAAAACTGCTGATAATCCCCATCAGCAGTTTTTGTTTTGCGATAATTATTAATTTATCATAATCAATTTAATTCTTCCAGTTGTGCACAAACCTTATCGGCTACCACTTCCAATTTTCCGCAGTCAAATAATAACTGGAGAACCCCGTATCGATTACGCAGTTCCTTTGCATAGATCAAGGCATTTCTAAGCAATTCATGTGATATTCCCACATGCTGCGGCAAATATGGTTCATGAATCTTTTTCATGCGATTTATCATTACATCCACATCCGGCAGAGTTTTTATCAAATCTATAATTTCTGCTTTGTGTGCAAGAACGCTTTTCATGCGCTGCGCGGATTTATCATCGCAGTTTTTGCCGACTTCATTTTCCAGCTTCAATACTCCGTTGGCAGCAGGCCCGTAAACTTCTTTGATTTTGGATTCCCATGCAGCTTTATCAAAAGATTTTTTAACAAAATCCGTTTCTTTCTCCAATATTGCCAATGCTTCTTTATATATATGCAAGGCAGCGACAGTTGCTATCCCTACAAGCGTTCCATGCAGAAGTTCATGATGGCCTTGCTGCAGAAACATCATTTCCCAAAAATGTGCTATTTGATGTTCGCAGCCTGAAGCGGGACGGGAATTGCCGCAGTAGCTTATTCCGGTTCCTGCCCATACCAGCCCTTCCATTACTGAAATAATGGCATCCTTATCTCTTTGCGCTATCCCGTTATCCGCAGCTCCTGCTGTTTTATTTACAGCATTATACATGATATCCACAATGCTTGGGCAATAATATTCATCATTTACGATATGAGCCAGCTTCCATTCAACAAGACATACATACTTACCGAAAACATCACCTGTTCCCGCTGTTATCATATGTTCGGGTGCATTTTTCAAGATATCGACATCACCTATGACAGCCCAGGGGAACCCAAGTTTTTCATAGGTCACTTTCATATCATCTACGATCAGCGGAGATACGGCAGATGCGTAACCGTCCATTGAAGGTGCTGTAGCTACGATAACATACGGACATTTCAGTTTTTGTGACACAAACCGTATCAAATCATTGATAACGCCTGAACCAACGGCTATTATAAAATCACAGTCATATGGTATATGTGTAAATATTCTTCCAATATTAAGCTCATTGGGGACTAATTCATCATCCTGAAAAATGAATTCCGAATAATCCGCCTTGGCGTTTTTCAGTGCTTTATATACCTTTTCCCCTGCGACTTTGATCGTATTTTTATCAGCTACTATGCATATGCTTTTATACTGTTTTTCCCCGACATATCCGGCTAATTTTTCTATGACATCCTGTCCTATTTCCACATGGGCTATATCACACTCATGATCGCGCCCGCATGCACAACTTATTTTTTTATTCAAATGTTCATTCCAATTTACCATATTCATACTCCTCACATAATAAAATCCATAAACAGACCTTCGCCAAATTTTGTGTATTTTTCCGGCGGTTTTAAGGACGGAATACAATCTTCCCGTCAGTATACTTATCCGCAGCCGCTGCAAAAACTTCCGGTCCTTCTGATAAGGGAACGTTCCTGCTTATCAAAGGGGCCGTCTTTAAAATCCCTTTCCCCAAGAAATGCACGCACGTTTCCCATTCCCTGCCCGGGAACGGTCCCGATATCGCATTCCATGTGCCATGCACAGAAAGTTCATTGCGCACTATTCTTTCGAAGTGAAAACGGTTTATCAGCACATCACTATATGGTATGCCCATATAGATTACTGCTCCGCCTTTTCCCGGCAGTGCGAGTACTTGCGCGGAGGTTTCAGCCGTCCCTGCTGCCTCGACAGCAAAGTCGACACCTTTTCCTCCTGTCATTTCGCAAACGGCATCATAGGGATCTTTCCCCGCAGTATTGATAATAATGTCCGCTCCCACTTTCAGGGCAGTCTGCAATCTGTTTTGATTTACATCAATGGCAATTATTTTCTCAGCCCCGGATATGGCTGCCCATTGCACTGCCATAGTACCAACTGTCCCGCAGCCCAAAACAGCTGCTGTACTTCCCGGCTGTATTCCTCCTGCATTATAAATGCCATGCAGGGCAACACATGACGGTTCTATAAGTGCCGCCTCCGCATAATCGACAGTGTCAGGCAGCGCGACTACATTATTCTCCGGCAGGACTATATATTCCGCAAAGGCACCCTGCCTGTATGCTCCGATAACAGATAATTCCTCGCACTGCGCATACCTGCCTTTTTTGCACGGATCGCATTTTTCGCAGCATAAAGCAGGACATGCCGTAACTTTTTGACCCTTTGTATATTTTGTAACAGCCCTGCCTACCTCTGTTATTTGTCCGGAAAATTCATGGCCCCATACCATCCCTTTAACATACGGGCCCAGTTGTGAATAGCGATGAATATCCGAACCGCATATTCCTACGGCTTTTACTTTTATTTTTACATCGCAGTCATTTTTAATCTGCGGCTCGTCAACATTTTCAAATCTGATATCACGAACTCCATACAGGCATAATGCTTTCATAATTTCCCTCATCTTTATATTTTAAAAATATTTTTTCTGACAGACATTATTACATTCCCGTATATTACTTTTACCGGTCTCACCCCTGCATCGTTTCAAGCTGTATAGGGGCGAGCAATTTTTCTATATTCTGCTGGATGCTGCCTTCCTTCAAAAATAAACCTGAAGTGCCTCCGGTGAATATCGTTGCCCCCGCCTGCGCCAACATTTTTATTGTTTCTTTATTAACATTTCCGTCAGCTTGAATACGTGTATCCAAGCCGGCATTTTTTAACATGTCATGCATAGTCTTTATATGCTCAATTGATTCTTGTTTTATTTTCTGTCCGGAAAAGCCTGGATTTACCGTTAGTTTAAGCACCCATGCACATTGTCCGGCCAATTCAGAAAAATCCTCTTTTGGTGCTGTATCAGCCTTATATGCCAGCACAGGCTGCATGCCCCTCGCCCTTATTTTTGCAAAAATCTCATGCGGTTTTTTCATGGCTTCATAGTGTACTGCTATATAGTCTGCGCCTTTATCCGCAAAAACTTCTATATATGGTTCTATATCATATACTGCCAGATGGACTTCAACAGGCAATTTTGTGTTATTTTTTATATACTGGCAGAGTAAGTCCCCCAATATATAGCACTTATTGAATTTACCGTCTACCACATCATAATGAAAAAAAGAAACCGAACTGTTTTCGACAGCTTTTATATGTGCGTGCATATGACCCAAGTCCATGCAGGAAACTGATGCCGACACAGCCGGCATAGGTAAATTTATCTCCATCAACTTCCCCCTCCTCCGATTTTTTCATAAGCATTATATATGAAACGCCTGTGATCCGAATATTATACGGATACAGGCGTTTTTATCATGCTCATCACTTAACGGCGGTTCTCATAATCCATCATAGCCTGTACCCTTTTTGCATATTTACCGCCAAGATGTTCCGTGGCAAGCCATTTTTGAGCAAATTCCCAAGCCATATAATTTGATATTATTCTTGCGCCCATACATAAAACATTTGCGTCATTATGAGCCCTTGTCATTTCTGCCGAAAAGAGGTCTGAAACAAGTGAAGCACGTATGCCTTTTACTTTATTCGCCATCATCGACATACCTATTCCCGTTCCGCAAATCAGTATCCCTCTTTTTTGGGGATCTGCAGCCACCGCTTCACCGACAGCAGCGGCATAGATTCCCGCATCTACAGATGATTCATCATAGGTGCCTTTATCTTCAACAGCATATTCTGCTTCTTCCAGTTTTTTTATGATGAATTTTTTCATCTGAAACCCGGCATGATCACTGCCGATCACTATAGTTGATTTCAAAATATACACCTCATTTAACTGCTGTTACAATTTCTGTCTGACTGGAATAATTTCAAGCAAGCGGTTTAAAAATAACTTTGATCGCTTCGCCGCTTTTTATCAAGTCGTAAGCTTTATCCCATTCATCTATATTAAGCTCGTGCGTTATCATTTTAGCCGAATTAATGGCACCCTTGCTCATTAATTCCAATGTGGGTTCCCAATCATGCGTATTTTGGCTTCTTGTCCCTGTAACATATAGTTCTTTTTGAATAATTTTTGAGAAATCCACATCCACCACATCTTTTGCAAAAAGACCGACCTGCACATACTGCCCTTGTTTACGCAGCAAATCCATTCCTAAATGCATTGAGGGAACTGCACCGGTACAATCGAAGCAAACATCCGCACCATATCCGTCCGTAAGATCTTTAACCAGTTCCTCTGCGCTTTCTGTCTGAACATCGACAATATAATCCATACTAAATTTTTCTTTGGCAACATCAAGGCGTTCTTTATCTTTAGTAAGTCCGGTCATTACAACGATTCCGCCATATGATTTTACTATCTGCGCAACCAAAAGTCCGATCGGCCCCGGTCCCAGCACCAAAACGATATCGCCTTTATTTATTTTCGCACGACTGACTCCATGATATGCGCATGCTGCCGCTTCTGTTATAGAAGCATCTCTGCAGCTTACATTATCAGGCAGCCGATGTACACTGGCCGCACGTGCGAGCACATAATTTGCAAATGCACCGTCCTGCTGTGTCCCGAGCCCTTTGCGCGAATCGCAGAGATTATACTGTTTTTCTTTGCAGTATTTGCATTCGCCGCAAATTACAAACGTCGTTTCCGATGTCACTCGGTCACCTACTTTGAATTCGGTTACGCCTTCACCTACTTCGGCAATCGTACCGGCAAATTCGTGGCCCAGTGTCAAATCAGAAGCATTGTAATTGTAATGTCCTTCGAAAGTATGAATATCACTGCCGCATACACCTGCGTATTCTACTCGAATTTTTACCTGTCCTGCACCTGCTGCGGGTTCCTTTTTATCAATAATTTCGAAATGGCCGCCGCCCGGCTGTGTTTTTACCAGAGCTTTCATACTATTATCTCCTCCATAGACTTTTCATAGCCTTAATATTTTCCGGCATATCTTGCCCATAAATGTATTTTATAAGCAAGATATGCCGGCGCTGCCGCTTTTGCCAGCAGCGCCGCATTTTCTTTCACTGTCGGACTAAGAAAATCGTTACGGAATTTTCTCAGTTGAACAAAGCAAACAATTTGAAAATAACGAAATGTATCAAATTACCGCCTTGGTCAATACTGGAAATCATCGTTGTGCCTTCAGGCATTTTAAACTGTGCCGCAATAGCCATTTGTGTATGGAACTGAGCTACAGCCGTCGCCATCAGAAGAGACAGACTGATAACAATGATACCGGCTATGACCGAATGAACTATATTGCCTCTGGCTGCTGCTACGATCATTGCCACTATAAACGGAATGGTAGCCAAATCGCCGAACGGCAAAACATTATTTCCCGGAATAATAACTGCCAGAAATACAGTGATTGGAACGAGTATAAGCGCTGTGGCAATAACTGCCGGATGCCCTGTAGTAACAGCTGCATCAAGACCTATATAAATATTGTGGCCTTCGCCAAATCTCTTCTTCAGAAATTCCCGTGCAGCTTCAGATATAGGAATAAGCCCTTCCATCAAAAGTTTGACCATACGCGGCATAAGAACCATTACCCCTGCCATTGCCACACCTACTTTTACGATGTTGCCGGGAGTATAACCGGCCAAGGCACCTAATATGCAGCCTAAAACCAAGCCCATAAAAATTGGTTCACCGAAAATGCCAAATTTTTGCTGTATATAATCAGGATCTGCTTTTAAATCCTTTATTACAGGAATTTTTTGGATAAGCCAAATGAGAGGTATACCTATGGGAGCATATGAACAAGTGGAGCCTGTAGGAACAGAAATACCTTCCAATTCAAAATAGTTCTCCATATATGGTGCTGTCCAGTCCGCTATTTTCAAAACTACTATTTCAAACAAGATAGCAGCTATCATGGCCTGCACCAGACTGCCTGTCCACGTATAAACGAATGCACCGCAGAAGGCAAAATGCCAGTAGTTCCAGATATCGACATCCATTGTTTTTGTTGTTTTAGTAAAAAGCATAATAGCGTTAACAATGAGACATACCGGCAAAACGAGCGCCGAAACAGGAGAAGCCCATGCTATGCTTGCCGCTGCCGGCCAGCCAACATCAATTACATTAAGATGTATACCGAAATTTTCTACCATGGCATGTGCCGCAGGTCCCAAATTTTCAGTAAGCAGGCCAACTACCAGAAAAACTCCCGTAAAACCCACACCGATGGTAAGCCCGGAACGAAATGCCTTAGCAGGACCGCAGCCGAAAATCAAGCCTAAAATAAAGATAAATACCGGTAAAATTACAGTTGCGCCCAACCCCAGAAAAGATTGGAACATTGGAATTAAGTTATCCATGTATATATCCTCCTTAAAATTTTATTTTATTTGTATTTTTTGAATTTTATGTTAGCTAAAAATTGTTCATCATCCAAATCGAAATAATTATGAGAAGCGGTATCCGTTATTTTTTCTATTCTTCTAAAAAAGTAGATCAGTGATCGTAAATACTTCCCATAACTTTTTCGCATATTTTGTTATTTCTGTAATTCTGCTAAAATCTGATCCTCTACTTTATCCAAACCTATTCCTGTCAAAAATGCTCTGGCGCTTATTACCGGAAAAGCATATTTTGATTTATCTATTACTGTTGTTGTTACTAATAAATCTGCTCCGTCAGAGTACCCCGGCACCTCCATGATCTTGCATTGAATAATTTCAACAGGTATATTATTTTTCTTTGCCAATTTACTTACAGCTTCATTCACTACTGTTGATGTAGCGATCCCTGTGCCGCATGCCACCAAAACTAATTTTTTGCCATTTTTCACGATAATCTCTCCTTACAAACCTAATTTTTTACATACAAATTCTTTAATATCAACTGGTTTTTGTGCTTTTGCTATCTCCTCCAGTGCACCGTCCTCCTGCAGTATTTTCATAAGCTTTTGCAATATTTCAAGTTGCGCATGTTGTTCTTTCATGGCTAACATAAAAACTATCTTTACCGGCACTGTCTCACATTCTTCTCCCATGATCACAAAGTCAACCGGCTTGGCAAGAGAAGCAACGCAGATAGCTGGTGCATTTACATGTTCAATGTCAGTGTGAGGAATAGCCACCCCGTAAGAAGAGGTCGGCAGACCTGTTGCAAATATTTTCTCGCGGGCAACAACAGCAGCCTTATAAGATTCCTTTACATAATCCAGTTTCTGCATATTCCCGGCCATCTTCGCAATGACATCAAACTTATCCTTCCCTTCAAGATTCAGTAAAACTAAGTTTTCATCCAATGATATTGCGCTCATAATCAATTTATCCCCCTATTGTCATAAGATTAGAACATGTCTATAAACTCTTCCAGAAAGACATCATATGACTTATTTTTCAGCATAGAATTTATGCCGCTCTTCAATTTTATATAATTGTATAATTTTAAGAACATTGTTTCCCAAAGACTTGCCTTATTCTTTCCTATATTGAGCAGGAATACCACCTGCACCGGAAGATCATCCCACATGATAGGTTTATTTAATATGAGCACCGATATAAATGAATTATTATTTTCGTTGTACATAGGATGCGGAATAGCTGCCAAATCACCTATCGAGGTAGATGCCATTTCTTCTCTCTCAAAAATCAATTCTTTTATTTTAGCAGTCATCAAACCCTTTTGAATTGCCTGATCCGTCAAAAAATTGATGCATTCATTTTTTTCTGTAAAGCTTTTATTTACATAGAAATTTTCTGAGGAAAAGAATTTTTCTATTTCTGTTTTATCCATTTTATCTTTTTGAAAAACTTTTTGCTCTATTTTCGTGATATCTTCCTTTTTGAGCATATGATTGATCATTATCACTTTATCAGAATGTATTTCCTTCAGCGGCACCGTAGTGAATACAAAATCGGTATTATCCATTATGGAACCGTCAACTTCATATCCCGGTATGATTTTCATTATGTTTAATCTATTATGGAAATGTTCTTCTATTTTCGCTTTGAGCAATACAGACATCCCCAGCCCTGCCGAACAAACTATCACGACATTTTTTACTTTTCTGTTTTCCTTAATGCCGGTACGGCTTATCGCTGCCCCAAAATGCAGCGCTATATAACCTATTTCATTTTCATTTATTTTTATGTTGTCATATTCCTCAACGACTTTTCCTGCTATTACTCCCATCTGAAAAGCGAGAGGATAATCATTTTTGATAGTATCCAGAAGTTCATTGCGTATGATCATATGGAACTCTATCCGTGTCAGGGCGATATTCAAATGCAATGTCAAACCGTCTCGCAAATATTCATCTTCCGTGAAATCAATTGCCATTTTGTCATGGATTTCCTGCAGAATAATATCTACCAGTTTTTTAACATGCGCCTTATCCGTTGATTCACCTGCATCAAAGATTTTCTTACTGGCCAGAAGGCACTGCGCAATATAATAAATTTCCGCATATGATAAATCTATGCCATTTTGTGCGTAAATTTCATCCACTATATCCTTGGCAACATCATATTCAAAGGTGCTTCCTATCTTTTGCGCCAAACTGGCCGAATATAATACAGTCTTATTATATTTGGAGCGCTGTACCGCAATGGCAGTGTGTATACAAAGATTTTCTTTTGCATCGTCGGCTAATTGCAACTTTTTCTGATTTAAAATTTTTCTGATTATCTTATCCAGCTCCGCCATATTTGCATCCGGCAATATTTTTTGATAGAACAGCTCAAAATTATGTTTATTTATTATTTCAGACATGCAGTAGCGGACTTTGATTTCCTCACCGGCAATAATCATTCCCTTTCCTTTATACTGGACAATTTTCAAGTCATACTTACTGAATATTTTCTTTACATCATTTAAGTGAGCTTTCAAGGTGGATATACTGACAAATAATTCATCAGCCAGTTCCATTTGTGTAATGGAATTTCCCGAAAAAGTATTTTCTAATAATTTAACTATTATATAATTTACTCTTTCTTCTGAAGTTTCAAAATTAATATTATCTTCTCTTGACAATTCATCCTCAAGCTGCCCCAAATTTGCAGTATCTTTAAGACTATATCCTTTATTTGGAACTGCGATGATGTTAACATTATGCTGTTCAAGCAGTTCCTGCAAGAATTTTATATCTGATCTGATGGTTCTTGACGAAACCCCCAGCTGGTTTGCCATCTGTTCGCCTGTGATCCCATTAGGATAATTCTTTAACAGTTCAAAAATTCTTTTGCTGCGCTTTTTCAGCTTGACCATTTTTGTCACTCCCTAGCTTGATTTTATTCTAGCAAATTTTTCTTTCTTGTCATAGATGGAAAAGTTTCCCTGAAATACGGAAATTTTCGACACATGTAGAAAATTTTTTCCGCATATATCAGGCAATATTTATTTATCACTATAATGATGCCATTATTTTTATTAATTAATACTATTTTCATATGCTATTTTATAGCTTTGCATCATATGCTTATAAAAAAACCATACCCTGCCTTGGGTATGGTTTTGATTTGATTTTTTCAGCGTAAATCGGCGGCCTTGCGGAAAGCTTCCACATTTTTTTCGATCTGGCGGTCTTTGAACATGGCAGATCCAATAACAATATCTGTTGCTCCGGCATCAATAATAGTTTTTATATTATTGATATTTACGCCGCCATCAACTTGTATGATAAATTCAAAGTTATTTTCTTCCCGCCATTTTACCAGATCCGCGATTTTTCTTGTACTCATCGGCAGATATGACTGTCCGCCAAATCCAGGCTCAACTGACATAATCAAAACCTTCTTAAGCAGGCCATCCTGCGCTACATATTTTAAGGATTCATAATCGGTGGCAGGATTCAGGACCACACCGCCGTCCATTCCCAAAGTTTTAATAGTTTCCAAAGTATGATACAAGTGAACGCATGCTTCCTTATGGACCGTAACCGTGTTGACGCCGGCGTCAGCAAGTCCAGCCAAAAGCTCATCGGGGTCAGTCACCATCAAATGTGCGTCAAAATTTGCCTTTGTATGCGGTCGGAGAGATTTGATCGTCCCCACGCCAAACGTGATATTCTTTACAAAATGACCATCCATAATATCAAGATGTATATCCATGATGCCGCTGTTTTCCAATCTTTGCACATCATCGGCCAGACAGGAAAAGTCAGCCGATAAAATTGAAGGTGATAAAACTATTTTCATACTATTTCTCCTCTTGTATACAGTCACATTAATCACTGTATCATAAAAATTATCCACTGTATCATAAATACTCTTACAATATCATTTTATTTATCGGTCTATGCAAATAGCCGCACAGGTGAATTTACAATTATATTATCATATAATTGCCGGCTGTTCAAATATCTCCTTTGGCAGTATTTTCCTGCACATAAAAAGGAAATTGCCTAATGTCTCCCTGTATTTTCCCTCAAAGCTCTGCTAAACGGGAAAATGAAAGGGAGCCGCCTGAACAACAAAAGCATTTATGCAAAATAAAAAGAGCTGCCTAAAAAAGCAACTCTAACAACTCTATTCTGGAGCGGGCAAGCGGAATCGAACCGCCCTCTGCTGCTTGGGAAGCAGCCATTCTACCAATAAACTATGCCCGCGGGATACTCAATTATTTTACCACAATATTTTTGCTGATGCAATTCTTTTATATAGTATCCATAGCATATAAACCACCAATAAGTTCATTGCCAATACAAGACAGTCAATCATTTTGCCTCGACAAACAATTTTGCAGTTTGGTAAAAATCCGCACGGCATTATCATAAAACACAGCCCGGTGATATTTCTCAGGAATAACGGCTTTTATTACCTCAATATAATTTTTCATATCAACAAGCGGCCAGTCTGATCCATACATAAGCTTATCATAATGATTCATATAGCCCAGCCATGTCTTCAAATGCTCTATATACCCGGCTCCCTCAGACAAAAAGATTTCTGCATTGATAAGCCCTTCTGCCAGCCCGGATAAGTCAATATAAACATTTGGATTTTTCATAGCTACTTCAGCGGCATCAATTATCCAGGGGTTGCCGCAATGTGCCATGACAAAATGGACGTTGGGGAAATCGACAGCAGCTTCATCCACAGTCAGCGGGTGTGAATATTTAAGCTTGCCATGGCTGCTGGCAGTATCACCTGTATGAATTACAACGGGTACGTTGTATTTTTCCGCCAGTCTGAAAAATGGATGGTAGACTGCATCGTCGACATAATAATGCTGATAGCCCGCATAAATTTTAAAGCCAAGACTTGTCGGCTCCTGCAACAGTTTTTCATAAGCAGCCAATGTTTGTTCACGGTTCTCAGCAGTTATCATATCCGGTGCTATGCCAAGGCATTGCGCCATAAAAGGAGGAAATTGCTCAAGTCCATGTGTTATAATTTGCGGATTGATGCTGCCGTCCACTATATCGGACGAATCGACTCCCATGCCCACACCCAGAACCACTCCGCATTTGTCGAACTCCCTTTTTAACGTAGGGATATCACATTTGCAGTTTATGTTGGCAGCAGTTTCAGCAAAGTTTCCTACGGATGAAAAATGCATATGTGCATCGATTATTTTCATAGCAGCTGCACCCCTTTATATTTAAATTTTAATGTCTCGCAAGAAATAAAATAAAACCCTATTTCTTAAGCAATAGAGTTATCTATTCGGGCATCCCACTTTATTCCAAAGAATGTTGAAAATAATATATTATCTGCGTAAATTGCTTTTGTTTACACCTTAAATTTTCTGGAAAATCAGTCATTCAGCATCATATGACATAAATTCTCCCTTGAAACGGCTCCTGTTATTTGAGCGGCAGATCGGCCATTTTTAAATATAATAATGGTGGGGATCATTGTTACATTGTATTTTTCTATCAGTTCACGTGATCTGTCCACGTTGACACTTCCTACTTTATATTCACCTGATGCATTTTCTTCCATTTCATCTATTATAGGGGCAAATTGCTGGCACGGCACACACCATTCAGCGCCAAAATGCACCAGCACCGGTATCGGCGACTGCAAAACTTCTTTTTCAAAATTCTGTTCAGTATATACCTGTGGCATATTTTTCTTCCTTTCACCAACATCTGCGGCGGCATGATGTATCTAATATACCCTTTATCAAAAATTATTGCAAGGTTGACATTAAATTTATCAGGTGATATTATATATGCAATTGAATAAAAGAGAATCAGGCGTCAGAAATGACTTAATAGGGAAACCGGTAATTGTATTTGATAGTCCGGTGCGGTCCCGCCACTGTAACACGGAGCAACCCCGCAATCTATCCATTGGAATTTTATTCTGAGAAGGAGCGGCGAAGCAATGATGTGAAGCCAGGAGAACTACCTGATTGACAGTCACCGTTATACATAACTGTATAGTACCCGCGAGCGATGGGCAGGAGATTAGATTATAGCATAAATAAATTTGGTATAGTTTACCCTCTTCTTTGCGTTCGCTCAGAAGAGGGTTTTTATTTTGGTTTCAGCCCCTTTGTATCTTCAGCTAATACACTGGGGATTGCTCATAGAGTTTTACTTCCTCTTAAACACTGCACTGGCAGGGCCTTGCTTTCACAGCAAGGTTTTTCTTTTTTAAGCACTTTTACCTTAAATTATTTTTCTTACGATTTTCTGACCTGCATCTCGGCTGTATACAGCCACTGAGCAGAATATTTTGTTATTCTCTGCTAGATTGAGAAACAGGCCTGATGGAAAACCAGGCCTGCCTCCTATTAAATTCCCTGCATAAGCTGCTGCAAATGTTCTGTCAGCTTCATGTTTTCACTATAATCGACCTGGCAGTCAATGATAGCCGGTACATCCAGGCTGAAAGCTTTTTCCAGTGTCGGAATAAGCTCTTCAGCCTTTTTGATGCGAAAACCTGCGGCATGCATGCTCTCAGCAAATTTTACAAAATCAGGATTTGTAAAATCAACACCATAACTATGTTTATAATGATCTTCCTGTTTCCACTTTATGAGACCATAGCTGCAGTCGTTGAATATCAGCGTCACAAAATTTGTGCCAAGACGTATAGCCGTTTCAAACTCTTGACAATTCATCATAAAACCGCCGTCACCGGTTATTGCCAATATTTTTTTATCAGGATTGACGAGTTTTGCAGCTATAGCTCCCGGCACGGCTATGCCCATCGTAGCAAATCCATTGGAAATAATACAGGTATTCGGTTTATAGCAGTTGTAATGACGAGCTATCCAGACTTTATTCGCCCCTACGTCTGAAATAACGATATCATCAGGTCCCATGATTTTTCGTACATCGTTGAGTATGCGCTGCGGCTTCATAGGAAAAGCTTTATCAGCAGCGTAGCTCTCGTGTTCTGCAACCATTTTTTCACGCATTGCCAAGGCTTCCTTGGGTTCCTGAAGGCGTGCAGTCCTCTGCATTATACGTTTTAATGAGTCAGGTATATCACCGACTACTTCTATATTGGCCTGATACAACTTATTGATATCGGCGGAAGCCGCATCTATATGAATTATATCCACATCACCGCGCTTATTCCATTTTGACGGTGCATATTCAATAATATCGTAACCGACGGCTATTACCAAGCTGGCTCTTTCCAATAATTTATTTTGATAATCAGAAAAAGGAATGCCTATTGTCCACATTGCATACTTGTTATCAAAAGGAATGGCCCCTTTTGCCATCATAGTATTTATTACCGGTATTTTCAGTTTTTCCGCAAACGCCGTCAATTCCTTTGCCGCATGAGAGCGAATAACTCCGCTGCCGGCGAGAATAACCGGACTTTTAGCATAGGAAATCATTTCTGCTGCTTCGTCAAGCGTATGAACAGAAGCATATTCTTTTATCGGATATTGTTTTTGCAGCGGACGTTCCGAATTATCTATAGACATCATGCCAATATTAACCGGCAGATCTATATGACATGCGCCCGGCTTTTCGCGTTCCGCATATTTAAAGGCCAGACGAACTATTTCATTCACCGTGTCGGGGCGTACCACCATTTTTGTACGTCGGGTTATCGGTTCAAACATCTTCACTAAGTCAAGAAATTGGTGTGAGGTAATGTGCATCCGTTCAGTACCTACCTGCCCCGTTATTGCAACAAGCGGGGCTCCGTCACTATCGGCATCGGCAACACCTGTTACGAGATTCGTTGCACCCGGCCCCAATGTAGCAAGGCATACACCGGCCTTTCCCGTAAGTCTTCCATAAACGTCGGCCATAAAGGCAGCGCCTTGTTCATGACGGACAGTGATAAACTGTATCTTAGAATTTTCAAGCGCACGCATAATAGCCAGATTTTCTTCACCCGGAATACCGAAAATATATTTTACGCCTTCTTCTTCCAGACATTCTACCAGTAAATCAGCGGTACACCGCTTACTTTTTTCACACATAGTATTTTTAGCAAAGCCTCCTGCAAAATATAATTAATGTCATGTTCAATAATACCTACTAAGCAAAAATTTATCAATAAAAATTTACAACAAAACAGTATTATTTTGCAAATAAATCAAGAATTATAGATCAACCAAGAATTTTATTTATGTTATAATAAAAAAAATATACGCAGGAGGATAGACAAATGAAAAAAATCGGTTTTATCGGCACCGGAATAATGGGCAGCGCAATGGCCGGACATTTATTGGAAGCAGGATATGAACTCAGCGTTTACAACAGGACCAAAGAAAAAGCCGCCGGATTGCTGGCAAAAGGAGCAAAATGGTGTGACAGTGCCGGTGAGTGCGCCCGCGGACAGGACGCAGTCATAAGCATAGTCGGCTATCCCAAAGATGTGGAGGAAAGTTATTTGGGAAGCAACGGTATTTTGGCAAATGCAGAAAAAGGAACATATGTCATAGATATGACAACTTCATCTCCATTATTGGCACAAAAAATATACGAAGCAGCGCAAAAAAAAGGCATTTACGCCATTGACGCGCCTGTTACCGGCGGTGATACAGGCGCACAAAAGGCATCACTTTGTATTTTGGCAGGCGGTGATGAAGCTGCTTTTCTGGCAGTAAAACCCCTTTTGGCAAAAATGGGCAGCAACATTATTTATGAAGGCAGTGCCGGTGCCGGACAAAAAACAAAAGCCTGCAACCAAATCGCCATAGCAGGTGCACTTGCCGGAGCGTGTGAAGCATTTTCATATGCGCAGGCCTCAGGACTTGATGCCGATAAAGTGTTCTCTGCCATTTCCAAAGGGGCTGCCGGCAGTTTCCAGATGTCAAATGTAGTTGTCAATGCTTTGAAAGGAAATTTTGAACCGGGTTTCATGCTGAAGCATTTTATAAAAGACATGAATATCGGTATTGAGACCGGTGATATTTTCTCCGTAAACATGCCTGTTCTGAAACAAGTTTTAGTGGAAGCAAAAGAACTGGAAGAAAAAGGTATGGGCGAAAAAGGCACACAAAGTTTAATAAAATATTATGAAAATGACCTCTGACATATATAAGATTACCCCAATAACCAAATATAGCATCATTTTGATATTTGGCACTTTTCAGTTCCATTTGTAACAAAATTGAACCACATACCGGAACAAACATGTTCCACGGCCGATAGTATTATTATTATATAAGCCTATAGGAGAAATCTCCGCAAATATATTGTATACATTTTTACTCAAAAGGCATCCGGACAGGATCTTCTTTATCCTGTCCGGATGCCTTTTTTCTGTCTGTTGTTCGCTCAGACAGTCGATTGCATTTTCTGAATCATGCCTGTATTTTTGTGTATTTTTACTTGCAAAAAAATTTTTTTACTTCATTTCAAATAATTGGCATAATATTTGCTTCTATAATTAGTTGTGATCTTTAATTAATCGGGAGGTTTTTGTCATGATCATAAGTGTTATCAAGGAAATAAAAAATAATGAAAACAGAGTAGGCCTGACGCCGGCAGGCAGCGAAGCGTTAATAAAAGCGGGACATACTGTATTAGTAGAAAAATCCGCGGGACTTGTCAGCGGATTCAGTGACGAATCATACAGCAAAACAGGCGCTGCCATAACAGCTGATAAAAAAGAACTGTTTGACAGAGCAGACATGATTATCAAGGTCAAGGAACCATTGCCCGAAGAATATGATTTCTTCCATGAAGGACAGATTCTTTATACATATCTTCATCTTGCACCGGAACCAAAGCTCACAGACGCATTGCTCCAGCATAAAGTTACAGGCATTGCTTATGAAACAGTTGTGGGCCATGACGGCCATAGTCTGCCCCTGCTTTCGCCGATGAGTGAAATAGCGGGCAGAATGTCCATTCAGATCGGTGCTCATTATTTGGAAAGCCGCTATGGCGGACGCGGTGTTCTTTTGGGCGGGGTAAGCGGTGTATGCCCCGCGCAGGTAGTCATCGTCGGCGGCGGCATAGTCGGTGCCAACGCTGCCAAGATGGCAGCAGGACTCGGTGCCAGAGTGACGGTTCTCGATTTGTCCATAGACAGAATGCGTTATTTGGATGATATTTTCAACGGAAGAGTGATCACCGAAATGTCAAACAGCCACAATATAGCAAAATGGGTGGCAAAAGCTGATCTTTTAATTGGTGCTGTATTGATTCCCGGTTCTAAAACACCGAAATTGGTCACCGAGGAAATGGTCAAGACTATGAAAATCGGTTCTGTAGTAGTAGATGTTGCCATTGATCAGGGCGGCTCTATTGAGACCTGTGATCACTGCACTACACATGACGATCCTACTTTTGAAAAATATGGAGTTATTCACTATTCCGTGGCGAATATTCCCGGTGCTGTTGCCAGGACATCCACTCTTGCACTGACCAACGCAACTCTGCCTTATGCACTGGCTATAGCCAATAACGGTTTCAAAAAAGCTGCCCTTGAAGATGCCGGGCTGATGCAGGGAATAAATACCATTGACGGAAAAATCACCTTTAAAGGCGTTGCCAATGGTTTGGATCTGCCCTGCGCTGATATAAAAGAATTACTGAAATAAAATTATACTGTCTGGCTGCAATCCCCCTCTTATCGCCCCCGATCTGAGCAGAAATGCCCTCATCGGGGGTTTATTCTTCGAAAGACAGTTTATATTTTTTCATTTTGCGCAGAATACTCGTGTGCGAGAGCCCCAACGCCGCTCCTAATTTTCTTGATGTCTTATATTTTCTCATGGCTCTGCCAATAATATTTCTTTCTGTCAGCTGCATCGCAGCTTCCAAATTTTCAGGCAGCTCTTCATTCGTTTGGGCGTGTTGCCGGCCTGTGGCGGTTCTATTAAAATCAAAAACAATATCCTCTGCCATTATTTTACTGCCCGCCGCTATATTTACTGCTCTTTCGATAATGTTGCCAAGCTCTCTGATATTCCCCGGAAAATCATAATTCATCAATTTCTTCATAGCAGCCCCATCAATATCACTTATGGCTGTATTTATACTGGCCGCAGCTTTTTTCATAAGATGCCGGGCAAGCACCTCTATATCTTCGCGCCGTTCCCGCAGCGCCGGAAGATACAAAGGAATGACGTTCAGTCTGTAGTACAGATCACTGCGAAAGCTTTCTGTCTGCATCATATGTTCAAGATCACGATTAGTAGCAGCTATTATTCTTACATCGATAGGTATTTCTTCCGTAGCACCGATACGGCGCACTGTATGTTCCTGCAAAACACGCAGAAGCTTCGCCTGCAGAGCAAAGGAAATATCTCCTATTTCATCAAGGAAAAGCGTTCCCCCGCCGGCAAGCTCGAACAACCCAAGCTTGCCGCCTTTGCTTGCACCGGTGAAACTGCCTTCCTCATAGCCGAATAACTCGCTTTCCAGCAGAGTATCCGGTATTGCCGTACAATTTATTGCTAGAAACATATTGTTGAGGCGCGGTGAAGCATTATGTATGGCACGTGCAAACAGCTCTTTTCCGCAGCCTGTCTCGCCCCGTATCAAGATAGTAGAGGCACTGCCCGCATACTGCCTGGCATTTTTTACCAATAAATGCATAATATCACTCTGATATATAATATCATCGAAATTCGTGACCGGCTGAGCAGTCAGCTTCTGATATATTTTCCGCACAGCATCTATACTGCGGATAAGCGCAATGCAACCAAAAAGCTCTCCCGTTTCATCAAAAACAGGCTGAACATTTACCAGATAGTGGACATTACTCTCGCGGGAAAACACCTCATGATTCAAAAAGCTATTTCCTGTGCATAATGTTTTTTTCAGCAGGCCATAAAAAGGAACCAATTTTTGTACATTTTTTCCTATTATATTGCTCTCGGGCAGATGCAGCAATTGTCTTGCCGCTTTGTTGATATAGGCAGCATTGCCTTCCTTGTCCGTGGCTATTACGCCTTCACTTATGGTATTAAAAACTATCTGCATCTGCTGATATTGTTTATAGCGCGGCATTAAAGCTATTTTTTTTACTTCTGTTATATTTGACAGCTTTTTTATCTCTTTTATAATGAATTTTTCTTTATCACACGGCAGTGCGGCCGTTTCCAGGTAAGTAATATTTTTTATTACCTCCATCGAAACAATATTAATGCCGTTTTTTAAAATTATTTGCGCTATATCATATACAAGTCCGTGACGATCTCTATTTTCAATTTGCAGTTTCAAAAAATTCCTCCACATCAAAGATGCCCTGCCGGGTTCAAAGCACCATGTACACAACGCATGCCCCCAAACAGTATTCTTCGAACAGCTGCCGCTGACAGCCATATTATTCCTGCATATAAATTACTCTATTTTGCGGATATTGGCAAACTTTTTCAGCAGTGTATTCCTTTACCAGCGAATAATTATAAATCCCGCTTTTAAAAAAAAATAAAAGCTGTCTGTTTTAAGCACAGAAGCTTTTATTTTATAATGCAATTATTTAAAATTCCTTAAATTAAACGGTGTCAAATAAGGGCATTGATTTTCAATACTTCTTTAATACTTTGTGCACTCCTGTGCAGTGCTTCCAGTTCACTGTCAGGGATCTGAATGGCCAGCCGTTTGTCCACTCCATTTTCCCCTATTATGCTTGGCAGGCTCAAGGCCACATCAGACAATCCATACTCACCATCAAGAGGTGCAGACACAGGCGTCACGCAGCGGATGTTTAGAAATACGGATTTTGCCAGATAGCACGCACCCATAGCTATTCCGGTATTGGTCCATCCCTTTGATAAAAGCACATCATATGCGGTCTTGACAACGGTATCCGCTATTTTTTCTTTATCAAACGGTTCACTGTAATCATAATATTTATCCAGAGCGTCAAGCCGCACTCCGCCGATGCTGACGGTACTCCATGCCGGGAAAGCAGAATTGCCGTGTTCACCAAGCATAAATCCCTGTACATCTTTTGCATTGATATTGTAATGATTTGCTATTATCCGTTTGAAGCGCAGTGTTTCAAGTGTCGTTCCCGTCCCGAAAAGCTTTCCCGGAGCATAGTCAAACCTTGTAGCCGCAAGATATGTAGTAACATCCAAGGGATTGGTTATCATTATGAAAACGGCATCGCGTGTATATGAAGTTACCTCTTTCATAATACCGCTGATGACTTTTATATTGCGCTCCGCCAAAATAAGCCGGTCCAGTTTTTCATCCGGCAGAATACTGGGACCGCCCGCACAGATTATCACATCGGCATCCTTGCATTCATCGAAGCCGCCGGAATATACTTTGACATCCGGACTGCATGCAGCCGGAGTGGCGTGCGTCATATCCAGAGCCTCTCCATGTGCCTTTTTCCCATCAATATCAATGCAGACTATCTCTGCCGCGAGCTGCTGGGCCACCGCCTGTACGAGCACTGCCGAGCCCACGTTCCCCATCCCAATAATTGCAAGCTTATGCTTTTGCAATATAAACGTCTCCCTCCGAAAATAAAATAATCAATTATTGTAACATTGATATTTTACCAAATAAATTCACCAATGTCTTCAAGGCATTATCAAATTCTTTGATTTCTTCTTCGGAAAGTGTGACCAGAGTTGTCTCCAGGCGAAGCTTGATCATTTGCTGATGATCAGTAACAAATTTTCGGCCCTTTGCTGTTGTTTTTATTCTGACCCGCCGCCGGTCTTTCGTATCGGGAAACCGCTTAACCAATCCATCATTTTCCAGTCTGTCGATAAGCGGTGACAATTGCTGCTTTATTATAGAAAGCCGTTCTCCAATCTCAGAAAAAGTCATGCTCCCTTCATCCCCGAGGATGATCATTATCGCAAACTGATTGACGGGAATAGGCAGGGGGATGTGGCGCAGGATACTATGCTGCATCAGGAAAAGTACTTCTAAAAAACTATCGGAAATTTTCTTTTCATCTGGCATTTCATTATTCCTTTCATTATAGGCTGTAAAACCTTGACTTTTCAATAAATATACTATACTATAATGTTCATTGATAGTAAATATTTATTTACAAACAAAAACTTGTAGTTTTTTTATTTATAAATAATATTTATTATATGGAATATGCTGTAAAATTACTATATAATAATGGATATAAATTTCTTTTTATTTTCCTTGATATTTAGTATTATCACATGTATGGAGGTAGAACGAATTGTTAGCAAAAAGCTGGACAAAAACGATTTGTACTTTTGCTGTTCTCTTGTCAATGCCTATATTATTGTTTGGCTGCGGTGCAAAACAGCAGCAGGCTGCAACGGAGACACAGGTAAAAGCAATGGCTGCTATTCAGCAGGACACACCGCTTTCATTTGAATATGCAGGCGAGGTCAAAGGGACTAATGAAGTAAACGTACAGGCGCGTGTTTCAGGCTCCGTCGTCGCTAAGTATATTCAGGGCGGTGAGCAGGTTTCCGCAGGACAGTCCTTATATAAAATTGACGACGGCACTTATGTAAGCGCATTGAACCAGGCCAAAGCCACTCTGGCTCAGTCACAGGCACAGCTCAGCAATGCCCAGCAGGATCTATCACGTTACGCACAGCTTATAAACAGTAACGCCATCTCCGAACAATCCTATACTAATCAGCAGCAGACCGTTGCCGCTTATCAGGCAGTTGTCGAAGCAAATCTGGCACAGGTAAATAAAGCCGAAAAAGATCTCGGCGATACTGTGGTCAGAGCCCCTGTATCCGGCCGTCTTGATGTCAATGATGTCGCCTCCGGAACATATGCAACTGCCGGCAGTACGACCTTAGTTTCACTCGGTGCTGTGAATCCTGTTTATATTCAATTCAGCATAAGTGAAAATGAATATTTAAAATTCAACCAGATATTCAACGGCAATTTCATAGGTAAAGAAGTAAATGCCACTCTCAGTGATGGCAGCGATTATCCTATAACCGGCAAAGTTGTCGAAGTAGATCGGTCAATGCCCAATGACTCAGGTTCTCTGACCGTTAAGGCACTCTTTGATAATCCTGATAATCTTCTGCTGCCGGGCATGTTTGCCCGTATAAAAATGACCGGAGAAACAGTCAAAGATGCTATTCTTATTCCGCAGCGCGCCGTACAGCAGCTTTTGGATAAATCTTTTGTCATGGTAGTGGGTGACGACAATAAATCTGTTTCCCGAGTCGTAAAATTAGGCTCAAAAGTCGGCAGCTATTATATCGTTGAAGATGGTATAACTCCGGGCGATAAAGTCGTCGTCGAAGGGTTGACTAAATTACGCGAAGGCGTTCCTCTCAACGCAACAATCGTCACGGGTGAACAGCTTGGTCTGTCTTTGGATACCAATACTGATATCTCATCAGCCTCGGATTCGCAGACAAATTCAAATAATGATTCTTCAAGCTCCGGACAAAATCAGTAAGGGGTGAGATAATTTGGCACGATTTTTTATTAACAGGCCGATCTTTGCCATTGTCATATCAATCATTATCGTTCTTGTAGGCCTTATATCCATGTTAAGTCTGCCTATTGCCCAGTATCCGCAGATATCACCACCGACAATTCGTGTCAGTGCCACTTACAATGGTGCAAGTGCAAATGTCATAAATGAAACTGTCGCGCAGGTAATAGAAGAACAGGTAAATGGCGTTGAAGGCATGGATTATATGTCTGCCACATCAAGCGATAACGGTTCATACAGTCTTCAGGTAGTCTTTAATGTAGGCAGCGACGGCGACATTGATTCCGTCAAGGTTCAAAATAAAGTGGCATCAGCAAACTCCAGTCTGCCTTCAAATGTTCAGACAAATGGTGTCACAACTACCAAATCGTCATCTGATATGGCCATGGTATTTTCGCTTTACTCTCCTAATGGTACATATGACAGCATATTCTTAAAAAATTATGCGGACGTTTATTTGACGGACAAGATCAAACGTGTTTCCGGTGTAGGTGACGTAACTGTATTCGGCTCCGACTATGCGATGCGTATTTGGCTGAATCCCGCTAAACTGGCCGAATTGGGACTCACCGCCACAGATGTGATCTCTCTGATTGAAGAACAAAATCAGCAGGCTCCTGCCGGAACGATCGGCGGCCGTCCTTCCTCAGGTGACCAGGAAACCCAATATACCGGCAAGGTTCAGGGGCGTCTTGACAGTGTTGAGGAATTTCAAAATGTAATAATAAAAACAAACAGCAATGGTTCTTTAGTCAGATTGAAAGATGTAGCTCGTGTCGAAACCGGCAAAAAGGACAACAGCATATCGAGTGCATTCAACGGTAAAGACAGTGTCGGGATGGCCATTCAGCTGACCAATACTGCCAATGCCATGGATACAATTGCCGGTGTCAAAAAAGTTCTACAGGATGCTTCTGTTGACTTTCCTCCCGATTTCGCTTATAAAACAGTATTAGATAAAACGGATTATATCCACGAATCCATTGTCGAAGTCGTAAAAACTTTTGTTGAAGCTCTTGTGCTGGTTATGGTTATTATGTTCGTATTTCTGCAAAGCTGGCGGGCAACTCTTATCCCCATGCTGGCTGTACCTGTCTCTCTGATAGGTACTTTTGCTACATTTACCATGCTTAATTTTTCCATAAACACACTTACCTTATTTGCAATGGTGCTGGCCATAGGCTTGGTCGTCGATGATGCCATCGTCGTTATCGAAAATGTCGAGCGGCATATTTCTGAGGATAAGCTTGATCCCAAAGAGGCAACCCGCCGCGCCATGGATGAAGTTTCCGGGCCGGTAATAGCCATAGCATTTACATTGGCTTCAGTATTCCTGCCGGTTGCTTTTTTAAGCGGCATGACTGGTATCCTTTATCGCCAGTTTGCTCTGACCATAGCTATTTCCATGGGACTGTCCGCTTTTGTTGCCTTGTCCCTGACTCCTGCCTTATGCGGTATGCTGCTGAAACCTCATGTTGCAGATGCGCATAAGGGAATAATAGCCAGATTTTTTGCCGCTTTTAATCGTGGTTTTGATAAAATGACACGCGGTTATGTAAAAAATGTTGGTACTTTTATCGGCAAAGCAAAATTTTGTCTGATTTTCCTTGCCATTATCATAGGATTGATGGCATGGATGTTCAAAACACTGCCTTCAACTTTTGTTCCCGATGAAGATCAGGGCTTCATGATAATTTCCGTAACTATGCCGGAAGGAACATCTGCAAATCAGACAGAAAAAACCGTTGCCGCATATGCAGCTTCTCTGCAAAAGATACCGGAAATGCAAAACGTAATGGCTATAACAGGCTATGATATCCTCACAAGCGCAAGCAAATCAAATGCCGGCACATTATTCATCGGTCTTTCGCCGTGGGCCGACCGCAAAACACCACAGACGCAGATTGGTGCAGAAATAGGCACCGCATTCAAGATCGGTGCACAGTTCCCACAGGCATCCGTTATAGCCATGAATCCACCATCCCTGCCGGGGTTGGGCGCAGTAGGCGGCTTCAACCTGCAATTACAGGATATGAGCGGGCACAGTGATGAAGAGTTAAACGAAATAGCTCAGAAAATTGTTGCGGCTGCCAATCAGCGTCCGGAATTGCAAAGTGTCTATACAACATTCCAGATAAATACGCCAAACTATCAATTTGATATTGACAGAGAAAAAATCAAACAGCTCGGTGTAAGCCTGGGTGATGTATTCAATGCTCTGCAAATCAATTTTGGCGGATATCCTGTGAATGACTTCAACAAATTCGGCAAAACATATAAAGTTATGCTGCAGGCTGATACAGGTTTCCGCGGTGATGTAGATTCCACCCGATTCATTTACGTAAAAAATTCGGCGGGAACTTTGATTCCACTGAACACTCTGCTCAAACCGCAATTGGAATCGGCACCTACTATCGTAACCAGATTCAATGCCGCAAAAAGCATAACAATCCAGGGCAGTGCAAAAGCCGGCTACAGTTCGGGACAGGCAATGAATGCTATCCAGGAAGTAGTCAAACAAGCCGCACCTTCAGGTTTTGAAACAGAATGGTCAGGCCAGAGCCGTGAAGAATCAAAAGCAGGCAATACTACCACTCAGGTAATGATCCTGGCGCTGGTATTCGTCTTCTTGTGCCTGGCTGCTCTTTATGAAAGCTGGAGCGTGCCTTATGCAGTACTTTTATCAGTGCCTTCAGGCATATTTGGCGCTTTACTGTCAGAAATGCTGTTGAGCCAGCAAAACAGTGTCTACATGCAGATCGGGATCATTATGCTTATCGGCCTGTCCGCAAAAAATGCGATACTTATCGTCGAATTTGCCAAGGTCAGAGTTGATACCGGAATGTCTATCGTAAAAGCAGCACTTGAGGCTGCACATCTGCGCCTTCGCCCTATACTGATGACGTCACTCGCCTTTATCATCGGCTGTCTGCCGCTCGCCATTGCCACAGGCGCAGGTGCGGGTGCACGTAACAATATGGGTATAGCCGTAGTCGGCGGAATGTTTATCGCCACGTTATTTGGCATATTTCTCATTCCTGTAATGTTTGTCATAGTCGAAAAAATTGCAGCATTCTTTGGCAGTAAAAAACAGGAGCATAAAAAGAAAAATCCTGACGAATACATGTAATCTTATTATTTGTGTATAGGGATGTGTATTTAACACATCCCTATATTTTTTTGCCAAAATACGCTATAATGTAAAATATGTGATAGGAGGGTACATTAATGAAAATAATAAACATGTTGAAAATATTTGCAGGAATTTTTGCCGTTTCCGTGTCTTTTGGTCTGCTGTCACCCGCACAGGCTTCGGCCTATACTTATGTCAGCAAAGACTATGGTTACAGCATTGAATGCCCGGAAAAACCACTCGGCGTTATCCCTTTGATAGATCCCACTCAAAAAGGCGAAGTACTCGTTTTTAAAAATGACGGTTACAATATACTGCAGGGATGGATCATCGCAACAAATGCTTTTGACTCATCACAAATACCTGATTTTGACAAAATGACTGACAAGGAATCTCAAAAATATGCCGCTAATTTCGTTATGAACAGTGAAGGAAAATATGAGACCGTATTATTTATTCCTTTGAACGGGCATAAAGTGTTATACGCTGTCGCTCCGCAGGACGTATATGTGGATGCAGACAAAAAAGAAAAGACCGATACCGTAAAAACTAATGTAAGCCAGCGTATCGAAACCTATATTCCCGGTAAAAAGACAAATTATGTCATCGTATTTTTTAAATCAGGAGAAATGACAACACAAGACAGTACCGATTATCAGAATGGCCTGTTGTCTTTCAAAGAACTGCCCGCTGAAGAAAAAACTCCTGCCGGCAGTAAATAAAAACGACTGATATTTACCATATTTTTTATACAAATCCAGTCAGCGTATAACTCTCGGATTATTCAAAATTTGGGAGTTATATTTACAGCAAAAGCTGCGCACATTTACGTAAATGGAATAGGAGTAATTATCATGTATAATGCTTCAGCTAAACGTTACGAGCAAATGACTTATCATCACTGCGGAAACAGCGGTCTGAAATTACCTGCAATAGCTTTTGGTCTCTGGCACAATTTTGGTGATACGGCGCTTTATGAAAACATGGAAAATCTTTGCTTAACTGCCTTCGATAACGGAATAACGCATTTTGATCTTGCTAATAATTACGGTCCGGCCCCCGGCAGCGCGGAGAAACATTTCGGCAGAATTATACGGGAACAATTATCAGCCTATCGTGATCAGCTCATAATCAGCACTAAAGCAGGTTATGACATGTGGGAAGGCCCCTATGGCAATTGGGGCAGCAGAAAACATCTCTTGGCAAGCCTGGATCAGAGCCTCCGGCGTCTTGGACTGGAATATGTTGATATTTTTTATCATCACCGTATGGATCCCGAAACACCATTAGAGGAAACAATGGGCGCATTGGCTCAGGCAGTAAAAAGCGGCAGGGCACTTTATGCAGGTCTTTCCAACTATGACGGACCGACATTGGTAAAAGCCACAGCTATTCTGGGAGATTACCGCTGCCCGTTTATTATCAATCAAAATTGCTATTCGATTTTCGACAGAACTATAGAACAAAACGGACTTAAAGAAACCGCCAAGAAGCTTGGCAAGGGAATTATCGCCTTCAGTCCCCTGGCCCAAGGGATGCTGACAAATCGTTATCTGGACGGCATCCCTGCAGACAGCCGTATTAAAACCGACGGCCGCTTTTTAAAAGCCGGCAGTCTGACACCGCAGAAGCTCGAACAAATAAGAAAACTTGACAGCCTGGCTGCGAAGAGAGAACAAACCCTAGCAGAAATGGCCCTAAGCTGGATATTGCATGACGGAGTCGTAACAAGTGTTCTTATCGGTGCGTCTAGACCCGAGCAAATTATAAGTAATATTAAGGCTGCGGATAATACAGCTTTTTCTGAACAGGAATTGGCTGAAATAGATGCGATAAGTATCCCTGCTTTATAGAATTCCGACTTTGAAACCAAAATATTTCAGGGGCTGCTGTATGAAGTGAAAATAACTTCATGCGGCAGCCCCTGTTTTTTTACTTATTAAGCGTTCTTTCTTTTACTCTGTAAAAGTAGGGCGATGATACCACAGCTGCTATAAAGAAAACAGGTAATATATAGCGAATATACCCATTAAAATTTAAAAGTATATTGCCGACTACACGATCATTGATTATCATAGATGCTGAAGTGTATGCCAGAATGGAAGCCCCTAATATAATAAGCGCAGGATATTTATCCATGCATTTTGCTATCAGGCCGCTGCCCCATACAACGATCGGCACGCTTATTAACAGACCGGCCACAACCAGGGCAAAGCTCCCATGCGCCGCTCCCGCTATAGCTAAAACATTATCTATCCCCATAACAGCATCAGCTGCTATTATTGTTTTTACCGCACTGCTGAAGTTTGTTGCGGCATTGATTTTCTCTGTTTTTGCCGAAGGATTCAGCAGCTTCATCGCAATTGGCAGCAGCAGCAATCCGCCAACCGCCTGAATATAAGGAATCGTCAATAAATATGCCGCCAAAACGGTCATCAATATCCTTATTATTACGGCACCTGCCGTGCCTATATAGATCACTTTCTGCCGCATATCCTGCGGCAGATTGCGCGAAGCCATAGCAATGACGACCGCGTTATCACCCGCGAGGACAAGATCCAGTATTATTATTGTTCCCAGTGCAGTCAAAAAATCCATTTTTTTCTCCCTTTTAAAATTTTATTGATTTCTAAAATTTATAAAAAAAGACTTTTAATGCGTGTAAAACACACATTAAAAGTCTCACTTACGTTGTTAACGACCTCACTGCCAGATGCGCTGTAAGCTGCATCAGTGTTGTTGACAGCAAAGTTCCAGTTACTCCCTTTTAATTATGATTAAATTATATATTATCAATATAATACTTGTCAAGTAATATATATACAATCCTGTTCTCTGAGATATGTATTGCTTCTACTGTATTTTCCAAGCATCAGCAGCTGTCACAACCTTATTTGCAGTTTGCCATCGTTGCTCCCGAGCCGCAAAGATTTTCAAAATCATCAGTAAAAGCTTTTACCGCAGCCGCTACAGAATCATTTTTTAAAAGCCCCCGCAGCACAGACGGTCCAACAGTGGCTGCGCCCACACCATATTCACACAATGCCAGTACCTGCTGTGAATTTTTAAAACTGGCAGCCAATACTTCCGTATGCAGATGGTTTTTCTTGAAAATATCATGTATTGCCTTAGCCGTACGAATGCCGTCAGCGCCAAGATTATCTATCCGGTTAACATAAGGAGCAGCATAATCCGCACCTGCCTTGCCTGCTAAGAAGGCTTGCATTTGTGTGTAAATGGCCGTTGCCGTAATATTGGCTCCTTCCTTTTTCAGCATCTTGATTGCCTTAAGGCCTTCATCGACCACAGGAATTTTAATATATGTATTTTCTCCCAATTCCCTCTGAATACGATGTGCGTCCTCAACTATTCCTTCAGCATCAGCGGCAACTGCCTGAACATGCAGCATTGCTTTTTCTCCAAGGAAATCACGTATTTCACGCAGTACGGAAAATGGGGCTTTTCCGTTTTTGGCTAAAATAGAAGGGTTTGTTGTTACCCCGTCTATCGGCATAAAAGCCGCTAATTTTTTTATTTCGACAATATTTGCATCGTCGATCAATAATTGCATTCTTAATTCCCCTTTCTGATAATCAGCCTCTGGTCTTTCCTCCGGCTATATTAAGTGTTACACCGTGTACATAACCGGCTCTGTCGCTGCTCATAAAACATACTGCATCTGCTACTTCGCTCAGTTTGCCGGAGCGGCCTAAAGGTGTTGTTGAGGTTTTTGAATAACCAGCCCGCAATTGATCAACCGTGATATTCCTTGTATACGCAAGTGCGGTTTCATACTTTATTGTGCGCAGACCCGTGGCTTCCATAATACCGGGAGCTATGCCTACCACACGTATATTATGCCTGCCCAGCTCTTTGCACCATGATCTTGTGAGTGAATTAAGAGCATTTTTAGTAGCAGCATAAACGCTCTGTCCTTCAGAACCTTCCAATCCGCTTTCGGATGACATATTAATGATGACTCCGCCGCCCTGTTTTATCATCTGCCGTGCCGCTGCCTGGGCACAAAAGAAAACGCCCTTCATATTGACATTGCAGACCAGATCCCAGACCTTTTCGTCCAGTTCATACTGACCGCCTTCATCCTTTGGATCCACCAAAAGACGAGGTATGTTTATTCCTGCGTTATTCACCATCACATCTACACTGCCGAACCGTTCTACAGCCTTATCTATCATGGATTTAACAGATGCCGCTTTTGTAACGTCAGCCACTGCATAAAGAAAATTGTCTTCATTCATTCCGTCTATTACCGGTGCAGCCGGATTCATATCAGCGACCACTACTTTGCTGCCCTGCGCAAGAAAAGCTTCGGTTACCGCTTTACCTATACCTGATGCACCTCCTGTAACCACAACTACTTTATCTTCAATATTTAACCAGCTCATAAAAATCCTTCTTTCCGTTATTTACCTGTCCAAACTGATAATAAGCTCCATAAATTTCTGCATATCTTCAATTTCATCAAGCCCGTCTACCAGAATTTCCAACTCATCTCCAGCTCTGACCAGCATGCCGAGAACAGCCACCATATCTGCCGCGCGAGCTAATTTTTTCCCTTTTTTACGCAAAAAAATACTGCTGCCCGATTTTCTGGCAAAAGCGGCCAGTCTGGCTGCATAAGCCGCGTGCAGTCCGAGAGGATTTTCAATAGTCATTCTGCGGGTGATCATTATTCTATTATCTCAATAACAGTACCTATTTTGATAGGTCTATGAGATTTTTTTTCCACAATGATGGCTCCCGGCAGACTATTGTCCTTTTCAGCAGTGAAATTTACCGTTAAATGTCCGAGTCCATTGAGATTTTTTTCAGCCAGCTCACCCACATGCAGTATTTCAAATTTTTCTCCGTCTATTGAAAAGAACTGCCCTGGTTTGATCGTTTTTACGGTCTGAACAATGGGAATGGTATAACAATAATCTTTCAGTGTATCCGGTGCATTGTCACCAAAGAGGATTACCATTTCTTCACCAAAAGCGGTGACATCTTTTCCTGCATTAATAATTTTGTTGCTGTAAATTACTTTCATTGTCATCATTCCCATCCTAGAATAGTTATCATTGAAGGAAAAGACTTCGTCATCCACAAAAAAATTCTACGCTGCCGACAAAGCCTTTTCTTTTTTATTTATACATACCAAAACTAAACAGCCAGCCGACTAAAACACGCGGCACGCCTATGATGAAGCGTGAATAAAGAACTGCCGGTACCCCGACTTCTACCGTTTCGGCCTCTGCTTCGGCAAGGCCAAGCCCTACCGGAATAAAATCGCAGGCATTTTGTGTATTAATTGCCATCAGTGCGGGTAATGCTAGATTCGGATCAATATGGCCCTTACCTATTTCCACACCTATCAGTGTACCAATTATTTGTGCAATGACTCCTCCGGGACCAAGCAACGGTGAAAGAAACGGCAGCGAACAGATAAAACCCAATATTACCAATCCTATCATATTTCCGGCCAATGGCACCAGCAAATTGGCAAACCAGTCACCAAAACCGGAACCGTTGATAATACCGATAAGCATGGCGACAAATCCCATAAAAGGCAAAATGGTGTTGATTATAGAATTGACGGCATCCCTGCCGGCCTGATAGAATATGGAAACGACTTTTCCGGCTCCCATGCCGATTTTTTGGATAAAGGTATTGGATGATGTTTCACCCATAGTCTGAGAAACTTTTTTATCTGCCGAATATTTAAATTTGCGTTCGCTTTCAGCCGGAACTTCCGCAGCTTCTTCTGTCACCGCAGCACTGTCTGCCGGCTTAATGTTATCCAGTGTAACGCCTGATACATAAATGTCCTCTGTTATATATTTAGCCAGAGGACCGCTCTTGCCCACAGGGTTAAGATTGATGGTCGGGATACGCTTCTGCGGATAAATGCCGCATCGCAAAGTGCCTCCGCAATCAACAATAACCAGAAAAATTTCTGTTTCCGGCACGGAAGTTTTAAAACCATTTATGACGCGGCAGCCCGTCAGCTGTTCTATTTTGTCCGCAATTTCAGGTTTAGCCCCACCGGCCGTAATATACAAAAGAACATCTTTGCCATCCTGCGGTTTAACTGTCAATGGTCCGCCAAAACCGGCGCTGCCTTTTTCTATTTTAATTGCCCTATATTCTGTCATCATTTTTTCCTCTCCTTCCTATTCTGTTTTCAATTTATTACTGAGTTCTATTTTTTGCTGTTTCATTACAATTTTAGTAGTAAAATCTGTTATCCAGCCTGCAAAAAAATTCATTACCAAACCTAAAAGCAAATATCTTAATGCCAGCGGTGTAGCATCAAGTCCCAATGTTGTTATCCCGTTGGCGATCCCCAGCCAGATGAACAATTCTCCGACATTGATATGCGGGAAAATACCGCTGTTGGTATGGCAATGATAGGCCGCCGATGCGTAATAGCTTGGTTTCATGCGTTCCGGCAAGAACTTGCCCATGGAAAGAGCCATCGGATTGCCCAGCATAAATGCGGAAAGAAACGGCAGCACGCCGTAAGCGAGTAATACATTTTTAGAACATACTTTAGCAAAACTATTGATCTTGTCCTGACCGATAAAAGCGATAAGAGAGTTCATAAAAATCAATAATAGCAAAACCTTCGGAACTATGCCGGTTACCCAGGAAACAAAAGTTTCTGCGCCCAAAGTAAACAGGTTCATAAATCCTGCTGCTAAATTTACTGCAAAATCCATAATCTTTTCCTCCTAATTAGTTGTCTTTTTTTACGGATCTGAATTTAAACATATCCAGAAGTCGTCCGAAAGGACTTTTTCTTTCCGGCAAAGTTCCGCCGGAAGTAATTATATTGTAATTATTGCGGGCATCCATAACAGCCTGTGTCAGCGACTTGGAATAATGCGCTGCCTTACAGTCTTCCTGTGTCAGACCGCCCACATATTTACCTGTAAATGATTTATTGATATCTTTGTAACCGGCGAACACTGTCACACCCTGAACATATTTACCTTTTTTTATCACACCTTTTCCGTCAATCAGAAAGAGCACTATCACACCGGCTCTTACAACACCGCTGTACCTCCCTATAGCGACCCTGCCTTCCCGCCTGAATTCACGGTAATGTTTGGTAAACTTATTCATTTGCAGAAAGGTCAGTATATACTGGAGCACAAAAGCAAAAAAACCAAAAATTATAATAGCCATAGTATTCATGAAAACCCCTCCTCAATTAAATAAATCACAATCCTTAATAAAATACATCAATATATCATTATAATTTGTAAGTTTTGACATATCTTCAACAACCTTCTGACTTGATGCCATACTTATTATTTCATCATATATCTTTACCAAAATAGCATCATCATTAGGATCTGCAGGAACGGCTACCAGAAAGATTACTTTCAGCTCCGGATACAGTTCATCATTCAGCCCGTCAGGAATAATTCCGAGAGAAATTACTATATCACCCCCACTGTCATATCTGGCATGGGGAAAAGCCACACAATGATCCAAAACCATCGAGGATTTCGCCTCACGCTGCTGTATCCTGCCCCAAAACTCTTTTTCCAGCTGCCCTTCATCCATTAAACCGGCAATCATTGTATGCACACACTCGCTATAGTTGAGATCGCTGCCCAATACCATTACTCTTTTTTCAGTAAGGAGATTAAACACGATAGACCGGACGCCATGCAGCAAGGGGATTTGCAGCTGATGGGCATACCTTATTCGATCTATACTATTTTTCAGATAATCCTCATCAACGACTTCATTGATAAAAATCACCGGAATCTGTCTGTTCATATCCGTTTTTACTGTGGATATCAGCAGATCATATCCTTCCAGATCACTTTCACTCAGCTGTTCATTGTATATAAAAATATCAATAACCGTACCGCGTTCAAAAATTTTCTGGAGCTGTGACATTATGAGCTTTGCCCTTGCTCTGCCGGTTCCGCATATCAATGCCACTTTATATGCGTTAGAACTGCTCTCCTGTTCGGTCAGGAATATCTGAAAATACGCTGTCAAAAAACCTACTTCATCTTCCGGGATACGCAAGTGCATCCTTTTTTCTATGACTTTTTTTGCAATCAATGCCATATGATATGCTACCGTATATTTTTGCTTGATATCATCATTGCCTTGATTATGCATCGTCAATCCATACCGCAGTCTGTTTGTCAGAAAATAATTGTGATAGACGAATTCATCCAAAACATCACTATTTTTTTCATCCAATGTTATATCCATTTTCTCCTTGATCGCGGCTATGATTTCTTCTGTTATCTTCAGCACATCATCAGAAACCGTTATATTTGATTCAAGTGAAGAAATATCATAGGGAGTGCGCATGCTTATGAGCGGTATAGTCAAAAACAATCTTTCATTTACAGAAAGAACAATCCCCAGCATTGATTCCAGCTTGTCAAAACTGTTCTGCAAAAATTTATAGTAATAATGATTAGCCAGCTCCTGATATTTTACGTCCAGAGAAATAAGTGCATGACCTTGTCTGCTGCGGTTAACACTCAAGGTCAGATAACGGAAAAAATGCTCAATGACAATCTTGTCAAGCTTAAGAGAACTGAGCTCTTTTTTTATCATATCCATAATATCAATCGGCAGCTCCGGTTCAGTGCAAATAATATTATAATTATTATCCAGCACAAAAAACCGCAGGTTCAGCTCCTCACCAAGCAAACTGATACCTATATTGGACTGCCCCTGAATAGTAAGATTATAATTTTGAAGAATCCCCTTAAGTGTGTTCATATCTTTGATCAGCGTAGACCGGCTTATATTCATTGCATAAGCAAGTTCATCAATGAGATAAGGCGAATCCGTATTCATGAGCATATCGACAATAAATGCCATTCGCATCTGCGGTGAATCAAAATTTGAATTTCTTCGTTCAATTCTGCTCCGCTGCTTTTGATATTGGGGGAAGTCTGTTATATACAACTTAGCAACCGACCGATTCAAGTCAATCAATGCACTGCCTTTTAGTTCTGCATTGATATCCCTGATATCATTTTGAACTGTCTTTGTGCTGACACCAAGGCGTCTGCTCAAATCGACGATGGCAAATTCGGATTTATATTCCAGCAGCTTGATTATTTTAATTGAGCGGTTTTCAGTATCAAACCATTTCATCTTAAAGCTCCTTTCCCCTCCGACAATTACAGTATATTATTTCAGAGAGCTCTTGTTAATATCGTCTTTTTCTAATTTTCAGAAATGACTTAATCTACATTTTTTCCTGATTTTGGAAAAATGCAATATGGCGGTCACTGAGAATATTTTATACTATATCCGCAACGTTTAACACTGTCAATTTCAATTGACTTTTTAATAGATAAATAGTATGCTACATACTGAAGAGAAAGGAATTTTAAATGATAAAAAAAGTATCATACAAAGATCAGGTCTATCAATATTTAAAACAGGCTATTGTCAAGGGCGAGATCAACCCCGGAGAAATTTATTCCGAGCAGATGTTCGCTGATCAGTTGGAAGTTTCCCGCACACCGGTAAGAGAGGCCGTTCTCCAGCTCAAACATGAGGGCCTTGTCGAAATTTACAACAACCGCGGCATCAGTGTAAAACCTATTTCCATTGACGACATAAATCAGATCCTGCAGGCAAGAACAGCTATAGAAGGCTACAGTGTCAAATATCTCACGGAACGTATCACTTCAGCAGAAGGCCAAAAATCACTTAAACAATTGCTGGCCTGTCTGAACGAAACAGAAAGCCTTTTAGAAGAATCCACTGGCCATTATAAGTACATGAAGGCTGATATAGAATTCCATGGGATCATTGTGCACTTTACAAAAAATATGTATTTTATAAAAACAGTGGATCAGATGAGAACGAGATTGGAACAGGTCACAGTCAATTCATTGACCTTCAAAAACCGCCACAGAGATGCTCTGTCCGAACATAAAAAAATTTTTGAGGGAATTTGCAGCGGCAATGCCGAAAAAGCCGAAAATATTTTTATTGAGCATATGCTGATAACAGGGAATATTCTGAAAAAAATGTTTTGATGTAAAATCAATAATATATTATATAAATTTAATATGTTATTGATTTTATATTAACTAGCATGCAACGTGCTACATGTAATATATTATAAAATATTTCAAGGGGGATTCAATATGTCAAAAATAGGTTTTATCGGTCTGGGAATTATGGGAAAACCCATGGTAAAAAATTTACTCAAGGCAGGCATCGAAACAACTGTTTACGACATCAATACGATCGCGGTGACAGAGCTTGTGAAGCAGGGCGCTAAAAAAGCGGATTCACCGAAAGAAGCTGCCGTAAATAAAGATGCCGTCATCACAATGGTGCCAAATGCAGCCATCGTCAAAAATATTTTAGAAGGCGAAAACGGTATTCTTGCCGGTGCATCCGAAGGTACGGTAATAGTCGATATGAGTTCTGTTTCACCTGTGGCTTCACAGGAATTTGCCAGACTTGCAGCCGAAAAAAGCTGCCCTTTCCTCGACTCGCCGGTAAGCGGCGGAGAACCGGGTGCTGTTGACGGAACATTGGCCTTCATGATAGGCGGTGAAGAAAAAAATGTTGAAAAAATAAAAGATGTCTTTGAAGCGATGGGCAAATCAATAACTATTGTCGGTCCGAACGGCAGCGGTTCGGTGGCAAAGCTTGCCAATCAGATCATGGTGAATCTCAACATTGCAGCCGTTTCGGAAGCGCTTGTCCTTGCACAGAAAGCAGGAGCAGATCCTAAAAAAGTATTTGAAGCAGTCCGCGGCGGTCTTGCCGGCAGCACCGTCCTGGATGCAAAGGCACCGATGATGTATAGTCGTAATTTTAAACCGGGCGGAACTCTCGCTATTAACCTCAAGGATATTACAAATGTTATGGATACAGCTAAGAGCCTTGATGTACCGTTGATTCTCACGAGCGCATTACAGCAGATCATGCTCAGTCTTAAAGCCGACGGTCATATTATGGATGATCACAGCGGCATTGTTCAATTCTATGAAAAAATATCCGGAGTCACAGTAAAGACGGAAGAGTAAAATAATCGTTTTAGAAAGCAGGAAGCATTTATTATGGTGAAAATACTGAAAAATGATATTTTTAAGCAGATTCCATCAGTTGATGAAAATAGAGTTGATGAGCTGCTTGCTGAATCCTTCGCAAATTTTAATAAAAAAATTATAGTACTTGATGATGACCCTACCGGCGTGCAGACCATCCATGATGTTTCTGTATATACAGATTGGTCTGCCACAAGCATTGCCGCAGGATTTGCGGAAAGCCGTTCTATGTTCTTTATTTTGACCAATTCACGTGCATTTTCTGCCGAACATACTAAAAATATCCACGAAGAAATAGCACAGCGTATCATAAAGGAAAGCAAAAAAACGGGCAGGGACTTTATGATTATAAGCCGCAGCGATTCGACGCTCCGAGGACATTATCCGCTGGAAACGAAGGTACTGCGTGATACCCTTGAAAACGGCACCCCCGCAAAAATTGACGGTGAAATCTTAATGCCTTTCTTTAAAGAAGGCGGGCGTTATACGATAGGCAATATTCATTATGTGCAGGAAGGCGCTGCACTTGTGCCCGCCGGTGAGACAGAATTTGCCAAAGACAAGACCTTCGGTTATAAAGCCTCTGATATGCGTATGTATGTGGAAGAAAAAACTCATGGTGAATATAAGGCAAAAGATACAGTGTGTATTTCTCTTGACGATCTGCGGAAACTCAGCATCGATTCGATCTGTCATCAGCTTATGCAAGTGAACGATTTTAATAAGGTCATCGTTAATGCCATTGATTATGTTGATGTCAGGGTATTTACTGCTGCGCTTTTAAACGCTATGAAGGCAGGCAAAAATTTCATGTTCCGCACGGCAGCCGCATTTACAAAAGTGATCGGCAATATATCAGATAAGCCTCTCTTGAGTAAAAAAGAACTGGTCACCTCAGGAAATAAAAACGGCGGTCTTATTATCATTGGTTCTCATGTACAGAAAACCACAGAACAGCTTAATGCATTGAAAAAGGATGAAGATATAAAATTCATAGAGTTTAATCACCTTTTAGTTCTCGATCCCCCCCAATTGGAAGAGGAGCTTATCAGAATAATAAAAACCGCTGAAATTTCTATCAGGAAAGGTCAGACAGTAGCTGTGTTTACCGGAAGGACACGTCTTGATGCCGGCTCGGAAGAAGAATCACTGCGTTTTTCTGTCAAGATTTCGGAAGCTATCACAAACATAGTCAGCCGCTTGTCCATCCAGCCAAGTTTTCTTATCGCCAAAGGCGGGATCACTTCAAGCGATGTTGGTACAAAAGGGCTTTCCGTCAAACATGCTTTGGTTCTCGGTCAGGTAGCACCCGGCATTCCGGTCTGGAAAACAGGCAGTGAAAGCAAATTTCCTGATATGTCTTATATCATTTTCCCCGGCAATGTGGGAGCTGCAGACACGTTGTATAACATAGTCAGAATGCTCAGCATTCATTGAAAGGATTCAGGTGAAAAATATGCTGATCAATCTGCAGCAGGCACTTCGTTTTGCCGAAGAAAAAGGGATAGCAATAGGTTCCTTCAATATTTATAATGTGGAATCCCTGCAGGCTGTGCTGCAGGGTTCCAGTAAGACAAAAGTGCCCGTCATTCTTTCATTTGGCGAAGCTTACGATAAGCATATGCCATTGGAAGCTATGGCAGCCATGGTTCAATTTTATACGCAAAAAACAAACCGCTCATTTGTTCTTCATCTTGATCACAGCAGAAATATAAAAACCATAGAAAGAGCTCTCAACTGCGGGTTCACATCTGTAATGTACGACGGTTCTTCCATGCCTCTTCAAAAAAATATAGAACAGACGAAGCTCATATGCACCCTGGCGCATGCCGTAGGTTCAAGCGTGGAAGGGGAGCTTGGTTATATGAATGAAGAGGATGGCTCCTCTTTCGATGAAAAAGCTTTGCGGCACGGTTACACTTCTGTAGCGGCGGCAAAAACTTATGCCGCCGAATCCTGTGCGGATGCATTAGCTATAGCTATCGGTAATGCGCACGGCATTTATAAAGGAATTCCGGTACTTGATTTTACACGCCTGCAGGAAATTCACCAAGCCATACGGCTGCCTCTGGTACTGCACGGCAGCTCTGGAATTCCATACGATGCATTACGCGAAGCAATTAATCTGGGAATTCGGAAAATAAATATTAATACAGAAATATCTATTACAGGTATAAGGGCAGCCAGAAAATTTTTAGCGGAACATACCGATAAAAATACACGGTTTGAAGCAATGACCAAATTCTCTGAAGAAAATATGGCTGCAACAGTAAAAGAATATTTGGACTGCTTTACATTAGGCAAAATATAATTTCAGGAGAAAATGAATGGAAACTGCATTTTTAGTCGGCACTTTATTTACCGCGATTTTGCTGGTGGTGTTTTTGATCATGAAAGCCCGTCTGCACGCATTTGTCAGTCTTGTCGTTGCCTGTCTTTATGTCGGGTTTATAACCGGCATGCCTCTATCCAAGATCTGTGCATCAATCGAAGCGGGTATGGGAAGTACACTCGGCTTTTTAGCCACAGTACTCGGTCTGGGCAGTATTCTGGGAAAGATGCTCGAGGCCTCAGGCGGTGCGGAAAGACTTGCCCGTACACTGATCTATGCCTTTGGTAAACGGCGGGCAAATTGGGCAATGATGGTAGTAGGGCTTATTACAGGCATACCTGTTTTTTTCCAGGTAGGCTTTGTCCTTTTGATTCCTCTTGTCATAAGTGTTGCCAGAGCTACAGGCCTTTCCATAGTTGCCATCGGCGTACCGATAGGTGTATCACTGCAAATAGTCCATTGCATGCTGCCCCCGCATCCTGCCGCAATGGCTATAGCCGCTACATTGCACGCAGACATAGGTAAAGTGATCCTGCTTGGTCTTATTGTCTGCATAATTGCCGCTGCGGTGGCCGGCCCCATTTGGACAAGTTTCATCAAAAAAAATATAAAAGCGGAACTGCCCGCTCTGTCAAAGGAGCTGAAGCAAACTCCCGACTCCGCGCTTCCCAATTTTGGTATTACGCTTTTCACCGTTCTTCTGCCTATGCTGATCATGGTGTCCAAAACTTTATTTGACCTGACTGCATCCAAAGATTTCCAATATATTGAGCTCATCAATTTTATCGGCAATCCTATAGTCGCTCTTTTGATATCGGCATTTTTTGCTTATTGGTCGCTCGGCATTAACAGAGGATTTTCTATGCAGGACCTGCTCAAATTTACCGATCAGTCTTTTGCTCCCGTTGCCGGAATATTGCTCGTCATCGGTGCCGGCGGAGCATTCAACAGAGTGCTCATTGACAGCGGCCTTGGTACCAAACTGGGTGATATACTGACCTCGCTTGATATGAGTCCCCTTATTCTGGCGTGGGTAGTAGCTGCTGTAATGCGTTTTTCGGTGGGCTCCGCCACAGTTGCCATGATGACTGCCGCCGGCATAGTATCTCCCATGCTCGCTCAATATCCATCGCTTGACCCCGCTGTAGTTGCCCTTGCCGTCGGTTCCGGCGCCATCTGCTTCTCCCATGTCACGGATTCGGGATTCTGGATAGTGAAGGAATACTTTGGCCTTACCGTGGAGGGTGCGCTGAAATCATACACGCTTGCTACATGCATAGCTTCGGTAACGGCAATAATATCCACACTGATAATTTCTAAGATTGTTTTTTAACTGATTTTTATGTATTATCCGACATTCTGTTTTTCATATTGCATTATTTCAAGCCAGGATTATTTTTAATCCCGGCTTTTTTACTTGCAATTACAGTAATTTTCAGAAAAACCATCAGCAGAATGTCTACTCTGATCATATTATGTTAAAATATATAAATAAATTGCAGTATATGATGTGCTGTTTTCCGTTCTTCACCTGTTACCGCAAGCAAAAATACTGCTGGGGAATAATCATCTATTTAAAAGGAGGGAAGGTTCCTTCCGGGGAATCATTTATGGAACAAACAAAAATAATAACCGCCGTCAGTATATTTGGCAGCGGTCGCAGCCGCTACTTTCGTCTGCAGCTTTGCATTGAGGGCATAATCATCGGCATAATCGCCGGCCTAGTCATCTCTGCCTACCGCGGTCTTCTGGAAGCTTCGGAACTGCTGCGGCCATGGCTGTATAAACACTTTTCCTGGGCTGATTGGCCTTTATTCGCCGTTTATTGCGGTTTTATTCTATTTTTTGCCTTTTCACTTTATTGGCTCGTAAAAAAAGAACCTCTTTCTGCCGGCAGCGGCATCCCCCAAATCAAAGGTATACTGCTTGGCAAAATACATATGAATTGGCTGAGCGTACTGCTCTGCAAATTCGTCGGCGGAGTTATCGCCATAGGCGCCGGTTTGTCATTGGGGAGAGAAGGCCCGAGCGTACAGCTGGGAGCTGCGCTTGCTCAGGGCATAAGCCGCGGCAGAAAGCGTTCACGTATGGAAGAACGTCTTCTGCTGACAAGTGGAGCATGCGCCGGTTTAGCTGCGGCATTCAATGCACCGCTGGCTGGCATCATCTTTGGTTTTGAAGAACTATATAAAAATTTTTCTCCTCTGGTGCTGATGGGAACAGCCGCAGCATCGGTGACCGCCGCGGCAGTAACAGCCATATTTTTCGGTGAAACACCGGTATTTCATACAGGCATCCTGCCCGTCCTGCCGTTAATAATGTACGGCCTGTTATTCTTACTGGGAGTATTTATCGCTATTTTAGGTATAGTCTTTAATGCCTCGCTCTTCAAATCTATGAATTGGTTTGAAAGACAAACCCCGTTAAAAAAAATGTGGAAACCTGCTTTACCGTTATTTACAGCTGTCGTTCTCGGCTTTATACTGCCTCAAATTTTAGGCGGTGGCAATAATTTGGTCGATGTTCTGGTGAAAGGAAATTACGGACTGGCATTTTTATGTATCCTCTATGTCGGGAAACTTTTATTTACTGCTATGTCTTTCGGTTCCGGTGTGCCAGGTGGTATCTTCCTGCCTATGCTTGTTCTCGGTGCACTGGGCGGCAGTATTTTCAGTCATCTGGCGGTATTATTGAGTACCGATGCTGCCTTTTACAATACTAATTTTATAGTCTTTGGCATGGCCGCCTATTTTGCCGCTGTGGTTAAAGCGCCCGTGACCGGCAGTATATTGATAATGGAGATGACAGGGTCTTTTCAGCACATGCTGGCATTAATCTGTGTTTCCATGACGGCTTACGTAATAACCGATCTGCTGAAGGGCAAGCCGATATATGATTCTCTCCTGACTCACTCGCTACGCAACCATCCGAAAATAAAAGAAAAACTTCACTACAAGAGGCTCCTTTTAGAAAGAATTGTGGGCAATGGCAGCACCGCTGATGGTAAGTTTGTCAAATCAATCGAGTGGCCTGTGCACAGTCTTATCGTCAATATAAAGCGGGGAGAGGATGAGATCATACCAGATGGACAGACACGACTGCAATCCGGTGATTATATCTATGTTCTGATACACGAGAATCAAATTGAAAAATTACAGGATATCTTGTCCGAAAAAAATATTATGTAAACTTATTCATAATTATATGCAGGTTTATAAACCACAAAAAGTTCTTATTTTAGCGCATATTCAACTAAAGATAAGAACTTTTTTTATTATTCAGATCGTCCGTCATGCACGTACATATAGCACAGCAATGTTTCTCTATTTGATTTTACCGCATTAATTGAAACCGTAATAAATATACTTTTATCAGTGCGCGTTGTAAAGGCTTCTGTCAATATCACCGTCCGTTTTTCCTCATATGCATGCAAAATAGCCTTTTTCAGCATGTCCAGATTTTGTTCATCCAAAAGATTTTTCATATTTCCACCGGTAAGCGCCATAAAAGCCTTTTTCCTGTATCCTGTCAGCTTGTTGAAATTTCTGCTTACCTGCCTGGCCCACAGTTCATCATCGCAAAGCTCAAATATACCAAATGCCGCAGGTATATTGTCAAATATTTTCTGTATCTCTGCATAAATGCTGCCTTGATGTGAAACCTCTTCCAGCGCCATATAAATGATATGATAATCATTTTCTTTAACAATACAGCTGATATGTGTCAGCAGATGCAGCAGACTTCCATCTGAAGTATATCTTCTTATATGACAATGTGTCACATCGTTTTCTGCACAGGTTTTGCCGATACTCTCCAGCAATTCCATACGATCATCCTCATACACATAATCGAGAACATTGTCCTGGAGCGCATAAAAACTCTTAATACTATGCTTGAATATATAGAAATAACTGTCATTTGCCCGCAAAAGCCGTAGATTGCCCTTCGTAAATTCATAAATCCCTATCCCGCATGTTATACTATTGAAAAGCAGATTAAATTTGGCATTCGGGTCGAAGAAATCTTCTATCTGCAAAGGCAGCGTACAGGGACAAAGCTCCGCCGCCGACGGCAGATATTCCATTTGATCGATGAGTTTTTCGTAATCTTTAACGGGAATAGGCCGGGAATAATAATATCCCTGCACCCAGCTGCAGCCTATGGATTGCAGAAATTCTGATTGCTGCAGGGTTTCCACCCCTTCTATAATAATGGGCAGTTCCAAACATTTCGCCATATATACCACAGCATTCAGTATTCTGCCACTGCGGTTATTTTGGCTGGTATTCTGCAAAAACTTCAAATCCACTTTCAAAACATTTACATTTACATCTTTAAGCATATTCAATGAAGAATAACCGCTGCCAAAATCATCCATAAGAATAATAAAACCCATTTTTTGCAATTTTTGAGTAATATCAACGATTTGTTCAGGATTATTAAAATAGGCACTTTCCGTTAATTCAAGTTCTAGGAGCCGTGCCGGAATATTATATTTTTTGATAAGCTCATCCAAAAAGCCTACCAATTCATCACTATATAAATCAACCCTTGATATATTTACTGATATAGGATGGATCGGCCTGCCTTCATCCAGCCATCTGCGCAGCAGTTTACAGACCTCTTCCCATATATATTTATCAAGGCTGAAAATAAAACCATTTTCTTCAAAAATGGGTATAAATCTGTTTGGTTCAATAAATCCCTTTTGCGGATGAAGCCAACGTACAAGAGCCTCCGCGCCAATTATTCTACTTGTACTCAATTCATATTTAGGCTGTAAATAAAACAAAAACTCGCGATTTGTCAATGCCTTATTCATATCATTGATAAACCCTTGTTCATCTATCAATCGCTGATGCATTGTTTCATCATATTCACCGCAAGTCATAAAATAACGGCCTTTTACTTTTTTCAATGCGAGATTGGCCTTGTCACACATTGCGCTTACATTTATACTTCTATTGCTCACGGCATAAACACCAAAGCATAATATAACTTTATAATTGTGTCTAAATGCTGCGGCCATTTTGTTGAGTATATCCATAAAACGCTGTCTGTTGTCATTCTCTGCCGGATAGCATAAAACAAATTTATCCGCATACAGCCGGCCATAAACCAGAGGTGTTACGGCAGTACTGCGGAGACATTCGGCGATCTGCCTGAGCAGCTGATTTCCGATTTCCTCCCCAAAGATTTCATTTATGACCTTAAACCGTTCTATATCCACACACATCATTTCAAACGATATACCGCTGTTTTCTGCTATAACCATACGTGTCTTTTTATAAAAGGTTTCCTTATTATAAATGCCTGTCAATTCATCATACAACAGTGAAGATAAAAAGTGCTCATTGATTTTCTTTAGCGGACCAATGTCTATAATTACACTGTTAAGGACAAAGCTGCTTTCCTCCATTGTCATACAGCAGCCTGATTCTATTACGGAAACCGGTCTGCCATTTCTATTTTTTAATCGATATCTCAGCTGGTATGTATTATCCTTTTGCAGCTGCCGCCGCTGCTCACGCCGTATATCCTCAATATTTTCCGCATAAATCAATTCGTCCATATAATTAAGTTTATCAGAACTGCTGTACCCTAAAATGCTGCCAAAATCATCATTATAGTAGCGTATCTCATTTCTGCCGCCAATAGTATAGATAATATGCCCGTTTCTGACACAGTCATTGGCAGCCGCCTCCCCACCGGCAGGCATATACATGCTGTCTGCCGTTTTATGCATATTATTAAAATATCTGTTGACACTGTCATTCTCTTCTGCAATATGAATGCCCTTTATCGCAGGACACGATCTTCTTATATTGTAGATAAATAGGATATAGTAATATTTTAAAATCTGACTGCCGTTCAAATGCAAAATAAGCTCACTTCTGATGGTAATGCTTTCTTCATCGGCGTTATCTTCGTAAAAATGCTCATCAATTATTCTGCAAGGATTCACATAGGCATATTCATTTTTTAAAAATTCGGAAAAGGCATTTTCGCCAATAATATATTTGGCGCAGTGACAGCTGAAACCGACAACGGGTTCCTCCAATAGTGCCAATATACCCTCTATTCTGCCAAAGCCATAAAATTCATTTATAAGTTTTTCTGTCAAAACAAGCAGCTGATCTGATTCCATAAAATACCTCCACCTTCTAATTTTCGTTTTGTTAACTTAAATGAAAATTGAGGCACCGAACCTTTCAATGGTACAATGTTTCTGCTAGAAAACACACCAATCGAAAGGACGATGCCTCATGCAGAAAATTATACCGATTGTATGCCCTAAATGCAACAATAATCACCATTTCCATAAGTTTGGCAAAGATAAATTCGGTAATCAAAAATATCGCTGCCTTGCTTGTAAACATCAATTTGCACCAGATGCTCTCCCCAGTGTCAGAGGTAAAAAGTATCCTCCTTGCCCTATGTGTGGAAAATCGTCTTTCTTGCATCACGATTATCGTGATTATTCTAACTTTCGTTGCTCTGATAAAAAATGTAATCATTCATTTTTTCAACCAAAATCAACTGCTACTTTGCCACCTTCTGTTTCTAAACTTTTTGGTAAATCCAATTTATCACGCATGCGTCATCCAGTTCATTTAATCATCACTGTTTTAACTCTTTTTTTCATAGGCAAAAGCTCTACTCGTAACATTTCTCTCATGCTTTATCAGCTCTACAGCATCAAGCTTTCTCATGTTAGTGTTGCTGAGTGGTGCAAAAAATTCGCTCCGCTTTTTGATAATATTTCTTTAAAGCTCATACCTTCTATGAATTTCAATTCTGATGAATGGCATGCTGACGAAACAGTGGTTAAAATTGCTGGAAAGAAATACTACATCTGGTTCATCATCGATAGTGAAACCCGCTTTGTTCTTGGTTTTCATCTTTCACCACATCGTTCTTCTCCTCAGGCACATGCTTTATTTCAGCATGTTTCCCCTTTAGGTAATCCCAATGCCATTGTTAGCGATCGCTATAGTGCCTACAAGATTCCTACTAAGTGCTACTTTCCTCATGCTAAACACATTCGTGTCGAGAGCTTTAAGGACGATATTAGCAACAATCTTATCGAAGCTTTTAACAACCGTTTCAAGGCTTGGTATAAAACCAAACGTGGCTTTCATTCTTTTCACTCTGCTAATGCTACTATTTCTGTTTTTGTCTTCTTTTTCAACTTCATGCGCCCTCATACTGGTCTTAATCATTTAACTCCTGCTCAAGTTGCCGGAGCTAACTATAATCCCAATATGAAAAACTTGTTTTCTTTAGCAAGTTGATAAAATTTAGTGCTTTTCTACAGAAACATTAGCTATCTTTTCATTTTTACTTAACAAAGCCCTAATTTTAATATAGCAATATGCTACATGCAAACAGCCATATATATTTTAAAAAATGCTTTGATACTTCAAATGTCTGCCATCTATTACAATTTGCTGCAAAATGCCGCAGCCCTGCCCTGATCTTTTGGCACGATTTAATCAAACCGCTGTTTTATAAATACAGATTCACAAATTTACATATGAAAAAATTATATCTTGCAAAACACTGAATATTAAGCACTACTAAAATGTAAAATGCGGAATCAACAAATTTTACTTTAATACTTAAAATTTCATTCAGAGTATATAAATATACCTGTCCTCTATATTTATATACTCTGAATGAAATATAAGAAATATGTATTTATAAAAACGCGACAATTTTTCTCCTTCGTATTTTTATTATATAGTGCTAAAGGAAATACCTTCCTTGTTTGTTATTTTCTATCATTTGTTTTGAGAAAAATACATTTCAGTCATCGATTCATAATAGTCTCTCCTGAAAAGTATACAGAAAAATGATTTTTACATATTTTTAACATGTTATTGTCTACATAATGTATATTTATCATTTAAATAATAGCCTATATATAAGGGTTAGTCAATCGAAAGTATACATTTACTAGATTCAATTGTTTTTCCATAATACGTAGATTAAACTTTTTGATGTAGGGAGGGATTTTATGCTAAAATGCCTATTTACATCAAGGCTTAGAGAGATTCGTGAGAGTAAAGGTTTAACACAAAAAGAAGCTGCTCGAAAACTTCATATAGGCTACACGAAATATAACCATTATGAAACCGGAAGAAATGAACCGGACATAGACACCATAATCCTGCTCGCACGATTTTATCATGTCAGCACAGATTATCTGATGGGCAATGATGATTTTTTAATAAACACTCATCATCTCTCATTGCTGAAGGAAACCCTCATTACCGAAATAATTTCTGCAGATGACGAGATAAATACAGAAATCGGGCATTATCTGGATTATTTAAAAACAAAACAAGAAATTGCCGGAAAAAAGAAATAATTATTTCATTTTACTGTTTTGAGCTGCCTGAAGGATATACAGTCAAAAATTTTTCTTCCTTCAAAATTTTTGTATTTAATCAATCCTCTGCTTTTTCAAAGCAATATATATTTTTTTAAAATCTCAGCTTTAAGTTTTCCAAGGATTTTTGTTTTTTTCATAGAAGTACTATAAAAGTAATTAAGAGTAATTCTCAAAACATTTTTTATTGACTTTTGATAATCTGTTTTCCAATAAAATTAACAGGAGGGATTCTCATGCAATATCGCATCGAAAAAGACTCTATCGGAGAAATAAAAGTTCCCTGTGACAAACTGTGGGGTGCACAGACACAAAGGAGCTATGAAAATTTTAAAATTGGTACAGAAAAAATACCTGTAGAGCTGGTCAGAGTTTTTTCCCGGCTGAAGAAGGCTGCCGCAAAAGTAAACATTGATCTGAAATTAATTGATCAGGCTCGTGCTGACGCCATCATGAAAGCCTGCGACGAAATAAATGAAGGAAAATTGGACGGCAACTTCCCGCTTGCTGTCTGGCAGACCGGAAGCGGCACACAATTCAATATGAATATGAACGAGGTTATCGCTCACCGTGCCGCCCAGATTCTGCACGAGGATGGTAAAGATATAAAAGTCCATCCAAACGACCATGTAAATCATTCTCAAAGCTCAAATGATATTTTTCCGACATCACTGCATGTGGTCACTGCGACTTTACTGAAGGAACAATTATTTCCTGCAATAGATGCTTTTATTACGGCACTCGACAAAAAAACTGAAGAATTCAAAGATATAATAAAAATAGGGCGTACACATTTGATGGATGCTACTCCGCTTACCCTCGGGCAGGAAATAAGCGGCTGGTCCGGTATGATGAAAAGAGACCGTGATATCTTGGCACAAGGACTGAAATATGTCCATTATTTGGCTATGGGCGGCACGGCAGTCGGTACAGGGATCAATACGCATCCTGAATTTGCAGTTCGTGTAGCTGCCGAAATAAGTAAGCTTACGGGTGAAAGTTTTGAAACAGCTCCCAATAAATTTCAGGCATTGTCCAGTAAATCTGAACTCGCCTGTGTGCATGGCCTGCTCAGAGCCCTGGCTACTGATCTTATGAAAATAGCCAATGACACCCGCTGGCTCGCCAGCGGCCCGCGCTGCGGCATCAGTGAAATAACCATTCCGGCAAACGAGCCCGGCAGCTCAATAATGCCTTCAAAGGTTAATCCTACTCAGGCAGAAGCGCTCACTATGGTTGCCGCCCAGGTAATGGGCAACGACACGACAATAGGCTTAGCTGCCAGTCAGGGCAATTTCCAGCTGAATGTATTCATGCCGGTGATAGCCTACAATATGGTGCAAAGCATACGCCTGCTGTCCGATGCCATAAATTCCTTTAACCATAAATGTGCAGCAGGCATACAGCCGAATCTGCCTCGCATTAAAGAACATCTGGAAAACTCCCTTATACTTGTCACAGGGCTCGTTCCTCTAATAGGCTATGACAAAGCCGCTGAAATCGGCAAAAAGGCGGCAAAACAAAATATAACACTTAAGGAAGCCGCTCTCAGCTCCGGCTATGTATCTGAAAAGGATTTTGATTTTTATATGAATCCTAAGCGTCTCATAAAACCGGAAGCTTAAATTCTTCCGCAGAATATCGTCGGATCCGCAGGGCTTTCATCCAGCCCTGCGGATTTTTGTTAATTAAGACTTATTTGCGTTATATTAATAGAAGTCTATATTAACAAAATGGATTCCTCACTATGAATTAAACAGCGCTGTGGTTATTACAGAAAATTTTCTCTTAAAAAATTGATAAGAATTTTTTCATCTGCATAAATCTGCCGCCCCTTTTTCGTCACTATTCCCGTGTCGAGATAAAGAGGCGTTTCCATAGACAGAGAAACTATTCCTTCTCCTGTTAAAACAGCATGTTTCATAAGAAAGGATGAAGCAATTTTCTGTTCTATAAGATTTCTGACGGTATGAAGATACGGCGAATAGTGCAGTATATTGGGTTTTATTCCCTGTCTGGCAAAAATCTGATTTACTAAATGGGTGATATTAAAAGTACTGTCGAGCAGAACCAGCGGTTCTCTTCCTATATCTTTTACCGATATGAAGCACCTGTTGTCCAAACCTGAACCTGGATAAGTACAAAAACAGCATTCTGCCCTTCCCAGTTTTTTGTAAGAAAAACCATCCGCAAACTCTTCTGTATAATTCATTATTGATAAGTCCAAACTTTCATCTTTGATCATATGCAGCGAATTTACCGGTCCTGTCTCAATTATCTCTACTATTATCTCCGGATGTTCTTTTTTAAAACACCCCAGCAGCAGCGGCATCATGCGTATGCCTATCTGCGGGGGAAGAGCAATGCGTATATGATTCCTCTTATGCGCCAGATCATTGATCTCATGTTTAAGATATTCCATTTCTTCCAGAATCGGTCGTATCCTTGTCAGGAGAAAATTTCCATCTTTTGATATAAAAATTTTTTTACCGTTCCTCCTGAAAAGATTGAGTCCGGTTTCTGCTTCCAAAGACTGCATTGCTACGCTTACGGTCGGCTGTGACACGTGCAGCCGCTCCGCTGCTTTTGTTATATTCTGCCATCGGCATACTTCATAAAAATATTGCATTTGAACTATATTCACTGCATATATTCCTCCCCTCATTTCATTTACATTATACATTTTTATATAGTTTTTAACTATATATTTATTCTATTATTGTATTTCCTTTTATCTAATATTGAGTTCATAATATTAATCATCAGAAAGCTCAAAGCGCCAATAATTATAAAGCTTTTATCATGCTATCGTGTTGTTGAATTTAAGGGGATAATATACATGCCGGATCAATACAATTCATTTATTTTGTGCAGACTGTTTAATTTTCTTCTCAAAAAGCTTGATGCATACGGTCAGAAAAAATCATTGCTTGCCAAAAAATGTTGTCGGCAGCGCTGCATCGCCCGCCAAAAATTCTCTTCGTATCCAGAATACGGTGATCTATCTTCATTTAATGCCAATTTTTTTATCCATCTTGAGTAAATTTATCCCGTGCCGTCCCCTTCCATGTCGATAAAAGGACCGCTGCTTTTCCAAACAAAAGCAGCGGTCCTTTTATTGCATTATTTCAATTGAAATAACGGCATATATTAAACTGTACAGCTATTACAAAAACCGTCTCTCATTACCAATTTTAGATTTTAAACCTGCGAATGGAATGTTCCAGTTTTTCTGCCATCTGAGCAAGATGTTCGCTTGCTGTCGCAACTTCTTCGATGGAAGATGATTGTTCCTGAGCGGATGCAGAAATTGTCTGCGTATGTTCCGAAGATCTTTGGCTTTCCTCATTGACACTTTTTGCTGATGTTACGACATCTTGTGTACTGCTCGTTATTTCTTCCACTGCTGCCGAAATTTCATGTATTTGTCCTGTCATATTACGCACCATGCTCAAAATTTGTCCAAAACTGTCACCGGCTCCGGATACGACCTTTGCTCCTACATCAACTTCTTTTTTACCGTCATTCATGTAAATGACGGCATTATCCGTTTTTGTCTGCACTTCACTGATGAGTTCAGTAATCTGCTTGGCTGCATCCTGAGACTGTTCGGCGAGTTTCCTTACTTCCTCTGCCACCACGGCAAAGCCCTTGCCTGCTTCTCCCGCTCTTGCCGCTTCTATTGCGGCATTAAGTGCGAGCAGGTTCGTCTGTCCTGAAATATTGGAAATAACATCCACGATCTGCCCTATCTGTTTGGACTTTTCTTCCAAATCCGCTATTACATCTGCAGTGGCATTGGTTTTGGTTTCTATGATCTCCATCTGACTTACAGCTTTTTTAATGGAATCTTCACCCTTGTTGGCGGCATTTGCTGTATCTTCCGCAGAATTTGCCACTGTTTCCGTATTTACGGCCACCTGTTCGATTGCTGTCGACATCTGTTCCACGACATTTGTCGTGTTATCAGCCGCGGCCAATTGTCTTTCCGATCCTTCGGCCACTTTGGAAACAGCGCTTGCGATCTGATCCGATGCCTGCGCCGATTCTTCAGCGTTGGCTGTCAATTCTTCAGAAGAGGCTGCTAGCTGTTCTGCGATATCAGTCAATTCTTTTACCAAAGAATGGATATTATTTTTCATTTTGTCTACCATTCTTGAAACAGTGCCAAATTCACTTTTATCATCCAGGCTTTTCTGGCTGATTGACTTAGAAAAGTCACCGCCTGCCAATATATCTATATACTTAGTAAAGTCATGCAGTCTGCCTGTTATCTGTTTTATGATCATCCAGCTAAAGCCTGCCATAAACAATATGGACAATAAAATTATTCCTACAAATATCATTCCCGCCGAAGCAGCTGTTTTTCTGCTTTCTGCGTTCATCATATCTGCCGATTTCTTTATTTCATCGGAAAAAGTGCCTAAATCTTTGACAAAACCTTCAGCCATTGGTTTTCCCTGCGTCATATAAAGATTGAATGCTTCCTGATTTTTATTCTGCACTGCCAGATCCAATATTTTACTTCTGACCTCCCGATAAGCGGCCAGCTGATCCATCAATTTCTGATATTTTACCTTTTCAGCATCACCTAAAGGTATTTTCTTGAATTCTTCCGAGTCTTTATTAAATAATTCCACGCGCGTTCTTATATCATCGATAAATACCTTTTGTTCACTGTCCTGCTGCGCCACCATCAAAGCAAATACATCCGAATCAATCTTGTTGTTCTGAGCCCGGGTATCATTTATGAACTGCACAGCTGTGAGTTTTTCACTATACATTTTTTCCATGTCATCACTAATACTCTGCAAACAGTAATAACCGATCCCCCCAACAAGAATCAGCACAACCACAGACCCCACACCCAGCAGGCTTATTTTGACGCCGACTTTCAAATCATTTAACCATCGCACTAGAAAATCTCCCCTTTAATTATAAATTACAATAAATTATTTAAAAAATTTTTGAATTATACTTTCAATAATTTCTCCCAGCTTTCCTTGTCACGAATTGCCACAATAAATATGGTATCCTCCTTCCATTGAAAATCAGAGAATAAAATGCGTCCTCCTGCAATATTGTGATTTTTAAATGAAAATTCAATTGCCTCTTTTGACAACTGCTTTATAGCATCTTTAAAAAATATTCTTGATTCCAAGGAAACCTGCTGATATCTATGCCAAAAAGGAGAGGTAACACCGCTTATTATAATTGCCACAAAAATTTTATCAAGGCTCACAACCGTGACCCATTCCGGTCCGCGTAAATTCTGCTCCCGATAATATCTGGATATATCTGCAGCCATAGAATCGTCACCGCTGCCCTGTCCTTTTGTAAGATGCTTAAATATATTATCATCATATACCGTGAGCGAGATGCTGTATGATAGCGTTTGCTGCATACAGGGATTAAACAGATGATAATAGCGGATGTGGGATGAATAATCTTTTTCTTTTTTTGGCAAAACATATTTTTTCATAAAATTCAGGATCAGCGGATAGTATTTTTTAAAATTATTGTGTTCATCTCCATAACCCAGTAAAACCTTCTCCCACTTTGAAAAATACTCCACATAAACAATGAGTTCTACCTGCCTTCCCACTGTTATATACTTTATCTGTGTCAGTTCAGGGAACTGATAATACTCATATATATTATGCCTCAGTGTTTTTTGGTAATCCAGTATTGATTGAATAGATTGCAGATAAAGATTTTTTTTTAACCACAAATATTTCTCCTTTGATATCATTATTTTCATGAAAGTCCCGATCAAGAAAAGATTATCTCCTGTCACTCTTCTTTAATTGATCAGAGATCCTCCAAATTAACCATACTATTATTGCTTTTTATAAAAATATTTCAGAAAAAAAAACACCTATATCAAAAAAAGATATAGGTGTCTATATAGCCCAAGCAAAAAACAGCCCACTATTCGACTTTCCAAAATCCATCTACAACATTGCTTATTCGTTTCATCATATGCAAGATTATGTATATAAGCGCAATCTGCCTTCCAACAGACTAACATCTGCAAAAGCCCAGACCGTCACTTTACTGAAAACCGTCAATATACGGCATATTGTAACATAAAGACATATAATTTTCAAGTTTGCCATAAATATTTATTTAATATTCAGGATATAAATTCTCCCTGAAATGGACCTTAATTTTTTTGCACGTAATTACGATATATATTATGTATGATTAGCAATATTTTCATACAGTATGTTATTATATAGGAAGAAGGCAGGCTGCCGCCTTCTGTTCCATACGACAGCCTGTATACACACCAGCCGCACGGATGCGGATTTTCTGCTCTATATAGCAGCTTTGTCCTAATGCCACCATATCAAACAGCTGTGAAAATAGAGATGCACGCATATTTATAACAACTATTTTTATTGAAAGGAGAATGGCAATGAGCAGTATAAGCTCTCTGGACAGTCTGTCCGCTCTTTTGAATTCGTATACCACGCAAAAAGCATCATCATCCACTGCCTCAGCCTCATCGACCGCAGGTACTTCAGGCACCTCCTCAGCCGGCGGAAATGAAAGCACTCAGGATGACGAAACCGTAACTACTACGGAAAAATTAGCTGATGGTTCTATGCTCATAATAGTAACTCAGGGTGACAAGGTCATTTCTGAAACTAAAGTAAGTATCCAGAATTCAACGGCAAACAGCAAAAACAACAGTTCAGCCCCGACCAATCAGCTTGACAGATTCAACGATTCCTCTGCCAGCAGCAGTGCTTTAACAGGCAGTCTTTTTAGTTCCAGCATCTGATTGAAAAACAGGCATCTGCAATTTTCACATGCAGATGTCTGTTTTTTATCATATTCATATTTTGAACAAACTTTTCGTAAACAATTCTATTTTTTCTTTCATCTACATAATATGCCAGATAATTTACCATAGAAAGAAAATACAAATATATATTGATAAAATATATATTTATGTCATATACTAATATACAGGGATATAGCCTGCATAAAAATCCCCTCGAAAAATAATACATATATCGCTATATCCGCACAGAAGAAATATTGAATAAAGCATGCCGTTCGGGTTATGCTGTTTTCCCGGATATCTTTTATATCAGTATTTCCGCTAAATTTACGACAGCAAAATGTATTTTATATAGCTGATTAAAAAGGAGAGATATCATGAGTAATATTGATATGAAATGTGTAAACGCCATCCGTGTATTGTCTGCAGATGCCGTTCAAAAAGCTAATTCTGGTCATCCTGGTCTTCCGCTGGGGTCTGCTGCTATGGCTTATGAACTCTGGGCAAAACATATGAATCACAATGCTAAAAATCCAAAATGGTCCAACCGTGACCGTTTTATTCTCTCAGGGGGGCATGGCTCCGCACTTTTATACTCACTTTTACATCTGTTTTCTTATGGTTTGACTATTGAAGATTTGAAAAATTTCCGTCAGGATAATTCCCTTACACCGGGCCACCCTGAATACGGACATACAACCGGCGTTGAAGCCACTACCGGTCCGCTGGGAGCAGGTATGTCAATGGCAGTCGGCATGACTATGGCAGAAGCTCATTTAGCTGCCACATTCAATAAACCGAAATTTCCTATAGTCGATCATTATACATTTGCCCTCGGCGGCGACGGCTGCATGATGGAAGGCATTTCTTCCGAAGCCTTTTCCCTTGCGGGCACGCTCGGTCTTGACAAGCTTATAATTTTATATGACAGCAACAAAATTTCCATTGAAGGCAGCACGGATATCGCTTTCACGGAAAATGTACAAAAACGCATGGAAGCTTTCGGTTTCCAGATCATCACCGTCGAAGACGGCAACGATCTGGCTGCTATAGGCGCCGCCATAGAAGCCGCCAAGGCAGATAAAGAACACCCGTCCTTCATTACCGTCAAAACACAAATCGGCTACGGCTGTCCTGCCAAACAAGGCAAAGCCAGTGCGCATGGCGAACCATTGGGTGAAGACAATGTAAAGGCTTTAAAAGAAAATCTGGGCTGGCCTTCTCAGGAAGCTTTTTCTGTCCCTGATGATGTTTATGAACATTATCGTGAATTATCTGCAAAAGGTGAAACTGCTGAGGAAAAATGGCAGAAACTTTTCAATGAATACACAGAAAATTTCCCTCAGGAAAAGCTTTTATGGGACAAATTTCATAAAGATGCTGACAGCGATGCTCTTCTTCATGATGAAGCTTTTTGGGCATATGAAAATAAGCCGCAGGCAACCAGAAACCTTTCCGGTATAATGATTAACCGCATTAAAGAAATCCTGCCGCAGCTCATCGGCGGCAGCGCGGATCTGGCGCCTTCCAATAAAACACATATGAATGGTGAAGCCAGCTTCAGCAAGGCAGATTACAGCGGCCGCAATCTCCATTTCGGCGTAAGAGAACTTGCCATGGCAGGTATAGAGAATGGTCTTGCTCTGCATGGTGGTCTGCGTCCATACGTAGGCACATTTTTTGTCTTCAGTGACTACATGAAACCGATGATGCGTCTGGCTGCCTTAATGAAACTGCCGACAACCTATGTTCTCACACACGACAGTATCGGCGTGGGCGAAGACGGTCCCACACATGAGCCGGTGGAACAGCTTGCTATGCTCAGAGCCATGCCCAATATCAATATATTCCGCCCAGCCGACGCCACGGAAACCGCTGCCGGCTGGTATCTTGCCATCACCAGTAAATCAACGCCTACGGCACTCGTTCTGACTCGCCAAAATCTGCCGCAGCTTGCCGGCAGCAGCAAAGATGCTCTCAAAGGTGCTTACGTTGTTGCCCCGTCCACTAAAGAAGTGCCGGACGGGATCTTTATCGCCAGCGGATCAGAAGTTTCTCTGGCTGTGGAGGCTCAGGAAATGCTGGCAGCCGAAAATATTGATGTACGTGTTGTAAGCATGCCATGTATGGATCTTTTTGAACAGCAAAGCGATGAATATAAAGAAAGTATCCTGCCCAAAAATATTTGTGCGCGTGTGGCTGTCGAAGCCGCTGTCGATTTTGGCTGGGGACGTTATACAGGACTCAGCGGCACCACTGTTACTATGAAGGGTTTCGGTGCTTCTGCACCGGCAAATAAATTATTTGTCAAATTCGGTTTTACAAAGGAAAATGTAGCCGCTGCCATGAAAAAAGTATTAAAAAATCACTGATCATTTTCAAGGGTATGATATAACCATCATACCCTTGAATTTCAACCGAAAGCAGCACCGTGCATTATGAATGCACGGTGCTGCTTTTTATGGGTTGCTGCACACTTTTACCGACAATTCAATCTGCCTTTACATTTCACAGCAATGCATGTATTATAAGCTAAGTTGAATTTCCGCAAAAGGAGCTGCTTTGATATCATGATCAGCTATATCACCGTCATTACGCTTTATGCCCTGTTTCTCATCAGTATAGGCGCTTTTATGTCACGGCGGGTAAAAACTGCCGATGATTTTTTCGTCGGTGGACGAAAGCTCGGACCGCTGCTCCTGTTTATAACCTTAATTGCCCCCAATATTGGAGCCGGCTCCACTGTCGGCGTCGCCGGACTCAGCTTCAAGGCAGGGCTTTCTGCCGTATGGTGGATCACCGCTTCTGCTGTCGGGACCTTCATATTGGCTTTTATAATAGGTCCGCACATATGGTCTTTGGCTAAAAAACATAATTTTTACACCTTGGGCGATTACTTTGAATACAGATACAATAAAAATTTCCGCGGTCTTATCTCATCTTTTATGCTTATCGGCACGGTCGCTATTTTTGCGGGACAGCTCATGGGCATAGCCTGGATACTTTCCGTTATTGCTGATATAGATAAAAACAGCGGCATCCTAATAGGCGCTGTTGTAATAGTTCTTTATTTTTGCACAGGCGGTCTGCTCTCGGCAGCGTATGTAAATATTGTAGAAGTGTGCGTCAAGCTGCTGGGTTTTTTTATTGCTGTTCCCTTCGTACTGAATTTTGCGGGAGGTCTGGATGGTCTGTATGCAAAAGCTGCCGCCCATCTTGGCAATTCATCTGCTGCAACAGCTGACTATTTTAGTCTGGGCGGATTGGGAAGCAATACCATAATCGGTTTTTTTCTGATGCTTACCCCTTCATTCTTTTTGTCACCCGCACTGATAGGAAAAATATACGCGGCAAAAGATAAGAAAACTGTTTATTTAAGCACTTTTTTTTGCGGACTGGCAATGCTTGCTTTTGCTATCGTCCCCGTATTTCTTGGCATGGCTGCCTATGCGCTGTTCCCTGACCTGCCGCAGAGCGACTTGGCACTGCCTTATATAATGAAGGAGTGTATGCCCTTCTGGGCATCGGCCGTCGCTCTTGCTGCTATCTTCTCGGCAGAAATCAGCGCCGCAGATGCCGTACTATATATGATCACCGGATCTTTCAGCAAGGATTTATATAAATCCTTCATAAATCCCTCTGCCACAGATAAAAAACTTTTGCAGATGAGCCGCCTCGCCGCGGCGGCAGCAGGCCTGATCGGTATTTTTCTTGCCGGTATACTGCCCAATGTCATTTCTGCGCTGTCCATATTCTACTCTTTGATGTCAGTATCTCTCACTGCACCGCTGCTTTTTGGTCTGTTCTGCAAAAAAGCTTCTACTGCTGCCGCCTTCTTCTCCGCCGGCAGTGGTGTATTGATGACTATTGTCCTGCAATTCTACAACAGCGGAAAAGGATTCGGCATATTCAATGCCCAGTCTGCTTCGATCATTTTCAGTATACTCATTATGCTGCTTTTTATAAAATTTTTCCCAAAAAAGCAATTATAAAATGCACCATAATATTTATTTTTTTACTACATGCTTATTATTCAATATGCTATGTTTGTAACCATAAGATAAATATATTGCAAAACCAATTACACACCATACTATAAAACGTATCCATGTTTCAACCGGTAAATTATACATAAGATAACCGCAGGAAAGCACTGCTAAAGGACCGACAAGCCATACAGCGGGACATTTGAATGTTCTTGGCAGATCCGGTCTTCTTACACGCAGAACCATCACACCTGCAGCCGCAACAAAGAACGCAGATAATGTTCCTATGTTGGCCATTTCGGCAATCACTCCTATAGGCGCAAAACCTGCTATTGCGGAAACTACCACACAGCCTGCACCCGTAACGAGATAAGGGGTTTTATAGCGCGGGTGGATCTTGCATATGCCCGCCGGGATCATACCGTCTCTGCTCATGGCAAAAAAGATGCGTGCCTGCCCGTAAAGCAAGACCAGCAGTACGGTCGTGATACCGCATATAGCTCCGACACCTACCAGAGCAGACCCCATATTATAACCTATATAGCGCAGGGCATATGCTACAGGTTCCGGATTATTGAGTGACGAATAGGGAACCACACCTGTGAGGACCGCTGCAACGACCACATACAATATAGTGCACAATACCAAAGAGCCTATCATCCCTATAGGCAGATCACGGGCGGGATTTTTACATTCTTCCGCCGTGGTGGCGACCGCATCAAATCCAATATATGCAAAAAAAACTATAGCTGCGCCGCCCGCTACACCAGAAAAACCGAACGGCATAAAGGGCTGCCAATTAGTAACATCCACCTGTGGTCCCGCAAGAAACAAAAAAATAAATACGGCAATAAGCTTTATGCCCACCAAAATACGATTCAGCGTGGTGCTTTCCTTCGTTCCTCTGATTAAAAAGAAAGACAATAGCAACGTTATCAGTATAGCCGGTATATTTATAATACCGCCGTCTGCCGGAACATGCGTAAATGCAAAAGGCAGCTGAACACCGGCAGAATTGAAAAGCCCCGTGACATAGCCGGACCAGCCTGCCGCCACAGCACTTGAGGTGACAGTATATTCAAGCACAAGATTCCAGCCTACAATGAAAGCTATCAATTCACCGAGTGCCGCATAAGAATATGTGTATGCGCTGCCCGATGCCGGCACAATAGAAGCAAATTCGGCATAAGCGAGCCCTGCCATTCCGCAGGCAAATCCCGAAATAATAAAAGATAACACAACAGCAGGACCCGCATATTTTGCCGCAGCGACCCCGGTCAAAACAAAAATGCCCGTTCCTATGACCCCGCCTATCCCCAGCAAAACGAGATCCACCGCCGTAAGATTTTTAGCCATTCCCGACGCGAGAGCCTGTGCTCTCATTTGTTCAATGTCTTTTGTACGAAAAAATTTCATGGTACGTTCTCCTTATCTATTTCTGCGATTATATGTATAATTCCGCCTGTTATCTGCAAATAATGCAGCTCTTATTGTCGGAGAAAGTCTGCCTTCTGCGCAAAAGCTAAGGCCAGCGCCTAAAAGCGCTGGCCGATATAGCAGCTGAACGCACGCCTTACTTTACTCGGTGCCTATGCGCCCGCAGCTTTACAAATGTTTTAATGATAAAGTCAATTTGTATTATAGTTTATTTCTATAGAGTATGCAATATTAAAAAAATCTCTCTGTAATGACTTTTATGAAGTCCGCTTTTTTTGATATTTACATATATTTCAACGGTAAAAATATTATTCTCTGCTTGACAATAAAAGCTGTATCGGGTATCATAAGTTCCATAAGTTTTCACAAAGGAATACGGCAAAAGCGCTTTGAACAGACCTCTGTCACAGGTCTCTTCGGAGCGCTTTTTTTCTTTTTTTGTGGATGCTGGCTGTATTTATAATAAGGGCAATGATGCCCGCAAACAGGCTTATTATCCCTGTTTGCGGGTTTTTTTATGTCAAAAAGGAGAATGGTTTATGGAAATTAGCACAAAAGCAGCACTGCATGAAAAGAATGCAGAAACAGAAAATCTGTCCCGCGTTTTAAAACCTATCCATTTATGGGCTCTGGCAGTCGGTCTGGTTATTTCCGGCAATTACTTCGGCTGGAGCTACGGATTTGCGGAAGGCGGCGTAATGGGCCTTGCATTGGCACTCATTCCAGTAACAATTTTTTATGTAACATTCATATTGTCCTATTCTGAACTTGCCACGGCAATTCCTCATGCCGGAGGTCCCTCGGCATATGCACGCCGGGCACTCGGTAAATTTGGGGGATATTTGAACGGCATCAGCTGTCTTATAGAATTTGTCTTCGCTCCTCCGGCCATCGCGCTTGCAGTCGGCGGATATGTCCACTCCATTATTCCGGGTATCAACGTAATGGCCGCCACAGTGGTTGCTTTCTTATTTTTTATCTTCATCAATTATCTGGGAATGAAAGTTTCGGCAACTTTCGAGCTTACAGTGACTATTATCGCTCTTGTCGGCCTGGTCATTTATTGGATACTCGCTTTGCCGTATTTTGATCTTTCCCGTGTTATGGCTCAACCGTATTTTCCTAACGGAGCTCAAGGCGTAATGGCTGCCGTACCTTTTGCCATTTGGTTTTACCTGGCTATAGAAGGCGGCGCTATGAGCGCGGAAGAAATGGTTGACCCGCAGCATGATATCTCCAAAGGATTCTTAACAGGAATGGCAACGCTTCTTGTAATGGCCTTTCTTACTCTATTCATCACCGCAGGCATTACCGATACCAAACTGGTCGATAACGTCGATTTTCCTTTGCCGTTAGCTTTAAGTGCCGTTTTCGGTGAGGGTTCCTGGCCTGTTATTCTCATGAGCTGCATCGGTCTTTTTGGTCTTGTTGCCTCTCTGCATGGCATTATAATCGGCTATTCACGCCAGACTTATGCAATGGCCCGCACCGGTTATCTGCCAAAGTTTCTGGCAAAGCTTGACGATAAGCATCACACTCCCGTATGGGCACTTATTCTTCCCGGCATCGTCTGCCTGATTACAGCGCTTACCGGTCTTACAAATGTAGTTATTACAATAGCGGCCTTCGGTTCCGTTGTCATGTATATCATAAGTCTTGTCAGCCTGTTCGTGCTTCGTTCCAAAGAACCGGATCTAAAGCGTCCCTTTAGGGTTTCCTATCCAGTCATTCCCGTTATAAGCATGCTCATGGCAATTTTTTGCCTGATCAGTCTCTTTGTAGCTTCAAGTGATGTGATTCCCTATGTACTTGGTGTCTACGCAGTAGCGATCCTTTATTATTTCGTCTGGGGCAACAAACATATTCGTCCTTTTGAAGAAGAATTCGGTGTATTGGATGAGCTGGACAAATAATTTTCAGGGACTGCAGTCATCTGCAGTCCTTTTGGAATTTTAACTGAAGGTGACAATTCATGCAGGAATCATTGCTGAGCGTTGGCATAGATCTCGGAACAACAACAACACAGATCATTTTCAGCCGCATCTATCTGGAAGACAAAGCTGTCACAGCCGTACCGGAAGTAAAAATCAGCAGAAAAGAAATAATTTATAAAAGCACCGTTTATTTCACACCTGTCCTATCCGATAACAGGATAGACCTGCCCGCACTAAAAAATCTTGTCGAAAAAGAATATTTAAAAGCGGGGATCAAAAAAAATGATTTGCAAACGGGTGCTGTTATTATCACCGGAGAAACTGCCCGCAAAGAAAATGCCTCGGCTGTTCTTCAATCTTTGTCTGATTTTGCCGGTGATTTTGTTGTTGCGACCGCCGGCCCTGATCTTGAATCTCTGTTGGCGGGCCTTGGTGCCGGAGCGGGAGAAAAATCAAAAAATCACGGTGAAGCCGTACTCAATTTTGATATCGGCGGCGGTACCACAAACGCGGCTCTTTTTATCGACGGAGAAGCCTCATCTACGTTCGCGCTGGATATCGGCGGGCGGCTGCTCCGCCTACAAAAAGACGGCACAATAAATTATGTATCAGCAAAAATCAAGGACCTGCTGGTAGAACTTGGTCTGGAAGATAAAATACGCCCCGGGGAAAAAGCGGATTTTGGTGATCTTCATCTTTTAACCAGAACATTTGCCAAAATACTATACAGGATCATCAGACAGCTGACGCTGACACCTGCAGCAAAAAAGCTTTTTATCGGTCATGAATGCGGTCCGTTTGGACTGCCGCTGGCAATGATCTCCGGCGGAGTGGCCGAATATGTATACAGGGATTTTACGCCGCGCAATATAGAAGATGTTGCATTATTCGGCGATATAGGCCCTCTTTTGGGTTCGTCCGTCCGGGATTATTTTTCCGCTCACGGCATGCAGCTGCAGAAACCCAAGGAAAAAATCAGAGCTACCGTTATCGGAGCCGGCACTCATTCACTTTGCCTGAGCGGCAGCACCATATCGGCGGACGAATCGGTCCTGCCCATAAAAAATCTGCCCGTCATGCAGCTTTCCCTGGAACAATCAACAGCCGATATAGAAAAAAGCGGGAAAATATTGCAGCAGAAGCTCCGGCTTTTCCCTGATGATCTGCCGGCATTAGCCCTTGCCGGGACGGTAGCTCCTTCATATTCAGACGTAAAAACTTTAGCGCGAATGATAGCGGAAAATATACCTGTACAGTTAAATCAGCCTCTTGTCATTCTTCTGGAGGCCGATTTTGCAAAAGCACTGGGCCTTACACTCAAACGCTATCTTGCCGATACGCAGATAATATGTCTTGACCGCATCAAAGCGCACGACGGTGATTATATAGATATTGGCCGCAGTATTGGCAGTGCGGTGCCGGTAGTTGTGAAAACTCTAATTTTCACGGCATAGTTTAAATACACAGATATAAAGGTGAAAAAATGAAATTAAAAACACGTTTATTTGACCAGACATATTCCTTTCGTGATGTAAAGGATGTATTGGCAAAAGCAAATGAAGAAAAGTCCGGTGATATTTTAGCCGGAGTTGCCGCCCAAAGCACGGTAGAACGAGTTGCGGCAAAAGCTGTGCTGGCCGATATGACACTTGAAGACCTGCGCAACAATCCTGTCGTCCCCTATGAAACTGACGATGTAACAAGAGCCGATCAGGATGCCGTTGACGAAAAAGCTTTCGCGAAAATAAAAAGCCTTACGGCAGGCTCCTTCCGGGAATTTTTACTTTCAGCGGCACCTGAAGAAATAGCTGCTGTGCGCGGCGGTCTGACATCAGAAATAGTAGCTGCAGCAGCCAAGCTTATGAGCAATATGGATCTTGTCACGGCAGCCCATAAATTGCCCGTAACCGCTACCTGCAATACAACGATAGGACTGCCCGGCACCTTATCCTCCCGGCTGCAGCCCAATCATGCCACGGACGATATAAACGGAATCATGGCTTCTGTCATGGAGGGTGTCAGTTACGGCGTCGGTGATGCCGTTATAGGCCTCAATCCGGCCGTTGATTCCATAGAAAGCGTTTCGTCAATATTAAAAAATTTTAAATTCTTTATGGACCATTGGCAGCTGCCCACGCAAAACTGCGTTCTTGCCCATGTAACAACGCAAATGAAGGTCCTGGAACAAACGGATGCGCCGATGGATCTGATGTTCCAAAGCCTGGCTGGTTCAGAACTTGCCAGCAGAGCCTTCGGTATAGATGTAAGCCTGATGGATGAAGCTTATGCCATGATGAAAGAAAAGAAAAGTTCCCGCGGCAAAAATTTTATGTATTTCGAAACCGGGCAAGGTTCCGAATTGTCTTCAGACGGCAATCACGGTGCCGATCAATTGACAATGGAAGCACGCTGCTATGCCTTTGCCAAGCGGTACCATCCTTTTTTGGTAAATACTGTGGTGGGCTTCATCGGTCCAGAATATTTATACGACGGCAGACAAATGATCAGAGCCGGCCTTGAAGATCATTTCATGGGCAAACTCACCGGCATCCCCATGGGTGTCGATGTCTGTTACACGAATCATATGAAAGCAGATCAAAATGATTTGGAAAACCTTGCCATGATGCTGACACTTGCGGACTGCAACTACATTATGGGAATTCCTGCGGGTGATGACGTCATGCTCATGTATCAGACAACAAGCTATCATGACGTAGCCGCACTGCGCGACTTGAGCAGTAAAACACCGATAGCTGCCTTTGCGGCGCGCATGCAGAAGCTTGGTATTATGCAAAACGGACAGCTCACTGCCCAAGCCGGCGATCCTTCAATGTTTCAGGGATGGGAGAAATAAAATGGATGATATGGTAAAAGATATTTCAACACAGGAAATCAAAGATACCGTCTTGATAGATACACCGCAAAATCCGGCTTTCTGCCGGCAGCTGAAGAAAACTACCAATGCCCGTATCTGCATCGGCAGGGCAGGCAGCCGCTTTAAAACGGAAACACTGCTTAAATTCCGCGCCGATCACGCTATTGCCATGGATGCCGTATGGTCTGATGTAGACGAAGGACTTATTGACCGTCTGGGTTTTTTCAAAGTACAGACACAGGTCAATAATAAAGAAGAATATATCCGCCGTCCTGATCTGGGAAGGATTTTTTCTAAGGAAACAACAGAACAGATAAAGGCAAACTGCATCATGTCACCTGATGTACAGCTCATAGTCGCCGACGGTTTAAGCGGATATGCCATTGATGCCAATCTTGAAGATATTTTTGGTATTCTGACAGACGGTCTGACCGCAAAAGGATACAAAGTCGGCACGCCGATTTTTGTAAAATACAGCAGAGTCGCCACAATGGACAAAATCAGTGAAGCCTTAAATGCAAAGGTCACCATCCAGCTTATAGGCGAACGTCCGGGATTGGCCACCGGTGAAAGTATGAGCTGCTACATGGCATATGAATCAAGCTCAAAAAAACCGGAATCCCAAAGAACAGTGGTATCAAATATATACCGCAAAGGCATTCCTCCGGTTGAAGCAGGTGCTCAAATAATACACCTCACAGATGTACTCATGCGTGAGAAAAAAAGCGGCACAGAATTGAAACTTTGATACAGGAGGAGAACTAATCATGAACAGCAGCACAGAAGCAAAGAAAAAATTAGCTGAAATGGCAATACCGTCCGGCAGTCTCGGTCTGCTCGGCAGGCAGGCGGTAAAACTTTTTACTGCCTGGCAGTCTACGCCTGAACAGCTCCGTCCTCTGCATCTGATCTTTGCAGCCGACAATGGTATCATTGAAGAAGGCGTGGTAAGACAGTCACAGGATATCACTTATCGGCAGGCGCAGAACATGGCAGCGGGCAAAGCGGTGATAAGTGTTTTTTGTCAGACAAATAACATTCCCTACCAAGTAATAGACGTAGGCATAAATAATGATTTATCTGTAGGAATCAACAGAAAAACTGCCAAAGGAACCAAAAATTTTCTGAAAGAGCCTGCCATGACACGAGAAGAATATCAGCAGGCCTTTGCTTCCGGACAGGAAATGGTCAGCCGGGCAAAAGACTGCAATCTCATTTCCCTCGGTGAAATGGGCATCGGCAACACCACGACATCATCTGCCGTTCTTCATGGCTTGACTCAGATAGCCCCGGAATTTATCGTCGGCTGCGGAGCAAATGCTCAATATCCTGAAGTTATCAAAAGAAAACGGGAAGTCGTGGCAGCAGCCGGAAATATTTACGGCAGGCTTTTCACTGATCCGGCAGAAATAATCCGCTGTGTGGGCGGTTTTGATATTGCGGCTATGTGTGGCGCAATGCTCGCCTGTAAACAGAAAAACATACCTTTCGTTCTGGACGGATTTATCACAGCGGCAGCTTTTGCTTGTGCAGTACGCATGGACCCGAGTATTTCTGACTACGGATTTGCCTCACACATGTCAAGAGAGCCGGGTATGGCTTATGCTTTACATCTGGGCGGTATAGAAGAAGCAGAGGTTCCCATCAGAGCGGATCTTGCCCTCGGTGAAGGCAGCGGTGCCGTTTTGGCAGTAACTATGCTGCGTTCTGTGATCGCAGCTATCTGCCAGGTCCCCAAAATGTCCGAATTGACTGAGCCGCAGGACCTTTCCCATATCTCCAGGGAGGCATGACCTCCATCTTCGCTGCATAATCTTCATTTATCTTATCATCTTATCCAGAAATACAGAGAACATATATGGACTGTCATTATTTTCTATAGTGGCAGTCCATTTTTCTATTGACATGGAGTAAACTTCAAGTGCTAAAATAAATCAGTAGTGTTCATACTAATATATTATTGGAATATTGCTCTATTTCATCGGAATGCTGATCAAACGAATTGTCCGCTGCAAAAAGTATCCATGCTCTCCAATTCTTTTATCAGCTATTCTTCACAGCCATAATAAATGGCAATCAGACAATATAAGCGGAGGAATGATTATGAATACAAAAAAACTTGGGTTTGGCTTTATGCGCCTGCCTTTGAAAGATCAAAACGAACCGGCCAGCTTCGATATGCCGCAAATAGAAAAAATGGTCGATATTTTTCTGTCCAAGGGTTTTACTTATTTTGACACCGCATGGATGTATCATGCCTTTCAAAGTGAGACAGCACTCCGTGAAGCTCTCGTCAAGCGCCACCCGCGCAGCAGTTTCACGCTGGCTACAAAACTGCCGACAATGATGCTGAAATCACCTGATGATCAGAAGCGTATCTTTGATGAGCAGCTGCAAAAGTGCGGTGTTGATTATTTTGATTATTATCTGCTGCACAATCTTGGTGTTGAAAATTATAAAACAGCTCAGAATTTTAATAGTTTTGATTTTATATCCGAAAAGAAAAGCAGCGGCAAAGTAAAAAATATAGGCTTTTCCTTCCATGACAGAGCTGTCCTTCTGGATGAAATTCTGACAGCTCATCCCGAGGTTGATTTTGTGCAGCTGCAAATAAATTATCTTGACTGGGAAAATGAAAGTATACAGTCACGGAAATGCTATGAAACAGCCAGAAAACACAATAAACCTATTGTCGTCATGGAACCTGTAAAAGGCGGTATGCTGGCAAATATTCCGGAAAAAGCAGCAGCTTTATTTAAAGAATATCAGCCTGATATGTCTGCGCCCTCCTGGGCCGTCCGTTACGCCGCAAGCCAGGAAGGCGTTATGATGGTGCTTTCAGGTATGTCCAGTCTGGCTCAGCTGACAGATAATACAAACTATATGCAGGATTTTCAACCATTATCCAAGGAAGAATATACCATAATAGACAAGGCAGTCAGTATCATAAATGAATCCATAGCCATCCCCTGTACAGCCTGCCAGTATTGTGTAAAGGGATGTCCTAAAAACATTGCCATACCAAATTATTTTTCTTTGTACAATACAAAAAAACAACACTCCATGATGCCTCAGAAACCGGCAATGAGTATTGAAAATGTTTATTATAATAATTATGCAAAAACTTTTGGCAAGGCTTCCGACTGCATCAACTGCGGACAATGTGAAAAAATGTGCCCGCAGCATATTCAAATAATTGACTGGCTCAAAGAAGTCACTGATTTATTTGAAACACCGCAGACTGTCTGACAATTCTTCGAATACAGCAAACTCCAGCCGCTCATCGGCTGGAGTTTTATATTTCAGATCAGCTGTTCATTTCCAAAAATTTCCCGTAATGCTCCAATATCATATGTGCGGTTTCTTCTATGGCACTATTCGACACATCTATTACCTGACACTTCAGCCGTCTCATAACAGCCTTTGCGTACTCCATTTCTTCCGCAATACAGGTCAGTTTTGCATAGCTGGCATCCGGCATAAGACCTATTGCCCTCAATCTTTCCATACGTATTTCATTAAGTTTCACAGGATCGGCAATAAGTCCTATTATTTTCTGTGCAGGAGTATCCAGCAATTCTTCCGGCGGTGCTATCCCCGGAATAAGCGGCACATTTGCCACCTTGAGTCCTTTATGTGCCAGATACATACTTAAGGGCGTTTTTGAAGTCCGTGACACACCTATCAGGACAACATCTGCTTTCAGCAAACCGGCAGGACTTTTACCGTCGTCATATTTCACGGCAAATTCAATAGCCTCAATCCGTTTGAAATAATCCCGATTCAGCATATGCGTCAGCCCCGGCTGATTTTTGGGCTGCATACCGGAAAGTTTCTGTACAGTCGCCAGCATCGGTCCCAGAATATCGACAAATACAACATTATATTCATCCGCCAATCTATTGAAAGCCTTCCGCAGATCAGGAGAAATCAAAGTATGGCAGACAAAGGCATTCCGTTTCGCCACTTCCCGCAAAGCACTTTCCAGCACGCCGGCCGAGTCCACATACGGAATGCGGATAATTTCGAAATTCCCTGAATCAAACTGGCTGGCAGTGGCCCTGACGACTGCTTCAGCCGTCTCTCCCAGAGATTCAGTTATTATATAAATAACCGGCAATTTCACTATGATGAATACCCCCTTTTGCCCTTAGCCAGATCCACTATCAATCGTGTCAAATTTGTTTTAGTAAGGCGTCCGACAATCTCATATGAGCGCTTTCCCTTTGGCAGGACCTTCACCACCGGTAAGGCATCTATCTCATTATCGATGATCTTTTGCGCCGCAGCCGCTACAGATTCATCCGGCTCGGTGACAATCAGCTTTGCCAGCGGCGTCATGACCATCTGCACCGGAATTTTTGCCAGATCGCCGCCCGATGACAGCGAGGCTTTAAGCAAATCCTTGCGGGATACCACCCCCGCCAGCAAGCCCTGTCCTTCAACCACAAACACGCTGCCTACATCTTCAAGAAACAGCGACACCACCGCATCATAAGCTGTCGACTCCTTTGGCAGCACCGCCGGTACAGATTGAATATCACGCACCCGGACAGAATCGAGGTCTTCTGTAAAAAATGACAGCAGGCTTTTGCCTGTATAAAAATACCCTACTTTGGAACGAGAACCCAATAATCCGCTCATGACCAGAACAGCCAGATCCGCTCGCAGAGCCGCCCGTGTGACATGCATCCGCTCTGCGATCTGTCCGCCCGTGACAGGACCGCCCTTCTGAACTATGTCGACAATTGCCTGCTGTCTTTCCGTCAGTGAAATAATTATCGCCCCCCTCAAACAGCATCTGCCTTGTTTCAAAAATTTCTCTCATATTATAATAGCATATTTAAGTCAATGGTTAAACCGCTGCCAACGCTTCATTTCATCCTGCCCAAACCAAGAGCGTTGTTCAAGATGATACGCTGCTCTATCTGTGCAACATTTTTTTTAGTGCAGCCGACCATATCCGGATTCACAGAAATAGAATCTATGCCGTTTTCAACCAAAAACTGCGTAAAATCAGCATATACACTGGGAGCCTGCCCGCATATCGATACTGTTTTTCCATCCTTATGCGCAGCCTCTATTAAATGCCGCACGGCCCTTTTCACCGCCGTATTTCTCTCATCAAATAAATGTGATATGGCATCATTGTCGCGATCGCATCCTAAAATGAGCATAGTAAGATCATTTGACCCGATCGAATATCCGTCGACAAATTGATTAAATTGGTCAGCCAGAATAATATTAGCCGGAATTTCTGCCATTAACCATACTTTAAAATCCGCGCTGCGCCGCAGTCCTCCATCCTTCATTATTTCTGTTACCCTGCGCGCTTCTTCCACCGAACGGCAAAAAGGTATCATCACATGCAGATTCTTTAAACCATATTCCTCGCGTACTTTTCTTATGGCCTTTATTTCCAGCCTGAATGCTTCTATATATTTAGGATCGTAGTAGCGTGAAGCTCCGCGCCAGCCCAACAATGCACTCGGTTCATGCGGTTCATACTTATCACCGCCTTTAAGCGCTCTGTATTCGCTGGATTTGAAATCACTGAACCGCAGTGTGACCGGACGCGGTGACATTGCCGCACATACTTTGCCAATACCCTCGGCTAGCTTGTCCACAGCTTCCTGTGCTCTGCCCTCGTCTATCATATGGAGCGGATGTTCATGTATATATGTTGTCCAAATAAATTCTTCGCGCATGAGGCCCACACCGTCACATGGCAGCGTCCCATATTTTTCCGCCAGCGCCGGATCCCCCAGATTCATGTAAATTTTTGTTCCCGTCACGGGGAAATTTTCCTGTCCATGGTTTGCCATTTCCTGCTTTTTTTCTTTTTCGTCTGCCGCAGCTGCCAGATTGCCCGCATATACCACTCCATGGGAAGCATCCACAGTGATCGTCATACCGTCTCTTATGACCGCGGTTCCCGCGCTTCCACAGCTTTTGGTTCCGACAATACACGGTATGCCCAGTTCTCTGCTCACAATAGAAGCATGACAGGTCATCCCTCCCGCATCCGTCACGATACCCTTCGCTTTTTTCATTACCGGCACCCAGTCCGGCGCCGTCATTTCTGTCACCAAAATTTCATCTATCTGAAAATCATCTATTTTTTCCGGATCATTTATCACTCTGGCTTTCCCCGCTACCATACCGGGACTTGCCGGCATTCCCTTCACCAGAACTTTTCCGGTTTCAGCAATCTTTACATTATTCTGCTTTATTTCCTTTTTGTTTGACCATACAGTTTCCGGACGCGCCTGCAATATCCATATCTTGTCATTTCTTTCATCTATGCCCCATTCTATATCCATGTAACAGCCGTAATGTTTTTCTATAGCCAATGCGTACTCTGCCAATTCGCGCAGCTGCTCCCGTGTCAAAACAGCCGTGTTTATCATATTCTCGGGAACTGCTTTTTCTTCGCATCCGCCTGTCTGCAGCCGGACAAATTTTACTTTTTTTTCATTGATTTTCCTGCCGTCCACAATCAATGTATTTTTATTTATCAGATAACTGTCCGGCGTGACAATCCCCTGCACTATGTACTCACCGAGTCCCCATGCCCCCTCGATCATTATATGTGTATCATCCCCTGTGATTACATTTACGGTGAACATCACCCCTGCGGCTTTGGAAAATACCATCATTTGAACAACAGCGCTCAGTGCCATATCAAGATGGTCAAAACCCTGTTTTGTACGATAATAAACGGCACGATCCGTATATGCAGATGCATAACATTCCTTTACTTTGCCGATCACATCTTCTGCGCCCTTTATATTCAGGTATGTTTCCTGCTGCCCGGCAAAGCTCGCATCCGGGAGATCTTCAGCCGTGGCACTGGACCGCACCGCCACATATGGAGAATGTTCCCTCATCTTTTTTCCCAGTTCATCATAGGACTTCCGTATAGCTTCCGATAATTTTCCCGGCATTTCAGCTTCAATGATTTCTCTGCGAATCTGTGCACTGACTCGTCGGAGCGTAAGACTGTTTTCCACATCCGTCAATTCTGTCAGTAATTCAGCTATTCTATTATTCAAGCCGCTTTTTTCCATGAAATATCTGTAAGCATCTGCCGTAGTTACAAAACCATATGGTACCGGAACTTCAGTCTTGGCTGTAAGTTCCCCCAATGATGCTGACTTCCCGCCGACAAGATCTGTATCCTGTCTGCCTATCTTTTCAAACCAGAGAATTAAATTTTTTTCCTTTTCCATCATTATCCCTCCATTTAGCATATGCTAATTAAATAAATATTTTTATATAGTATATACTAAATAGTAAAATAATAAAAGCTTTTTATTATTTTACTTCTGAAACTCAAAAAAACTGCCCCCGGCAATTGGCTTAAAAACCAATTGCCGGGGGCAGTTATACCATTAATATTCATTTCTCCAAAATATCATTTCTCAGGAATAAACCACAGACCATTATTGTTTTTATTAATATATTCCTTAAATTCATCGGAATGATAGGCCGCAACAATATCCTTGGCCCACTGAGCATCTTTATTTTTTTCATTGACTACCAGCTGCAAAAGCAAATGGTGTAAAATATCTTCTTTCAAAAGTGCCGTCGAAGGATCTATTTTCGCATTATATACGATTGAGCCGGTTATTACAATATAAGAAAAATCACCGCGTACCGCAGGAATATTCAACGATTTCATTTCCACAAATTCAAGATTATGCGGATTTTCCACAATATCCTGTTTTGTGACCGTCGTCAATTCTTTATTCGGATCGAGTTTTATCCAGCCTGCCTTTTGCAGCAGCGCATATGCACGTGCCGTATTTGATGCATCATTGGGCACCGCTATGCGATCTCCGTCAGCGATCTGATCAAGTGAGGTTTTTGAACCTGCATAAATCCCAGCCGGAACAGTCGGGATAGCTGTGAGAGCTACCAAATGACCGTTTTGTTTTTCGTTAAAGTTTTCCATATATGCGGTATGCTGTTCCACGTTGAAATCAACTTCACCCTCATTAAGGGCCACATCAGCCTGCAGCAGATCAGACATATCCTTACCTGTTATTTTATAGCCTTTTTTCTCCAAAATCGGCTTAATTCCCTGTTCAAACAACTCTGAATACGGCCCCTGTGATTTGCTGTATACCAATTCCTTTTTATTGTTATCTGACGCAGTATCACCGCCGCAGCCCGCAAACAAAACTCCACCGACGATCAGTGCCAGCAGTGCCGTACCCATTTTTTTCAATTTCATATGCTTTATCCTTCTTTCTATAAAATATAATTATTAATGTCCCCGTACCTTAGCGGAAAAATAATTTCCGACAGACTGTATCACCTGCACAAAAACAATCAGCACGATAACAGTAAAAAGCATCAGAGGAAAATTCAAACGTTCATAACCATACGTAAGGGCCAGATCGCCCACACCCCCGGCTCCTATCGCTCCTGCCATAGCTGTTGCCCCTATCAGGCCAATAGTGCCTGTCGTAACAGATAAAATCAGGGACCCGCGTGCCTCGGGTAAAATAAAATACCATACTATTTCAAAATGAGATGCGCCCATAGCCTGTGCGGCCTCTATGATACCCTTGTTTACCTCCAGTATCGAATTTTCAAATAGTCTTGTAAGATAGGGAGCTATAAAAATTACCAACGGGACCAGAGCTGCGGTAGTTCCCACACGAGTGCCGACGATCATTTTTGTCAGAGGTAAAATAAATACCATCAGAATAATAAAGGGCACACTGCGTATAATATTCACACCGGTATTCACCAGATTATAAACAACTGTATTTTTTAATATTCCACTCGGATTTGTCAACACCAATATAACTGATAAAACAATCGCTATAAAAGTTCCTATTGCCAGAGATATAAATACCATATATAATGTCTGTTCTGCAGCCAACAATATTTGTGAATAAGGCACACCCAGATCAATCATAATTTTACCTCCTGCCATTGTATATTATGCTCACTGATATATGTTGTTATTTTATCGATTTCTGTGTCGTCGCCTATTATCTGAAGTATGAAAATGCCCACTACTGCCTTTTGCAGTTCATTGACCGATGCAAAAAGCATATTCGTTTCGGCAGCAAAATGCCGATTGATAAAATAGAGCACATTTTCATCGACATTATCTCCGAGAAAGCGCATTTTAATAATTTTATAATGCCTTATATCCTGTTTGAGCTTTTCCATAACACTATCCGGTATTTTATCAGGCATTACCGTACTGATAAACCGCTTTGTTATCCCCTGTTCCGGTTTGCTGAATACCGATAAAACAGAGCCGCTTTCTACCACATTTCCCTGCTCCATCACAGCCACCTGATTACAAATGCGCTGAATGACATTTATCTCGTGTGTTACTATCAAAATAGTAATATTGAGTTCTCGATTGATTTTTTCCAGCAGCCGAAGAATAGAATCTGTTGTTTCGGGATCAAGTGCGCTTGTCGCTTCGTCACATAATAAAATAGAAGGATCTGTAGACAAAGCGCGCGCTATGCCGACACGCTGTTTCTGCCCTCCGGACAGCTGTGCGGGATAAGCATTCTTCTTATCTGACAGTTCAACAAATTCCAGCAGCCGGGAAACTCGCTTTTCTATATCTGCCTTGCTCATACGTTTCAATACCAACGGAATCGCAATATTATCATAGACCGTTTTTGATTCCAAAAGATTAAATTGCTGAAATATCATACCTATATCTTTGCGTACTTTGCGCAGCTCATTGAAAGACAGCTTATTTATATCGCTTCCGTTTATCTCCACGATTCCTTCCGTCGGTGTCTCCAAAGCATTGACCATTCGGAGCAGCGTGGATTTTCCTGCACCGCTGAAGCCGATAACGCCAAATATATCGCCGTCATGTATGTCAAGTGATACATGACGCAAAGCATTTATTTCCTGCTTTTTTACCATAAAAGTTTTACTGATATCAATAAATTTTATCATAATCGGCACCTCCGGTCTCCATTATTTTTTAATTTTTCCCAATGAATCGGCAGCCATGCCTGCCATATATTCAGCAGCCGGAAAAATTGCTGCAGGATCGACCTGAAAATGCGGATTATGGTTTGAATACGACTCTCCTGTCCCTATCTGCACAAAAACTCCCTTAATTTTTTCCTGATAGAAAGCAAAATCTTCTCCTCCCAGAGAATATGGAGAATCCTTTACATCCAAACCAATTTTTTGTGCCTGTTCTTTTGCAAAGGCAGCCCATTCTCCATCATTATTCGTTGCCGGCGGACCGTCATGCCAGATGACTTCAGCTTTTGCTCCATACGCCTTTGCCGTATTTTCGGCCATCTCATATATTCTTTGGCGCACCAGCTGACGATCTTCCGGCCTCAAGGTGCGTGCCGTTCCTTCCAAATATGCCGTTTCCGGAATAACATTCCATGTATTGCCACTCTGAAAATGAGTGATACTGATAAGATCGGCCGCAAACGGGTCCACATTACGACTGACCACCGTTTGGATCGACGATACAAATGCCGACGCTGCCACTATAGGATCAATGCCGTTCTGCGGATGAGCGGCATGTGTACCTTTCCCCTTAAAATTGATCTCAAAATGATCTACAGCCGCGGTAACGGCACCTTCCCTGATTCCCACACTGCCAACAGAAAACAGCGGAGAACTGTGCAGTCCGAAAATAGCCTGCACATCATCCAGCACTCCTGTGCGCAAAACATCCAGCGCCCCTCCCGGAGCCTCTTCTGCCGGTTGAAATATGATGCGGACCGTACCTTTTAAATCACTTTCGTTTTGTTTTAATTTATATGCCGCCCCTAAAATTACGGCAATATGAAAATCATGCCCGCAGGCATGCATTTTCCCGTTAGTTTCTGACTTATATACCAGCTCTGTCTTTTCCTGTATAGGTAGCGCATCAATATCGCAGCGAACAGCTACCACCGGCTGGTCTCCGGAACCGATTTGCGCCACCACGCCTGTATTCAATGGCAGATCCAGAATCTGTATACCTTCGTTCTGCAGATCCTGTCTTATTCTTTTTGTTGTATTAATTTCCTCATAGGATAATTCGGGATGCCTGTGAAACCAGTAAAATTCCTCACATATTTTCTTTTCTATAGACTTATCATCTATCATACCGCTCAACCTGCCCTTTTCACATATACTCTTTCTACAATAAAAAAACTGAGCCGCCAAAAAACATTTTCCAATGGCCCTGCATTATTTACAAATACCGCAAGATGTTTTTTACAGCCCAGTCTTCATTTTTTATGATCAACTGTCTTTCTTTATTAGATATTATATTACCCGAATAAATTTTGTCTGTCAATAGCCGACAGCTAAGACACATAAGGCTTCTGCATTACCATCCATTCAATATTCTTCTGCCCGATTCACTTTTTCTTTCTGAAAATCATAAAGAATATAATTCCCGTCAAAACAATAACAGCCGCTGTGAATTGATACATTCCACTGTAATCTATATATTTTACCAGCAGTCCGAGAAAGAACGAGCCCAAACCGACACTTACATCCAAGGCGAAAAAATAAGTAGCTGTAGCTACTCCCGCTCTTTCCAAGGGGACACTCTGTACAGCCATCGTTTGAAAAGAAGGCCCCAGTGCCCCAAATCCCGCACCGATCACAACAGCACTGACTATCAGGCCAAATGTCGTATGCGTAAAGCTTAAATAAATGAGTCCGCAGAAAAATAAAATAAGCCCCGGATAAATGATCCAATTTTCGCTGAATCTGTCGAAAATTTTGCCGACGATCGGTCTTGTCAAAACTATCACCAACGCAAATGTTGCAAAGAAAAGACTGGAATATTCCACCATATTAAGTGATTTTAAATACAGCGGAATGAATACCAAAAGACCTGAATATGCAAAAAAGACCATCCCGCTCACAAAGGCTATCGAAAAAACTTTTGGTTCCAAAAAATCTGATATGGATAATGTCTTATTTTTCTTTTTAGAAGGCAGGATTACATGCTCCGGCAGTTTTCTGTATATACCTGTAAAAAATACTAAAACTCCTAACAAAAATATATAAAAGAAAAATAGTGTATACCCAAAACGCGATAAAAATAACAATCCCATAAAAGGACCAATGACCATTGCCAGATTAGAAAATACAGCAAAATAGCCTATGCCTTCCCCCTTACGGCTGTCCGGCAGCACCAATGCCGCAACAGTTGCAACTGATGTCGTACCGACAGCAAATGCAATCCCATGAAAAAATCGCAATCCCAATAAAAAGTTTATATTATTTATAAAATAGTACAGCATATTTATTACAAAAAAAGCTCCCAGAAAAAATAATAATATTTTCCTTTTATTACAGGAATCTACCAATTTCCCTGCCAAAGGACGTGAAACTATCGCTCCGACCTGAAAGAACGTCATCGCCAAGCCCGCTTGAAAAACATTTCCTGAAAATTGATTAATTACCAGGATGGGCAAAACTGTGACCAATGAATAATGTGTCATATATTGAAACAAGCTGCTGAAGCTCATCCCCAAAAACTCCTGTGTCCACAACCGTTGCTGCATAAAGTTTACACCCCATATATAAATTCTCCGCCAGATCCGGAATACATCATTTTATTAATGTACTCTTTTTATGGAAACTGAATATATTATAGCACAAATTTTTAAAATTAGAGCTGCCCACATCTTTTTCGCTGGCGATTTTGATCTGTCAGAAATAAATAAAGTAAATAAATATTTACTTTATTTATTTCTGATGTTATAATATCAGATAATTAGTAAGTAAAAACTTACTAATTATCTGATAGAAGCATCGATTATGATCAGTATCTCACTCCTTCTGTACTGATTATGATCGATGCACTTACATCGCTGTCATCGCCAGCATGATCACTATTCTGATGTTTCCCCCAACTAACATCCTGACTAAAAGCGACCATATACTGGCGAGATAACATATTCATGGGTCCTGTCATATAACAGGACTCATTTTATATTTTTCATCATTTTTTCATAAAAATAACACATATGATTAAACGAACCCTGCTACAATAAAATCAATAATTGGTAAATAATTATTTACAGATAAGGAGTGGCTATCATGATAAAATTCAATCTAAAAAGATTATCAGTTTTCATAATCAGTGCAGTCATGTTTACCGGTATAGCAGGAGGCGCCGTCGCAAATGCCTCTCCGCAAGATCACTATCCGCAGAATCGAATACAGCAATTGTCTCCTCATAACCAAAAACCGGCACCGCATAAAAAATACCACAAAGCAAAACATCATAAACAACATCATGAAAAACACGATCGCAAAACACAGCACTATCGCTGATACCGTAAGTAAAAAGCACTGCCGTTATGAACCTGCTCCCGCGCAAGTTTGATTAAAACCTAACCTTGCGGGATCACTTCATTATTTACGGCAGTGCTTTTTGTTGTTGTCATTTTATGAGCACATGAAGATTATTTAATGGATTCCATATATTTAAGATAACTTTCCTTGGTCATAAGCGGTTTATTATTTGCAAGAATTTCTTCCAGTTCGGCCGCATTATCATAAAGAAGATCAATGATCGTCATAGCCATTGTCTTCGGTGATTTAGCATATGCGGTATCCTTGTCAAATAAATCATATTGTGCACTATGCAGCGCACCATGTACACAGCCGACCCATGAATGGAGCACAGGCATAAGGTGCGATACATCCCCCATATCTGTACTGCCCGCAGAATGTTCCCCATCGTAAATATCTGCCGGTGCAAAAAATTCTTCACTGTTATTTCGCAAAAGAGCACTCATCTGCTTATTATTAAACAATGGCAGATACCCCGGCATATCTTTAATTATGCATTCGGCGCCGACAGCATCAGCGCCGGCTTTCAGCGCACGATTCACTCTTATATTGCTTTCCTTCAAAGCATTCACATTAGCAGCTCTGACATAGCTTTCCATCTGAACATAATCCGGGACCACGTTGACCAGATCACCGCCGTTGTTTATTATAGGATGAAATCGCACGCAATCAGCTTCTTTGAATGTTTCCCGCAGGGCGTTAACGCCCATTATGCCGAGCATGGCGGCATTCAGCGCATTAATGCCCTCCGAAGGTGAAAACGCCGCATGAGCGGCTTTGCCCCTATATTCGATAATTTTAGCTATAAAGCCATTACTGCTGCCTGCCACTTGTATTTCACCGTTTATTTTCTCAGTAGGATTCACATGCATCTGCATAGCCGCATCAATATCATCAAAACCGCCCTGAGCAATTATTTCTTCTTTGCCTCCGAGGTATTTTATTTTCCCCTTTTGCCGAAGTGTACTACGATATTCTATCTCTATGCATTCCTCAGCCGGTACAGCAAACACGACTAAATCGCCGTCAAGATGCCGCATGACATCAGTATCCTTAAAAGCCATGGCAACGGCAGCCAAATTTGCTATCTGCACATTATGTCCGCAGCAATGCATAGCGCCGGTTTCTTCATCCGCATCAGGATGATTGCGGCATACAAGCGCATCCAGTTCACCAAGCATAGCAACAGTGCGTTTTGAATTTCTGCCTTTTATACGCCCCTTTACTCCGGTCATACCCCATCCTGCAGTATAATCTATGCCTAATTCGTCAAAAACTGCCTGCACCTTGGCAGACGTCTTATGCTCTTTATAACCGAGTTCCGGGTTACTATAAATATCATTGCTCAGAGCGACGATATCGTTGTACCGTTTATCGATAGCGGCACAAACCATTGCCTTCAATTCATCTTTAGTCATTGATCTGCATCTCCCAGTTTATATCAATTTCAAAATATGCCTTCTAAATGCAGCATGATTTCCGCCATCAATGTCGCACAAATAAATGATCCCGCTGATACGGCCAGACATATCGGTACTATGCGCCAAGATAATTTTTTAAATCCTTCTATTTCCTTGCCGAGCGCAAGCCCTGCATATGCCAATATAGGCGTGGTTGTGGCCAAAAAGTTTATATCCTTTGTTCTTGCCACTATCCAATCGGCTCCCGGTACTCCCGGGATGGATAAAACCACGGCAAGCGCCGACACCCAGAAAACAATAGGCAATTTATTCAAAACAGGCAGCTTGGCAAGAAAGATACCGGCAGCGGCTATGACTGCAAGCAATAATGCTCCCACCAAATCTCTCTGAACACTCCCGCCGTATCCCACTATGTTGGAAACAAGTACAAGAACTGCTGTAGTTATTAATATAAAAATTATATCAGTCCATGTATCTTTCATTTGTTCAGCTCTCCTTATTTAACACTTTTATTTCCGGTTATAAATTCATACACCTTGATCGTTACGGGCAAAGAAATAAACAGCGCAAAATAAACACCGATAACGGATGTCATAAGATTGGCTGCGCCCGCATACGCCTGTATTTTTTCGGCCTCGGCCGGAAATGAAGCCACGATTGAGCCTGTTGCAGCAGCCATCATACTGGCACTGCCTATCCCAGCTCCCATAGCTAAGGCATAAGGATGGAATATACCCAATTTTGCTATAATGCCTGCCAGCACAGATATCCAAAGCGCACCAAACAGTGTGCCACAGATATACATTCCCATGACACCGCGTCCTTCCGGTGAAAAAATACCAAATTTTTCGGCAATAATAGCAACATTAGGTTCTCTGTCGATTGAATAACATGCACCGATTGCTTCGCGTTTCATTTTCAATAAAAGTGCTACAGGCAGCCCAAACAGCAGCGTCCCGAAAAAATGACCGAATTCCTGCATAATAAGTGCCAACCCTGAATTCAAAAGCATATGAAGATTGGGTCCTATGCCAAGCCCTATTTTTACCATAAGCACCAGCATGGCGATCGGCATGAACTGACCGGCTCTCTCCATATTGGCAACTGACAATATTTTAAATTTCGGTACACTTATGACTCCACCTAAGGCCAACGCATAAAATAACGGCAGAAAAACTACCAACCCAAACTTCTGTATACCGATCCTTTCCGCAACAATAACAAGAAGCAGGGCAAACAGATGAATTTTCCAATTTTTGACTAAATCCATAATTGACTCCCTCCGCAATGTATAATAATATTAATTATACATTATAAAAAATAATATAATTTCTATCCGGATATAAAAAATGACACTTATCCTTAAAGATAAGCGCCCTTGCCTAACCCAACGAGCTATATTATAAAAGGCTTCCGCTGCTATTGTCAAGTATACATTGTTTTTCGTTTTTCTCTCAGTAAAAGACAGTAAAAAGAGTTTATACTAAAATATAATATGCCTTTAAAACGCATAAAAGCATGTGCATTCTGAATGTCCTCCAAAAAAGTCCTGCTGTATAAGGAATTTTTCTTTTATACAGCAAGACTTCTACATAAAATATTACAAGAAAGATGTATACATCTATATTTTATTTATTCTAAAATCATCATTTTATGTGCAATATTTTTTTAGCATTTTATTCAACTATAACGGAAAGGCCATCCGGGATCACGGTTATCCTGGCATCTTCTCCTTGTAATTCAAAAGCCCTTGCCAAAGCCTGCTCAAAGTTTTCGGCTGTTTCCATATGCAAATTATGTGCTATTTCCGGATCAATAAGATCAGAAACAAGTATCACATGATGATGTACCAAGATTCTTGCCAAAATTTGTGAGGTCCATTGCTCCGGTACAGTTTCTTGACGCGGAGTAGCCAGTGACTGGCGCAAAAACGCTTCCGGTGTTTCTGCATCGGCAATATTTTTATAAAAGCCTATACCGCCATGCCCATCGGCACAGCCAGCGACCATTATTATTACACCGCCCTCCTTGTTAGTAGCCTCGGCAGCCGTCATTCCTTTCACTGCCTGATATATATTCTGATCAAGAGGATACCCGCCATTGGTGGATACAGCTATATCGCACGGACATTTGGGTACTCTTGCCAAATCCTGCAAAAATTCGCAGCCCTGCAAATGCGCTTTATCACAATCACCCGCAAAAGACGCTATTATCTTTTTATCTTCATCCAATACCACATTCACTATAAATCTAAGATTAGCAGCCCGGGCTGCATAAATCATATCTTCATGTATGGGATTGTTCTCCAAATTTCCTGTGCGTGCCTTTTCCGAAGCTATAAATTCACCGCAATGATTCGCCATAATAGTTTTATAAGAAGCTATCCCCGGCAATACAGACTTTCGTCCTCCGGAAAAGCCTGCGAAGAAATGGGATTCTATAAAGCCCTCTGCAATAAGCAGATCCGCTTGTGCCGCAATCTTGTTTATAATACACGGCCCGCCGGACGGCAATGTCCCTATTGCCGTCATGGCGGCATCATCATCTGACACATGCATCACGATATTCTCATTGTCCACTATATCGCTTCCATATTTATCGATCAGTTCTTCGTTTGTGGACGCACGATGAAAACCCGTGGCCACCAAAATAGTTATCTGAGCTTCCGGTGCGGCGCTGCGTATACGCCGCAGCAATATCGGCATAATTATTTTTGATGGAACAGGTCTGGTATGATCTGAGCTTATGATGACAATATTCTTTTTCCCTTTGGCCAAATCCTCAAGACCTGCCGATCCAATAGGGCTATCCAGCGATTGTTCCACAATTTCATTTTCCGGCAGTGCAGCATGAAAATCAGCAGCTTTAGAAGAAAGCACCCCTGCCAGATTGACTTTTTTTATACTGGCATTTATAACCGTTTTGTCATAAGGAAGCTTTACGTTTACATACTCTTCCATCACAAACCATCTCCTATTTTGTGTACTTTACACTCGTTAGTATAAATCTACATTTTTACTATGTAAAGAAAAAATAAAAAGGCAGCTGCGCCCAAACTGCACAGCTGCCTTTTCCCACCTCTTTACCAGTTGATTAATTTAATCCAGACTTTATTATCTTACTAAAAAAAGAACATTCAGCAATGCGTCATACTTATTATCAAACTTCAGGAGCGGTTTGAGATCATCAGCAGCAATCATCGGCGTATCCTTCACAAATTTTACAGGATGCGCCAGAGACACGGTATTGTTATTGACTACCGCATCACTGCTGTCAAGCTGTAAGGAAATAACGTCTTTTTTATAGGAAATAGCTATAGCACTATTTCTCAGATCCATATCCCCGCCTATAAAATCAATAAAGCTGTTCAAAGGCAGATACCAAATATTATCTATCTGCTGCGGAGACACAGGAATAAGCGGTGTCTGCAAAAGATTGCCCCATATCGCCAGACGCGTATAATTTGCCTTCCCCGGCAAAACTGTACACGGTGTATCTGTCTTCCTATTCTTGTCTATGGTATAAACATCTATGCAGCTGCCGCTTTGTGTATATGCGGATACCACCAATTGGGCTCCCTTCACTGACATAACGACATAATTAGGTTCTGCCTGAGGATCAAAAAAGAACGCATCCCATATTTTTTGTGAAAGATCTGTATAATATTTATTTCCGCTGCGGCCGGTAACAAGATACACTGTTCCCTTATCCGGACTGCTGACAAATTCATCATTGTAAATCGGATATGTCCTGGAATAGCCATGGTCGTGCCCGTTCACTACCATATCGACATGATGCTTATCTATGATCGGTGTAAACGCTCTTTTTACATTCTCATTGGAGCGTTCCGCTTTATTATAATAAGGTGTCTTATGGAAAAATACCATTTTCCACAGCTGTTTTGATGAAGTCAAATCCCGGTCAAGCCAATCTGCTTCTTTCTGCAGCATATTTTCAATATATGTTCCTTCTTCATTTTCCTGACTGTCGAGCACTGCAAAATGAACATTGCCATAATCAAAGGAATAAACCTGCCCTTTCAATTCTTCCGGTCCGTTTAACGGCAGATGGATCTGTTTCTTAAAATACACCGGCAGCGTGGAATGATTTTCCTTTGGTACATCATAGGTTTCATGATTCCCTGCAACGGCCATACCCGGAATTTTTTCGAGAACATTTTCAGCCGCGCTATACCATTTCTTCCAATGGGAAAAATCCTGCCCTACTTCCACAAGATCACCGATATTCATGAAAAATGCCGCATCTGTATTTGCCGCATACGCATTTTCTATAGTTTTTTTCCACGGTCCATATTCAGGATTTGCCGGTAATCCACTTTGTGAATCACCGAACACAAGAAACTTGAATTCCGACCTATTGTCAGCTTCAGTCAAAAAAGACTGAGGCTGGCTCCAATTAGAGTCATATCCTACTCTATATGTATACTCTGTACCTGGTTTAAGCCTTTGCGCAGTAGCATAGTGCAGTTTCACATAGTCCTCATTGGTATCAAATTCTTCCGTATTTCCCTGCACGGAAACTGCGGCTTTCCAGCCGTCTTTCTTATAATTATTCGTATCAGTATATTGTAATATGCCTTTATCCGCAGTCACAGATGTAGTCCATGCAAGAGTCTGCGTCGTGCGGGGATCAAGCGTCCATGTAAGCATCGTATGTACAGGCTGTCTGGAAAATGCATCGGCAGCAAAAACTTTAGTAAGATTGATAGGCATACTGGCCACTGCCAGAGCCGCCCCACAGCTTTGCAAAAAAAAGCGGCGGCTTATGCCATGATTTCTTTCCGCAAACAGATCCAAAACACTTTTTTCTTCTTTCACCGAAAATCCCCTCCAATGGAAATAATGTTTTATTTTTATTTTAAAGGACTAAAAAATATATGCTGTTAAGTATTTATTAAATCTATGTTATTTTTTTTAAACATAAACAAAGACCGCCCATTTATCCACATATTCACCTTTTACGTTCATATTTTGTTCTTTTTTGCTCATACTTATTCTTGCTAAAAATTTTATTACTATATAGAATAATAATATCCATAAAATTCTACAAAAAATAGAGAACCGATGATCAATACAGCTGTCACAACAGTACCATATTTTTCTTTTGCCCGCAAATTTTTTGCGGGCAGAACATATTGGACCAGCTGTTTGGTTAAATGGTTCCGTGAAAAGGGGTATATTCATGAAAGTTTTACTGATTAACGGAAGTCCTCATAAGGAAGGGTGCACCTATACTGCGCTGAATGAAGTCGCCGGTCAGCTCAAGGCAGAAGACATTGAAACAGAAATTCTTCATATAGGCAATCAACCTGTACATGGATGCATAGCTTGTGGAAAATGTACTGCTCTGAAGAGATGTATTTTTGAGGATGATCCGGCAAACACTATCCTTGCAAAAATGAAAACCGCCGACGGAATCGTCATCGGTTCACCTGTATATTATGCTGCTCCGAACGGTGCTTTATGTGCACTGCTTGACCGTATATTTTTTTCCGGGGGAGAAGCTATAGCGGGAAAACCCGCCGCTGCCATCGTGAGCTGCCGCCGTGGCGGTGCAAGTTCCGCATTTGATCGGCTCAATAAATATTTCACTATCAACCAAATGCCTGTGGCAACATCGCAATATTGGAATTCCGTCCACGGATTTTCACCTGCCGATGTAAAAAAAGATCTTGAGGGACTACAGACGATGCGTATTCTTGGGCATAATATGTCATGGCTGCTGAAAAACACAGAAAATTCTTTTTCACCTCTGCCGGAAGAACGTATCATGACAAATTTTATAGACTAATATAAATAAAATTCACTTGATATAAAATAAGAGAATATTGAAATTCGATCATCAGAATTATATAATAACAATAGTAATTGAGATTCTTTTTCAAAAAACCGATATTTTCTCTTTTTCTTATACAAAAATCGAACGAAAGTGGTGATACAATGAAACTATTTGACCAATTCAAAGTTAAAAATATGACTTTAAAAAATCGTATTGTCATGCCGCCAATGTGTATGTATTCTGCGGCAGCTGACGGCAAGGCCACCGATTTTCACCTCATGCACTATGCATCGAGAGCTATTGGCGGCACCGGACTGATAATCGTCGAGGCAACAGGAGTCAGCCCAATAGGGCGCATTTCAGATAATGATCTTGGCATTTGGAACGATGACCAAATCTCCGGCTTGAAAAAAGTAGTTGATGCGTGTCACGCTCAGGGAGCAAAAATTGCTATCCAGATAAGCCATGCCGGCCGAAAAAGCCAGTCTGCATGCGGGCAGCCTTTGGCTCCCAGTGCCTTAGCCTTCAGCAATGAATACCAGCAGCCCGCTGAGCTTACAAAAATCCAATTAGCTGATATTGCTGACAGTTTCCGCAAGGCCGCCTTCCGCGCTGATAAAGCCGGTTTTGACGGCATTGAGATTCATGCGGCACACGGCTATCTGCTTCATGAATTTCTGTCGCCGCTTACGAATAAACGCACTGACGAATACGGAGGCTGCCTGGAAAACCGTGTCCGGATGCTGCGGGAAGTTCTGGAAAATATCCACAGTGTCTGGCCCGAAAAAAAGCCCATATGGCTGAGAGTGTCCGCTTCCGATTATAATAAAAACGGTATCAATGGAAATATGATGATCGACATTCTGCATTCCGTAAAAGAGCTCATTGATCTGGTTCATGTCAGTTCAGGCGGTCTGCTTCCCGATCCTGTGGCCTCCTATCCGGGTTATCAGCTTCCATTGGCAAAAGTAATAAAAGAACACTGCCAAATTCCTGTAATGGCTGTCGGTCTTTTAAACGATCCGGAGATAGCTGAAGCGGCTCTGCACAACGATAATATTGATCTTATTGCTTTCGGCAGGAAGCTTCTGCGCGACCCTTACTTTGCCCTTCAGGCTGCATTGAAATATAATATAGCTGGTTATCTGCCGCAAGCTTATGAACGGGCGTATCATCGCTGATCGTCATATTTTCTGCACATATATTAAAATCTATGGAAAGAGGGGAACATAATGAAATTAGTCTTGATAAGACATGGTGAAAGTGAATGGAATCAAAAAAATCTTTTTACGGGCTGGACAGATGTTGAACTCACTGAAAAGGGCCGCAAAGAAGCTAAAACGGCAGGTGTTTGGCTGAAAGAGAAGGGATTTGACTTTGATGTATGCTATACATCATATCTTAAAAGAGCCATCCACACTCTTGATCTTGTGCTGAGCGAACTTGACAGAACATGGCTGCCCGTCATCAAAACCTGGAAACTTAATGAACGTCATTACGGTGCTTTACAAGGATTGAACAAATCTGAAACAGCCGCAAAATACGGCGAAGATCAAGTAAAAATATGGCGCCGTTCTTTTGATGTGCGTCCGCCTCTCCTGACGGAAACCGACGAAAGAAATCCGGCAGTACTTTCAGCCTACAGGGACGTTGATAAAAACGAACTTCCCTTTGGTGAGAGCCTAAAAGATACCATTGCAAGAGTAGTTCCCTATTACCAGGAAAATATCCTTCGCGATATGAAAGACGGCAAAAAAGTCGTCGTCGCCGCGCACGGTAATTCCCTCAGAGCGCTGGTAAAACTTCTGGACGATCTTTCCGCTGAAGAAATAGTAGGTGTCAACATCCCTACAGGTGTTCCTTTAGTTTATGAATTTGATAAGAGCTGGAAAATTAAAGATAAATACTATCTGGGTGATGAAGCCACTGTCCAATCAAAAATCAACAGTGTAGCTGCACAGGGTAAAGCTTGATTTTATCCTGATTGCCAAATACTAAAGCCGGAACCGCGATATTGCGGTTCCGGCTTTAGTATTTCAAAATGGAAGTTCATGAAATTCAATATTGAAAAATACAAATAATAACATAAATTATGTAAATTATATAATTATTAAATTTTATCCCAATATAGTTGATATTATACCGATCATGTAAAATAAATTATGAATTGGCACAATAATTGCTATATATATGATAGATGCATGCAAAAATAAATTTACAAAATAAGACTGCAGTCTTATTAAAAAGGATGGTCGATAAAACATTTGTCAGCATCAGTCTGACAAATATATTACACATTATTAGTATTTTCATTAATGTCTATCATGCAATAATTGATAAATACACTGAGGAGGATTACTTTTACTATGGTTTTACAAAATTCTGAAAAAAGCTCTGCCGTTAAGCCGACTAAGGCCAGATATGTTGTCGCTTTGCTCATGGTGAGCGTTATTGCTATAAATTATCTGGATAGAACTGTCATGTCTGCGGCCGCGCCCGCCATGATGAAAGATTTAAATATAGGTCCCTCAGAAATGGGATATATCATGTCCATGTTTTTTTTCAGCTATGCCCTTTGTCAAATTCCTTCCGGCTGGTTAGCTGATAAACTTGGTCAAAAAATGTGTCTGGCCATTGCCGTTCTCTGGTGGTCAGTCGCAACCGCCTTAACAGCAGGAGCTCGCAGTGTCAGTCATCTGATAAGTGCCAGACTTTTCATGGGTATGGGTGAATCCGGAGTATATCCCTGCAATGCCGGAATATGTGCAAAGTGGTTTCCTGACAATGAGCGTGGGAAAGTAGCCGCACTGTTCGACAGCGGTAGCAAGTTTGGCACTGCTTTCACTATGCCGTTCGTCACATGGATGGTCGTCACATATGGCTGGCAGCTGCCTTTCATTATAAGCGGCAGTATAGGACTTGTATGGATCATTGCATGGCTTGCTTACTACAATGACCCCGAACGAAGTAAGTTCATAAATTCTGTAGAATTAAACTACATTCGCAGTCATCAGGCTAAAAAGGAAGGAATAGATACTATCCAGCCTATGAAATGGTACCAATTGCTGAAATATAGAAATGTACGCGCAATGTGCTTGGGATTTTTCTGCTTAAACTATGCCATATACTTTTTTGTTACATGGTTTCCAACATATCTGGTACATGACCGTGGTCTGCAAATGACCACAATGGGTTGGCTGGCAATGCTGCCCCCTCTTTCCGGTGTTTTAGTGCAATGGTTCGGCGGTTGGTTCACTGATCATACCTATAAAACCACTGGTAATTTAACACGTGCACGGAAAATAAACCTTGTTGCCGGAATGTTCATCGCTACATCTGTGGCATTTGCAGGTTTGATCGAGTCGACGGCCGCAATAATGGCATTATTGTGTTTTTCTTACGCAGGTTTAGCATTCGCAGGAGCTGCATTATGGTCTTTACCCGGAGATGTCGCACCAAGAAACATGACGTCCGTTTTAGGAGGCATTCAAAATTGTGCTGGTAATATTGGTGGTATATTAGGACCTATAATTACCGGTTATATCATAACTTCCGCAGGAAATTTCATACCAGCTCTAGTACTTTCAGGCATAGCGTGCCTCATTGGTGCTTTATCATACGGTTTGGGAATGAAAGAGCTTAAACCAATAAAGGTTTCATAAAATAATAGCAGACTGTATTGCTTCATAAAAATAATACAGACTGCTATTATTGAATTATTCAGTCAATATAAATATATTATCCAAATCTGCACATACTAAAACTGCCCTACTCAACCTCAGCCAATTGTCCGCTTTTTTCAAGTTCAGCTTTCGTTTCGGCTTCCAATTCCTCTCGCGTGCGATAGTCCTGTTTTACAGTCTTCGCATAATGAAGCCAGCTGCGTATCGACTCTACCATAACCACTGCAACAAGAATAAGCATAATAACACTTATTCCTACCAAAAGCCATTTATCGCCAGGTATATAATTGGTAAAAATATTCAAATAATCGGCATAACAAGTAATAAAACCTATAAATAAGCACGGTATCATAGTTACCCATGCGTAACGCCCCCGACCCGTACGATAAATATATGACGTTCCTATTGCCAAAGTAATAGTGCCCAACAGTTGATTGGAAACACCAAACAGCGGCCATATTTCTCCTATATTTCCCTGCAGCACCAGATATCCCCAGCACAGGCTGATCATAGCACTGCAAAAAATAATGCCCGGCCACCATTCAGTATCACCGAACGGTTTATACACTCTGCCCATCAATTCCTGCAAGAGATAACGGCCTACACGAGAACCGGCATCTATTAATGTCAAAATGAACAAAGCTTCAAACATTATGCAAAAATGATACCAAAAACCCATAAATTGATCCATAAAAGGAATCTTGGAAAAAACATCCGCCATTCCTACCGCAAGCGATACCGCACCGCCCGGTCTATGCATAAGATTTTCACCGACCAGATTTGACAGCATCGGCAGATCCTGTACATTAAGTCCAAGTGCGTTGAAAGCCTGCTGTGTGGAATTTATTGCAAAATAATCAGATGGATGCAGACTCGTAGCAGCAATAAGGGCCATCATAGAAATAAACGCTTCCGTAAGCATAGCGCCGTAACCTATTGGCAGGATCTGGCGTTCATTAACTATCATTTTTGGTGTAGTGCCCGTAGATATCAGACTATGAAATCCGGATAATGCACCACAGGCGATAGTAATAAAAACAAAAGGTATTACTGACCCTTTTATTACAGGTCCGCCTCCCCAGAGAAATTGCGAAGTGGCAGGCATGCGTATTTCGGGCGCAACGATAAGTATACCTAAAGCCAAAGCCGCTATAGTGCCTATTTTCATATAAGTGCTGAGATAATCCCGCGGTGCCAATAAAAGCCATACAGGAAGAACAGACGCAAAAAAACCATAAACAGCTATCGCTATTTCTATCTGAACTACACTGAACGTAAAATACGGAGCCAATACAGCTGAATCTCTCACATACGGACCTACTCCCACAGCCAGCAGTATAAGTCCGACACCAATCACAGTAGCTTCCCGAATTTTACCAGGACGCAGGTATCTGAGATAAAGACCGATAAAAATTGCAATAGGAATAGTTGCTCCCACGGTAAATGCTCCCCATGGACTGTTGAACAAAGAATTGGCTACCACCACAGCCATACCGGCTTCAGTTATGATAAGAAGAAATAAGGTCGCCCAAAGGGCACTTGTCCCTGCCAGATTGCTGATCTCAGCTTTTGCTATCTCTGCTATGGATTTGCCGTCATGGCGTATAGAAGCCAAAAGTATAACCATATCATGTACAGCACCGGCTAGCACTGAACCAAATAAAATCCACAACGTTCCCGGCAAATAACCGAACTGTGCAGCGATAACCGGTCCTACCAATGGTCCCGCTCCGGCAATAGCTGCAAAATGATGACCAAATACCACCCATTTATTTGTTGGTACATAGTCATGCCCATCCTCAAGCCGAATAGACGGCGGTGTCTTGAATTCATTCAGTGTCAGCACCTTGGCTGCAATGAATGCTCCATAGAAACGATATGCTAAAATAAGAAAACAAGCCGTAATAATGACAAGATAGACTCCATTCATGGTAATATCTCCCCCTTCTTATTTTATATAATTTAGCACAAACATTCTAAATTGTCTATAATAATTTAAATATTTTGCAGTTTATTTTATAATAATTAAAATTTATTATTGAGGTTATAATTTGACAATTTAGAAATAAAAAAAGCTTTTTTCTTAATTTCGGCGAATTATACTGTTTATATATAAGGAAGATACCAGGGGGAATTTGATATGATAACATGTATTTTTTTAGATACAGTAGATAAATTGACCGAGGACTTAATACGGCTTGCCGTACCTGAAAATGCACAGCTTTTCTTTCTAAATGATCTGAATGAAAAAGAACGTTCTACATATCTGGAAAAAGCAGATGCTCTTTTAACCGCTACATATATTGTCGACAAAGCCTTAATGAAACAATGTAAAAATTTAAAAATAGTTCAAAAAACTGGTGTGGGAACAGATAATATTGATAAATTGGCCGCGGTGGCTTTAGGTATCAAGGTAGATAATGTTCCGGGCGGCAATGCTGACGGAGTAGCCGAACTTACAATGGGACTTATCCTGGCAATTTATCGAAATATCATACCGCTTGCAGCAATGGCCCGTCAAAAAAAATGGGCTATGTGGGCATATCGCGGTTCATCCTTTGAAATACGCGGCAAAACACATGGTATCATCGGCTTCGGGCATATAGGAAAAAGGACAGCACAGCTTTCCAAAGCTTTCGGTTCAAAGCTGCTCTACTATAACAGAACAAGACAAACAGAAGCTGTTGAATATGAATACGGCATTAAATATGAACCACTGGATATTTTACTGCAAAAATCGGATATCATCAGCATCCATCTCCCCTTCTCACCACAGACCAAAAATCTTATAGATGAAGATCACCTCGGGCTTATCAAGGATACTGCCGTAATAATCAACGTCGGCCGTGGCGGAATTATAAATGAAGATGCCCTTTACCGGGAAATGAAAAACGGCCGTTTCTTAGGTGCCGGCATCGATGTCTGGGAAAAAGAACCATTCGATTCACAGAATCAGCTTGTAACCTTGCCGAATGTTATCGCCACCCCGCACGTTGGCGCGGGCACTTTGGATACAATGCGCTCTATTTATAAAATGTGTTTTGAAAAAATTATGACTGCATGTATTCCCAGACATTGAAGCTTCGGCAGTAAAATTATTTTTTCCGGTTAAACCGGCCGGCTGTATTATTAACTAAAAATTGTAATTTACCTTTAACCAGAAACTTCTTCCCGGTTCATTGACCCGTACAGTAGCAGGCATATCAAGTGTAGATATATCCACACCGCCGCGGCTCACAAATTCCGCATAATTTTTATTGAGCAGGTTGTCCACACCCGCAGCTATAGTCCAATTTTTATTTGGTTTATAAGAAGCGTTCAAAGACAAAATTCCAAAACCACCGGAAGGGCCTATATCTGTGCCAATTTCATTTCCTTCTCCCACAGAATACTGTTTCTGTGCAGCTACCAGCCGCCATAGTATTCCTGCTTCCCATTTATCATCAATATTTGATTTAAGGCTGAATGTCGCTTCAAAAGGTGCAATTTGGGGAAGAGGTCTGTCATTCGTTTTATTGCGCCCTTGTGTATATGCCAGCGCAGCACCTGCCGTCCATCTTTCAGATAACTTATATGTATAATCGGCCTCTCCGCCGTATAATACTGCATCAATATTCTTTACTGCATTTCCTTCATTTATCACTAAAATAAAATCATCTACATTTGAATAAAAAAGTGATACATTTGCATTTATTTTTCCTTTATGATAAAGCCAGCCTGTATCCAGCTGAGTGTTTTTTTCTGGCGATGCCGACATCCCGCCTGTTTTTCTCCGTTCCCACCAATCTGCCGGACGTTCCGCATGACCTATCCCTACATATGACGTCACCGGCATGCGCACAGAATCATGCTCATATCGAAGAAAAGCTGCATATGTCCTGTCATGATCTTCTCTTCCCGGATATTTTGCATACTTAACAGCCAGATCATCAAAACGTATACCGCTCAGTATCCGGCTGTTATCATCAATATAAGTTTTATAATCAGCAAAAATTCCATAATTTGTAAATGTCATATCCGGTGACAATGGTTTGGCAGAATAATCTTTCACACCCATAATCATATTTCCTGAATGTTCATTCTTTTGATAATCCATACCTAAAACAGCTGAAGAATTTTTCGCCAACGCCAGATCAAATGATATTCTTCCGCTCGTAGTGGTCCTTTTCACTTCCATTGAACTTGCCATAGTGCCGGCTTTTAAAGGACGCAGCGTATAATTATCCATAATGTGATCAATTGTGCTTCTGGAAGCATTGACCTTTATATTTTGCAGAACACTGCCAATATTTCTTTTCTCAAACCGCAAATTATAACTGTCTCTGTCAAATTGTGTTCCGTCAACATTGCGATCTGCGTAGGCAGCCCTTCCCGAACTTGTATCAATAGAAAATTCCAGCAATGTATCTTTATCCGGTGTGAAGCCTATTATTCCTGTTGTACTGTCCCTCTTATATGCAGAATGAATATAATTGCCATTGCCATCTTTATAATCGCCTGCCTTATTTCTCGTCCTGATTATACGTACATAGCCCTTTTCATCACCTTGCGTAACATCCAGCAATTGATCTCTTCGATTATCACTGCCAAAAAGAAGGCTTGTATTAAGTCTTGTTCCCGGTTTTGTAAAAGGCTCTGTATCCCTTTCGAACATTATTGAACCTGCTATGCTGCTGCCGTATTCTACACTTTCCGGACCTTTCAATACAGTTATTTTACTGAAGGTTTCAGGAAAAACATAGGTAGTAGTAGGATCCATTCTACTCGGACAGCCTCCTAAAATATAACCTCCGTTCATCACTATATTCAGCCGGCTGCCTCCTAAGCCTCGAAAGATAGGATCACCACCTGTCCCCCCTTTTCTCACCATCGAAAACCCCGGAATATTTTTCAAATAACCGGCCCCATCGGCAGCTGGCACCGGCTGACGCGGATGTCTCGGATCTGTTTCTACTTTTAATGGTTCCTTCATTTTCGGTGCAGTTACCACAACTTCATCGAAAACAAAAGTTTGACTGTCGTCTTCCTCCGTTTTTGCATCGTCAGTGTTATCCGCTGCAAAAACCGTGGGAGAAGCTGCAAAAAAAAAGGCCATAACATATGGGCCAATCTGTCTAAAGCACCTTTTCAAAACTATATTCCTCCATATACAATAAATTTTATATGATAACAATATTCATTATCACCCATATCATTATATATGAATGCTGAAAATTTTGTCAATATTTTTTGTATTATTCATAATTAATTGTAATTGTTGCCAGTCAAGTTTCCTGTATAATCGCAAGAAATCTGATTAATACAAAAGATACTTTGTCATTATTCATTCTGTTTTATGTCAGTCATCCTGCGTCCACCGGACTTCATCTGTCCATTCTTGATCATATAGAAAAAGGGGAGATAGGCACAGCTGCCAATATAGGTAATTTTCTTTTGAATACAAAATCTTTTTTGAAATGAAAAACAAATAAATACAAAAAACAGTGAGCATGAAAGATATCCGATCTTAAGGTAAAGAAAGGAAAATTTTCCATGCTCACTGTTTTTATAGATTATTCATTCCGAAGATGTATTTATCAAAAATCTCCGTCAATCGGCATATCCACAATCACTTTGATATTAACGAATTCATGAATGCCCAGATCGATCAATTCATGTCCATAACCGGAATTTTTCACACCGCCGAAAGGTATATCGGCTCTGACACCAGTGGGATGATTTATATACATCATGCCGGTATCGATTTGCTTAGCCACACGCTGAGCACGTACAGGATCTTTTGTAAACACTGATCCGCCAAGACCAAACGGAGAATCGTTTGCCATCTTAACAGCAGCGGCTTCATCAGCCACACGATAAATCTGGCTCACAGGCCCAAACATTTCCGTATAATAAGCCGGATTTTTCGGAGCAATATCTTCTAAAATAGTAGGTTGATAAAAAGCACCTTTTTCGGGAACCGGCTGACCTGCCACAGTTGCCTTGGCGCCTCCGGCAACAGCCATGCTCACTTGTTTCTTCAAAAGCTCCAAAGCTTCAAAAGAAGACAAAGGTGCAAGCGTGGTTGACGGATCAAGCGGATCTCCCGCTTTAAGAGCCGCAACTCCTGCTCTGTATTTTTCCATAAATTCATCATAAATTGAATCGACTAATATAATCCTTTTCGAAGAAACGCACACTTGCCCCGCATTCCAATGACGTCCGAACACCGCCCATTTTGCAGCTTTATCGATATCGGCATCATCCAGAACAATAAAAGCATCTGAACCGCCCAGCTCAAGAGTACTCTTTTTCAAATATTTGGCAGCAGTTGAAGCTACAGCCGCACCGGCAGGTTCACTTCCAGTCAATGCCACTCCACGCACCCGCGGATCAGATAGGATCAATTCACTATGATTATGTGCAGCATATAGATTTATAAAAGCCCCTTTAGGCAAACCAGCTTCTATAAATAATTTTTCAAAAGTAGCCGCCGCCTGCGGCACATTAGACGCATGTTTCAACAGCAGAGTATTCCCCGCCATCAGCTGCGGTGCCGATATCCGCACTATCTGATAATACGGGAAATTCCAAGGTTCTACTATATAAAGTACACCCAATGGTTGATATACAAGTTTTGCAGCATCTGCCGGCAGCCCTTCGACAGGTATACTGCGTGGCTGAAGCTGAGCGGCTCCATTTTTAGCATAATATTCCAAAATTTTAGCGCTCAATTCAACTTCTGCTTCTGCCTCTGCAATTAATTTTCCCATTTCGAGTGTGAGAATTTTTGCATATTCAGTATGCCTTTTTCGTAGAATTTCAGCTGCCTTCAATAAAACAGCAGCTCTTTCTTCATAACTGGTGTTTTTCCAGCCTTTAAACGCATCATCAGCTAGCCCTATAGCCGCTTTGACCTCATCATCTTTCGCCGTCGGAAAAGATTTGACCACTTCACCCGTATACGGATTGGTTGTTGCATATGCCATACAAAAATCCCCCTTTAATTTTTAATTACTTGTTATTATCTAATTACTTTTTATTACTAAATTTAGTATATAACCTCTATGTTAATTTGTCAACAAGCACACTTCGTAAAAAAACAGACGGACTCACCAATGTATTAAGGTGCCCGTCTGCTTTCATTATATGTTTCTGATTCTTAAATAATATTGTACAGCTTTATTTACTTGCTGCCGCAGTTATATTTTTTTTAATATAGTCTATGTCTTCTGCTATTCCTTCAGAATCCACCGCGCATTGTTTACCATATTCAACAACAATATCAGCATTTGGTGTATATTTCTTATAGCAGTTTATAAAATCCGCAAAATCAAGTGTTCCATGAAATATTCTGTCATGCTTATCTTCATATCCGTCATTATTATGCACATGATAGGCAATAATCTTATCTGACAATCTCTCTATAATATATTTTATATTCCAGCCGTTGGCATGAGCATGCCCGATATCAAGCAATATTTTCTCCGGTACCCTTTCAGCCATTTCAATAAATTCATCCTGATCGAATAACATGTTTTTATGAGCCAATACGCCGGCATTTTCTACGACTATTTTCGCTTTGAATTTTACCGCCTCTCGCCGCAATTTTGCCAGATTCTTCTCACTTACAGTGATTAATTCCTGTTTTTGGCCTATATCTATTCTGCAGTTGTTGTGATGGTAGACAATATGCCGGGCCTTAAGTTCCCGAGAAAGTTCAAATGTCTTTTTGAAGTATACCATCGCTCTTGCATATTCCTCCGTTCCCTCAGCCCGGCTGTGTTCTGTCCCATAATAAGGCCCATGCAGAGTTATCGGATGCTTTTTAAATTCATCATAATACATATTCAGCATCTTGCAGAATATTTCACTCTGCCATTCTGGAAAGAGTTCTATGCCTATCGGCAGCGACATCTTTTTCAAGAGCGCAAATATATTCTGCAGCTGCTGCGGTTCATACAGATTGGTACTGATATATATTGCCATGATACACCTCTGGATAGCCTATATTTTTTTTATTTTTGCTGTCAAAGATATGCAGTTTATCACTATCTGCCGCAAAATATATATTGCTGCCCGGTTTAAAATCTGATGCTTCAGTGACCGCCACGACTTCGCTGCCTTCCGTTTCAAAATAAATTCCGCGGCGGCTGCCATATTCCTCTACATATTTGACCACACCGGCAAAAGTATCTCTGTGTTTTTCTCTGTACAGCAAAATATGTTCCGGTCTGATGCCGAAATAAAATTCACGGCAATTTTTTTCACCTATATAGGCGCTCCAAGCTTCAGACAGCTTTATGCTTTGCTTTCCCAACTGTAAGAAGTGATCTGAATACGAACCTTTAAAAATATTCATGCCAGGTGAACCTATAAATTTTGCCGTAAAAATATTTGCCGGTCTGTTGTAAACATTATTAGGTGTATCTATCACCTGCAGGCGTCCTTTGTCCAGAATTGCTACACGATCACCGATCGTCATCGCTTCCACCTGATCATGCGTTACATATACAAAAGTTTGTTTATATGCCTGATGAATTTTTACCAATTCTTTCCTCGCATGTACTCTAAGCTGTGCATCAAGATTTGACAGCGGTTCATCCAGCAAAAGCAGTTCACTGCGTTTTACGACAGCTCTTGCCAGAGCCACTCGCTGACGCTGACCGCCTGATAAATCCTTTGGTTTTCTGTTTTCCAATCCGTCCAATTCCAATTTTCCCAAGGCTGCCGTGAGTCTGGCATGTATTTCCGCCTGCGGCAGTTTTTGAATTTTTAGCCCGTAAATTATATTTTCTGTCACTGTCATGTGCGGATAAAGTGCATAATTTTGAAACACCATGCTCAAATTGCGTTTTCCGCTGACTATATCATTTACACGCTGCCCATTCATATATAAATTACCGGATGTGATATCCTCCAATCCCGCAATCATTCTTAATGTTGTTGATTTGCCGCAGCCTGAAGCACCTAAAAGAATCAATCGTTCACCACTATGAACAGTAAAATTAAGATTCTCTATTATTGTATTTTTTCCGTATTTTTTGCATACATTTTCAAATACTATTTCCTTCATAACTACTTTCCTTTCTCATCACCCCTTCACACCTGAAGAAGTGAACGTACTAATAATATATTTTTGAAAAATGAGATATAAACCCAAAGGTATGATCATCGTAACGACCGAAACCGCCATTGCCACACAAAAATCTGTGCCTCCTTCGGAGCTGATAAACAGCTGCAGTGCAAGCGGCAGTGTATAATTTGCAGTATCTTTTAGTATCAGCACCGGCCACACATATTCATTCCACGAATTTATAAAAAACATTATACCAGTGGAAATAACGGCCGGTTTTGCCAGCGGTAGGACAATGCCGAACATTATATGAAAAATTCCCGCTTGTTCCAATCTGGCAGCCTCTATAAAGGACAGCGGGATACTTCTCATTGCCTGTCGGATAAGGAATATACCCGTAGCATCACTTAATTGCGGCAGAATTACACCAATTATATTATTTCTCAGACCGATCTGTGAAATAATAAGATAATTTGGTATCATAGTCATGGTAAAAGGAATAAATATAGTACTTATCAATATGATGTACAATAAGTTTTTACCTTTAAAATTAAAATAGACAAAAGCATAAGCCGCCATAACACTTGTAACGATTTTAAATACTGTCACAGCAAAAGCCACGATAACAGTGTTCAGCGTTATCTGATTCAGCGGCAATTCCTGAAAGATACGCAAATAGTTTGCCATTGTCGGATTATGCGGTATAAGTCCCAAAACATTTCCATAAGCCTCACTGAGCTCCTTAAAGGATGTAGAAATTGCAAAAACAATTGGCATCAGGGAAACAAATAAAGCAATACAGAGCAGCACATGCCATTTCAGGCTGCTGTCAATTTTCATAATAGATCCCCTTTTCCACATATCGGAATTCAATGACCAATAAAATTACAAATAGAACCATTGCGGCAATGGACATCGCAGAAGCATATCCGGTATGGTATAATAAAAATCCTTCCTGATAAATATCATATATAACATTGGAACTTGCATTGTCCGGACCGCCTTGAGTAACTACTTTTATAGGTGTGAACACATATTGAAGACCCTGGACGATCGTCATTATAAAAATATATACACCGGTGGCACTGCTCATCGGCAATACTATATCAAAAAATATTTTATACAAGGGAATATTATCTATTTTTGCTGCTTCTATAATCTCCTGAGGCACGCCAGTAACTCCGCCGAATATAACAATGAAATTGTAGCCAAAAATCTTCCACGTAGTTATTATACTAAGCACAACAATAACCAAACCTTGAGTCTTGCTCCATATGGGAATATTTATCCCCATAAATTCTGCGGCTACAGCCGCCGGTCCAGATACAGGATTTAATATCCATAAATATAATATTGAACCGACTACCAGAGAAATGACACTGGGCAAAAAAAACGCACCTTTATAAAAACCGCGGCCCTTCTTTACTACAAAGGATAAAATAAATGCCAATATATATGGCGCTGCACAATTTAATATAAGTAAAATCAAAATATACACTACCGTATTTTTTATTACTAAAGGCATCAGAGGATCACTGAATAACGCTTTATAGTTATCCAGCCCGACAAATACTTTTAGCGGTTTTATCATATTCCAATCAAAAAAACTCAAATATGCCGTATAAAAAAGCGGATAAAACATAAATATAGCAAATACCAAAAGGGCAGGCAGTATGAGCATATAAGCTATCATTGTATTTTGTGTTATAAGATTTTTTTTATTTTTCATTACACGCACACTTTTGTTTTCCTTTAATTTCCATTGAAGCTTAAAACAGTAAAAAACGATAGTCTTAGATAAATTTTCTAAGCCATACCGTTTTTACCGTAATCTTTTTTTATAAATACGTGCACTGTCTCATCATTTTAACAGATTATTGATCTGCTCCTGCGTCTGAGTCAATGCTTCACGGGCAGATATACTGCCGCTGAGAATTTTATCTCTGGTATCAAGAAGAAGCTGTTCGGCCTGAAGGCCTGCATCTCCCGGGAAAGATGCCCAGGGAACTACACTATCCATCTGTGAAGTTGCGGCTTTCATCATTTTATTTTCCTCTAGAAAACTCTTAAGTCCGTTCTCTGCATCTGCCACATCTTTACGCGGAGGCACATACCCTGTTCCCTTTGTCCATGCTGCCATAGACTCGACACTGTAGAGATATTTTACAAATTCCCAAGCCGCTTTCTGCTGTTTTTCATCCTGTGCCGTTATGGCCAGAAAACATCCTCCAGCCGGCAACTTTTTGGGTTTGCCTTCCCATGCCGGTGAACTGACTGCGGCCACGTCAAACTTTGCCCCTTTTTGAACATTGGCTCTTTGAGCAATAGTAGTGTATAGCATCGCCACATCACCGTTGACAAATGCCTGTACTCCCTGATCCCAAGAAATATGCAATGCAGATTTTGTTTTAATTACCATGTCCGCATATGCCTGATATGCTTTTATTCCATCTTCGGACGCAAAACTTGCTTTACCGTCAGTTATCATTCTGGCACCGTTGCTTTCTAGGAGAGCCTGCTGTGCCCAGTTATCTGCCGGTTCCTGCATATAAAACCCATATTTTCCTGTTTGTTTTTTTACTGTATCAGAAAATTTTATTAACTCTTCCCAAGTTTTCGGTCCATTCTCATCAAGCCCCGCCTGCCGGAGCAAGTCCCTGTTAATATATAACACCGGTGTACTGAGAGAATAGGGAATACCGACCTGATCACCCTTACTATTTTTTGCCAAATCCAAAACATTGGGTAAAAAATTGTCCTGCAAAAAATTCTTATCATCCGAAAAATCTTTGTCAATGATCTTTTGCGGCGCACTGTATGTAAAATTATTTGAAAAGTAATCTAAAAATGCCCATCCGACCTGTACTACAGCCGGCGATTTTCCTGCGGCCGCTTCAGCCTGCAAATTTTGCATAAGCCCTTTATACATATCAGGGTTGTATCGGGCGACAACTTCCACATCCTTGCTTTGCGCATTAAATTTATCAACAAGTTCCTGTACAGTTTTCCCACCCTGTGTCTCTGCATTTACATGCCAGTATTCTATTTTTACCTTATCTCCCTGAGCAGATTGTTCTGATCCCGCATTATCGTTCCCACATCCCGTCAATAACGACGCAGTCATCAGTGCCGCAGCTACTGCTTTGAGAATATTTTTTTTCATGCTTATTTTAACCTCCTCGTGTATGAATGAAGTATAACATCAAATAATATTTTTATCGTTACATTTATGTAAACCTTGAGTAAAATAAAATTCCCCTTTATAAGACAATTATCAGACATTGTCTTATAAAGGGGAATTCTACAGCTTTTTGCAGATTAAAGGACACTTTCTATTATATATTCTTTATTCTATCCACTTCACCACATCTTCTGTTTTTCTGCGTGTCTTAGAATGCGGTTCTGCCATCCTATAACCGAATCCTGCCATTACAGACACTCCAAAATGAGCTTTGTCCATTACACCCTCAGCCGATAATATTTGATCTACTTCTTTTTGATCAAACCCCTCAATAGGACACGAATCTATCCCCAATGCTGCCGCAGCAGTCAGCATATCAGCCAATGCTATATATGTCTGCTTGGACGCCCAGTCAAAAATTGCTCTTTCACTCTCGAGCAAATTAAAATCTTTTCTCTGAAAATTTTCAAAAGCACTCAATCTTTGCTCAATTACAGCTTCCGGTAAATTCTGCACGTTTTTCATGATGTCTTTTATATAAGCAGCATCATAGACTGTATCTATTTTTTTTCTTGCCAGTAAAATAACAAAATGACTTGCCCCCTTGAAACTGTTCTGTGCACCCCATGCCGCATTCCACAGCTTATCCTTAAGCTGTCTGTTCTCAACTACAAGAAATGACCATGGTTCAAAACCAAAGGAGCTAGGCGATAATCTCCCCGCTTCTAAGATTACAGCAAAATCCTCTGCCGAAACCTTTCTTCCCTTGTCAAAATGCTTGCAAGCATGGCGAAAATTAAATGTGTCTAAAATAAACTGTCTGTCACAAAATTGCATCACAACTACCTTCTTTCCTCAGCCGTCTTAATAGCATAGCAAAACCTATCCTTCAGCCTCATCAAAAGTATATCAAATGCAGCAAATAATCGGAAGTACGCAAAATTTTTATAGATAATATATAAAACTTTACCAAAGTATATTTTTTATACTTGCTATTGGCTTCCTTCAACTAGTATACTTATCTTATCTTCAATAAATCTTTTCTTTTCAAAAGGGGGCTTTAGAATGAACGATACCCAAGATACTTCTATGTGTGTCTATGAACCATGCCCTGTAGAAACTACTTTAAATATTGTCAGCGGCAAATGGAAAGGGCTTATTCTTTATCGACTTTTAAGCGGAAAAAAACGTTTCACCGAACTGCGGCGTCTGCTTAAAACAATAACTCACAGATCGCTGACACTGCAACTGCGTGAATTAGAACAGGACCAAATCATAAAACGAACCGTTTTTCCTGAAGTACCTCCGCATGTTGAATATGAACTTACAGAACTTGGTTTATCCATGAAGCCCATAATTCAAGCCATATACGATTGGGGCAGTTCTTATCAATTATATATGAAGAAACAATGACTACTATCAAACAATGCCTGACCATCTAATTTATTGTAATCCTGCTAGGAGGCGCTTTATGAAAGACATCTTAAAATTCCTGAAGACTAACAAGATTTTTTATCTGGCAACAACCTGCGACAATATCCCTCACATAAGACCTTTGGGGTTTGTCATGGAGTACAATGGCAAGCTGACCTTCTGCACTTCCAACCAAAATGACATGTACAAACAGCTGGTGCTCAATCCTAATTTAGAAATATGCTGTGTCGACATAGACTATAATCTTCTGCGTATTAATGGTACAGCTGTTTTCTGCACCACAGAAGATTCCCAGAAAGAAGCCCTGCAAACTATGCCTTCACTTGGTAATTTATACTCTGTCGGCGATGGCATATTCGAAATATTCCATATCGAAAATGTCCACGCTGTATTGCAAACAATATCAGGTGAAAAAACAATATTGCAATAAAAAGTGGCTCCTGCCTTAAATTGGCAGAAGCCACTTTCAGCAAAACCAGCCCAAAATAATATCATTTCTCACACGAAAATCCGTTTTCTTTGTGCCCATGATACTCATACTGATGCAATTACACCTTATCCTGCCTGTCACTCATGCCTCTTGATACTGCTGCCTTTCTGTTCAAAGGCCATTATATTTTAAACGAACTGACAGCTCCCTGCAGTTCCTGTGCCATCTGAGCCAGCGTACGGCTGGCATCAGCAATTTCATTCATCGAAGCAGTCTGCTCCTCTGTGGCGGCAGAAACCGTTTCAGCTTCAGCGGATACACTGCGGCTCATACTGTCGATTTTTTCCACGGTCGCAGCTATGTCTTCTGTCCCTTTTGCCAGGCTGCCGACTATCTGTTCCATACTTTCTGACCGTTCAGCTATCTGTTCCACCATGCCCACGATATCACCAAATGTATTTCCTGCATTATCAACTACCGATGACCCCTCCTTCACTTGATCTACACCTGTTTGCATAACAGTAACCGCATTCTGCGTTTCATTCTGTATAGAACTTATCAATTCTGCAATTTCGCTGGCAGCCATTTGCGATTGTTCAGCCAACTTTCTGACCTCTTCGGCAACAACAGCAAACCCCTTACCGTGTTCTCCCGCTCTGGCTGCTTCTATGGCAGCATTCAATGCCAGCAGATTGGTCTGTCCCGCTATGCTGCCTATTGTATCGACAATAGCACCTATTTTCTCTGACCTTTTACCTAATCCGCCTATAACCTCAGCGGATTTGCTGACAGACCTCTCCATATCTTCCATTTTTGAAACAGCTGCCGATACTTCCTTATTTCCTCTCCCGGCAGCTTCGCTTGCCAGTTTTATCTTCTGTCCCGATTCTTCTATCGCACTCATAAAATTCTGCATATGACTGGAAAGATCACTCGTATTTTTTCCCGCACCATCTACTGCAGAAAATTGATCATTGCACAAATGTGCCACATTTACCATCGAATCGGCAACTTGATTGCTTGCCGTAGCCGATTGTTCGGCGCTTGACGTCAACTCTTGCGCGGATGCTGCCAAATATTCAGCAGATTCAGCGATTTTTTTCAATAACGTCTTAACATTATTATGCAAAGATTGCAGAGAACGCCCCATTATTCCTATTTCATCCTTGCGTTCCAATATTTTTCCTTCAACGGTTGAGCTGAAATCTCCTGTTGCCAAAATATTCATCTTTTCAGTAACAAATTCTATCGGATCAGCCAGTATTTTCCCCACATATATAGCTATGCCAATCAGTATTATTTGCAATACTGCCATATATATTACAATTCTGATGATACTGTCCTGAAGGATTTGTTTTTCAGCTGCTTCTTTTTGAGCTACCCTGGCATCAATATAATCAATCCAGCCTCCTGTTCCCAAGACCCATTTATATGGGTCAAAGGCAATAGAATAATTGCGTTTTGGCAAAGGTATCGTTTCATTCGGTTTTGCAAACATAAGATCTGTATACCCACCATCGGCTTTACGGCCATTCTCTATTATTTCTTTTATATAATATTTTCCGTTGGGATCAACTGAGTCAATACGTGATTGGCCCTCTATATCTCTTCCCATGAGGACAACGTTTACTCCATCATATGTATCTATCCAAAAATATCCTCTGCCATCATCATACCGCAATTGCCTTATCAAAGAGGCCGCCTGTACTTTCGCCTGTGCCTCTGTGATCATACCTGACTGTTGCTTGCTATACACATCCTTAATAAGACTCATGGCTATTTCTGTCTGCCGTTTAAGTTCACGATCTACATTTTCGACCAGTGTTTGCCTATAATCGGCGATTTGATTTTCACTGTTTCTGATCATATTATAAATAAAAAAACCACCGACGCAAAGTATTGTTCCTATTGAAACTGCAACTATAGTAAAAATCAATCTGACTTTAATAGAATATAAATTTTTCATATGCCAAAGCCCCTTTTCTTGCGCAACTGCTTAGTATAGTATAGCCTTATATATATTATTCTATATAATCTGATTTTTACCTTTATTACGTTATTTTTTTAATAAAAAATACTGTATAGGGAAAAATATATCAGATCATTAATTTGATACACTTTCCCCTATACAGTATTTACCTGCTTATAAAAGCCTGTTAAAATTATCCCAATAGTTTTTCGATATCTGCTTCCATTTGTTTCGGTGTAGTAGTGGGTTCAGCCCGTTTTACGACATTGCCCTTTTTATCCACAAGAAATTTCGTAAAATTCCACTTCACAGAATCACCCTTCATAAATTCCGGGAAATTCGTGTTTATGGCATTTTGCAATTTTGCAGCATTAGGATGAGCTTCATCAAATCCCTTAAAGGCTGCCTGTTCTGTTAAATATTTAAAAAGAGGCTGTGCAGTTTCTCCGCGAACATCTCCTTTTTCAAATATAGGAAATGTTACACCGTAATTTACCTTGCAGAATTGTTCTATTTCTGCAGCATTTCCCGGCTCCTGCGCTGCAAACTGATTACTTGGAAAGGCCAATATTTCAAAACCCTTATCCTTGTATTTTAAGTACACCTGCTGTAATTCTTCATATTGAGGCGTAAATCCGCACTTGCTTGCCGTATTGACAATAATAAGGACTTTTCCCTTATAATCCGCAAGTGATTTTTCTTTCCCATGATTAGTTTTTACCTTGAAATCATAAATAGCCATCATTTACCCTCCTTGCACAATATAAATTCAACAAGATTTATTTAATTAAAAAATTTTAACTCTTTCACTTACATCTATTTTTTCGATAGGTCCCGGAACCTGCAATGGTTCTCCAAAAGGCATCTGCGCAATTAATTTCCAGCTTGGCGGTACATTAAAAAGCTTCTTTACCTGATCATCAATCAAAGGATTATAATGCTGCAGATTAACACCAAGTCCCATATTATTGAGTACTGTCCAAATAGCAAATTGCAGCATTCCATTCGCCTGCTGAGCCCATACCGGGAAATTATCCGCATAAGCAGCGTATTGCTTTTGCATCGATTCGACAGTAAGCGTTTCATCAAAATATAAAACTGTGCCATATGCTGCGGCAAAACCGTTTATTTTTTCTTCAGTGGCAGCAAAATTCTTTTCCGGTACAATTTTTTGCAAAATATCCTTTGTGATCTGCCATATTTTATCATGATTACTGCCAAAGGCCACTACAACCCTGGCTGACTGCATATTAAATGCTGAAGGAACATCCTTCACTAATTGTTCTATTTCTGCAACTATCTGCTTTGACGAGACATTAACGTTCTTTCCCAGTGCATAATTTGTACGGCGTTTGCTTACTGCTTCCTGAAACTGACCCATTGCCAACAACTCCCTTTTCTTATTAAAATTATTATATTTTCTGCATGAAAAATATTCTCAACTAATTATTATTATATTACTGCGTTATAAAAATTTCAATAGTTTTTAGTATTTTTTTGTAATTAATTTTTAAAAAAATATATACTAACTAAAAGAAACAATAGGTATTGTCAGCATACTAGGCCAATCACAGATTAATTCTTAGCTACAGCCATACATTTTAGCCCTTCACCGATAAACACATCTTGATATAGAGAAGGGGATCCTCTACCAGAGAATCCCCTCATCTTCACACAAAGTTCTTAAAAATCTTTTTTCCATAAACCATGTAAATTGCAATATTCATAGACTGTTCCGTTCTGTGCCCCACAGAACTCGGCTTTAGGTTCTTCACCCGGCTTTAAAAACTGGATGCGCACACGTGAATCCGTAGCAAGAGCTATCCACTGAATATAATGTTCCTCCTGCATAGGATGCAGCACTGAACCAACAGCGACTTCTATCTTATCATCTTTCTTGGTAACTGCAGGTACATGCTTTTCCTGTGCCGCATCAGTAGTATTGGCCTCAAGCTTGGTCATAGACTGACCGCAGCAGGACAATGTACCACCGCCGTTATTTACAAGTGCCACTATATTTCCGCATCTTTCACAACGATAAAAAACTACCTTTTCCATTCTAAATTATACCTCCAATATAATATATTATAGGCTGCCTGCCGGCCGCCGTTTACCCGTTTTATTCAAAGATCACTATTGCCTGAGGTCTTTTTATTCTCAACAGCATTGTTTCAAGAATACGGAATTTATGATTTAATTCTGTTTGTTCAAGATATGCCGTTTTAAGATCCTGGCCGATCACCAAATCCATATTTCTGCTGTCCGCGCAAACAAGAACTGCCTTTCCCTTTCCCAGTACAGGTGTTGAATATATTCTCTTGTCAAGAAGTTTTTTCACTCTGTCTATTTCCAGTAAACCAGTTCCCGGCTGCAATCTTTGCATCTGCAAATAAAGATCTGGACTGATTGCCAGCGAATAAGCACCGTATATACCTTTTTCAACCAGTAGATTTATCGCCGCCGCTATATCCGTAAAAGCATTTTCGCCAACAGTCCAGTCATTTTTTTTGATTTTATTTGAGCCGGCAACATTAAATAACCCGTCTATCTTAAAGTCTGCATTGCCAAAAAATACTAACCGATCCTCTTTCAATGCACAATCTTCCGCTGCATTAACAGCCTTTGATAAATCAGCAGGATATCCGGCATGAGCGGCACTTTCCAAATCTCTCGCTGATAAAAGAAAGTCTTCATATAATGTGGGAATTTCCAAAAATTTGCGCCCGGAGGTCATCATAAACCCATTTTTGGAAACTTCTTCTAATTTATCAGCATCATCAACAGTAATACTGGTGACACCTATGCCCAAAGGTCCATATAATGGAATGAACCTGCGTCCATGCAATACATTGCCCGCTGTTTTTACAACTGTTTTATCAATTTGTTCCCAAAATTCGTCAGTAAATGGTGCTGCGTCTCTAGATAAATAATCCATACAAAACATCCCTCCTGTTATTTTTACAACCATTAAAACAAATCTATGAATCACCGATTATGTTATTTATTTGATAAGACTTCCTACGGTAGCCTCAGGATCAGTTTTTTTCAAAACACTTTCCTTTTTTTCATTTTCCAGTTCTTCGAGCAATTCTTTAACTTCGGCTTCTCCAGAAGCAAAATGCTCAGCCTCTTCAGGGTCAAGAATACGAAGCAGCGCCATCAATTCTCCGACATGAGCTTTTTCTTCATCACGTATATCAGCTATAACTTTTTTAGCCACTTCATTATCTGTTGCCTGCACATGTGCATCATAAAGGTAAATTGCCTCAAGTTCTCCTGAAATATCCAGCCGTACTGCCTGTATCAATTCTCCCTTTGTTAATTTACGATCAACATTGCCCTGAAACGGATTTGCAAAATCTGCCATCTAATTTATCCCCCTTTTAATAAAACTTGCCTTTTATTGCTATAATGTCGAATAAACATATCAGGCAGCAGTTAATTCCGCCGCTTGATCTACAAACATGATCTCTGTTTATTCGATACTATTTTAATCAGTCGGCACATAAAATAAGTGCACTGATATTTTTCTAAAAGACAAGAATTCTATCTTAATATCTATTAGGATTTATTCTCTAATTCACACAAAAATCCTTTTTATTAATATATATATGTCTAAAATATTTCTTTCAATTCTTATCATTTACGATTTCTATTGAAAATAAGCTCATGCATAAATTTTGCAGATGTAACCGTGTTGCATTTATTTGAGCGTCATAGCATCATTTAGATTTTTAACCGCAATGTTCAATTGATTTTCCAATAGTTTTAATCGATTTGCAATTTCTATTTCATTTTTCTGTCTGTATATAATTTCATCAGTACGAACGCGCAAAAGTATTTCTTCCAACTCATTTTTATTTTTCTCCACATCAGAAAACAGCTTTAAAATAGGAAAGCCTCCTTTTAATCTATTCATAAATGAAATTTTTTCTTCATGAATGGATAATAACTTTAGTCTATATTTATAGCTTTATATTAAATAAAATCATTTATTTTGTCAAGATTTGTTCTTAATTACTATGTAATATTTGTAATTATATTTATCAAAAACAAAAGACGGCCATTATGAATAATATTCACAGCAGCCGTCCCTTGTCTCTAAAATATAACACCTGAATTTTTTATTGCCTGATCAAGTGCAATATATCATTTTTCATACATATATTCATCGGTCATCGGCAGATCGTTATTTATTCCCTTGCTCAACAAATACTGCACAACGTCTATATTGCCCGTCCTAAAAGCAGATGCGCAGCCGGAAAGATAAAGTCCCCACATTCTTTTAAATTGTTCATCATATTTAGCCGGCAATGTATCCTTGCATGCAAGAAAATTTTTATACCACTCGTCAAGTGTACGTGCATAATGACGGCGTAAACTTTCCATATGAAGTAAATAAAAATTAAAATCGGGGAATAGATTTACTGTTTCACGCACAGTCGGTATATATCCTCCCGGAAAAATATATCGCTTTATCCATCCATTAGTCGGTGCCTCAGTATAACCCATTATCGAATGAAGCAGAAATAGTCCTCCAGTTTTCAGTAACGTATTCACCTTATGCAGATAAAGAGGTAGAAACTCCTTCCCGACATGTTCAAACATCCCTATACTTACGATTTTATCAAATTGATATTTTTCAATATCAAGGTCCATATAGTTAAGCAGTAAAACCCTTACCTTATCTTCAAGACCAAGTTTTTTTATTCTTTCTGTGGCCCCGGCATATTGCTCCTCACTTAATGTTATGCCTACTGCATTGACTCCATATTGCTGTGCCGCTCTTATTATGAGCCAGCCCCACCCGCAGCCTATATCAAGGAGAGTCTCATCCTTTTTCAGCAACAATTTTTGCAAAGAATGATCTATTTTGTGAAGCTGTGCTTCATCTAATGTATCCGTTTCATGTTTAAAATATGCACACGAATATGACATTGTCTTATCGAGCCACTTCGCATAAAAATCATTGCCCAAGTCATAATGACTGTGAATGTTTTGCTTTTCCTGTTCCTCAATTCCAGAAAACATTTTTCTCTTTAATTCATCAAGTGCATATTTTTTTACATCACCGTTTTGATTTTTGAACATGACCGCTATAACATCATCTAGAGAGCCTTCAAAATCTATACTGCCATCCATGTAAGCCTGTCCGAGAGTCAGCACAAGATCCGTATTCATATCTTTGATATCTGTTAATGTCGGTTCACGATGAAAAATTATTTTAAATTTTGGGGTCTCTTCTCCATAATTTTTTTCTTCTCCATCCCAAAATTGTACAGAAAAACCACCCTTATTCCATAATTTTAATGCAGTTTTTAATGCAGCCTTTTTCAACATAAGATCGCCTCACGAATTATTTTTCATTTTTTCACAACCAGTCTATGCAATTAAGCAGCCTGCCTGTTGATGCCCATAAATTTGCTGACAGCTTCTCCTGCACAGTATAACTTGCCGACTTTATATTCTTCTGTTTCACGTAAATAAACTCCTAAGCTCAAATGAATTCACTTTCATCCACACTTAGAAGTCAATGTTGAACAATATTTGCCCGCAGCGGCAAACTATCTCTGAAAAGACGAAAAATATAATACATTACTAAAAACAAATCTGCTACTTTTTCAGTCTAACACTATTTCTTTTCCATTACAAGTATATACAGCCATCAAATATTTTTGTAATCATTGTAATATTTTTTATATCATTCATATACTTTTTCCATGGATAACAGCTTTATATTTAGACATTTTCTAATAGGCTCATCACTGAAATATATTTTTTTCTCTGCTGTTGCACATTGGCAAATCATCACTGCTAAACTATGCATCAATGCCAATCAATTCAATTGGTTTTATGAATATTTTTATAAAAAAACCTAAAACTGCTGTAAATCAGTTTTAGGTTTACCTTAGTTAAATTATGATTGCGAAATTGCCTTATTCAGAGCTTCATTTTCTTCATCGGAAAGCTTATATGAAGAATGACCCTTATCTACAGGTTTCATATATGTGGTCGAACTATTGCGGCTAAATATACCGGACAGTATAATTCCCGAATTTTTCCTGTCCAAAAGGGCGACTGCATAACTCAAATCGCCACCGACATCCTCGAAGGCAGCAAACCGTACCACTCCGACTTTTTGGATCACATTCTGCAAAATATCACGAATTTTTTTATTTTCCATCTCTATTTCGGTATTTTGCTGCATTACCTTTTCCACTTTTGAAATATGTTCCAACAGCATATTTTCTAAATCTTTTGAATCGACACCCTGCATCATCTCTTTATAGCGTTTTTTCATATTTCCCAGCTTTACCATCAAAATTACTGTGATTATATAAGCTATCAAAAGTAATACCGCCATCGCAGCTATTATATACAATACTGTTTCATTCATCATTCCTATAGAACCATTTGTCATGTTCTACTAATCTCCTTTATCTAAAAATAGGCTTATTTTTTACGGAATTAAAAAAACACCTCTATTGGCTGCCCATAACCAATTACTCAAAATTTTTCAACCGTGAGTACAAGTTATTATACCACAAAAATAATTTTCTTATCAAAACTTATATGAAAAATTCATGCTCTGCTATTTCCTTTTTCTCATCTTTCTTCATCACAGCATCAATTATTCTGTCCAAATCCTCAGCAGAGCTGAATTCTATTTCAATTTTGTTTTTTCTGGTACCTGTCTTAATATTTACTTTCGTTCCCAGGAGGAGTGCCAATTTTTCTTCTATATCTGCTATAAAAACATCATCAGCAAAATGTTTTTTCCTTTTTCCATCTATATCGGTTTGTTTTTGCAATATCTTTTTTACCACATCTTCAGCTTCTCTTGCTGATAATTCATTGGCCAATATATACACAGCTGTCTTCTCCTGAAGCTTTTCATCTTTTATCGCCAACAGAGGTTTAGCTTGTCCCATATTAAGATTTCCTTCCATTATGAGGAGTTGTATAGGTTTGGCTAAATGCAGGAGCCGTAAAAAATTTGCCACGTGGCTGCGGCTTTTCCCTATATATTGTGAAAGCTCATTCTGCGTGATTCCTGTTTCTGAAAGAAGCCGTGAATAGGCTGAAGCCTCCTCCATAGCATTTAGATCTTCTCTCTGCAAATTTTCAATAAGCGCAATTTGGGCTACTTCCCTATCCGAATAATCACGTATTATCGCCGGTATTACATCAAGTTTTATTTTTTTACATGCACGCCATCTCCTTTCTCCACTTATCAATTGATATCCTTCCGAAATTTTTCTCAGCAAAACAGGCTGCAATATACCACATTTTTCAATTGACTGTGCCAATTCTGTAATGGATTTCTCGTCGAAATTCGAGCGTGGTTGAAAAGGATTTGTTCTTATATCATTTGTATTGATCTGTTCTATTTTTTCTTTACTGTCAATTTCAATATTATTCAACAAAGCTCCCAGACCCCGTCCCAAGCCAGTATGTGTATTTTTAGGCATGAGACATCACCTCGTCCGCCAATGCCGCGTATGCGGCAGCGCCTCTTGATGAAGGATCATATTCATTTATCGGGCATCCGTATGATGGAGCCTCGCTCAATCGCACATTGCGGGGAATTATCGTTTTATATAATTTTTCAGGAAAATGTCTGTTCACTTCCTCTGCCACTTGCGCTGATAGCTTTGTTCTGCTGTCATACATTGTCAGTACAACTCCTTCCAAAAACAATTTTTCATTTAGATTTTCTTTTACCAAATTTATAGTATTCAAAATTTGTGTCATCCCTTCCAACGCATAATACTCACACTGCAATGGCAAAATTACTGAATCAGCAGCAGTCAGCGCATTTATAGTCAGCAATCCCAAGGAGGGCGGACAATCGATTACGACATAATCATACTCTGCTTTTACTTTATCCAATGCTTTTTTTAACTTTGTTTCACGTGAAAACATCGCCACAAGTTCCACTTCTGCACCAGCCAAATCTATAGTTGCAGGTAAAATATCTATTCCGCTCTTCGTTTTTCGCAGAATTTCTTTTATTTTTTCTTCTCTGAGCAATAAATCATACAGTGACTTCTCTATCTGTCCTTTTTCAATACCGCAGCCACTTGTAGCATTTCCCTGCGGATCAGCATCTATCAGCATTACCTTTTTATCTGCCTTAACAAAAGCTGCACTTAAGTTAATTGCAGTGGTAGTTTTTCCTACGCCGCCTTTTTGATTTGCTATAGCAATTATCTTTGTCATCTGATCTCCCCTTATTGATCTGCGTGTCAATTAAATGACCCTCTGCAGAAAACTCTCTTGTCCATTAATACATTCATTTTATCATCAATATTCATTTTTTCCATTTTCAGCCGCATATTCACAAAACATTTTTTACTAAGGCATATACTATATCCAGCTAAAAATTTTCTATATTACCACAGATAATTGTTTTATGATAGAATATATTATACTTCTTTCCTACAGAAAATAATTTTTAACAGCAATATAAACCGCATTGATATTTACCGCAATTATCTTCATTCACTGTATAAATATTATTCAGCAGAAAATCATCAATTGTGCTTTTCACCTTTCAGATTTATTCGCTGCTATCCATTTTTTAACCTGCCAGCCGGAAATATTTCTGAATTCTACATACTATTTTTACTATTTTATTTCATAAGGTGGTCTGCTCCCATGCCGATATATAATCCTCCTTTAAGAACTGTTGATATAAAGGAAACACGACGCTATGCCGGTCTTTCTGCCGCTGATTTCAGTGAACAAGCTATTATCGCTGCCTGCAACGAAATGGTATATCTTGCAGAACCGCGAGGAAGCTGGGAAATGTATAACTATGACAACATCAAAGGTATCGTTTCCGCTTCTGTTCCGTTTAGACTGCAGGGCAGTAAAATTCTTAAGCATCTGAGCCATTCTGAAAAAGTGATATTACTTTCTGTGACAGCAGGCAGTAATATTGAAACTGCCATTGAAAAAAATTTCCATGAGGGAAGCTACACACACGGGCTGCTGCTTGATGCAGCAGCCACAGCTGCAGTTGAACAAGTAGCTGACGGTCTTGAAAAAAACATTGATATTTCGATCAAGCCGCTTGGCTATAAACGTATTTGGCGATTCAGCCCAGGATATGGCGATTGGGATATAAGCTGTCAGCCGCATATGCTTCGTCTGACTAACGCGTCTGCCATAGGAATAGAATATACTTCATCCATGATGCTGACTCCCAGAAAATCTGTTACTGCTATCATCGGACTTGTGCCTGAGACAGATCCCTTCACTCCGCAAAGACCTTCCTGTGCTACATGCCCGCAAAAAAATTGTTCTTCCCGTATACAATAACAAAGATTCAATAAACTTACTGCATGTTTCACGTGCAACATTAAAAGGAGTTAATATCTATGCTTAATATATTTGACGGAGCCATGGGCACTATTTTGCAGTCAGCCGGTATTTTAAAAACAGGAGCATGTCCTGAAATACTTAATCTCAATAATACTGCTGCTATTATCGATGTCCATAAACAGTATATTTCCGCTGGATCGACCATTATTGAAACCAACACTTTTGGTGCCAGCTCCTTGAAACTTTCACATTATAATTTAGCTGACAAGGTACGTGAAATAAATATTGCTGGTGTAAAAAATGCAAAAGCGGCTGCACAAGGCCGCTGCAAAGTTGCCGGCTCAATGGGCCCTATCGGCAGATTTATCGACCCACTTGGTGATATCAGCTTTGATGAAGTATATAAAGCATATTTTGAACAGGCACACGCATTGATAGAAGGCGGTGCGGATTATCTATTAATCGAAACATGTATAGATCTGCAGGAAATGAGAGCAGCTCTCCTAGCCGTCAAAGATGCCTCTCCTGCAATTCCCGTCATCTGCCAAATGTCATATTCTGAAGATGCCAGAACCGTTACCGGAACCGATCCGCAGACTGCAGCGATCACACTTGAAGCAATGGGAGCTGATATTATCGGAGCCAACTGCTCCACCGGGCCTGAGGAATTACTTCCCATAGTAAAAATACTCGCCGACAATTGCAGGTGTCCTATCAGTGTTCAGCCTAACGCCGGCATGCCTCACTTGATAGGCGGACAAACTGTATTTCCGATGACTCCCGATGATATGGGCAGCTGGGCGCCAAAACTGGTAGAAGCAGGTGCCTCTTTTGTCGGCGGCTGCTGTGGGACAACCCCCGCACATATAGCCGCAATAAAAAATGCTATTGCGGATCAGTCTGATCCTATACGCAAGTCACCGCTAAAAAGGCTTGCTCTGACCAGCCGCACCAAGACTATTTTTATTGGTGCAGATCTTCCGACAAAACTCATTGGTGAACGAATAAATCCGACCGGCCGTAAAAAGCTTGCTGCTGAGATAAAAACAGGGTCCTTCATATCTGTAAAAAAAGAAGCTGTAGAGCAGACAAATGCCGGTGCTGACATTCTTGATGTCAATATGGGCGTGGGTGGCATTGATCAATCCATTGCCATGGAAAAAGCAATAAAAGAAATATCTCAGATAGTACCTACTCCCCTGTCGATAGATACCAGCGATCCAAAAGCTCTGGAAGCAGGATTAAAAGCCTATCCCGGACGTGCACTCATAAATTCAGTTTCTGCAGAACCTGATCGTTTAAAATATTTTCTGCCGCTGGCAAAAAGATATGGTGCTGCGGTCCTATGCCTTCCCTTATCCGATAAGGGACTGCCCAAAACGGGAAATGAACGCATTGCTATTCTGAAAAAAATAATTACGGCTGCCAAAAAATTCGGACTGCATGACAATGATTTTATTCTCGATTGTCTGGTAATGACTATTGCCGCAGATAAAACTGCCGCTGTTGAAGTATTAACAGCCTTATCTCTGTACCGCAGCGAGTTTGGCTACCCTTCGACAATGGGTTTATCAAATATATCTTTTGGACTTCCCAACAGACCTCTTATAAATAGTACTTTTTTTGCCATGTGCCTGGCAGTCGGTCTTGATGCTCCCATAATAAATCCTTATGATCATTTAATGAAAAACACATTACTGGCTGCTTCTGCTTTAAATGGAAAAGACTCAAACGGCCAAAAATACAGTTTATATGCATCAGATCAAGCTGTCGACAAGCCTACCGCAATAATTGAAATAACAGATGAAAATATTATTGAGGCAATTAAACAGTCTATCATAACCGGAGAAAAGGAAAATATTGCCGGACTGGTGGAAAGAGCTTTAAAAAATGGACATTCATCAAATGAAATAACGGAAAATGCTCTTACAGCCGCAATGAATATTGTTGGTAAAAATTTTGGCGCCAAAAAAATTTTTTTACCGCAGGTCATGCTTTCTGCTGAAGCTATGCGAGAAGCGTTCTTAAAAATAAAAGAGATCCTGCCGGCCCAGCTGGCAAAAAGCAAGGGAACCGTTGTTATTGCTACCGTAAAGGGTGACATACACGATCTTGGAAAAAATATAGTTTCCGCACTTTTGGAAAATAACGGTTTTAAGCTTATAGATTTGGGCAAAGATGTTGATAATGAAAAGATTGTCCGAGCTGCCATCGAAAATGATGCTGACATAGTTGGTCTCTGCTCACTAATGACCACGACTATGACTCAAATTGACGCCGTCATAGCCTCTCTGAAAGAAGCAGGATCAACTGCCCAGGTAATAGTAGGCGGTGCCGTACTCACACAGGAATATGCCGACAGTGCCGGAGCCGATGCATATGCCGCGGATGGTGTTGTCGCCGTGGAAATAGCAAAAAATCTCACAAATAAGAGAAAAAATGATTCTTTCCCACAGTAAATATTTTTTTAATAATATGGCTGCACAAAAATAAGGACCAAAATAAAATGGTCCTTATTTTTATGCTCTATAAATTTAAGCTCCGGCTGCCGCATGAAGACTTATTAGGTCAAAATTCTGGCAATACGCGCATATTCTCTGTCAAGCTCCTTCGTATTGGCAACAGCATCTTTCAAATCTATAGTAACAATATCATTTCTGTCATAACCTATTACCATATCATAAAGACCCGATAATAATGCCAATGCTGCTTTTTCACCCAGACGGCTTGCCTTCACTCTATCCTCCACAGTGGGAGAACCACCGCGCAGAATAAGATCCAACACAGAAATACGCGTATCCAAATGCGTTTTCTCGGCAATCTCCCTGCCTATTTTCATAATATCTCCGCAGCCATCGGCAACTACTATAAGGCTGTATGTTTTTTCTAAAGTATGCCGTTTTTTAAGTGCTTTTACTAATCCATCCATATCAATGCTGTATTCGGGAACTAAAATATATTCTGCCCCACTGGCTATTCCCGATACCATCGGCAGCCACCCGCATTTTTTCCCCGATACTTCTACTACAATAACGCGGCGATGGGAAAGTGCCGTATCGCGCAGTTTATTAAGCGCCTCAACCACCGTATTAGCTGCAGTATCGCAGCCTATAGTATAGTCAGTCCCCCAAATATCATTTTCTATTGTAGCGGGAATTCCCACTATCGGAAAAGCAAACTCTTCACTGAAAACTTTAGCACCTTTCATCGTACCATCTCCGCCGATAACGATCATCCCGTCGATTTTATGCTTCCTCAAATTTTCAAAGGCTCTTTTTCTTCCCGCGGTCGTTTCAAATTCAGGACAAAAACTTGTTCCCAAAAAAGTTCCCCCACGTTGAATAGTGTCACTGACCGATATCGATTTTAATAGATTCATCTCATCATGTACCAACCCATAAAATCCATCATTAACTCCCCAGACAGTTTTTTTCTCAAATAATACCGCCCTCGTTACAGCTCTTATAGCAGCGTTCATGCCCGGACTATCGGTCCCACTAGTTAAAACGGCAATACTTTTTATCATTATATAAAACCCCCTCCCAAATCAGTCTATTATCTTCATCAACATTATACATATAAAAAATCTAAACGTCTATCGCTTATTAAGCTGTCAAATTTTCTAAAAAAGTGCTTTCCTGTATACCATCTATTCTGTCTTGACAAAATATCACGTAAAATGATAAAGTGAGCTCATAAACAGATGCTTTCTGTCTTTTTAACATCTTATCGATATGCATATATATCTGAAACCCAAAGGAGTATTGATATGAACTCAATAGAACTAAAATATGGCTGCAATCCGAACCAAAAACCCGCAAAAGTTTTCATAAACGAAGGCAATCTCCCTTTTACTGTATTAAACGGCCGCCCTGGTTATATCAATCTGCTTGATGCTTTTAACAGCTGGCAGCTCGTACAAGAGCTGCACGAGGCCACAAATCTTCCCTCAGCTGCTTCTTTTAAACATGTAAGTCCTGCCGGTGCCGCTGTCGGACTTCCTCTTTCAGCTTTGCTGAAAAAAATTTATTTTGTAGAAGATATTGAACTTACACCTCTTGCCGAAGCCTATATTCGCGCACGCGGCGCCGACCGTATGTCCTCCTACGGAGATTTTGCCGCTTTATCCGATGAATGCGATGCCGCTACGGCATCTTTCCTGGCCCGTGAAGTTTCTGACGGTATAATAGCGCCTTCTTATTCAGCGGAAGCTCTTTCCATATTGAAGAAAAAAAGAAAAGGTAATTATCTTATAATTCAAATGGACAAAAGTTATCATGCACCGGCATCTGAAATAAAAGAAGTTTTTGGTATCACTTTTGAACAGAAACGAAATGATTTAAAAATTACTGACGATCTTTTTTCAAGTATTCCTACGGTCTGCAGAGATTTACCTCCCGATGCAAAAAGAGACCTTATTGTTGCTTTAATAACATTGAAATATACCCAGTCAAATTCCGTCTGTTATGCCAAGGACGGACAAGCCATAGGTATAGGCGCCGGACAACAGTCACGTGTTCATTGTACTCGTCTTGCCGGGAATAAAGCTGATTTCTGGCATTTACGCCAGCATCCCAAAGTTCTTTCTCTGCCATTTAAAGAAAATATTCGCCGCCCTGACAGAGATAATGCCATAGACGTATATATTTCGGATGAATATATGGATTTATTTACAGATAACAACTGGAAAAATGTTTTCACAGAAAAGCCTCCAGTTCTTAGCAGAGAAGAAAAACATAAATGGCTTTCTGCCATAACTGGTACTGCCCTCGCTTCTGATGCCTTTTTCCCATTTGGTGACAATATAGAACGTGCCCATAAAAGCGGTGTAAAATATATAGCACAAAGCGGCGGCTCCATTCGTGATGACAATGTCATTGAAACATGTGATAAATACTCGATAACTATGGCTATGACCGGTATTCGTCTCTTTCATCACTAATTTATTACTATGCAGCCATAATAGCAGATGCAAAAAAAAGAAGAATTATCCACAATTTTTAAAAATAATTTGTGGATAATTCTTCTTTTTCATTTTTCATATTAAATAAATGCCTATATATAAATCACATGGAAGCCTGATATATAAGGAAATTCGTGTTTCCAAAAAATAATTATAATTTTGCCGGCTCATAAATCCTCCTGTGGATAACTTTATTAGTTACCTACAGATTATCAACAGTTTTTTTCATTTATTCAACGGTTATCCACAAATTTTGAACATTTCCCTGTGGATATTGTGGATAACCGAATAATAAATTTCAGTTTCCTAAAGTCTTCGAACAGACACAATCCAGCTAAATACTGCCCAAATCATCACAAACCTATATTAAGCACTCTATCTAAAAAGTCTCTGGCCTGTATGTCCATACTGTTGCTCTGTGTATCAATTTTCACAAGACTTTCCTTTGTATTCACGACTGCGTTGAATATGGTTTCTTCAATGCTTCCGGGAATAATATCTTCCCAATTCTTAACAGAATACACATTCTGCGTCACATTATTAGATGGCTGCCCTACGACTTCAAGTTCACACAGGAATTGCATCTGCCGCAATTGAGGGCGTATATAATAATGATCCAGCAAATATGACTGATCAGCAGAAATATTTGAATATTTATCAGCCGGTGCACTTGCCTTGTTGGCATCAACCAATTGTATCCATACATCCATTATTTTTCTGCTGCTGTTCGGCTCAAAGATCCAGCGGGCTGATTTACGGTCAAGGTAATAAAAAAATCTGCTGTCTTTTGCTATCAGCACAAATCTTTTTTTATCGGCCTCATCCGCTTTATTCATTTTTTTAAATATATTTTCGTCTTTATCCTTTTTTGCTGCCGATCCCTTATTATCCTCAGCAGCAGTCTGTCCCACATCCTGATTTTTCACCGTTTCCGCATTTACTACCGGCTCAGAATCTATCGCGGCAGATGGAAGAGCTGCCAAAGCTGCCCTTGAGTCCAATAGAAAACTTATACACAGGACCAGTAAAATATATCTGCGCATATATCCCCCACCCTTCATATATAGTTATGATGATCATTACCATAATACTTTTTCAAAATATAGCCTCCGCTATATTATTAGCTGCCGCTCAGTAAATTCCTCTATTACAAATGTTTTCTTTCCGGACTACCCGATTTACGGGGATATACATCGGGGGTTTTATCCGTCTTGAGCACATAAACAACAGCCCGAACATCATTGAGACCCGGTAATTTGACAGGTTTTACTTCTGCCAGAGAGCCTCCTAATATTTTTATTGCATTTTCTGCCTCGCAAATTTCCTCTTTATACTGTTTTCCCTTAAGCGCTGTAAAATAACCATCTCTTTTTACAAGTGGCAGAGTATATTCACATAAAACAGGCATTCTTGCTACCGCACGGGAAAAAACTATATCAAAACTTTCTCTGTAATTTTTTTTGCGGCCTATTTCCTCAGCCCGCCCATGAACAAATTCTATATCTGATATATGAAGTTTATCGGCCACATCCTGAAGAAATTTTATACGTTTGGCAAGTGAATCCAGCAATGTTAAACGTAGCGCAGGATACATTATTTTCAAAGGTATACCGGGAAAGCCTGCACCTGTACCGACATCAATAATCCTTGCCGAAGGATCAAAAAAATTCTCATTCCAACCACTTAATGAATCAATGATATGTTTGACAGCCACTTCATCAGGATCAGTTATCGCAGTCAAATTGATTTTATTATTCCACTCAACAAGCAGTTTATAATATATATTGAATTTTTCACACTGCACTTCACTGAGCTGTATTCCATACTCTTTTGTTCGTTGCTGCAGACAATCATAAAAATCCATTAATCATTCCTCCGGCTATATTGTTCCAAATAAATCAAAAGTATAGATATATCCGCCGGAGAAACACCGGATATTCGCCCTGCCTGGCCAAGTGATAAGGGTTTTATCTTATTCAGCTTTTCAACAGCTTCTTCGCGCAAATTAGCGATTTTCATATAATCTATATCCGGTGGTATTTTTTTGTTTTCCAATTTTTCCATCCGGCTTACCTGTTCCTCCTGCTTGCTGATATATCCTTCATAAACCGCATCTGTTTCTATCTGCTTTATGACTTCATCATTTATATGAGGAAGATTAAATACCTCTTCCAATTCTTTATATCCTATATTTTTCCTTTTTAACATATCATATAAATTAATGCTTGCCCTGATTTCTTCCATATCATTTTTTCTGAGCAAATCATTTATTTCCCGGCTGGGATTGATCTTTTTCCCCTGCATTAAAATCTTTATTTCATTTATTTTATCCTTTTTTGCCAGGTATCTGCTGTATCGCTCGTCATTCACCAATCCTACTTGTCTGCCTTTTTCAGTCAAACGCATATCTGCATTATCCTGCCGTAGAAGCAAACGATATTCCGCACGTGAAGTCATCATACGGTATGGCTCCTGTGTACCCTTTGTTACTAAATCATCTATCAGCACTCCTATATAAGCTTCTGACCGCTTGAGTATGAGAGACTCTCTTCCCCTTATCTTCATGGCTGCATTGATACCGGCGATAAGACCTTGTGCCGCAGCTTCTTCATAGCCGGATGTCCCGTTAGCCTGCCCAGCAGAAAAAAATCCTTCTATATATTTATGCTCAAGCGATGGTTTCAGCTGTAAAGGATCCAAACAATCATATTCGATAGCATATCCCGGACGCATTATTTTTACGTTCTCCATCCCCGGTATAGTTTTTAAAAATTCAAATTGAATATCAACGGGCATACTTGTAGACATGCCCTGTACATACATTTCATTGGTATGCAGCCCCTCCGGCTCTATAAACAATTGGTGCTTATCTTTATCAGGAAAACGTATTATTTTTGTTTCTATGGAAGGACAATATCGCGGACCTACGCCCTCGATAATACCGTTTGCCATAGGCGCTCTATCTATGTTATCTCTGAGAATTTTATGTGTTTTTTCATTTGTATAAGTAAGCCAACAGGGAACTTGTTCACGTGTATGCTCATTGCTCAGGAAAGAGAAGTTGTGTACTTCACTATCACCGGGTTGAATCTGCATTTTAGAAAAATCCAGTGTTCTCTTGTCTACGCGCGCAGGGGTACCCGTCTTGAATCGCATAAGTTTTACTCCGATTTTCTGTAGGGACTGTGACAATGCCACCGCTGCTCTCTGCCCAATAGGACCGCCTTCATATGTTTTTTCACCTATTATTACTCTTCCGCGAAGATATGTACCAGAAGCCAGAACAATACATTGGCATGTGTATATCTCTCCTGTTTCTATCTGCACTCCAGCAATTTTTTCATTTTCTACCAGTATTTTTTCCACCAGCAATTGCTTTATATCAAGATTATCCTGATTTTCACATGTTTCTTTCATGGAAAACTGGTATGTTTTCTTATCCGCTTGAGCTCTCAAAGCCTGCACAGCTGGTCCCTTACTGGTATTGAGCATACGGAACTGTATGCATGTTTTATCGGCGTTCACCCCCATCTCACCGCCAAGCGCATCCAGTTCACGCACCAAATGCCCCTTGGCCGGTCCTCCCACTGACGGATTACACGGCATCATGGCTATATTATCCATATTCAACGTGGTGAGCAGCGTCCTGCATCCAATACGTGCCGCGGCGAGGCCGGCCTCCACTCCGGCATGGCCGGCCCCAACAACAATGACATCATAATCTCCAGCAATAAACACTTTATTTCCCCCAGTTAATGTCTAAACTTACAGTATTTCTTCCAAGCAGCAGTATTTTTATCTATTATTTCCCTATGCAGAACCGGCTGAAAATCTCATCAATTATATCTTCGCTGGCAGTGTCTCCTATAATATCCCCCAGCCTTTCCCATGCTGAACGCAAGTCTATAACCACAAGATCCTCCGGTATATCATTATCAAGGCTCTTTATGGCATCACTCAAATGTCGTTCCGCTTTTTTAAGTGCTTCACTTTGACGGACATTATTTACCAATTCACCCTCATTATAGACCACATTTCCGGCATAGACCTTCTTTTTAATAACTTCCGTCAATTCCTTTATCCCATTATCACTGACAGCAGATATATGCGCTATTTCACTGCCGGAGCATTGTTTTCTTATCCAGCGTTCGTCCAACGATTGTTCTAAATCATTTTTATTTATAACTATTACAACATTTTTTTCTTCTATCAATTTTATTATTTTTCTATCATCGTCCTCTATCGGTCTCGTTCCGTCAAACAAAGCCAAAATAAGATCAGCTTTTTCTATATAAGACCGAGCCCTGTCCACACCAATCTTTTCCACTTTATCTTCAGTATGCCGTATACCGGCTGTGTCTATAATTTTTAAAGGGATGCCTTCCATATCAGCATATTCTTCTATGCTGTCCCGTGTCGTTCCCGGAACATCTGTGACGATTGCCCTTTCAGAATGCAAAAGCCTATTAAGAAGGCTTGATTTACCTACGTTTGGTTTTCCTACTATAGCCGTAACCAATCCCTCGCTTAAAATACGTCCAGTATTGGCGCTGGCAAGCATTACATTGATCTTATCTTTAATCTCTCCTATTTTTTCCATAACCTGTATATTATCTATTTCATCCACTTCCTCCTCAGGGAAGTCTATTGCTGCCTCATAATGAGCAATCATTTCCAATAAGGGGTCCCTTATCTGCCGTATATGTGAGGAAAAACAGCCTGATAAATGACCTGATGCCACTTTCAGCGATGCGTCTGTCTTGGCCTTTATTATATCCATAACAGCCTGCGCTTGTGCCAAATCTATTCTTCCATTCAAAAAGGCTCTTTTTGTAAATTCGCCCGGCGCTGCCAGTCTTATCTCTCCTATTTCTATTAAGAGGGATAATATTCTGCGCAGAGGCAGCATCCCGCCATGGCACTGTATCTCTACTATGTCCTCTTTTGTATAGGAATGAGGCCCTCTCATAATAATACATATTGCCTCATCTATTATATCTTTTGTTTTCGGATCTATTATTTTCCCGTATACAGCACGATGTGAATGTCTATCTGCCAATGCTCTCTTATTAATAGCCGCAAAAATCCTATCGACTGTTTCAATTGAATTTATTCCACTGACACGAATTATACCAATACCGCCTTCGCCTAATGGTGTCGCTATCGCGGCGATTGTATCATTTATATCCTTAGCTATCAATTTTTTCCTCCATCATATAATAAGCTCGGCCCTTTTTATATCAGCCAATGTTTCCTTAATATTATAACAGATAATTAAAAAAGCCGCCCCTCATTTCAGACAGCTTTTAAATGAAAATTATAAATTAATACTATTAAAAACACCTATATAAGCCTTCCTGAAATATAACCAATAAAAAAATAAAACAGACCACCCCCTGAATATCATTCAAAGGCTGGTCAGCAAAATATAAACATGACTATGCACACTGCATTAAAAATCTATCTGTTTTTCTTTATGTCTACTATTATCCTGCGATGCGGTTCTTCTCCATCACTGTAAGTTATAATATCAGCTTCATCCTGCAATGCCATATGAATTATCTTGCGTTCGTGCCTGTTCATCGGCTCTAATGTCATTTTTCTTCTTGAATTTCTTACTTTATCGGCAATTCTCCATGCCAAATGTTTTAGCGTATCCTCTCTGCGGTTCCTGTAATCTTCCACGTCCAGAATAATATGTTCTCTGTTGCTATCGGCCCCTTTATTTGCGGCCATGTTTGTAAGATATTGCAACGCATCAAGTGTTTGACCATGCTTGCCTATCATTATCCCCATATCCTGATTGCTGCTCATTTCAAACAGACATCCGAATTCAGTTTCTTTCCTGCTTATACTAACATCCATTTGCATAGCTGCGAATACATCTTTTAAAAAAGTCTGCGCTTTTTCTGAGGGAAGCAATTCCTTCACACTTGCGCGTATTTTAGCACCCTTATTGCCAATAAGACCTAGGAAACCCTTTGACGGTTCTTCCAGTATTTCAAACAGAACACGACTCTCAGGCATTTCCAGCTGCCTGAGAGCATTTCTCTTTGCTTCCTCTATATCCCGCCCTAATACTTCAATAACTTTCGCCATATTCTCAAGAAGCCCCCCTTACTTAGTTGGCTGTCCTTCATTACGGTACATCCACCACTGCTGCAATACCTGCATAATGTTCATCACTACCCAGTATAAAACCAGACCAGCCGCAAATTTAATACTTATCCATCCTATGAATATAGGCATGGCAATCATCATCACTTTCATCTGCGCTGCCTGAGCAGATGATCTGGATGTTTGCCACTGAGTGATAAGCGTGGTCAATGCCGATAAAACAGGCAGTATATATAAAGGATCCGGTAATGCAAGATTCGGTACCCACAAAAATGTCGGATTATTATCAAAATGAACACTTTGCAAAGCATAAAACATTGCCATTAATATTGGCATCTGTGCTAAAAGCGGTAGACATCCTGCCAACGGATTAACTCCCGCTTCCTTATAAATCTGCCCCATCTTCTGTTGAAGTTCCTGAGGTTTTCCCTTATACTTTTCTTGTAATGCCTTTATCTTAGGCTGTAAATCCTGCATAGCCTTCATTGACTTTACCTGCTTTACCGTAATAGGATATAGCAGCATTTTAATAACGATTGTCATTAATATTATAGCCAGACCATAATTATCCAGTCCTATAACCTGTGTCAGGGAATAAAAAAAACCCAGCACAGTTTCTAATATCTGTACTATCGGGTGAAATAGGGAATCAAAAAATCCACTCAATTCATCACATCCTAATCAATTATTTATTATTTAACGGGATCATAGCCGCCTTCATGAAATGGATGACAACGCAGTATACGCTTTATTGCCATAAGGCCGCCCTTTTTCACCCCATATTTTTCAATTGCAGTAACAGCATATTCGGAACAAGTAGGAATATATCTGCAAGAAGGTGCTTTCAAAGGAGAAATATAATTGCGATAAAAGTATATCATGCCGATAATTAATTTCTTCATCATTTTTATAGCACATCTTTCCAAATCTTTGCTCTTTTACATAAACGACAAAAAGACTTTTCTATAACAGTGTAATCTGTATTGACTGATGCCATGCGTCCGACCAGTAAAATACAACAATTTATACTAATATTTTTTTTATTTTTGCGATAAATTTCCCGTAAAACTCTTTTGATACGATTTCTGACAACGGCATTACCCAGTTTTTTACCAGCAGCAAAGCCTATTTTATGATTAAATTTACTATTATCTGCAATATGCATCACTATATATCTATCAGAAAAAGTTTTTGCCCTTTGATATATATATTGAAATTCCTCATTATATTGCATTACTATTTTTTTTGATAATTTCTGATTCATACAACTCCATATTAATGGGGGTTGACATTCCCCGCGGCTTTTGCCCGGGGATGTTCCCCTGCGCACGATTAATTTTATTAAGACTACACAAAAACTTCAGGCAATCTATATTATATTCCGTGCTTATGCAGATAATTTCTTTCTGCCGCGGGCGCGCCTTCTTTTAATAACTAACTGTCCGCCCTTTGTTTTCATGCGTTCACGAAATCCATGAGTTTGCTTTTTCCAATGGTTGTTAGGTTGAAATGTTCTTTTCACTCTATACACCTCCTTAAACTAATAAAATGACAATTTGCTATATGAAATTATAGACTACACGGCTTATAGTGTCAACAATTCAAAATAATTATTGATAACTTTATTGGCTTTTGATAAGATGATATATACATATCCACATATTTATCCACATATTTTTATTTTATCCACATATTTTATCAACAGCTTTGTAGATACTTGATTACCAGTATTTTTTTCTTAAAGCTTTTTCATTGCCTAATAGAGACAAGACTTTAAAAAAATTTGAAGTTATCAACAATTGTGCATAACTTTGTGGATAACTTTTTTTGTCCGATAAATACTTTTTTTAATCGACTATTATTACATATGCTTAATAGACAGGATCAAATTTCCTCAGTATTTTGATAAATTACAACCTGTTTTAAACTTATAGACAGAAAGGATCTTTTTAATGGAGAATGCACAGTTATATGCTACTTGGGAAGAAATACTGAAAAAATTGGAAAATTCTCTTTCAAAAATGGTATGCGACACATGGCTCAAACCTATAAAACCAATGACATTAACAACTACAGCTCTGCAACTCGGAACACCGACAGATTTTTCCAAAGATTGGATCGAAAAACATTATATGCAGCTTATTCTTGATGCAAGCTATGATGTCACAAAAGCAAGACTTGATATTATAATAACCAGCTTTCATTTACAAGACACCATGCAAGAAGAAGATCAGACACAAATTCCTTTAATTTATACACCTGCTGCTCCCGTCAATAAAATAGAGGAACCCTCGGTTTCAGATTTTCCTAAAAATAATGCACCCTTACCTATAGTACCTGGAGACTCATCATCTTTAAACCATAAATATACATTTGAAACATTCGTAACGGGGAATTCTAATCGCTTTGCCCATGCAGCCGCTTTAGCAGTAGCAGAATCTCCCGCTAAAGTTTACAATCCTTTTTTTATGTATGGCGGTGTGGGGCTTGGCAAAACACATCTCATGCATGCAATAGGTCATAAAATACTGCAAAATAATCCAGATATGCGTGTTCTATATATATCAAGCGAAAAATTTACAAATGAACTTATAAACTCTATCCGCGACGGCAAACCAGAAGCTTTTAGACAAAAATATAGAAATATTGATGTGCTGCTTGTTGATGATATCCAATTTCTTTCTAAAAAAGAACATACCCAGGAAGAATTCTTTCATACTTTTAACACCCTTCACGATGCCAATAAACAAATAATAATATCAAGTGACCGGCATCCGAGGGAAATACAAACTCTTGAAGATCGTTTACGTTCTCGTTTTGAATGGGGCCTTATAACTGATATTCAAGCTCCTGATCTTGAAACACGTATAGCAATTTTAAGGAAAAAGGCTTTATTAGAAAATCTTACTGTTCCTAATGATGTTATGGTATATATTGCCAGCCGTATAGATAACAACATCAGGGAACTGGAAGGGGCACTCACTCGTGTAATGGCTTTTTCTTCACTGAACAAACAAGTAATAACAAAAGAATTAGCTGCGGAGGCATTAAAAAATGTATTTACAAATAATGAAAGCCGTACAGTGACCCTTGAGCTTGTGCAGGAAATTGTTTCATCTTATTTTAAAATAGATATTGCCGAATTAGTCGCGAAAAAAAGAACAAGAAATCTGGCTTTTCCCCGTCAAATAGCTATGTACTTATGCAGAGAATTAACTGATTCATCCTTACCGCGTATAGGTGAAATTTTTGGCGGACGAGATCACACTACAGTCATACATGCCTATGATAAAATCAGTCAAGGACGAAAATCTGATAAAAAACTTGATAATACCATTAAAGAGTTGACAAATAAGATAAAAAATATTTAATCTAAATACTTATCCACAAAATGTGTATTTAATATGTATAAAAGGTGAACTTTATGTGGATAAAAAACTATAGCTCTTTAAAATGTGAATTTGTGAATTCAGAAGCTATACTTATCAACAGCTTATTAACACAAAAAAACCTTACTACAAAAGATAAAAAGCAAGTTATCAACATTTTCACAGCCCCTACGACTACGACGACTAACTTTATATAAATATATATTAATAATAAATAAGGAGAATAAAATGAATTTCATATGTACCAAAAATGACCTTTTACAAGCTATTCAAATCAACATAAAAGCCATATCAAGCAAACCTCAAATGCCAATACTTTCAGGGATATACATACATGCAAAAAATGATATACTAAAAATAGAAACAACAGATTATGATATAGGTATAATCTGTAAAATAACCGCAGATATAAAAGAAGAAGGAACTTTAGTACTTCCAGGCAAATACTTTGCAGACGTAATAAAAACATTACCAGGAGAAGAAATAGAAATAGCATCAAATTCCGAACAAAATACAGTAACTATAAAATCAAACACAGCAAAATTTAACCTTCTAAGTATGGCTTCATCTGAATTTCCTAAAATTAAAAAATTAGAAAGCAATAACAATATCTCAATAAAAAGCAATGTACTTATTGATTTAATCAAAAAAACATCATTCGCCTGTGCCACAGAAATGATGAGACCTGTTTTCACAGGATGTTTATTTGATCTTAATAATGCTGAAATAACTATGGCGGCTACCAATACACACAGGCTTGCTGTAAAAAAAGAAATAATGGATGATAACAAAACAAACATAACAGCGAAACTAATAATTCCTGCTAAAATACTCAACGATTTATCCACATTACTTGCTTCTGATATTCCTACTGATGTAGATATTATCTATTCTCACAATCAGATCAGCTTCAGTTATGATAATGTCTACATTGTTTCCAGATTAATAGAGGGTCAGTTCCCCGATTATAACAATGTTATTCCCCCCTCATTTAGCTCATCTGCTCTTATAAAAACACGAGAATTACAAAGTGCAATAGATCGCGTAGCATTGATATCCCGTTCTAATCAATATAATATTATTACACTTAATTTTGACACAAATAACTTACTTTTATCATCAAATAACCCAGAAATAGGAAAAGCTGAAGAAAACATAAATATAAAACTCAATGGTCAACCCATAAGTATAGCTTTTAATGCCAGATATATACTGGATATGCTTAAATATATAAATACAGAAGATATAACGTTTTCTTTTAATACTGAAACCAGTCCGGCTTCTATAAAAGCAGTCGGTGATGACTTGTTTATTTATGTAGTCACGCCTGTACGCAAGGCTATATAATAAAATATCATTTTTGTTTTTTAATGTTTCTATAATTTATACGGGATATGTTTATGAATATAAATAAATTACTGCTTAAAAATTTTCGCAGCTATAAAACTCTTGAATTGACTTTTTCGCCAGCTTTAAATATATTTACAGGAAACAATGCTCAAGGTAAAACCAACATAATAGAAGCAATATACTATGCTGCTTTGGGTACATCATATCGCATAAAGAATGATGCAGATCTGATATCATGGCAGAAAAATGAGGCAGTAATAAATATTGATTTTTCAAGGATAGATATAGAAAATAATATCAAAATTTATTTAAATAAACTAAAACGCCGTCAAATAATACTTAATGGCGGAAATATACGGCAAAAAAATCTGCCGGGAAATATTACCATAGTAATGTTTTCTCCTGAAGATTTACTTTTAATAAAAGGATCGCCAAGTCTCCGTCGAAGATTTTTGGATATTGAATTGTCTCAGACTGATATATTTTATTATGATATGCTGGTAAAATATAATAAGATAACAAGTCAAAGAAATAACCTTTTAAAATCCATAAGAGAAAAAAAACAAAAAGCTTCTATGCTTGATATATGGGATAGGCAGCTTATAGATACAGCTGTTTTCATATGGAAAAAACGTTATGCTGCAATAAATCAACTGTCAAATTTTGCAGCTGTTATGCAGAAAAATATATCCGATAATAGGGAAATTCTTACTATGAACTATAAAATAAACAATATAGAGTTTGCAGAAAATAATATGGAAAATTTAAAAGAATTGTATGCTGATACTATAAAAAGAAACAGATTGGATGATATCAGGCGGGGAAGTACTGGAGCCGGTCCACACCATGATGATATAGAATTTTTTATAAATAAAATAAATCTAAAAAATTTTGGTTCTCAAGGACAGCAAAGAACTACTGTTTTATCTTTAAAATTGGCTGAACTAGAATATATAAAAAGTATCACCAGTCAATATCCTGTATTACTTTTAGATGACGTTATGAGTGAACTTGATAAAAATAGAAGAGAAAAAATGTTAGTATTTTTTAAAGAAAAAAAGATACAAACAATTGTTACAGCTACTGATATTTCTATGTTTGCTGATCTAAAAGACGCTCATCTTTATAATGTGTCGCTGGGCGATGTAAGGACTGCAGAATGCTGAAAAGAAAAAGAAAGAATACTGATTTTAACAGTGTTGGTCAAATAATGCCCAGGGCCCTAAATCATCTTACTAAATCTCCGGAATATAAACTTTATTTAATAAGATTTTATTGGGAATCTATAGTGGGAAAAGACATAGCAGATCATGCTGTTCCAAAAAATTTTGCATTTGGTACTTTGCATATAGGCACATCCAGCAGTGTATGGGCAAATAATCTTTTGTATATGAAATTTGATATTTTAGATAAAATAAATAATGCTCTTCAATATAAATTGATAAAAGATATACACTTCACTTATGGAAAAAATGGCAGTAATAAAATAATTTCGTCGAGAATAAAGGAGAAAAAAAATACAAAGAGAATATTAGCAAATACAGAACTCTCTGAAGCTGAAATGATTTCTGTTGAAAAAAAATGTGCGGCAATTAATGATGAAGATCTGGCAAAATATATTAAAAAAGTTTTAATAGTAAATGAAAAAATTAATAAGATTAAAAAACAAAATAATTGGCATGAATGTAAAAAATGTGCTGCATTATGCGCAGCAGAAGAAGATTACTGTGATAATTGCAGACGTGAACTTAAAAATATAAATTATTCTCAGATAAGAAAAATATTAATGACTAAACCTTGGGCTAGATATGGAGAAATAAAGAACTATGTTGACAATTGCTCTGCAGATATGGTCAACAAGGCTAGAATAAGTTTAGTTCAGCGCATGACAATAAATTTAAAAATTACATCGTATGATGATATTCAGCTTAAGACCCTTATTATGCTTTATAAGGCATTGCCTCCGGAGCAGATAAACCAAAAGGTAGTGAAAGAAAATATAAACAGGCTTAAATATGATTTGATATATAATGAAATGAAAAAATTGATGGAAAAAAAGGGGGAAAATTAATGTTTCTCCATATAGGAAAAAATGTATCTATTCCTTTGAAAAATGTGATTGCTATATATGATATAAAAAATAAAAAGAATGATGAATTTATATTGGCAATGAAAGAAAGAATTGAGGATATATCAAAAAGTTTGCCTAAATCCTGTATAGTAACGGATAATAAAATCTATATATCATCTATATCTGCATCAACTCTATATAATCGTTCAATAGGACAAAATTTTATGGCGGTAAATAAATGACAGAAAAAAACATTATAAATATAGCATTGGGTGTGGATAATAAATATTTATCATATGCAGGTATTTTAATGACTTCCATAATAATGAATTCTTTGGGAAATAAAATAGTATTTCATGTTGCTATTAGTGAAAAATTATCAGATTTAAACAGAAAAAAAATAGATTTATTCAATAATTTATATAAAAATGCTTACATAAAAACATATGATTTGGAAGAAAAAATAAAATCATTGCCTGATTTATCAATTTATACGGATAAACGTTTTAACAAGGCTATACTTTTAAGAATATTTATCCCACAAATTTTACCCGATAATGTAAAAAAATTGATATACCTAGATGCAGATATGTTGTGTGTAGGGGATATAAAACAATTATGGGACATAGAAATACCGGATAAATATATAATAGCTGCCAGTCAGTATAAGAAGAAACATGGTATTGAACAAATAGATCGGCTGGGGTTAAAATCAGATAAATATTTTAATTCTGGAGTATTACTTATAAATATGCATTTATGGAAACTAGGAAACATAACAAAGTTGATCGAAGATTGTTATGTTAAATTTTATGAATTTTTTTTGCTTCCCGATCAGGATGCCATAAATGTAATTCTTCAAAACAATATTTATGATCTTCCACATAAATTTAATAGAATGACTGCTCCTAATGATCCGACGATTGATTTGAGAGAGAAAAATGATATAATATTGCATTTTGTCAATGAAGCAAAACCTTGGTTAAAGGGGAATACTCCTGTAATAGATAAATTATATAAAGGCTATGTATATCAATCTGTATGGAACGATTTAGAGTTTTTGGAACCTGATACCCCAGAACTTATGCTGCTTGCTGGGAGGAATTATGAAGAAATAGGTGATTATGAAAAAGCGGCATATTATTATGGAAATTCAGCTAGAGATCTAATGAAAATTCAGCTAAATATAAATAAATAGAATTGATATAATATAAAATTCATATAGTCATCATTTATTTTAATATGACGTTAAATTATTTCATAATTTTATTTAATTGTGGTATAATAATAAAAAATAAGGCGGTGTAAGGATGAAGTATGCATTTGATATAGTATCCGTTGGTGAAAATGTATCAAGCCTTTTAAAAACAAGTAAATGTATAACTATTGTAAATGATGGATGTAGTGAAGGACTCGCAGCGATGTCCATTGTTCATACGAAGGGAAAGCTTGCAGAAAACATTGAAGCAGGGGATACACTTGAATGGGGAGCCCTAAAATTCAGGATAGTTGATATCGGTTCGGATGTTAATAAAAATTTGGCCGATATAGGACATTGTACAATTTTATTTAATAAAAAAGCTTCGTTACCAGGTCAAATGTCTGTTGAAGGAGCATATTTTCCTAGTTTCAATAGAGGCGAAACCGTAAAAATATATTAATCCTTATTTTATTTTTATAATTGATTCGATCATTTTACGTCATATTTTTTATAATTTGCAGATGATGGGAAATGGTTGAATCTATTGAAATATTTTGTTTTGATGCCGTTTTTATTTTTTTTGTGAAAATTTACAATATATTATATCTTGTAATTTTTTACAGCAATAAATTTTAATGGATTGGGGTGTTTAAATGAATATTCATGAGTATCAAGGTAAAGAAATTCTTCGTTCCTATGGCGTATCTGTTCCTGATGGTAAGCCGGTTTTTTCACCCGAGGAAGCAGTAAAAGTTGCTAAAGAGCTTGGACAGGATGTAATAGTTGTAAAAGCGCAGATTCATGCTGGTGGAAGAGGAAAAGCTGGTGGCGTAAAAATTGCTAAATCTGCTGAAGAGGTTAAAAGCTATGCAAAAGAACTTTTTGGAAAAGTTTTAGTTACGAAGCAGACTGGTCCAGAGGGAAAAAAAATAAATCGTCTTTTGATAGAATCTGGCTGTAAAATAGCTAAGGAATTGTACTTAAGTTTCACGATTGATCGCAATACAGCGCAGACCGTTATGATAGGCTCAGAGGCGGGCGGTATGGAAATAGAAGAAGTAGCCTCATCTACTCCGGATAAAATAATAAAAGAATATATAGACCCGTTTATTGGTCTTGCACCTTTCCAGGCACGCCGCATGGCTTTTAAATTAAATATTGAACCTTCTCTCATTAATAAGGCAGCTTCTTTAATGACTGGATTGTATAAAGTATTCGTGGATAAGGATTGCTCTTTGGCTGAAATAAATCCTTTAGTTCTGACGCAGGATAATAATGTGATGGCACTTGATGTTAAGCTTAATTTTGATGACAGTGCTTTGTTCCGTCATCCTGATATTATTGCATTGCGTGATGAAACAGAAGAAGATCCTAAAGAAAGGGAAGCGGCGGAATTAGGACTTAATTATGTGAACCTGGGCGGTAATGTTGCGTGTATGGTTAATGGAGCAGGGTTGGCTATGGCTACTGTGGATATCATTAAACATTATGGCGGAGAACCAGCTAATTTTCTTGATGTAGGCGGTCAGGGATCGGCAGAGGATGATGCCAAGGCATTTAAAATTATGACAGCAGATGGGCAGGCAAAAGGTATTTTTGTTAATATTTTTGGTGGTATAAATAAATGTGATATTATCGCTGAAGGTATTATTGAAGCAAATAAGATGCTTGAATTGAAATTGCCTATTGTTGTTCGTCTGGACGGTACAAATGTAAAAGAAGGCCGGGAAATATTGAAAAAGGCCAATATTCCTAATGTCATTATGGTTGAATCCATGACAGAAGGTGCCAAAAAAGTTGTCGAATTAGTTAAAAATGCTTAATTGACGGAGAGGAGGATTTTTTTATGGGAATTTTTATAAATAAAGATACTAAAGTAATAGTACAGGGAATTACCGGAAAACAAGCTCTTTTTCATACAAATCATATGCTTGCCTATGGAACTAAGATAGTGGGCGGTGTGACTCCCGGAAAGGGAGGACAAACTGTAGAAGGAGTTCCTGTTTTTAATACTGTGGCAGAGGCAAAAGAAAAGACAGGTGCAAATGCTTCAGTTATTTTTGTGCCTGCAAAATTTGCGGCAGATAGTATACTGGAAGCAATAAATGCGGAAATGGACGTTGTCGTCTGCATTACGGAACATATTCCTGTTGATGATATGATAAAGGTTCGCCGCTACCTTAAAGGCAAAAAAACACGTATGATAGGTCCTAACTGTCCGGGAATAATGACTGCGGATGAATGTAATATAGGTATAATACCAGGATCAATACACAAAAAAGGTCACGTCGGTATAATTTCACGCTCAGGAACTTTGACTTATGAAGCTATGTATCAGATGAGTAATGCAGGAATTGGACAGACTACCATTATTGGTATAGGCGGTGATCCTGTAAAAGGGACAGATTTCATTGATGTATTGGAATCGTTCAATAAGGATAGTGAAACTAAGGCTGTATTGATGATAGGTGAAATAGGCGGAACAGCGGAAGAAGATGCTGCGGCATGGATACATGCTAATATGAAAAAACCTGTAGCCGCATTTATAAGTGGTCGTCAGGCTCCTCCCGGCAAACGTATGGGACATGCTGGAGCTATTATTTCCGGAGGAAAAGGTTCAGCTGCTGACAAAATAAAAGCTCTTAATGCTGCAGGCATAGAAGTTGCGGATACTGTTGCTCATATGGGAGAAACGATGGTCAAAACTTTAAAGGCAGCAGGAATATATGAAGAATGTCATAACTGTTAATAATTATTTTTAAGTTTTTAGCTTTAAGAAAAAAATCAGTGTAAAAACACTATAGAATAACAATAACATGTAAAAGCACGGTGAATTATTTTGCTGATTTATAATTTGCTGTGCTTTTTTTATTTTATCTCTATAAAATGATTTTATTGTTTATTTATGTTAGAATAATAAAGTAAGTTTTTAGTTCAACGGGTTCTCCGGTGAACTTTTAGGCATGTGCAGCCTTTAAACTGCATAATATCATTGTTATTATAATGATTAATATAAAGGGAGATATTTGATGGAGCAGCTGCAAAATGAAATAAAAAAGCGACGTACATTCGCTATAATATCACATCCGGATGCAGGAAAAACGACGCTTACGGAAAAATTACTTTTATATGGAGGCGCCATACATCTGGCCGGTTCCATAAAATCAAGAAAGGCTCAGAGGCATGCTGTATCAGACTGGATGGAAATAGAAAAGCAGCGTGGTATATCTGTAACATCAAGTGTTTTGCAGTTCGATTATGCAGGATGCAGAATAAATATATTGGATACACCGGGGCATCAGGATTTTAGCGAAGATACTTATAGAACACTGATGGCTGTTGACAGTGCGGTGATGGTAATTGATGCGGCTAAAGGTATAGAGACACAAACTAAGAAACTTTTTAAAGTGTGTAAACAAAGGAATATACCAATATTTACTTTTGTAAATAAATTAGATAGATTTGGCAAAGCGCCGCTTGACTTGATGACGGAAATAGAAAATGTTTTGGGCATACGTGCTTATCCGATGAATTGGCCGATAGGCATAGATGGACAATATCATGGCGTATATGATAGAAGAAAAAAACATATTGAGCTTTTTGCCGCAGACGATTCACACGGGCAGAAGGAAAGAGCTTCTGTTGTTTTTTCCATGAATGATAAAGATGCAATAGCACAGATTGATAATGATGTATATCAAACTCTTCTTGGCGATATAGATTTGCTTGATACGGCAGGAGAAGAGTGGAATGATGAAAAAATTTCACATGGTGAGTTAACTCCGATGTTTTTTGGCAGTGCTATGACTAATTTTGGTGTACAAAATTTTCTTGAAGAATATCTGAGGTTAGCTCCGCAGCCGCAGCCGCATGAATCGACAGAAGGCATTGTAATGCCTGATGATGAAAAATTTTCGGCATTTGTATTTAAAATTCAGGCTAATATGAATCCTGCGCATCATGACAGGCTGGCGTTTATCCGCATATGTTCTGGTAAATTTGAACGTAATATGCAAGTTTTTCATATCCAGGAAAATAAAATAATAAAACTTTCCCAGCCGCAGCAGTTTTTGGCGCAGGACAGACAGATAATAGATGATGCATATCCGGGAGATATAGTAGGATTATTTGATCCGGGTATTTTTGGTATAGGCGATACAATATGTGACACTAAAAATAAATTTAAATTTGCTGATTTTCCGGTATTTCCTCCGGAACGTTTTGCCAGGGTAGAAGCTAAAGATACTATGAAACGAAAGCAGTTTATAAAAGGAATAACACAGCTGACGCAAGAAGGTGCAGTGCAGTTATTCGAACAGCCAGGTACAGGTATGGAGAGTTATATTGTCGGTACTGTCGGACAATTGCAATTTGAGGTTTTGGAATATCGTTTAAAAAATGAATATAATGTTGACATAGTGATAACTATGCAGCCTTTTGAGGTAGCAAGATGGCTTGAGTTTAATGATGGAAAAGAAGTCGTACCTGAATCTCTGCGGGGAGCTGACAGAGGAATGTTTGTTTATGATATGAAAAACAGGCCTGTGCTGTTGTTAAATAATGAGTGGTCACTTGGATGGATAAGCGATAACAATCCTGATATCGTACTGCATAATGTACCACCGGATAAAAAAGAAGCATAAAAAAATAAAATAGAAAAAATAATTTTTGTATATAAAAAATGAACTGCCCTCCATAAGTCAGATTTCTGTTCAGCTTATGGAGGGCAGTTTATATGAGAATTATTTTTTATTTGTCTATAAACTCAAATTCAAAACTTTACGTACTATGTCAGGGTTAACTGATCCATTTTCACCAAGCTTTGTCATGTTATGTGAGATAAGTGAATCAATAATTTTTTCTACAACGGATTTATCTAAATGATAATCAGAAAAATGTGTTTTTACTCCCATTTCTTCAAAAAAAGATTGAGTTTTTTGAATAGCTTTGTCTATTTGTGCTTCAACTGGCATATTGGTATCAATGTCCCAGATCCTGTTGCCATACTGCAGCAGCTTCTGTTGTTTTTCATTTTTCATTACTTTCAGCATGGACGGGAAAACTATAGCCAATGTTTGAGCATGATCAAGACCATATAAAGATGTAATTTCGTGGCCCACCATATGAGTGGACCAGTCTTGGGGAACACCGCTGCTGATAAGACCATTTAACGCTAGTGTTGCTGCCCACATTATATTGGCGCGGACATCATAGTTTTGAGGATTCTGCAAGGCTTTAGGTCCTTCTTCAATAAGCGTCAGGAGAAGTCCCTCTGAAAATCTATCTTGTATTTTGGCATTTACCGGATAGGTCATATATTGCTCCATTACATGAATAAAAGCATCGACAACACCGTTGGCAATTTGTTTTTGAGGCAGAGTATAAGTATAGACCGGATCAAGAATGGAAAATTTAGGAAAAACTGCTGCACTCATAAATGGAAGTTTTGATTTTAAGGATTTTCTTGTTATCACTGCTCCATTATTCATTTCTGATCCGGTTGCGGGCAAGGTAAGCACTGTACCGAAGGGAACGGCTTTTTTTACAGGAATATGCTCAGAAATTATTTTCCATGGATCATCAGCCATAAAAGGTACTGCAGCTGCTATGAATTTAGTGCCATCAATCACTGATCCGCCGCCGGCAGCCAATAAAAAATTATATTTTTCTGACCGGATTATTTCTACAGCCTGCATTAATTTTTCATATGAAGGATTTGGTTCAATGCCGCCGAATTCTCCCAACTTATAATTTTTTAAGGTATTTTTTATTTCATTAAGCAGCCCCGAACGTTTGATACTGCCGCCTCCGTAAATAATCAATACTTTGCTTCCTGCAGGAATTACAGAAGGAAGATTTTCTAAGGTATTTTTGCCGAAAATTATTTTCACTGGATTAACAAATTGAAAGTTGTTCATAAATTAGATTCTCCTTATACTTATTTTGATAAATTACCGGGAAAAGCTTAATTAAATATATAACAGGAGTAAATTTAATGAGTTATTGCACAGCAATTTTTATGGATATTAAAAGTTGCTGTGATGTTTCTTTTTTTATTATACGACCAGTTGTTTTGTTTTTCAATAATCAGGCTCTTAACATAAATAAAGATTTTTATCTATAATAAATTGATGTTAAAATTATTATTCCTTTTTTCCAATAATTTCTTGCAGTGTTCTTTTTTATTGCTGTCCAGATATCTTCTGGCAAAAATATTTGGTATAGCTACACCTACTGCTATTGCCAAAATAGTAAGGCTTGCAATAACACCGCTTTGAAAAACGTGGATCAGTGAAATTGTGTCCATGGCATTTATATTTATCAGTCCAAACATGAGCCTGTACATAAATACTCCGGGAATCATAGGAATGACCGATGGCAGAGTTATGACATGCATAGGGGTATGCACATGATGAACAACTTTTAAAGCGAGAATACTGACGATCACAGCCCCGGCAAAAGAACCGGCAGCTAAACCCATATCAAGATCAAAGTTTACAAAATTTCTTATGCATACAGATATCATTCCACCAAGGGCGACAACCCATAGAAGGCGGCGCGGTACATTAAAGATAGTTGAAAAACCGACAGATGCTATAGCGGCTGCTATGCCGTATACAAAATAGGAACTGTCAGGGTGGGTGCTTAATATAGTAAAATCCTCCACCTGACATAGTTTTATGGCCAGAACAATACCAAAACTCATGCTGCCGACCATTAATATAGTATTTACGGCTCTGGTTATGCCGGAAACTATATAATTGTCAAGAAGATCGTCAACAGAATTGATTAAGGGGATACCCGGAACTATAAAGAGTGCGCATGCCAAAAGAGGATGCCATGGTGTCAATGAGCCGGGGATAAAATGTGTCAGATAAGCAAGGATGGCTGCTGCAAAGGAAGATATGGCTATTGATGCATAGCTGTTTATATCAAGCTTGTTGCAGTAGGAGCGAAGGAGAAAACCAATGGAGGCGCATACGGCAGTATAAAAAAATGCTATCCAGTCACCGCCAAAAAGTTTGGAAAAACCGCCGCAGGCTAATCCTGCACCTATTGCAATAAAAATTGCTGTATATTGTTTTTTTAGGGTAAATATTCTATTAAGTTCAGTTTCATATTGATCTAATGTATAGTTTTTTTCTATAGATTTCCATGAAAGCTTACTTACAGCAGAAATTTTAGTCATATTTATCCCATGCTTGATACATTTTTGGAATTTTGTTATTGAATGATTGCCGTCGCTTATATTGATCATAATAGTGGTATAGGTGATGTGTATATGCAGTGTACCTGCTGTTATTCCCATAAAGGCAGCCACTCTTTTCATAGTTCTTGTTATACGGTTTGTATCAGCGGCACTTTCCATAAGAATTTGTCCTGTTTTTAGAATGAGAAGTAATTTTCGGCCAATTTCAAAATAGGGATCTTTTATATATACTTGATTATTATCCATAAATATCATATCCTTTAATATGTATAGTGTATACATAATTTTAAACTGAATTGAAGATGTGTCAAATTCTAATTTCAAAAAATATCTATTACCATATGGAATGAATATTATATACTGGAAAAATTGAAATAAAGAAGCTATAATCTATGTATAATACAATTATTTGACATACTTTTTATAATGATAATTATTACTATATAATGATTTATCTATGATAAAATATCATAGATAAAATAATAAGGAGATTTAAATGGAGCTTCAACAATTGGAATATTTTTTAGCCATAGCGCACATCGGCAATTTTACAAAAGCAGCTAAGGCAGTATCTATAACGCAATCGGCATTGAGCAGGTCAATAATTCGTTTGGAGAAAGAATTGGGCGTGCAGTTGTTAAATCGTAATACTAAAGAGGTAACGCTCACCAGATATGGAGAAATGCTTTTAGCTCATGCTGAACGTATTGTCAAAGAAGAAACTGCAGCTAAGATGGAAATAGACAGGCCTGATAAGCAGATAATAAATTTATCTTTTCTTCATTCATTAGGAAGCTATATAGTACCAAGACTTATAAGCAGTTTCAGAAAAAATCATCCACAATGTAAATTTAAACTGAATCAAGATAATTCAACTGTTCTTACAGAACGGCTCATAAAGGGAAAAACAGATTTGTGCATATGTTCGAATCTTTTAATGAACGAAACGATCGGTTGGCTTCCATTATGTTCTGAAGAATTATTTGTGATAGTTCCTCTGGATCATCCGCTGGCGAAAAGAGAAAGTGTTAATTTGAAGGATATAGCGGATGAATCTTTTATAACATTAAAACCTTTTTATGGCTTAAGGCTTTTAGCAAATCAACTTTTTGATATGACAGGTGTTACACCTCATATTGAATTTGAGGGTGACGAAATAGTTACTGTGGCTAATTTAGTTGCTGCTGATCTTGGTGTTTCGCTCATACCTAAGATCCCCGGAATGGATAGATTAAATGTAAAATTTTTAAAACTTTCTTCTCCGCATTGCCGAAGAACTATAGGCATAGCCTGGGATACAAGCAGGCTGCTTTCTCCTTTGGTATATGAGTTTCAAAAATTTGCACTCGATAGTTTTGCTGATGAACGATGAGTTTATTGATCTTATAATGGGTCTGTGCCAGCGTTTGTGGTATGGCAGGGCAGGTAATAGTCAGGCCGCAGGAAACTGCGGCTTTTGTTATTTTTTGAGTAAATTTTACTGTCGTTATATTGTAAAATGGTAAAAGAGCTTTTATATGTGGTAAAATAATAAAAAATAAAAGAGATGTGTAATCATGTTGAATAGAGGTTTAATATTGGCTGTAGGAGCTGCACTTTCCTTTAGTATTATGAATATAATGGTAAAGAGTCTCAGTTTTTCTATGGGCATCGGGGAAATAGTTTTTGGCAGAAGTGTAATAGGCATAATAGTTCTATTATTTATAATGAAGGAATTTGATATAAAATTTTCGAATAAAGATATCCCGGCATTGGTTTTTCGCGGTGCAGTCGGCGGGATGAGTATGTTTTTGATTTTTATAGCTATTTCTGGCATGCATTTAGGGGATGTTGCTATATTGCAGCAGTTATCAGCTATTTTTGTTCTTTTTTTATCGGCAGTATGGCTTAAAGAAAAAATACCGCCGAAAACATTTCTGCCTCTTTTGGCAATAGGAGCAGGAACTATGCTGTTGCTGCGTCCATGGGAATACAATTCTTTTTCTATATATGCAATTTTAGCTGTTTTTTCGGCTTTTTTGGCTGCACTGGCATATATTACGATTCATAAATTATTTGAAGGCGGCGGACATAATTCATGGGAAATAGTATTTTATTTTCTTTTTTGCAGTATGCTGATAGGTATTGCAGGTATGGCTGGCAATTACCATTCTCCGGATACTAAGGAGATGTTTTTACTTGCGGGTATAGGTATAGTTTCTCTCTTGGCGCAGGCTTTAATGACACAGGCATATGGGTCAGCTAATGCTGTGTTGGTCAGCTTTGTATTATATACAGGTATTTTTTTCAATGCCCTGTGGGGATATCTTTTTTTTGGTGAAATAATGCATTTTCTTTCTGTGATGGGCGGTGTATTTATAATTGGAGGATCAATGTATCTGACCATGGCAAAAAAAAAGCTGAGTATAAAAAGAAATAAATAAAAGGATTATTTTATGGATGAGAGAAAAAATAAAATTTTATCAGGTTTCAGATTATGTATTTTGCTATTTATTGCAGTAATACTGGCCGGCAGCAGCTTCTATTATTTTTATTGGCTGAAAACACCGCAATATACAGTGGGACTTATAGCCGATGCTATAAAAAAACATGATATAGAAACTTTTGATAAATATGTGGATACAGACAGCATATTAAATAAAGCATATGATGATTATTTTTATGTATATTTTTCAGAAGATCCTTTTATGCAGAAAAATCCTGTCAGAAATCTGGCAGAAGGATTAATTAAATTAGCCAAGCCTATGGCAGTAAATGAGATGAAAGCTGAAGTAGATTCTTATATAAAATCAGGAGAATGGAAAAGTTCCAGTAATGAGGAAAGCAGCGGGGAATATTCAGTATCGAAGAATAACAGTGATATAACAGAAAAATTGTCAGTGGGGAATATAAAATTCAAAAGAATAAAATATACCAAAGTTGATGGGAACAAAGCTGTTGTAGGTATTGAAACAGATAAAGATGAAAAAACGGAAAATACGGTTATAGAGATATCAATGGAAAAACAGGACGATGATACGTGGCGGGTTGTCAGTATATATAATATGAAAGAGTATGCAGAAAAAATAATCAGACAAAAAAGTGAATAGAAGAGGTTGATTTTATGCCGGAAATGCCGGAAGTAGAAACAATAAGGCGTACGCTTGAAAAAAGGATATTGGGAAAAACTATTGAATATATAGAAATCTTATTGCCAAGGCTTATCAAATTTCCTGAACTTTCTTTGTATGAAAAACGTCTTACAGGACAAAAGATAGTAAAGATGAGAAGAGAAGGAAAATATCTCATAATGCAGATGGAAAACAATATCATGGCTGTTTTTCATCTGAGAATGACAGGCCGTTTGTGTTATGTAAAGAAAGGGTATGAAGAAGATAAGTATAAGAAAATAATATTTTATTTAGATAATGGGGACAAAGTGATTTATGCAGATATGCGTACTTTTGGCACTTTATATGCCATAAGGGAAGAAGAACGGGAAAAAATAAAAGGGCTTTACGAATTAGGCTGTGAACCTTTGTCAAAAGACTTTACTGTTTCATATTTAGTATCAAGGCTGAAAAAAAACAGCGGCAAGATAAAAATGTTTCTTCTTAATCAAAAAAATATTGCCGGACTGGGCAATATTTATGTTGATGAAGCTTTGTTTCTTGCAGGTATAAATCCTGAAAAAATATCATCTTTCGTAAATGAAAATGAGGCTGAATTACTTTGTGCGTCGATAAATAAAGTTATAAGCGAGGGAATCCGCGACGGAGGAACTACTTTTCGTGATTATGTTAATGGTGAAGGCAGAAAGGGAACGCATCAGGATAATCTATTTGTTTATGGACGGGATAAAAAACCGTGTAAAAAATGTGGTACAATAATAGAAAAGATAAAAGTAGGCGGGCGCGGTACGTGTTTTTGTCCTGAATGTCAAAAATTGGAGAAATAAAAGTTTTTGACAGGCTTTGAAATGATAATACGAGGATTATGTTATGTATAAGATTGGCTTGACAGGCGGGATTGCCTGCGGAAAATCAACGGTATGCTCTTTTTTGCGGCAGGCAGGAGCAGCGGTAATTGATACGGATCAAATAGCGCACAGTTTATCTCTTCCGGGAGAGATCTTATGGCAGGCGTATGTTGATCATTTCGGCAAAATAATTATAAATAATGATAAAAGTCTTAACAGGAGAATGATAGGCAATATCGTATTCGCCGATAATAAGGAAAAAAAATGGATAAATGATACAAGCCATCCGCTTATTATGAATGAAGTAAAAAGGCAGATGGAAGAATTGGAAGGGAATAAAGAAAAAATAGCTGTTATAGATGTTCCGCTGCTGTTTGAAACAGGCTGGGATAAGTTTGTCGATGAAAAATGGGTTGTCTATATAAATAAGCGAGTGCAGATAGAACGTTTAAGAAGGCGAAACGGCTACAGCTTCGCCGAGGCAAAAAGACGTATTAAAGCGCAGATGCCTTTAAAATATAAAATGGAGCGGGCAGATCAAGTAATTGATACAAGTCATGGGATAGAAACAAATAAAAAAAGGGTTTTCAGATTGTGGTTTTCCCTGTTAAAAAGGCTGGAAAATGGATGATGAACGACAACAGCAGGTCGGTAGTAGACTATTTATTGAGTGCGGCCCAGGGATTTATTATAATAATGATATTTCTGTCTGTGGTTTTTGCCGGAATTTATGAAGGATTACAGACGCATGTTATAGAAAAAGTTGAAAAAAAATATTTTTATCCTTATCCATATGAAGAAGTGGTGGAAAAATATGCCAGACAGTACAATATGGATGATTCACTGGTAGCAGGTATAATTCTTGCTGAGAGCCGTTTTTTGCCGGAGGCCAGATCACATCGAGGTGCGGTCGGGCTTATGCAGATAATGCCTGAGACCGGTGCGTGGATAGCAAATAATATAAATGATAAAAATTATAATAATGATAAACTTTATGATCCAGAGACGAATATTCATTACGGTGTCTGGTATCTGTCTTTTTTGATGAAGGAATTCGGCAATAATGAAGTTTTGGCTATTGCGGCATATAACGCGGGACACGGGCAAATAGAAGAATGGAGTAAGACCTACAGATGGGGGGAGAGTTTCAGTGATTACACACAAATTCCCTTTAAAGAGACACGTGATTATGTCCATAAGGTGATCGACAATAAAAAATCATATCAGAAGTTATATGATAAAAGATAATTTTTGGTATTTGACAATTAAACTTCTTGTGTGATATCATTTGAACAACATAATATGGCCCTTTAATAAAATCCAGCGAGGTTGAAAGGGATATCTGATTTATTTGAATGGGATAGCTATATGCTTTCTTATGCCTTGCGCATGAGAAAGCTTTTTTTTATATATGAAAAGGGGCGTATATGGTGGAAAGTAAGAGTGTTTCACTGCGAGGAAAAAATATTCTTGGTTTGGAATATTTTTCACCTGATGAGATTGAATTAGTGCTGCAAACTGCTAAGGAAATGAAAAATATTATTAGCAGGGATATTAAAAAAGTACCTGCATTGCGCGGGAAAGCAATAGTAAACCTGTTTTATGAACCCAGCACAAGGACGCGCAGTTCTTTTGAGCTTGCGGGAAAATATCTGGGAGCTGATGTTATAAATATAACAGCAGGTTCAAGCAGTATTGTCAAGGGAGAAAGTCTTCGTGATACACTTTTGACTGTTGAAGATATGGGCGTTGATGCTATTGTTATGCGGCATAAGGCGGAGGGAGCTCCAGAATATGCAACAAAGGTGGTAAAGGCAGCTATAGTCAACGCGGGAGACGGTGCACATGGTCATCCTTCACAGGGGCTGCTGGATTTATTTACTATCCGGCAGTATAAGGGCGGATTCAAAGGTCTTAAATGTGCGATAATAGGTGATATACTGCACAGCCGTGTGGCCAGAAGCGATATATGGGGAATGCGAAAAATGGGTATAGAAGTACATTTGGCAGGACCAAGGACGCTTATACCGCGTTTTCTTTTTGAGGAAAAGGGTATTTTCATCCATGATCGTATTGAAGATGCTATTGAAAATGCCGATGTGATAAATGTTTTGCGAATACAATTGGAAAGACAAAAATCAGGTCTGTTTCCTTCAACACGGGAATATGCACGTATTTTCGGGCTGAATGAAAAACGCTTGACGTTGGCTAAAAAAGATGTATTGGTAATGCATCCGGGACCAATGAACAAGGGCTGGGAAATTTCACCGAAAGTTGCTTACAGCAGTAATTCTGCTATTCAGGAGCAGGTAAGAAATGGAGTGGCTGTACGTATGGCTATTTTAACACTTATTTTGACGGGAGGAAAAAGCAATGAAATTACTGCTTAAAGGCGGCAGAGTGATAGATCCCGCAAATGGCATAGACAAAACGGCGGATGTTCTTATTGAAAATGGAAAAATAGAGCAAGTAAGTAAAAATATTCAGGCAGACAATGCCGTGCAGGTCATAGATGTATCAGGAAAAATAGTTACGCCGGGGCTTATTGATATGCATACGCATATGAGAGAGCCCGGCCAGGAAGCAAAGGAAGATTTTGCTTCCGGGTCAAGGGCGGCCGCAGCGGGAGGATATACCACTATCGCAACAATGCCGAATACCAAACCGGTCGTCGACAAGGCAATTCTGATAGATGGATTAAAGCAGCGGGCAAGAGAAGATGCTGTTGTCAATATAGAAATAATAGGTGCTTTGACGAAGGAGCAGAAGGGCGAAGAACTGGCAGAAGTGGGAGATATGTGTCAGTCCGGTGCTGTGGCATTTTCTGATGACGGACATTACGTGCAAAATTCCCGTGTTCTGCTCAACGGGCTGGATTATCTGCGTACTTTTGATAAGATAATAATATCGCATGCGGAAGAAACGGCATTGGTGGAAGATGGCGTTATGAATGAAGGAAAAAGAAGTGCTATGCTCGGCATGAAGGGACGGCCGACAGTTGCGGAAGATATAGCTGTTATGCGCGATATTCTGCTTGCCGAATATGCCGATGCGCCTATCCATATAGCACATATAAGCAGTAAAAACGCAGTGGAATTGGTGCGTCAGGCAAAGAAGCGGGGAGTAAAGGTAACTTCTGAAGTCACGCCGCATAATCTGACAATGACGGAAGATATGGTCGATATGGCGGATTCTTCTACTAAGGTAAATCCTCCTTTGCGTACAGCTGAAGATGTAAAGGCAATGCAGGAGGGACTTATAGACGGAACTATTGATGCGATAGTGACAGATCATGCCGCACACGCTGAAGAGGAAAAAGACAGAGAATTCAGGTATGCACCCAGTGGTTTCCCCGGATTGGAAACAGCAGTTGGTGTTCTTTTGACGGATTTGTATCATGAAGGAAAGATAGATTTACCTCTTTTAGTGGAAAAAATGACGTCCTCTCCCGCTAAGGTTTTTAAGCTGAACAAGGGGACTTTGAGTAAAAATGCTCCGGCTGATGTTACTGTGATCGATACTGAGGCAGAGTGGATAGTAGAAAAAGAAAAATTTTATACAATGGGTGCTCATTCACCGTTTATAGGCAGAAAATTAAGGGGAAAACCCATAATGACTATTGTTGACGGAAGAATAATTATGCAAAATGGTATAATTATAGATTAAAATATATTATAATGGAAATAAACTCTCAACAGGAGGCAGATAAGATATCTGCCTGCCAATAGTACAGGGATGGATAATTTTCGGAGGTGCTCTATTTGAAAGGCAAATTGACTCTTGAGGACGGCAGCATATTCACAGGCGACCTGCTGGGCGATAAACCGGCTTGCGGTGAAGTAGTATTTAATACAGGAATGACAGGATATCAGGAAATTTTGACTGATCCGTCCTATTGTTCGCAGATTATAACATTGACATATCCGATGATTGGCAATTATGGAACTGCCGAAAAATTTAACCAAAGCCGCAATTGTTTTGCAAATGGTTTCATAACAGGAGAGCTGTGTGATGTTGGCAGTAATTGGCAAAAAGAAAGTGAATTAAGTGAATTTCTGAAGGATAAGGGTATTTCTTGTCTTTATAATGTGGATACACGTGCGCTTACCCGCTGTCTCCGTTCGGCAGGAACAATGAAAGGTATAATAACAGCGGCGGACGCAGCAGAAAATGAATGTGAAAAACTCATGAGCATACCTCTTGATCACAAAACTGTAGACAGGGTAACCACTCCGGAAAAATATGTATTGGAAAACGACGGTCTGCATATAGTTGCAATGGATTTCGGCGTAAAAAGGCATATGCTGGAATCAATGCATGAACGGGGCTGCAAGGTAACAGTTGTACCGGCTCGTACCAGTGCACGCGAGATTCTTGAGCTGAAACCGGACGGTATATTTTTGTCGAACGGACCGGGAGATCCAAAGGATGTATTGGATATTGTAGAGACAATAAAGCAGCTGATAGGAAAGAAACCCGTTTTTGGTATCTGTCTCGGACATCAATTAATAGCCTTGGCAAGCGGAGCGGATACTTATAAACTGAAATTCGGTCATCGCGGTTCAAATCAGCCTGTAAAGGACTTGCGGACGGGGCGCGTGTATATATCATCACAAAATCACGGTTATGCAGTGGATGAAAAATCGCTTGAAAGGCTTCCTTTTGATATAACTCATATATCGATGAACGATGGTACGGTAGAAGGAATGCATCATAAGACTCTGCCTTTATTTTCAGTACAGTATCATCCGGAAGCATCACCCGGACCGGATGATAATACGTATCTTTTTGACGAATTTTGCGCAATGATGAAGAAAGGGGCAATTTAACCGTGCCGAAGAAGGAATATCTGAAGAAAGTAATGGTAATTGGTTCCGGTCCGATAATTATTGGGCAGGCGGCAGAATTTGACTATGCGGGTTCACAGGCATGCAGGGCTTTGAAGGAAGAAGGACTGGAAGTTGTTCTGGTAAACAGCAATCCTGCCACTATAATGACGGATACACACATTGCCGATCGTGTTTATATAGAACCGCTGACTGTTGAATTTTTGGAGGAAATAATCAGCAAAGAACGTCCTGATGGATTGCTTGCCACTCTCGGCGGGCAGGCAGGATTGAATCTGGCTGTACAGCTGTCCGAGCATGGTGTTCTGGAAAAATATAAGGTTGAGCTTTTGGGGACATCGCTGAAAGCGATAAAGAAGGCTGAGGATCGGGAATTATTTAAGGAAACGATGCAAAAGCTGGGTGAACCGATACCGGAAAGTAAAATAGTTGAAACTGTCGAAGATGCCGTAAAATTTGCAGGAGAAATAGGCTATCCTATAATAGTACGGCCTGCCTATACAATGGGCGGTACAGGCGGCGGCATAGCCGACAATGACCAGGAACTTGTGGAAATCGTCATACGCGGACTGAAATACAGTATGATCGGACAGGTGCTTATAGAACGTTCCGTCGCCGGCTGGAAGGAAATAGAATATGAAGTGATGCGCGACAGCGGAGACAACTGCATTACTGTCTGCAATATGGAAAATTTTGATCCGGTCGGTGTACATACAGGAGACAGTATTGTTGTGGCTCCTTCGCAGACACTCACGGATCATGAATATCAGATGCTTCGATCAGCATCACTGCGCATAATACGCGAACTTGGCATAGAAGGCGGCTGTAATGCTCAATATGCTCTGGACAGCAAAACAAATAATTACTATGTAATCGAAGTAAATCCTCGTGTAAGCAGATCGTCTGCACTGGCATCAAAAGCCACAGGCTATCCTATCGCCAAGGTGTCGGCAAAAATAGCTATAGGGTATACATTGGATGAAATAACAAATGCTGTAACACAAAAGACAAAGGCTTGTTTTGAACCGGCATTGGATTATTGTGTGGTGAAATTCCCGCGCTGGCCATTTGATAAATTTGTTCTTGCCGATCATACACTCGGTACGCAGATGAAGGCGACAGGCGAGGTAATGTCCATCGACAGAAACTTTGAGGGTGCTATATTAAAAGCCGTTCGCTCGCTGGAAATAGGTGTGCACTATCTTAGTATGGAACATGTGGCGGAATGGAATGATGAAACTGTCCTGAAAAAGCTGGCGCTGATAAACGATGAAAGGATATTCGTTGTTGCTGAAGCTTTGCGCCGTGGCATAGCTGATATAGATAAAATAAATGAAATAACCAAAATAGATAAATGGTTTATAAGAAAAATAAAAAATATCATTGATATAGAAAAAAGAATAAAAAATGAACCTCTCACGCAGGAATTGCTGCTGGCAGCAAAAAATAAAGGCATTGCCGACCGTTCAATAGCGGAAATAGCCGGTAAAGAAATGCTGGAAATTCGGCGCATGAGGAAAGAAATGCAGATTATGCCATGTTATAAAATGGTCGATACGTGCGCTGCTGAGTTTGAAGCGGCTACGCCATACTATTATTCTACATTTCATGCTCAGGAGGATGAAGTGCAGCCTTCTGACAAGAGAAAAGTAGTTGTTTTGGGTTCAGGACCGATACGTATTGGTCAGGGTGTGGAATTTGACTACTGCTCGGTTCATTCTGTATGGGCTTTGCGGGAGATGGGCATAGAAGCAATTATAATAAATAATAATCCGGAAACTGTCAGCACGGATTTTGATATATCCGACAGACTGTATTTTGAACCGCTGACACCAGAAGATGTTCTCAATATAATCGATAAGGAAAAACCAGAGGGGGTTATAGTCCAGTTCGGCGGACAAACAGCGATAAACCTTGCCGATTCACTGGAAAAAGCGGGCGTAAAAATATTGGGTACCTCGGTGGATGATATAGACAGGGCTGAGGACAGAGAACGGTTTGATGAACTGCTGGAAGAAACTCATATATTGCGGCCGTGCGGTGAAAGCGTCACCAATGTCGCAGATGCGATAAAAGCAGCAGAAAATATAAAATATCCGTGCGTTATCCGTCCTTCTTATGTACTCGGCGGACGAGCTATGGAAATAGTCTACAACGAAGATGAATTGCGGGATTATATGGGAAGGGCTGTCAAAGTGTCACCGGAGCATCCTGTGCTCATTGATCATTACATGCAGGGAAGAGAAGTTGAAGTGGATGCTATTTGTGATGGCACTGACGTTGTTATACCGGGCATAATGGAACATATTGAACGTGCGGGTATACATTCAGGTGACAGTATTGCTGTATATCCGCCTCAGACCTTATCGGCAAGAGTGATTTATACTATTGTGGATTATACAAAAAGGCTGGCTCTGGGGCTTAATGTCAAAGGTTTGATGAATGTTCAGTACGTAATAGTCGATGAGCATGTTTATGTAATCGAAGTAAATCCGCGTTCAAGTCGCACAGTTCCGTTTTTAAGCAAAGTAACAGATATAAAAATGGTAAATGTGGCGACAAGAGCCGCATTGGGACATTCTCTCAAGGAAATGGGTTATCATTCGGGGCTTGTTACACCGAAACCATATGTAGCCTTGAAGGCGCCTGTATTTTCTTTTGCTAAAATGCAGGATGTAGATATATCGCTCGGTCCGGAAATGAAATCAACAGGCGAGGTAATGGGAATAGATTATCATTATTCGCGTGCTTTATATAAGGCTATCACCGGAGCGGGAATGAATATACCGACAAACGGAACAATACTGTTCACGGTAGCGGATAAAGATAAAGAGGAAATGCAGCAGCTTGCAAAAGCTTTCAGTGAATTAGGATTCAATCTGGTTGCCACAAAGGGAACAGCAGAGTCTATCGATAAAATGGGCATAGCTGTGGATATTGTCGGCAAAGTACACGAAAGCAAGGGCGATATTTTGGAAATGATCAAGGCAGGAAAGATAAATATGGTAATAAATACGCTTACGCCGGGAAAAACTTCAGCCAAAGACGGTTTCAAGATACGCCGTTCGACAGTGGAACATGGTATAGCATGTCTTACAGCTCTCGATACTGCATGGCAGGTTCTGCGGGTACTTTCCTTTATGCGTGAACGCCGTCTTGTTTATACACTGGCTCTGCAGGATTACGTCGGCGGCGGTGATGACCTTGCATAAGCACTTTTTGGCAGATGGGGTAATAAAAAGGCATGAAAAAATAGGCACTAATGATGTCTATCTTTTGGATATCGATATTTCTGCCAATACAGAGAAATTTGCGGCCGGACAATTTGTTCAGCTGCAGGTTCCTGATGGAGAGATTTTGCTGCGCCGTCCTTTGAGTATAGCGGATGCAGCGGGCAGTAATTTAATACTGATATACAGAGTGATAGGCAAGGGGACTAAGCGCCTTGCAAAAACCAGTGTAGGTCAGAAGGTCAGTATAATGGGGCCGTTGGGCAATGGCTTCGATCTCGCATGCAAAAAACCGCTGCTTGTAGGCGGCGGTCTCGGAATAGCACCATTGCTTTTGTTGGCGAAACGCTTTGCAGGAAAGGCAGATATACTTATGGGCTGTAAAAATGTAGAGGAAATGGACTGGCCGCTGCCGTTATTCAAAAATATAGTAAAAAATACTTTCATAACTACAGATGACGGTTCTATGGGTATGAGGGGATTTGTTTCTGAATATCTGCCGGAAATATTGACTGCAGAAAGCTATGATAAAATTTTTGTCTGTGGCCCGGAAATAATGATGAGGAGCTCGGCCGAAGTAGCGGTCAGACATGGGATAATATGCGAGGTTTCCTTGGAAAAACGTATGGCCTGCGGATTGGGAGCATGTCTTTCCTGTACTATAGAAACAAAATGCGGACGTAAAAAGGTTTGTAAGAACGGACCTGTTTTTGAGAGCAGGGAGGTATTTTTCTGATGAGCAGTGTTTCATTAAAAACGGAATTTGCCGGGATTAAACTTAATTCACCTATAATGACAGCCTCAGGGACTTTTGGATTTGGCGAAGAATTTGAAGATTTCGCTGATTTTTCTACGCTTGGTGCTATTGTGGTGAAGGGAACGACGCTGGAACCGAGAAATGGCAATAGGGGAATACGAATAGCTGAGACACCGGCAGGAATGCTTAATTGCATAGGGCTGGAAAATCCGGGGGTGCAATTTCTCGTTAATGAGATACTGCCTCGCATTGGAAAGTATAACTGCCCAATAATAGTTAATATATCCGGAAACACAGTGGAAGAGTACGGTGAACTGGCTAAAATACTTGATATTGACGGAGTGAAAGCAATTGAGCTTAATGTATCATGTCCAAATGTGAAGGAAGGCGGTATTGCTTTCGGGGTGGAGCCAAAAAGCATGGCGGCAGTTATAAAGGCTGCTAAAAAAAATACAGGCAAGCCGGTGATAATTAAACTTTCACCTAATGTGACAGATATAGCTGTTATGGCAAAAGCCGCAGAAAATGCGGGAGCTGATGCGGTATCGTTGATAAATACACTTATTGGCATGGCAATAGACATCAATACGTGCAAACCCGTATTGGGAAATATTACGGGTGGTTTGTCGGGACCGGCTGTTAAACCTGTTGCACTGCGCATGGTTTGGCAGGTTAGAAAAGCGATTTCTCTGCCAATAATAGGCATGGGCGGAATAATGAATGCCCAGGATGCCATAGAGTTTTTTCTCGCAGGGGCTGATGCAGTCGCTATAGGGACCGCAAATTTCGTCGAGCCTGACTCAACTGTTAAAATATATAGGGATTTAAAGAAATATCTGGAGCAGAAGAATTTGACAGATATAAGAGATCTGATAGGAAAGCTGCGAACATAAAAATACAGCCGGAAGAGAATAAATTCTCCGGCTGTATTTTTATATTTGAATCAATTTTTATTGTCTATATGCAGTTTTTCAAAGATGCCGAAAAAAATACTCAGAACCATTGCTGCCACGGTAGCAAGTCCCATTCCTTTAAGCTGAACAGGTCCCAACGTTAACACGGCACCGCTCAGGCCGCTGACCATAGTTACGGCGGTGAGTATCATATTTTTTGATTTGGTATAATCTACCTGTTTTTCTATGAGCATACGTATACCTGAGCAGGCTATGATGCCGAAAAGAAGTATACTGACACCACCCATTACGGGGACGGGAATGGCATGGATGACGGCTGCTATTTTACCAATAAAGGAAAACAGAACAGCAAATACGGCAGCGCCGCCTATTACCCAGACACTGTAGACACGGGTTATGGCCATGACGCCTATATTTTCGCCGTAAGTAGTATTTGGTGTAGAACCGACAAAACCGGAGATTATATTGGAAAGTCCGTCGGCAAAGAGTGAACGGTCGAGTCCGGGATCTTTCAGCAGATCACGGTGAACGATGCTGCCTGTAATGAAAAGATGCCCTACATGTTCCGCAAAAACGACGAACAAAGCGGGCATTATCATCATAATAGCGCTGAAATTGAAATTTGGCCGGTAAAATGTCGGCACGGCAAACCATGGAGCATTTTGGACACCTGACCAGTCAACGATACCGAGGAAAAAAGAAATGATATATCCGCCGCCGACACCGATCAATACGGGAATAATGCCTATAAAGCCACGACCAATGACGGAAGCCAGAATTGTGATAATAAGGGTAAGGCCGGAGGCAATCATGGCCAAGTGCGGCTGTACAGCCGGAGGTGCCGAGGGATCAGTAATGAAACCAGACATGGTAAGAGCAAGCGGGGCAAGCTCCAGACCGATGACGCTGACAACCGCTCCCATGGCAGCAGGCGGCAGAATAAAATCAATCCACTTGGTTCCCGTTTTATTAATGATCAATGATAAAACAATGAATGACAGTCCAAAAGCTATGAATCCGCCTTGTGCGTCACCGTAACTCATGTTGGCAGTTGCAAGAACTGCTAACACCGGTGAAATAAAAGCAAAACTTGAACCAAGATATGCAGGGAGGCGGCCTTTACAGATAACTAAGTATAAAATAGTGCCGATGCCGTTCATAAAAAGTGCCGTAGCAGGATTGACTTTCAATAAAAAAGGTACAAGTACAGTGGAGCCGAACATGGCAAATAGATGCTGCAGGCTGAGAGGAATTCCTTCTAGTAAAGGAACTTTTTCCTCGACGTCGTAGTATTTTTTCATATATTACATCCTTTATATATTTACTGATTGTAAATGAAAGATTTCTTATAAATTATTATTTTACAGCTAAAATATAAATTTTACAAATGATGAAGAAAGAACTGTTTTTCTCAATTAACATAAATTTAATAATTTTTTAAAGTAAGGACGGTAAATTTGTGCTAACGTAATGAAGCAGGCAGTTTGTCTTAATTTGCAAAAAAAATTGCTGTAAAGTATATATTACATGGAGGGATACCGTGTGGGAATTAAGGTCAGATTGGGAATGAGCTTTGCGATTATCATCTGTTTGACAGCGGCAGTGGGATTTTATGCGATTTATTGCCTGCAAACAGTGAACAGTTATTTGCAGATGATGGCAGACACAAATTTGACTAGAATGACAGCGATGCAGGAAACGGTACGTTTGCTGGAAGTACATAGGGCCGACACGTATAAATTGCTGTGGGAGCGGCATAATGGACAGATCTCAGCTCAGGCAGAGTTATTTGTTATAAAGGATATAGATGAAACAGCTAAAGATATAGATGAACATATAAGGCAGATGAAAAAATATGCCAGAGATGATCAAACAGAAAATGTTGCAGATATCGAAAATACATGGAAAAAGTATAGCGAAACGGTTAAAAAGGAAATTGTTGACAAAAATGGCGATAATTCCGCTGATATAGAAAAAAGTATGTCAAATACGGGCGACTTGGGAAAAGCTTACAGTAAGCTTATAACATTATCGGAAGGATTCAGGCAGCTTAATGAAGGCTATGTAAATATTGTTGTGAAGGATGGAGATCAGCAGTATAAAAAAGCTGCTGCAGCAATGGTCGGAGGGATAATGGCTGTTATTGCCGTGACAGTTTTAATAGCAGTTGTTTTTGGCAGATACCTTAATAAATTTATCCAAAAATTTTTGACGACGGCCAGTCAGAATGCAGCAGGAAATCTGGCTGTTCATTTGGAATTTACCGGAAAAAATGAATTTGCGATGATAGCGGCATCGTATAATATGATGCTTGATAAGATATGTTCTTTGATAGGCAGTATACAAAACATGTCAGAAAAAGTAGTGAATACGGCAGGTCAGATAATGGATATTTCCGCGCAATCTTCCGAAGTAGTCAGTCAGGTCGCTGTATCAGCGGCATCAGCGGCGGATTCTGTAGACAGGCAGGTAAAGAATATCAGAAATGCGGCTTCTTTGGTGAATAATATGTCTGATAATATAGAAAATATGGCAAAGCAGGCGAAAAATTCAGCAGATGAAGCATATGCTTCGGCCAGTATTGCTGAAGCAGGAGGTAAATCTATAAAAAAGACCAGAAAACAGATGGAGTCAATATCAATGACGAATGTCAAGCTGGTCGATGGAATAAATATTCTGGGAGAAAATTCAGGGCATATAGCTGAGATAGTGGATACAATAAGCAGTATTGCCCGGCAAACCAATCTTCTGGCACTTAATGCGGCTATTGAAGCATCACGGGCGGGAGAATACGGGAAGGGGTTTGCGGTCGTAGCAGATGAAGTAAGAAAACTGGCTGAACAGTCGCAGGAAGCAGCGAAACAGATAGAAGAAATCATAAAGAATATATGTGCAAAAACGGATAAAACAGTCGAGATAATGACGGTAAATAGTAAAGAGGTCAATAAAGGCGCTGCCGATGTAAATAAATCGGGGGAAATCTTCGAACAGCTGACAAGGATAAGCAGCAGCATGTCAGGACAGATAGAAATTATATCAAGCAGTGCAGCGGAATTATCCGGAGCATCGAAAGATGTGGTGGAAAGCGTCAGTCAGATAGACGGTGACATCAATAATGTAAATGACCAGATCCAAAGTACATCAGCATCCATCGAGGAACAGTCGGCATCGCTTGAAGAAATAGTTTCGTCAAGTAAAATGCTGGCGGATATAGCACAGGATCTGACAGTGCAGGTCAGTAAATTTCATATATGAGTTTTTAATAAAAAGGTATCAGTGGCAGTTACCTTAAAAAGGAAATAAAGCAGCCGCGGCGAAGTATGAATGGTATAGCATACGGAAGAGAGGACTGCCTTATGAGTAAAAAAATTTTAGCTATAACATTTGTTATTATGCTGGCGGCTATAGTATCGGTTTCAGCGGAGGGGCGTTGGCAGAAAGTTATAAACACTGATGAATACAGATATTATTTTGATACATTGACTATCTCGTATGGGAGGACAGCTCCTGAAAATAAGCGGGATGAAATAAAACCGGATAAAAATATAATAGATTTTTATGCTCAAAAAGTTTATTGGAATCCTCAAAATACAGCTGCAATACTGGAGGAGCTCGACAGCGGTATAGATTGGAGTCAGGTATCATATTCTGTAGCGGAATATAGATATGATATAAAAAATAAGAAAATATATCAGGGGAATATATCGTTTTTTGATGCAAACAGTATGATTATAGGTACTATTACAAGAAGTACATGGCAAAAAATTATAAAAGGCAGCGATGATGAGAAAATATATGATTATATTGCTGAATATGCCAAAAAACATGACAGGGAATTGAAAAGAAGATCCTGAATCTGTCAAATATGAATAGAAACTGATTTTATGTATATGGCAGTTTGTTGAGGATTTTTACAGTGATTTACCAGCAGATCCCCCTATTGATCGAAGCTTTGTCCTTGATCAATAGGGGGAGTATTTAACAGCTGGAGATATTATTAATAAAAATTATATCTTAAATGCATTTATGGATTCTTGCAGTTCCTGTGCCATTTGCGCCAGACTTTGGCTGGCGGAAGCTATTTCATCCATTGAAGCCAGCTGCTGCTGGGCGGCAGCTGAAACCATCTGTGATTCATCGGTGTTTGATTTGCCCACGTTGTCAATGATTTTTACGGAATTATTCAGTCTTTCGCTGTTGGCGGCAATTTCCTGCAAAGCGGTATGAATATTTTTTATTCCTCCTGTACTGGTATGGATTAGATTTGCGATCTGCTTTAAACTGTTGCCCACGGTATTGACACTGTCAACACCTGATTTTACTTTATCATTACCGGCAGTCATTGTCAGTACGGCAGACTCCGTATCCTGTTGAACTGTAAGTATCTCTTCGGATATTTTTTGGGCAGCGGATTGAACTTCTTCGGCTAATTTTCTGACCTCTTCGGCAACAACGGCAAAACCGCGTCCCTGCTCTCCGGCACGGGCTGCCTCGATAGCTGCGTTCAGCGCCAGCAGGTTTGTCTGGGCAGCTATACTGGATATGGTTTCAGTTATCTGGCCGATCCTTTTAGACTGCTCACCAAGCTTTATGATGACATTAGTTGAATCCTGTACCGATACTTCTATTTCACGCATATTTTTTACCATAAGATCAACATCATTGCTTCCATCGTCGGCATATTTTGCGACCTGTACGGATTCGTTAGCCACAGTTACACTGTCATTGACAATTTTTTCAATTGTGGTATTCATCAAATTCACAGTTGATGAAACTTCATCAGTGGATATTGTTTGCTTTTGAATACCGGCTGCCACAGTGGTAATAGAGTTTGCCACCTGGTTGGCGGATTGAACTGTCTGAGAAGCACTTGCAGTCAATTCTTCACTGGAAGCGGCGATGTGTTCGGATTTTTCCTGAACCTTTTTAATGAGAACATACAATTCGTCACGCATTTTATTGAAACCGGAAGCCAGAAGTGCTATTTCATCTTTGCCTGCTATTTCTATCTTTTGAGTGAAATCACCTTTCGTAATTTTCTCTACGTGATCAGATAAGATTTGCAGAGGTCGTGTAAATTTTTTTGCCAGTAGATTTGTGGCTATAAATACTACGACTAAAGCCAGAATAGTTCCTACAAGGAAGATCCATTTCAGTGAAGCAAGAGGAGCATAAGCAATGGCCGTAGGAATATTTATACCCAATATCCATTGGGTGGACGGAATTTTTTCAAACACGAGCAGAAGTTCTCTGCCATCCATAGAATATGTGGTCATACCCTGGAGCTGGTCAGAACTGTTCAACTGATCAAGAGCTGTGCTGAGAGGTTTTAAAGAAGCGGTTTCTTTTATGTTTTTATTTACGGCATCTTTATCAGGATAAGCCATTACTGTGCCTTTTGTATTTATGAGAAAGGCGAAGCTGTCATCAAAAGGTTTTATTTGGTTTACTGTTTTTAAGATGGTATCAATAAGTACATCCTCGGATAATATACCGCGTATTTGGCCAGTGCTGTTTTTCATAGGGATGCCTATCGGCAAAGCCATTTTATTGGTTACTTTATCCAGATAAGGTTCCCCAAAGGTAAGTTTGCCGGCGTTTAAGGTATCTTGATACCAGGAACGTGTACGGGCATCAAAATCGGCAGGAGGAGTCCAGCCGGAACCGTCGACGATAGAACCGTCGGCAGCATTGCCGAAATACAAATCGCTTATATCATTGTCGGCATTTTTAAAGCCGCTTACCATAGAGAACGATATAGGACCGTCTTTGGAAAATTCATCAATGGTTGCAGCCTTGGTCTTTATCACGGCAGCTTTACTGGAAAGCCAGCCGTCAAGCTGATTAGATGTTGATACCACAATTTCTTGTGCTCTTGCTTCAATTTGTTCTTTTAACGTGTTTTCTGCATAAAAATATGCTGTACATGAGATCGCGATGACGACCACTGCCATAAGCAGTGAGAAGACAAGAGTCATTTTGCTTTTTAAATTCATTTGAAATACCCCCCCCGATTCATTTCTCAGGATAATAAAAAAAGACTTGAGATAACAGGACTTCTCAGTCTTCTTTGACAAAGATTATTCGTTTTTGCTGGTCATTGGGTATAGCCATATCACCGCAATAAGCAGCAGAAAATTTTATTGATATCAATAAAATTTAGGTGAAAACTAAAATTATCAGAAACTTTTACTACATAATACAATAATTGGTGAACATTGTCTATATATAATATGTTAATTTATGGAGATTTTAAGTTCGGATAATAAAGATAACCTGAAGCATTTACTGCTTCAGGTTATTTTTATTATATTAAAATTAGGGGGATATTGTAAATGAAATGGTATTAAGCTTGCGCAAAAAGCATGCCAAAGGTGCTGCAAGTTTTTTTGTCATTTTCATCAGGGGTATTATGTACGATTAGACCTTTATCGTCAAATAAAGAAACATTATCTTTTTTTATCCTGTCCTGCCATAAACGCATCCATTCTCCGTCGCCCCAGTCATAGGAACCAAAAAGAGCTATAAGTTTGTCATTCAATTTAGATTCCAATGCTGAAAAAACAGGTTCAAATTCATCTTGTTCAAGTTCTTCAGCACCCATTGCGGGACAGCCAAAAGCTATTTTTGAAAATTCATCTATGCGGTCAGCGGGGAACTCAGAAACCTGGAAAAGCTCATAATCATTGCTGGTTTGGCTTATTCCTTCGGCGATAGCCTGCGCCATCTGTTCTGTATTACCGGAAGCACTCCAATAAATAATTGCAATTTTTCCCATGATATTACCTCTTTTCTTTAATCAAACAGCTGTTTCAATAATATTTTCAAGACTTTTGCCCTCAGCAAGGGAAGAGCAGAACTTGGTGCAGCATTTTGTGTATTGCGAAAATAGTCTTTCTGCTGATTCAATATCTGAATATACTTTCCATTGTCCGCAGTATTTAAAATTCTGGCCGTTGTTTTTGATAAATCCTTCAACATCGGGAAGTGGATAACCCAGAAAAAGACCTATTTCATGGGGAAATCCTTTTTGCAAATGCATGCGTATCTTCAAATAACGAAGACAGGAAATAACACTGGAAAAATCCTTATAACCATAGGATTTCAAAAAAGTCTGATTATCGGCTTCTGAAAGAATTTTGGCAAGGTTGGTTTTGTGATAAATCATCAGTAAACGATAGTTTTGTGAATCAGATACGGTAAACATAAAAACATCATTGCAACTCAGGCATTTCCTATATTTTTGCTGTATTTGCCTGAAATTATTTATTTTGTTTTTATTTATTGAAATTAGGTTGCCGGATTTTATTCCCGCTAATGTAGGAGCACAATGAAATGCAAGTAAATGTTCAAATTTCTTAAAAGATTCCATATATCCGCCTCCAGATAAATGATAATGATTTTCAATAACAATAAAATTATAATATAAATGATAACTATTTTCAATAACTTTTTCAAAAAATATAAAAACATTGTTGATGTTGATTATTAAAATATATATAATAATGTTATGTGCATGTAAAAAACATTCTATTTTTGGAATATTTTTTATAATATTGTAATATTTTATATAAAAGCAAGGGGGATTTTTTATGTTTTCCAGAGGAGATTTTTGGATCGGAATGGCTGTCGGAGTAGTTGCAGGAATTGTGGGTTATAAATATGCAGCAAGCCGCAGCGCTGCTTTTCAGCCTGCAGCCGTGGGAACAACAGAAGTACCGATGGCTGATCTTATCAGACAGAAGGAAGAATTAGAAGATATGATAGCCGCACAGGAAGCTGCAAAGCAGGAAAAATAATAGTTTTTATTTATTTGGGAGAGATGCTAGATAATTTAGTGCGGCATCTCTTTTTTTATAAAATAAACTAGTTAATCCGATTTTTGATTTGCTGATACTGCTTCTGGAAGGGAATGATCATCATGCAAAAAATGCCTTTGGGATTGCCTCTTTTAATAAGCATGGGAGGGACGATTTTTTCTTTGGCAGGTAGACGCGGCATGCATAAACATTGGGGAGTAATTTTTACATGTCTTTCATTTTGGCATGTTTATCAATACAGAAGAAAAATATATAAAGATTTTTGTGACTTGACGGAGGAACTAAAAAAGGTGGATATATTTGCATCATTTTTGCCTAATAAAGATTTGGCTTCAATAGTGAAGAAAGCGGAGATTGCTTCATATATACCGGGACGGATAAGAATATACAGCCGGCAGTTGGTTAATAATGGCTATGCCGAAGGTATGCTGCAAAAAATGATAAGCAGATATAAGGAAATTGATGACGTAAGGATAAATATTCTTACAGGTTCGGTGCTTATAGAATATCGGCCGGAGATACTCCGCAAAAATAAAGAATTGGCTGATATTGAAACATATATACAAACTAGGATAAAAAGATAAGGGAGGCATGTATATGTCATATGCTGCTGGGATGGTATTGGGGATGAGCGTCGGGCAGAAAATTTTTGAATTATTTGCGAAGGGTGTACCGGTGACTGAAAATAAAATCATCAGTGTGGTTCCTCAGGTAAAACTTGTGCATTCACTGCAGGAACGCCGCCGGTACAGTATAGCTGCATTGAAAGATAACGCAGGTCTGGCTGCTGTATTGGAAACATATCTGATAAAATTGGATTATGTAAAAAAAGTAAATGCGAATGCAATTACAGGGTCGCTTATAATTGAATTTTCCCGTGATGCCAAGAAAATAGATGAATTAATGGATTATTTAGCAGAACACGTTTTTGGTGTGGCTGATTCTGCAAAGAAGAGAAAAAATATCGAATTAGCCAGTCTTGGCAGCCAAATATATGATTTCTTCATTTTCTGGGATAATTATTTAAAAGAAAAAACGGCTAATGCGGTCGACCTGCGTTCTTTTACAGCGTTCATGTTCATGGTTACAGGATTACGAAAGCTGTTGTTGCAAAAACAGCTGCCAGCGGCACCGCAGCTGCTGTGGTGGTCATTTTCTTTGCTTAGGAGATGGGGATGCCGATGAAAAAGTATTTTTTCAGACGGATTGCGCTAACTGTTCCGATGAGCAGACGCATGCAGCTTGTAATCTGCATGCGTCTGCAGGCAGCTTCTGATATTGCTTTTGCCAGTATAAAAAATGGAACACTGACAGTATATTATGAAGGCATATGGAAGAATAGCTGGTTGAATGACGCAATGAGCGGCAGACCGGTAGAAATCGTTCCCCGAAAAATTAAAGGAAATAGGAATAAGGCTGCCGATTTGAAGGCAGTAGAAAATCAGACAGAAAAATTTGGACGGGAAGCTTTTGTTTCTTTGGGTGGATTCGTTTTTTTTCAGGTAATGAAGCGTTTTTTCCCACAATTTTATATTAGCATGAGATTGCTGCGCAGTGCATTTGTTCTATTTTCTGCACGTAAAATCATTCATGACGGATTCAATAGTGTTGTAAAGGACAGAGAAGCCAATGCCGATACGCTTACGGCCACTGCCGTAATAGCCTCGGTGATTGCAGGGAAACCGGAATCAAGTCTGACCTTGCTGAGCCTGTCAAATGCAGCGGAAATGCTCACAAGTTATGCTGCGGAACGAGCAAGAAAGCATATATCGGATCTGCTTAGTCTTGACCAGCAGTTTACATGGCGTATAGATACCGACGGAGTGGAAAGACGCACCGCAATTGAGGATATACGGCCGGCAGACAGGATATGTGTGCATTTAGGCGAAAAAATATGTATAGACGGTATTGTGACGGAAGGCAGTGCTGCTGTTGACCAGGCTTCCATCACAGGGGAATCGCAGCCTGCAATGAAGCATAAAAATTCGCGTGTGTACGCGGGTACTGTGGTGCAGAATGGCAGTCTTACTATTTTAGTGGAAAAAGTTGGTGACGATACGTCTATCGCACGTATCGTTCATCTGGTGGAAGAAGCGCAGACGCGCAGGGCTCCGGTGCAGAATTTTGCCGACCGCATGGCAAATATGCTGGTACCTGTTTCCTTTATAGGCGCGGCATTGGTGTATGGAGTTACACGGGACTGGCAAAGAGTAATGAATTTACTGTTTATAGATTTTTCCTGCGGATTAAAGCTGTCAACGGCTACTGCGGTTTCTGCTGCTATTGCCAGAGCTGCTAGGCAGGGGATTTTGGTAAAAGGCGGCAATTATATAGAAACACTTGCCGATATCGACACTGTGGTGCTGGATAAGACAGGAACAATTACCCTTGGCATACCGCAGATTGCTGCTATTCATACGACCGGAGAAGTAACTGAAAAAGAACTGCTTCTATTGGCCGGATCAGTGGAAATGCATTCTATTCATCCTTTGGCGGTAGCTATTCAAAAGTATATAAAGGACAAAAAATGGGAAGCTCCGCCGCATATTACCACAGAAACGGTGGTAGCCAGAGGTATAAGAGGACTGGTGGATGATTTTGCCGACGGCAGCGGCGGTAAAATCATCGTTGGCAGCCGTCGGTTTATGCGTGAGGAAAATGTAGTAAACTATAATGAAATAGATGAATTTAGGCATACATCCGGCTCCTCTGTTGTATATATAGCTCGTGATGATAAATTTATCGGCTGTCTGGAAATAAATGATCCTATCAGACCGCAGATGAAGCGGACTCTCAATCAGCTCAGACGGCGGGGAGTTGATGAAATAGTGATGCTGACCGGTGATACGGAAGAGGCAGCGAAGGAAGTAGCCTTAAAAATGGATCTTGATTCTTATTATGCCGAAGTGCTGCCGGAGGATAAAGCTGATATTGTACGTCATCTTCAGAAGAACGGGCGTGTTTTGATGGTCGGGGACGGAATAAATGATGCTCCTGCGCTTTCCTTTGCCGATGTTGGGGTCGCACTTGGCGGGCGGAGGACAGATATTGCTGTGGAATCATCGGATATAACCATAAATTCGGATGATCCGTCTAAACTTATGGAGATAACACAAATAGGTGACGACACAATGAATATGATCAGGCAGAATTTTACGGCAACGATCACCTTAAATTCAATTGCCATGGTGCTGGGGGCATTGGGAAGAATAAATCCGCTTGTTGCCGCAATTGTGCATAATGCGGCGACATTGGCTGTGGTCCTGAACAGCGGGCGTATTCTGATTTCTCTTGAAAAAGGAATACTGCCGTCCGGAAACAGGAAATAGAAAAAATTTTATTGTTTGGCAGATATTGAGAAGCATCGCGTATTTTTAAAATATGCGATGCTGTTTTATTGTGTCTTGTGATAAAAATAGTATTATGGAAAATTTACTTTCCTCTTATATACATATTATGAATATTTTTGTTGATAAGTGGATAAAAATGTGTATAATTAAAGAAAATTTTTTTATTGTAAAAGCCGGGCTATAAATATTATGTATCGATAAAAACCAAACAATAAAGCCTGTTATCATATATAGTTGTATCAAAAAAGATTAATGCTTGAAATATTAGTTATCCACAGGGATAAAAAATATATTGTGGATAACTATTTGCAGAAGCCTTTTTAATAATATAGTTAAAAACTTGTTAAAACTTATACACAAAGTTATAAACATCCTGTGGATAAGTTTTAAAAGAATAACAGGAAAGTGATTATTATTTAATATAAAAAATTAAAAAAAAGTAAATATTTAGATAGAAAGCATAAGATTGAGAAATAAAGAGTATATGCAATGAAAATACTATAAAATACGCATATACAGGTGTTTAAAAATAAATGAATTATGATTATAATATGATACATAAAGATAAATACAGCTGATAAACAAGCTGGATAGTACTACATATAAAATTGGAGGAAATTATTATGAAGAAATGGGTTTGCAGTGTTTGCGGATATGTATTCGAAGGAGAAAAAGCACCGGAACAATGTCCTATATGTAAGGCACCTGCTTCAAAATTCATCGAACAGTCCGGAGAACTGATCTTTGCTGATGAACATCGTGTGGGTATAGCAAAGGGCGTAGATGAACGTATCATAGAAGGACTTCGTCAAAATTTTAACGGTGAATGCTCTGAAGTGGGAATGTATCTGGCTATGAGCAGGGTAGCTGAACGAGAAGGTTATCCTGAAATTTCGGAAGCTTATAAGCGCTATGCCTTTGAAGAAGCCGAACATGCATCCAAATTTGCCGAATTGCTGGGTGAAGTGATAACAGACAGTACTAAAAAGAACCTTGAACTTCGTGTTGCTGCTGAACATGGCGCATGCCAGGGAAAACTAGATCTTGCTAAATTGGCTAAAGAATTGAATCTCGATGCCATTCACGATACTGTGCATGAAATGGCAAAAGATGAAGCCCGCCATGGCTGCGGCTTTAATGGTCTGCTCAAGCGTTATTTCGGCAAATAATTTCTTAACGAATTCTCCGCTATTTGTAATAGTTCCTATAAATATGAAATGAAAAAACTGTATGTCCATCAGAGGGCATACAGTTTTTTCATTATATAAGTTTGCTTATTAAAATTATACCGCCGAGCAGCCAGCAGTAAACGGCGAAAGGAAACATTGCTGTATATTCATTTTTATGGAACCATCGGGTCATCAGCCACACACATAGGAAGGCCGCCAGGGCCGAAATGATGCCGCCTATGATAGCTGTATGGAATGTACCTGTGATACTGTTATTCAAGAGATGAGGAACTTCCAGAATGCCGGCACCAAGGATAACGGGTGCTGCAAGCAGCATGGAAAAGCGCAGTGCCTCATCGTGGCGCAGCCCGGCAGCAAAACCGCCTGTTATCGTTGTACCGGAACGGGAAAAACCCGGAATAAAGGCCAGACACTGAAAGAGCCCTATCATAAAGGCTTCTCTGTAAGAAAGGTCGTTCAATGTCTTTGTACCTCGCTGCCTGAATCTTTCGCCTCCATAAAGGAAAAAACCATTTATCATCAGAAAAATGGCTGCAGTGGTTACATTGCTAAACATAAAGCGCAGGTTTTTTTCGAATAAAAAGCCGATGATCACAGCAGGCAGAGTGCCAATAATTATTAAATAAAGCAGATGATTGTCGGTAAATCTGCCGCGGCACAATTTGCTGATAATATCTTTCCACTCATTATTGAAAAAAATAAAAAGAGAGAGAGCCGTACCTAAGTGGAGCATGACCATAAATGGAAGAAAATTTTCTTTTAAGAATACAGGATCTAAATTCCAACCGAATACATATGGAGTGAGGACACTATGAGCAAGGCTGCTTATCGGAAAAAGCTCGGTGATCCCCTGCACGAGAGATAAAATTAATGTTTGTATAAAATCCAAGGCAATACTCCCTTTATATTTATTTTATCCGATAACTAACCCGCTCTAATGCTCCCGCTTCTGCAAGCGGTGAGTAAAGAGCGGCTAACTCCATGGATAATTTCGACTACTATTCAGGCGGCGTCAAAACACCGTCTGAATTAAGTCTCCATTTACCCCCATTATATATTCTTCCTATGAAATTTGTATGAAAGAGGATAATAATTTCATGGCAGTCATATAGAAAGATTTTCCTGCGAGAATTGACTGTTATATAGTTTTGAATAATAGCCGTCTTTATTTAAAAGCTCTTCATGTGTGCCGCATTCCACAACATGTCCCTGATCCATTACTATTATTTCGTCTGCTTCGCGAATAGTTGACAGGCGATGAGCAATGACGAAACTCGTGCGTCCATTCATCATTTTAAGGAAAGCCTTTTGGATACGCAGCTCGGTACGTGTATCAATATTGCTTGTTGCCTCGTCCAAAATAAGTATGGGTGGATCTACCAGCATGACTCTGGCAATAGTCAGAAGCTGTTTTTGACCCTGTGAAAGATTGCCGCCGGCATCTGTTATGATAGTTTCATATCCCTGAGGAAGCCTGCGTATGAAACTGTGGGCGTCAGAAGCTGTAGCAGCCGCTATTATTTGTTCATCTGTTGCATCTGGCATGCCATAGGCTATATTTTCACGTATAGTACCGGCAAACAGCCAAGTATCCTGCAGTACCATACCAAAATTACGGCGTAATTCACTGCGGGAAAAAGAGGTTATATCTCTGCCGTCAATTAATATACGACCTTCGTTCAATTCGTAAAAACGCATTAAAAGGTTGACAAGAGTCGTTTTTCCGGCACCGGTGTGACCGGCTATGGCTATTTTTTTCCCGGGGGTTACTTCAAGGTTAAAGTCCTGTATCAGCGGGCGCTTTTGGTCATAGGCAAAGCTTACATGTTCAAAAATTATATGCCCTTTGAAGTTGACAGGTGAGGATGATTCCGGTCTGTCAGCTTCGGCAGGAAGATCCAGAAGGTAAAAAATTCGTTTAGCTGAAGCTGCCGCACTTTGCAGTTGGGTAAAGACTGCAGTTATATCGTTGAACGGTTTTGCAAAAAGACTGGAATAAATGAGAAAACTGGCTATGTCACCTACGGTTATTTGTCCCAGTATGGTAAGAACACTGCCGCTGACACCGATTATGGCATAGGTAATATTGTTGACAAGTCGTGTGGAGGGGTTTGTGAGAGAGCCGAAAAACTGTGCCCGTACTCCTTTTTTATATAGTTCCTGGTTTAGAGAACGAAATTTATCGAAGGATCTGTCTTCGCAAGTGAATGCTTTAATTACGTTTTGACCGGCAATGCTTTCTTCAGCATAGCCGTTTAAAAGACCAAGATAACGGGCTTGAGCCTTAAAAAGGCTTTGTGTTTTTCTGGTTATGAAGCGGGCCATAAAATATGTCCCTATAGCAGAGATGATAACAACCACTGTCATTTGGAAACTTATATACAGCATAAAACCGATGGCACCGAAAATGGTGACGATACCTGTCAGAAGATTTGCCATGCCTTGGACCATGCCGTCAGAAATTGTATCGACGTCATTGATGAAGCGGCTTACAATGTCACCGTGTGAATTGTGATCGTAAAAGCTGATGGGTAATTTATTGATTTTGTCGAATACTTGATGACGCAGATTATTTGCGGTCCGGTATGATATTTCATTTGTGCAATAGGTCAGAATCCAGCTGAAAAGGCTGTTTAAAATGTAAATTACAGATAATAATTTTAAGATGACAAGCACTGAGTCGAAATTTACCATTCCAGGACCGAGCATAACATCCACGCTGCGTCCTATATAGAAAGGACCGAGTAAACTGGCTATGACACTTATGAGAGCCGATGACAAAGATGCGGCAAAATAACCAGGATAGCAGGTAAGATAGCCGATGCAGCGCTGGGATAAAGTTTTTTTCATTTTCATGCGTATGCCTCCTCTGATGAAAGCTGTGACAGGCAGATCTCACGGTATACTTCGCAGCCATTCATCAATTCAGGATGAGTGCCGCAGCCAACTAAAAGACCATCATCAAAAACGAGAATTTTGTCAGCATGCTTTATGGAGCTGGCCCGCTGGGAAACAATTATAACCGTGCTTTGTGTATAGTTTTTGTTGATGGCAGTGCGTACGGCAGCATCAGTAGCAAAATCGAGGGCACTGGTCGAATCGTCCATGATAAGTATTTCAGGATTTCCGACCAAAGCGCGTGCTATAGTCAGCCTTTGTTTTTGACCGCCGGAAAAATTTAGTCCGCCGCGTTCTACTAATGTTTTGTATCCTGCCGGCAGTTCATCAATAAATTCCGAGGCTTGTGCTATTTGAGAAGCCTTTTTGAGCTCTGACAGAGAGGCATTATCCTTGGCCCATCGCAGATTTTCTTCGATAGTACCGGTAAATAGTAAAGATTTTTGTGGAACTATGCCGAATTTTTTTCTAAGCAGAGGAAGCTTCCAGTCACGTACATCAACACCATCTACAAGCACCTGTCCTTCTGTCGCGTCATAAAATCGCGGCAGCAGATTTATAAAGGTTGATTTACCGGAGCCGGTACTGCCGATGACACCGATAGTTTCGCCATGGAGAATATCAATATTCAGATGTGACAGAGCCATATCACCTGTACGGCTGTATTTAAAAGACACATCATGCAGGCTTAGAAGTGGAGCGCTGCTGTTTTTGATCATATGTGGTGCATCAGCAGGTGATTCGGGCAGGGATGAGACAGTATCAAGCACTTGAGTGACACGGGCGGCAGAGGCGAATGCTTTGGTAAAGATTACGACCAGATTGGATATAACGATAAGCGCCAGCAGGATCTGCGTCACATAATTGGCGAAGGCGATTATCTGACCTTTGGCAAGTGTTCCTTCATTGATATGGCTGCTTCCAACCCAAAGGATCATAATTATCACGGCGTTCATAATAAAGGTAGTAAGTGGATTTAAAAGGGCAGAAACATGACCTATTTTCAAGGCATTATTCATAAGATCGTCATTTGTTTCAGAAAAACGTTTCTTTTCTTTTGTAATTTTGGCGAAGGCTCTTATTACTCTGACACCGGATAAATTTTCCCGCAGTACAGCAGCCGTTCTGTCAAGCTTTTTTTGATATGAACTGTAAAGAAAGGAAGAACGCTTAACAATGAAATATAAAATCAGGGCAAAGATCGGTGCCGCACCCCATAGTATGACAGAAAGCCGCAGATCAAGCATCATAGACATGACTATGGCACCGATGCAAATGAAGGGTGTGCGTATAACAAGCCTTATAAGCATGGCTACTGCAAGCTGGAGCTGGTTGATATCATTTGTTATTCTATTAATGAGTGAGGCGGTCCCCAGGGCATTAAGTTCTGAGTGGGACAATGTCTGCACATGCCGGAAAACCGCATCGCGTAAAGTGGTGCCAAAGCCCTGTGAAGCTCTTGCTGCAAAATACTGGCATACCATTGAACAGCAAAAACCGAGAATGGACATGAACAGCATCCAGCCGCCCATGCGGAGTACATAGTTCATATCATGTCTGGCTACGCCATTATTGATTATGAACACCATCATGGTGGGCAGGAGCAATTCTAAAATGGCCTCAAATAATTTAAATATCGGGCCTATGAAGCATTCCTTTCTATAGTTTTTCAGGAAAAAAGCCAGTTTAAGCAAAATGATCATACCCTTCTGCAATTTTTTAATTGTAATTAATAATGTTTATTAGTATGATTATAATATAAAAAAATACATATTAAAAATATTTAAAATATAGTATGACATATAAAAAAAGTATGGGAGAAAATATATGGATATACGGCAGCTAAAATATTTTATTACTATAGCAGAAGAAGGGCAGATAACAGCCGCTGCAAAAAAGCTTTGGATGGCACAGCCGCCGTTAAGCCACCAAATGAAATTACTGGAAGATGAATTAGGTGTGGTCCTTTTTGAGCGGGGACCGAGACAGATCCAATTGACAGACGCGGGGAAGATATTGTTCAATCGTGCCAGACAGATAATAGAATTGTCTGATTCAACGATAAAGGAAATAGAGGATTTCAAAAGAGGTTTCAAGGGAACGCTGAATATAGGGACAGTATCTTCTTCAGGGAATATTTTATTGAACGAAGGAATAGCAAAATTTCATAAGGAATACAGCGGGGTGAGGTTTGAAATACACGAAAGCAATACATATACGCTTATTGATTTGCTCACCAGAGGTCTTATTGAAGTCGGAATAGTCAGAACACCCTTTAAAAATGCCCTCTTTCACTGCCGCTATGCAGAAGAAGAGCCTATGGCAGCTGTTATGGATAAAAAGTATGATTGGCAAAGCGGTACAAATATCAAACTGGAAGAATTGAAGGGGAGACCGCTGATAATTTACAGACGTTTTGACAGACTTATAGAAGATGTTTGTGCATTTCATGGTTTTTCACCCGAAGTTTTTTGCCGCACAGATGATGCGCGCACTTCAATACTTTGGGCAAATGCCGGACATGGTATTGCTGTGGTACCGGCTTCTGCTGTGACATTGGCTTCCCATGAGAATCTGCGTGTGAAAATAATTGAAGAGAAAAGGCTGCGTACACAGATAACGGCCATTTGGATGAAGGGTCGTTACTTATCGCTGCTGGCTGAAAAGTTTATAAACCATTTTACGGCCATATAAGGAGGATATTTCAGGCATGAAAGAGAAAAATAAACATACTCAGCCAATCTGTGCTGAGATTTTTATGACATATTGCAATTATAGTTTCGCAGCCTGATGCAATACAGATCTTCTGCTGGCTGATTTTTTGTTATTTGTCTGATATTTAAGGAAAAGTATTGATACCGGCAATACATAAAGTAATTTTGTGGATGTGAGAGAGTAATATGGGAAATAAAATCAGTGATATATTGGAAAATACGCTTGGCGTTGAAGTCGCTTATGCCGATGACAGAGAAATTTCTTATTTGGCAGATATAAAGCTTGTAATGAAAAGCGAAATAGATTTTATGATAACAAAAACATGTACTTCTGAAGAATGTGATGTACAAAAAATACCGTTTAAAAAAGACGATGATGTATTGGTTATATTGAAGACAAAAGAATGTTGTTACAGCTACCAGGGAAAATGCACATATATAAAAGTCGGACGCTTTTTTACATTGAGCGTAAATTATCCCGTATCAGTATTCCGTGAACAAAAACGCGAGTTTGTCCGTATCTCCATCAATAAAGATATATTGCTTTTTGTTGTTGCTCAAAATAAACAACAAATGGGTACAGGGCGGCTGTTGAAAAATGATTTTTCGATAAATACACGCCGTGTAAAAAGTTTTGATATAAGCGGCGGCGGTATAGCTTTTTATGATACGGAGGCAATTGCCCCAAAAACAAATGTACTTATTGACCTTGCCTTTATAGCGCCTGATTTGGACGGCTGTCGTCAGACTGCGCAGGTACTGCGCTGTAATAAGGTAAAGGAAAATGACGGACTTTATCTTATTGGTGCTCAGTTTGTGGACCCTTCCTTTATAGTGCAGCAAAAGATAAATAGATTTGTATTTGCACAAATACGGGAGCAGGCGAAAAAGAAGAAAGAGCTCAGATGATTTGGCAGGTATTTTGTTCATCTGTTTTAATAAATGAGTTTTATATTATGCTTTTTGAGGAATGATGCCCACTTGGCAGAAGGCTGTTTATCTGTTATAACATAATTTATTTGTTTGAAATCAAGTGTTTTGGCAAATCCGTTATTATCAAATTTGGAATGGTCGGCAAGCAGGATAATCGTCCTGGCTTGTTCGGCCATTTTCTTTTTTATTATGCTTTCTGCTTCGTTGGATTCGGTGATCCCCTGCTGCATAGACATTCCTTTGCAGCCGATAAGGGCAATATCAACACAATAATTGTTGAGGGTATTGACAGCATCACTGCCGGTCAGCGAATAAGAGTGATTGCGCAGTATACCTCCGCTGGCAATGACTTTTGCACTGTTATGGATCAGTGTGTAAACGATTTTTATGGAGTTTGTTATCCAAGTCAGTGATTTTTCATTTTTTAATAATTGAACAACTTCCAGACATGTTGTGCTGGCATCGACCATTATGGAATCTTCCTTATTTATGAGCGAGCAGGCTTTCTGTGCTATTTGTTGTTTTTCTTCCAGGTTTAAGGTGATTCTTTTGGAAAAAGAGATATCATCATAAGTGTGTTCTTTTAAAACTGCTCCGCCATAGCTGCGCCGCAGAAAATCTTGTTTTTCAAGTTTTTCCAAATCACGGCGTATGGTTTCTTCGGTGACTTTGAATAAAGCGGCAAGTTCATTTACGTATACCTTTCGTTCCTGCTGCATCTTATTGATGATTTTTTGTCTGCGTTCTATTCCAAGCATTCTAATACCTCGTTTATGCATTTTTGTGAAGTGCTGTTCAAATAATTATTATACAGCAGTGTAATATTGCGGACAATCGCATATTTTTATATCTGAGCTGTGGCGGTGAAAAATATGCAGATTATTGCAGTTGTACAAAAACAACATAAAAAAATATTTAAAACGTATAAACAGACATAAACAAATAAAAAAAGTTGACAAAAAATATTCCGAATGTTAATATAACACTAACAAAGAAAAACAGACAATAAAACAGCTTATTATTATTGTTTAATCTGTTGTTCGCAATTATCAAAAAAATAAATATATAAATTTTCTGATAAAACAGAAAAAATGCTAATATGTGGAAAGGATACAGAAACGGGTGAAAAATTATTATCTGGCAATTGATATAGGAGCTTCCAGCGGACGCCATATTCTGGGATGGATGGAAAACGGCAAGATGCGTATAGAAGAAATATACCGTTTTGAAAATCATCTTGATAATAAAAACGGAGAACTCTGCTGGGATATGGAACGACTTTTCAAGGAAGTAGTGACCGGTATTGGCAAGTGCAGTGAGCTTAATCGCATTCCTAAAAGCATCGGCATAGATACATGGGGGGTTGACTTTGTTCTTTTAGACGGAGCAGGTGAGATGCTGGGTGAAGCAGTAGGCTACCGCGACGATCGTACAAAGGGAATGGATAAAAAAGTATATGAAATAATAAATGAAAAAGATCTATATAGTCGTAACGGCATCCAAAAAATGCTTCTCAATACTATTTATCACTTATATTCACTTAAGCTTAATAAGCCTGAACTTTTGGAAAAGGCCGAACATTTTCTTATGATACCGGAATATTTAAATTACAGGCTTACCGGTGTAATGAAAAATGAGTATACAAATGCAACAACTACTCAGCTTGTAAATGCTGAAAATAGGGATTGGGACTGGGAGCTTCTGGATATGCTTGGACTGCCGCGAAAAGTTTTCGGCAGACTTTATATGCCGAAAGATTCTGTGGGACTGCTGAAGGAAGAAATCGAAAGGCAGGTAGGCTTCACCAGCGAAGTGGTTTTACCGGCAACGCATGACACCGGCTCAGCTGTCATGGCTGTTCCGACCAATGATGATGATGCTATTTATATCAGCTCAGGTACATGGTCATTGATGGGAATAGAGCGTCTTATTCCTGACTGTACAGAAAAAAGCCGCATTCATAATTTTACTAATGAAGGCGGATATCATTATCGGTATCGTTACTTAAAAAATATCATGGGTTTATGGATGATGCAGTCGATAAGAAAAGAATTTTCCCATAAATATACCTTTGATGAACTCTTCACTTTGGCGTATATAGGCCGCTATTTCAGTTCTGTGGTGGATGTGACCGATATATGTTTTCTTGCTCCGAACAGCATGAGGCAGGCTGTGCAAGAACACTGCCGCGGAACGAATCAGCCGGAACCGCAGACTGAGTGCGAACTGCTGTTTTGTGTCTACAACAGTCTGGCGAAATGTTATGGTGATGTTGTAAAAGAGATTGAAGCAGTGACAGGAAATGATTATAAAAACATATATGTTGTCGGCGGCGGTTGTCAGGACAGATTTCTAAACAGACTTACGGCCTTTCACACTCAGAAAAATATTTATGCAGGGCCGGTGGAAGCCACGGCAATCGGTAATATAACAGCGCAGATGCTGAAAACAAAAGAATTTGATGATCTGGTCCAGGCTCGCGGAACAATAACAAAATCATTTGCCGTAAAAAAAGTGAATGACGATGAATTTTGCTTTGAAGACTGAGTTTATATGAACTATCAGCAGATAAAGTCAGTCATAAATATAAGATAAATTGTGCAATGATTTTTTAAATTATTGATTATTAAAACAGGAGAGTGTAAAAAATGGCAAGTATTGATGAAGCAAAGGAAGTTTATGGTCAAATTGGGGTGGATGTGGACAAGGCTATAGAAAGGCTGAAAAAGGTCCGTGTTTCCATGCATTGCTGGCAGGGTGACGATGTGCTTGGATTTGATTCCACAGAATTAACAGGGGGCATATCAGCAACGGGAAACTATCCGGGAAAAGCCACAAATCCAGATCAGCTGATGGCGGATATGAAAAAAGCTTTGTCGCTTATTCCGGGCAATCATAAAATAAATCTGCATGCATCTTATGCTATTACCGATGAAAAAATTGATCGTGATAAATTGGAACCAAAACATTTTAAGGCATGGGTTGATTTCGCCAAAGAAAATAATCTTGGTTTGGATTTTAATCCGACGTTATTTTCCCATCCGAAGGCATCCGATAATCTGACATTGTCCAATCCAGATAAAAATATTCGCGATTTTTGGATTGATCATTGCAAAGCCAGCCGTAAAATAGCGGAATATTTTGGCAAAGAACTTTCTATGACATCGTTGAATAATATTTGGATACCGGATGGTTATAAGGATGTTCCGGCTGACAGAATCGGACCGCGCAGACGTTTGAAAGAAGCTCTTGATGAGATATTCAGTGAAAACTATGATGAAAAATATTTGGCTGACAGTATCGAAGGGAAAGTGTTTGGCATAGGGGTGGAATCCTATACTGTGGGATCGCATGAATTTTATATGAATTATGCGGCAAAAAATAATAAGATGTGTTTGCTGGATACTGGACATTATCATCCCACGGAAATGGTTTCCGATAAAATACCGACAATGCTTTTGTTCAACAAAAATCTGGCACTGCATGTAAGCCGTCCTGTTCGCTGGGACAGCGATCATGTGATTTTATTTGATGATGAATTAAAGGAAATTGCCAAGGAACTGGTTCGCTGTGACGCATTGGGCAGAGTATTTATCGGTCTTGATTTCTTTGATGCAAGCATCAATCGTATTTCGGCATGGGTAGTGGGAATGCGCAATATGGAAAAGGCACTGCTTTATGCATTGCTCACACCACATGAAGCATTGAAAAAAATGCAGGATGAAGCAAACTTTACTGAACTCATGGCTTCAATGGAAGAACTGAAAACATATCCGTTCGGTGCGGTATGGGATTATTACTGTCAGGTACAAAATGTGCCGCAGAAGAAAGAATGGTACAAGGAAATACAGAGCTATGAACATGATGTTCTGGCAAAACGTTAAAAAATATCGTGTTTTTGTCTAATGACAGCTGCATGAGGCTGTCAGGATAGAAAAATTGCCGATATATGTTCTGGTGAATCGGTGAATTAATGTTACTGCCGGTTGATTTTATAAAATTAGACTTGAATGAGGGAGAACAAATGGCGATTAAAGATGCGGAATTTATACAAGGATATATCAGACTGACCGATGATGCTTTCAGGAAAGGCTGGCATGAAAGAAACGGCGGTAATTTCAGCTATCGTATCAAAGATGAAGAAGTAAAAGAGATAATGCCGGATTTAAAACCGGCCGCAGATTGGCAGCCTATAGGCACTACTGTGCCCAATATCGCGGGTGAATATTTTTTGGTCACCGGCAGCGGCAAATATATGAGGAATGTAATTTTATGTCCGGAAGATAATATAGCCGTTATAAAAATAGACGATAAAGGTGAAAGGTACAGTGTGCTCTGGGGATATGCGCATGGCGGCAGACCAACGAGTGAACTGCCTACTCATCTTATGAATCACGGCATAAAAAAAGATGCTACCAATGGATTGAACAGAGTAATTTATCATGCGCATCCTGTCAATGCAATAGCGCTTACTTTTATACTTCCGCTTGACGCAGAGGCATTTTCTCATGAATTGTGGGAAATGATGACAGAAGTTCCTGTGATTTTTCCTGAGGGAATAGGTGTGATACCATGGATGGTCCCGGGTGGAAAAGCTATCGCTGATGTCACAGGAGAGCTTATGAAAAAGTATAATGCCGTCATTTGGGCACATCATGGCGTGTTCTGTGCAGGACAGGATTTTGATGAAGCTTTCGGGTTTATGGATACAATAGAAAAAGCCGCTGAAATATCTGTAAAAGTTCATTCTATGGGCGGTAAAAAACAGACTATCGGCGATCAGGATTTTCGCGATCTGGCTAAAGCATTCAATATAAAACTAAATGAAGAATTTTTGCACTGACTGATAGAGGAGAAAAGATTGGATAAGGATTATTATATATTCTTGTCCAATCTGATTTACAGCTATTATATATTACATGTTTTCATGAAGTGTATGTATTCACAATATTTGATAAATATTGTGAATACGCATTATACAAAAGAAATGAGGAATTATAATGGATCATAATGAACCATCACCTTGGAAAAAAACGATCCTTGCAGCTATGACCAGTTATATTGATGCAGGTTCCATCGTGGCAGGGGCGGCAGGATTGAGCCTGTGGCAGTCATATCTTGGTATGGACGGATATCAGATGGGCGCATTGGCGGCATTGTCTTCGAATGCCGGGTCTGCAGCTGTGGGAGCACTTATAGGAGGGCGCATATGTGATAAATACGGCAGAAAATTTGTTTATACGTATGATTTGTTAATTTACATTGTGGGAATGCTTTTAATTGTGTTTGGTGTAAATTATGCGATGCTTTTGACCGGGTATATCATCGTCGGGCTGGGTGTCGGAGCTGATATCGTTGCTTCATGGACGCTTATTGCAGAGGAAGCGCCGGCTGAAAACAGAGCTAAGCATTGCGGTTCGGCTCAGTTTGCATGGGCTTTGGGGCCGGCAGTCGTACTATTGATTTCGGCATGGATAAATCAATTCGGTATAATAGGCAATCGTATTGTTTTTGCTCATTTGATCATTGTTGCCGCATGGGTATGGTATCAGCGTCTGAAAATGCCGGAATCGAAAGACTGGCGCGCGGCAAAAGAAGCTGAAGAAAAACTTCTTGCTGAAGGCAAGGTAGAAAAAGTATCATACTCAACTATTTTATCGGGGATTAATTTAAAAACAGTTTTGTTCCTCTGCGGTGTTTATTCCGTATGGAATCTCTGTGCCAGCACCTGGGGCTTCTTCATGCCTTATATCTATGAACATGTGGGAAATCTGTCAAACAGTATGTCTCAGCTTATGTCAGTTGGGTCATTCGTCATTTCCTTCGTAGGTACTTATTTTATATTTATGCGGCTGGGTGATAAAGTGAGCCGTCGGCTTTTATATACAATAATCGGCGGTATTTACGTTATCGGCTGGGGTGTATGGGTATTGCCGCCGGAAATGCTCAGCATGTGGATGCTGGTGATGTTTACAGTTTTTGCCGGTGTCAATAATGGTTCCGGTCAGCAGGCTTTCTATCAGCTGTGGTGTTCGGAACTTTTCCCTACAAAATATCGCGCTACGGCACAGGGACTGACGTTCTTTATCACGCGTATTGCCGCGGCTGTCTGGGGCTTCAGCGTACCTATAATCATGGATTCATTAGGCTTTAGATATGCCGCTATGCTGATGGTTGCGTTTGCTCTTATCAGCTGGATAATAGGAACATTGGGAGCACCTAATACGAGCGGAAAGACATTGAAACAAATAGAAATCGAACGTTATGGACATGAAGTAAAATAAGACAGACGGCTTGCTTAAAATAAATAATGATGGAGAATATTAAGGAGGCATAAAGTTGGAACGTTTTGCGTGGAAGGCTGTCATTAAAGACGGAATGATCGGAGAATATAAAAAACGCCATGATAATATCTGGCCGGAAATGAAAAAGGTATTGAAAGATGCCGGCATAAAAAATTATACTATATGGAATACAGGCAATGAAGTGTTTGGCTATTTTGAATGTGAAAAAAGCATTGCCTATGCTGAAAAGTATCAGGCTGAAAGCGCCGTTGTCGACAAGTGGAATGAATATATGAAGGATGTTATGACAATGGAGATGGACAAGGAAACAGGCGCCCAGCCGAAAATGAAGCAGGTATTCTTTTTGGAATGAATAGCAGACCTATTCAATAGGCTGAATATGATTAAAAAGACTGAAAAAGCTGCCCGGTATATTACTGGACAGCTTTTTTGCAGTGCACAGGGATGCAGTATGGTATAATAAAAAAAAGAATTGGAGGATTGCATAATGCTTTATGAATTACATAATAATTTTGTTCAAATCAAAGTAAAAAGTCTGGGTGCAGAGTTGAGCTCTTTGGTTTCAAGGCAGACAGGCAGAGAATATATTTGGAATGCGGATCCTGCTTATTGGAAAAGAAGCTCACCCATATTATTCCCTTTTGTGGGACGGTTGAACTGCCAGCGTTATATTCATAAGGGTGAATCTTATGAAATGGGGCAGCATGGCTTTGCAAGGGATTTAGAATTTGAAGTATCAGAAAAAGATGAGACAAGCATATCCTTTATGCTGACAGATAATACACAAATATATAAAGAATATCCGTTTCATTTTAAATTGATTCAAAAATATTCTTTGGATGGTCATAAAGTAACAGTCAGCTGGAAAGTAATAAACACTGATAAAAAAATAATGTATTTTTCAATAGGCGCTCATCCGGCATTTGTCTGCCCAAGTATGCCTGGAGAGAAATTGTGCCGCCTTCAATTTGATACGCAGGGATCATTGTTTTATAAAAAACTCAATAAAGACTCGCTTGCAGAGCATCAGGTGCATGAACTTCCTCTGGAAAAAAATGTATGGAGTTTTGAGAAAGATGTTTTTGATCAGGATGCGTATATTTTTGAAAATTATCAAATAGAAAAAGCTGCATTTCTCGACGAACAGGGAAAGCCGTATTTGTCAATGAAGTGCCATGCACCTGTAATGGGAATTTGGTCACCGCCGCATAAAGACGCACCGTTTGTTTGCCTTGAACCGTGGTTTGGCCGATGTGATTCTGTGGATTTTACGGGAGAGCTTAAGGATAGGGAATTTGGCAACAGTCTGGCCGGAGGCGCAGACTTTTCCACCCAATATGAAATAGAGATCCGATAAATATATAAGTCCTATAGGTAAAGGAGATAATAGTATGCCGTCGTTATCAAAAAGAACGCAGAATTTTACGGATTCGGTTATCAGGCGCATGACCAGAATTTCACTGAAATATGATGCAATAAATCTTTCGCAGGGATTTCCTGATTTTGATCCGCCTCATAAATTGATGGATTCTTTGGCAGACACAGCACATAAGGGGCCGCATCAATATGCCGTGACATGGGGGGCACAGAATTTTCGTGAAGCTCTGGCGAAGAAGCAGGAACATTTCATGGGGCGAAAAATTGACGCAAATAAGGAAATAGTGGTGACCTGCGGAAGTACTGAAGCAATGATGGCTGCTATGATCAGTGTGGCCGATCCGGGTGACAAGGTAGTAGTTTTTTCACCGTTTTATGAGAATTATGCCGCAGATGCCATCTTGAGCAGTGCGGAACCGATCTATGTTTCTCTTCATGCGCCAGATTTTCATTTTTCAATCGGAGAACTTGAAGCTGCCTTTCAGCAGAGACCAAAAGCTTTGATCTTGTGCAATCCTTCCAATCCCACAGGCAAGGTGTTTGGTTATGATGAGTTGAAGATAATTGCGGATATGGCTGTTAAATATGATGTGTTTGTGATCACGGATGAAGTATATGAGCATATTGTATATAAACCGTATAAGCATATTTATATGTCTTCTTTACCCGGAATGTACGAACGGACGATTTCCTGCAGTTCGTTATCAAAAACTTACTCGATAACAGGCTGGCGGCTGGGCTATATTATTGCTCCGCCGGAGATCATAGAAAGGGCGAAGAAGGTACATGATTTCCTGACTGTCGGTGCGGCAGCTCCTCTGCAGCAGGCCGCGGTGGCAGGTTTGGAAATGGATGACGTTTATTATGCTGACCTTCTTGCCTTATACAGCAGAAAACGGGATATATTTTTAAATGGTTTGGAAGCGCTTAATATAAGATATACAAAACCGCAGGGAGCTTATTATGTTATGGTGGATATAAGTGAATTTGGCTATGCGGATGATTTGGAATTCTGTGAAGTACTGGCGCGGGATGTGGGTGTTGGTGCTGTGCCGGGCTCATCTTTTTTCCATGATGACATAAATGATTTTATCCGTTTTCATTTTGCCAAAAGTGAAAAAGTGCTTACAGGGGCATTGGAACGTTTGGGGACGATGCGGAAGAAAATAAAAAAAAGAAGCCGATAAGATTTTTACATAAAAATGAAAGCCCAGACAAATATCAATAATTTGTCTGGGCTTTCATGATATGATCGTTTATCAAAATAAAATCATAAATATCCTTTTTGACCAATATTTTTATATGTAACTGAGCAATACCATGTAAACGGGAATTGTTATTATGGAAAGTATCGTGGTTATGGATACTATCACAGTGGCATATTCCACATCGGTTTTATAAAGGCTGGATAAAACTACAGTCTGGATCATTGCCGGCAGAGAAGACATTATGATAAAGTCTTTGAACATAAGGTCCGGTATGGAAAAGAATGAACCGACAATATAAGTTATAATTGGCGCCGCAATAAAACGACCGATAAGAACACCATTTAAATCGCGATTGAATTTGAGTTTGCTGAAATTCATAGAATAGAGTGTGGCGCCGATGAATATGAGTGCGACAGGTGTAGTCATATTGCCGAGATACTTGGCGGTGTCCAGGACGAACGGCGGTAGTTTGATATCAGCTAATATGAGAAGAACAGATATCAGAAAGCCGCAGATAGGTGCCGAAAAAATTTTTTTTAAGGTAGCCGCTGTCATATAATCTTTCCATGAAGCAGATTTATTTGCGTCCGATTGGATAGAAGCATTGCCTATTGTCCAAAAAAAAGTCGTATTGGCAAAGAAAAACAAAAGCGCATAAGGCAGGGCTTTTTCGCCAAACAGGGCAACAGTAACAGGGACACCGACAAAAATAGAGTTTGAGTTGGTGAAAGAGGCACTGAAGGTACCGCGATGACCATGCCTGATATTCAGGAATTTTATAAAAAGCAAACTCAAAAAATAGCATATTATCATAGAAAGAAAGGGCACGGCGGCACCGGAAATCAAATGTTCAAGCTGATCCTTACTGAAAGTGGCGGTCAGGTTATAAACAAAAAAAAGAGGCAATGATATATAGTTTACCAGTTTTGGCAGCAGAGCCCGGTTATTTTTGTCTATCCAGCCTTTGTAGGCCATATACCATCCTGAAAGTCCCATAAGAAGAAGGGTGATGACACCTTCTATTGCATGAAGGAAAACAGACACTAAAAAGCCTCCTTAAAATTCTGCCGATATCAGTTAATATTTATGACGGATTAGATAATGAATTTATGAAAGTGTGTCCGTCATTTCGATCAAGCTGTCGCAAACAAACTGGTAATACTGTCATACAGAGCATAGCATAATGATTCTAAATTAAAACCAGTGCCGCTGGATCTGTCAGCCGTCATAGGCACTTCACCGACTTTGTTATTGTTATAGAATATATCTACTGATCCGACTTTGTCACCGGTTTTGACGGGTGCCTCAAGATACTGGGGCAGGTTCACTTTGATAGAATAAGAAGTTCCGCTTTCACCGTCTATCAGAGGATATGATATGTCAGACTGCGGGACGACATTGATTTTTGCTGTTTTTCCATTATGCACGTGAATAGATTGCATGAGATCTGTTTTCTTATAGCCCGGCTGCATGCGGACATTTTTAAAACCGTAATCTAAAAGCTCCTGAGCTTCTGAAAATCGGTTTTGTCCGTCTTCTGTATGCATGACCACAGCAATAAGAGTGACGCCGTTACGTGTGGCTGATGCAGCCAGACAGCCGCCGGCATCATCGGTATAGCCTGTTTTTATACCATTCGCGTAAGGGTAATTCCATAGGAGATGATTGGTATTTTCAAATACCATTTTTTTATCGGGAGTCAGCCAATGAATCTCCTTTTCTTTGGCTGAAACTATTTTGCGAAAATCTTCATTTTCGTAAGCATAAGCAGCTATTTTGGCCATATCGCGTGCGGTTGAATAATGATTGGGATCGGGCAGACCATTTGGATTGACAAAATGGGTATTCACAGCGCCCAGTGATTGGGCTTTTTTGTTCATAAGGTCGACAAAAGCAGAAGTGGTGCCGCCTATGGCATCAGCTATTGCCACAGCAGCATCATTGCCGGAAACAAGCATCATTCCCTGACGCAATTCATCCATATGCATAATATCGCCTTTTTCCAAATATAAGGAAGAGCCGTCAACATTGGTGGCTTCATCAGAAATATGTACAATATCATTGGGATTCGTCATTTCCAATGATAAAACAGCTGTCATCATTTTGGTCATACTGGCCGGATATTCATGTACATCAGCGTTTTTTTCAAAGATGACGCGCCCTGTTGATGCTTCGATCAGTATTGCAGATTTAGCGGTCAACCCATATTCGGGAGGAGCGCCGGAAGAAAATTGCTGCAGGCTGATATCCTGCGCAGATGCTGATGTCAGAGAGGATAAAGAGAATATGACCGCAAAAATCAAATACCGTAAAAATCGCACAAAAATACCCCTTTATTTTTCATTTCTGCAATTCACCTATAACAAACATCGTAGCGCGGCTTTTGCAGCATAAATTATCTTCTTCATCAAAAATAGAACATTCGGCAACAATTGTCTGTCTGCCGTTGTGAATAATTTGTGTTTTTGCCCTTATGATGCTGTCTTCGGGTACAGCTTTTAACGTATTTATATTGAAATCAAGAGTCACAACACGTTTATTTATACTCAGGCAGGCGGCGCCTATAGCCGTATCTGCCAGTGACATCATCACACCGCCGTGAGCTATGCGGTACACATTAGTGTGTCTGTGTTCGATGGCAAGACTTATGCATACACTGCCTTTGTCGATTTTTTCTATAGTGATCCCTAATTCCTTGGTAAAAGGGTTGTCTTCGTAAAAAGATTTGACGGCTTCTTCCAGTGTGCAATCATTTAAATGCAGATCAAATTTTGTCATTTTCCATTTCCTATAATAATATGATTTTTGATAAAAATATTTTAATATTATACACCATCATAAATCAAACCTCAATCAAAATCAAAAGCAGCAAGAGTGAAAAATAAGGAAAAATCACTCTTGCCAATTGCAAATATTATATACTGTACTGTCGAAGCGGCAAGATATATGAACAGAGAAGTGTGGCCTGCAATACTCAGTCAGTCATTTTCAGGCCGCATTTTTCCATGAGTTTTTTTGCTTCCACATATTGAGCTATACCCTTGGCGACTGTTTTTGCGTCTTTCATGGCTTTTACGACTGTGGCAGGACCGTTTACTACGTCACCGCCGGAAAAAACTCCGCTGCGCATACTCATGCCATAAGGTATATCACGGGTTTTTACATAACCGGACTCATCTACTTCTATGCCTTTGGTGGAGCCGATGATGCGGCTGGCAGGACGCTGCCCGATAGCGATTATGACTTTATTGGCAGGAATAATGGAGGTCTTTTCTGTAGGGATGAGATCTTTTCCTTCGCCTGGGTCACTCATAATATGGCAGAGGACACCTGTGACAAAATATTCACCGATCAATTCAAGGGGGCGGCGCAGTGATGTAAAGTTCACACCTTCTTTTCGGGCTGATGCGACTTCGGAAGCAAGAGCGGCTATATGGCTTTCTCTGTCGCGGTTAAGTACGGTAACGGATGCGGCCTCTCTGCGGATGGCTGTGCGCGCCGCATCGATGGCTGTATTGCCGGCGCCGATGATGACCACATTATCGCCCGGATGGATGGGGACTTCCATGGCATCAACGCTTCCCTGGTTGGCAAGTTCGACCATTTGCAAAAAGTATGTTGCCTGTACGGCACCGGGAAGTTTGATGCCGGGAAGAGAAAGGGATTTTGCCAATGCATTGCCCGTGCCGATGAAGACAGCATCAAAACCCTGCTCAAATAAATTATCAAGAGTAAGGCTGGGACCGATCATGGTATTGAGATTAAACTGTACACCGAGATTAGCTATTTTTTTTACTTCACGGCGGACCACTTGTTTGGGCAAACGAAATTCCGGTATACCATACATCAAAACACCGCCTGCCTCCTGCTGGGCATCATATACTGTCACGGAAAACCCCATTTTTGCCAGATCACCGGCGACTGTCAGACCGGCGGGGCCTGACCCGATAACGGCTATCCGTCCGCTTCGCTTTTCTTTAATAACAGCAGGGATCAAAGCCAGGTCACCGTCCATATCGGCAATGAAACGTTCTATTTTACCTACTTTGATGCCTTTGCCCTGTTTATTTAATATACAGGAGCCTTCACATTGCTTTTCATGGGGGCAGACGCGTCCGCACACGGCAGGCAGATTGCTGTGTTTTGCTATGATGGTGCTGGCCGAACCAAGATTGCCGTGCGCCATTGCCTCTATGAAGTCCGGAATTTCATTTTCGATAGGGCACCCTGTCCGGCAGCGCGGCTTTGAGCAATGCAGACAGCGTTTAGCTTCTATTATAGCTTCGCGCAGAGTAAAGCCGGCAGGATCATATTCAATAAATCTTTCTAATTCTTCCAAAATTATCCTCCTTTATGAATTTTTTAATAAATATTATTTAATATTATATCATTTTTATATTATTGATAAAAATAAAGATAAACTAAGCAGCAATAAATACAGCTTATTGCTGCTTAGTTTTCTTTTTTTATAGAAATGACAGATTTTTAAAAATGAAACTGAATACAGAACCTTTGTCTAGTACACTATCAACTTTAATCTCAACGCCGTGTCTCATCGCTATTTGCTTGGCAATGGCAAGGCCGAGTCCGGTACCTTTTTTGTTGCGTTCATTATCTACTTTATGGAAACGGTCAAAGATGTGAGGTAATACGTCAGGACTTATACCACAGCCATTATCTGTTATTTTGAGGATTGCCAGATCATCCTTAAGACAAAGCTGCAAACTGATTTCAGAATCTGGTTCAGAAAATTTGATAGCATTGTCAAGCACGACAATGAGCATTTGCCTCAGCCTGCCATAATCGCCGAACATTTCGGCAGGGGGAAGGCTGATATCAGTGATTATGCGTATTTGCTTTGCTGCGGCGAAGGGGCGCATGGCTCTTGCGGCATCGCTTATAAGATCATTCAAGATAAATTTTGACATTTCTATTTTAAAATCGGGATTTTGCAGTTTTGACAGTTCCAGCATGTCGTTGACAAGACGTTCCAGATAGATGGTTTCATTGAGCATTTGCTGGTGATATTCTTTCTGGCGTGTCTCATCATTTATCACTCCGCTCGTCAGAGCCTCGAGAGAAGCGCGAAGAACAGTGACCGGAGTTCTTAATTCGTGTGATACGTTGGCGGTGAAGATACGTCTGGCTTTGTCAAGGCGTCCGCTTTCCTTGGCAGCTTCATTGAGCTTTATGGCCATTTGATCGAAAGATGAGGCTAGGTCACCTATTTCGTCAGATTGATGGACATCAGTTTTGATGTTGTATTTGCCGTCAGCGATAGCAAGAGCCATTTTCTTCATTTTCCGCAGAGGATCAGTGCAATAATAGGAAACAAGAAGTGAGGCAGGCAGAGCTATCATCATAGCAAAAAGAGAGCTGATAAGCAGAAGCCTTATGGCATATAGGATGGAATTATTCATTTCGTTTATGGGAGAATGCATCAAAACGGCACCGACATAACTGCCGTCTGCTCCTTTTATGGGTGCTGCGGCTGTAGTGGCAGGAGTACCGAGTACCCCGCTGAAACTGTCTGCTACTATAACATTTCCCTGCAGTGCCTCGTTTATTACTTCAATGCCGCCAGGCGGAAGCTCATTATACTGTACAGGGCGATGATGCCGATTATTGCTTATAAGAAATTGGCGGTCATTGTTTATTATCCATATGTCTGACATATCCATTCTGTTGAGCAGCTTTATATAATAGACAAGTGCCCTATAGTATGGAATTGCGGTGTCCGATATGGCACTTGGATGCATGCCCATACCCATATGGCCATGGACGGCGGGAGGTATACCGTTTCCCGGCGGTATTGGCGGCGGAGATTGCTGCTGCTGGTCATCATTTGTTGTATCATTTTGGAGAAAGAGACTGATGGTATTGGCGATGGTGCTTACCTTCTCCCGCAGATCGGTGCGTCGCAGTTCTATCGTTTGCTTATTAAAGAAAAAATAGAAAAAACCGTTTATTATCAGCATGAAAATAAAAAGAACAGCGGTAAAAAAGGCAAATAATTTATAGACTATTTTATTCTTCATTTTCGGCAGTTTCAAATTTATATCCCACCCCCCAGACAGTTTTTATCATCTTACCGTAGATACTTCCAGCGTTCAATTTGGCACGCAGCCGCTTGATATGCGAGTCGACGGTTCTTGTGTCGCCAAAATAATCATAGCCCCATATACTGTCAAGCAGATTGTCGCGGGAAAAGACTTTGCCGTAGTTGGAAGCGAGCAGCCATAAAAGTTCAATTTCCTTTTTGGTCAGGGATATATCCTTCCCGGTGACAGTGACCGTATAGCTGTCAAGATCAATTTGCAGATTATCATATTTGAGGATGTTTTTTTGTCCGGAGGCTGTATCCATACGGCGCAGCACAGCTCTGACTCTGGCCATGACCTCTGCCGGAGAAAACGGTTTTACTATATAATCATCGGCACCGATGTCAAGACCCATTATACGTTCAAAATCTTCACCCCGGGCGGTTATCATTATCACAGGAACATTGGAAGTCTGTCTTATCTCTCTGCATACAGCAAAACCATCTTTTTTGGGCATCATAATATCAAGCAGAATGATATCAAGCTTTTCCTTAGCAAATACAGCGGATGCAGCTTCACCGTCAGCCGCAAAAAAAACATTAAATCCTTCCTGTTTAGCATATTCACCGAGAACGACAGCTATTTGCTCGTTGTCTTCTGCAATAAGCATATTTTTCATAGGTAACCTCTTTCTTACACGTGAACCGCCTGTGTATGGATTCTGGAACACAGCACCTATTAGAAAGTGGATGCGGCCGGAGAATGACAGGTGTTCTTGCAGATTCATTTGAATTTCAGGTAAAAAACGATGTTAAAGTTTAAAGCATATTTATTTTACTGCAATAAATTACGATTGGATATGGTTATATTATTTGTAAATGATAATACCAGATAAATTTGTTTTTTCTATGGTAATTTATACAGAATTTAGAAAAACAGTGAAGCCGTAACAGCTATATATTTTGCCAAATGAAAAGGATTATCCTATTTTGTCATAAATTTGTCATACTTTATTGGTAATATTTAAATAATCTAAATAAAAAATGTCATCATAAAACATTAATATATGCTTGTATATTGAAATTGGGAGGAAAGTATCGAAATGAAAGGTAAAAAATTGATCGTTGCCATCTGTGCGGCTCTTGCAATCGGCATGGCGTCTATTACGGCCTTTGCAGCAACGGCGAGAGAAACCGGCAATGCGGGAATTGTAGCCAAGCTGACAAATAGAAGCGTGGACAGTGTTTTAACGGAAAGCTATCAGCAAAATAAATCATTTGCCCAGATAGCAGATGAAGCGGGGAAACTGAGTGATTTTAAGAAAATAAAGACAGAAGATACCGCTGTTTTTACCCATCCGGATTTGCGCTGAATATTAATATATAATGATTCGCCGGTAAATAATGTTTTTGGGAAAAAAAGCTTCTTAAATACTTGACAATTTAACAGGGATAAAATATTATATAGTCAGTAAGATATATATTGAGAGGGGGATTTTATTATGGCTGTAATACATGCAGATAAAGAACTTTTCGAAAAGATGGTAGCGGATAAAAAAACTTTTTTGGCGGATTTTTTTGCTACATGGTGCGGTCCCTGCAAAATGCTCGGCCGCGTTATTGAAAATATAGATAATAAAGGTGAATTGCCGGTTGATATTGTTAAGGTGGATATAGATGAGGAACCGGAATTGGCCCAGAAATATGATGTCAGTGTTGTCCCGACACTCTATTTTATAGCTAATGGTGAAGCAAAAGAGAATATGAGCGGTTTTGTAGCCGAAAATGTACTGGCGCCGAAATTAAAAGATCTGGCAGCCCAAAAAGCTGAGTGAGCGCATGGAAAATAATAGTATTTATGATATAGCGGTGATAGGCGGCGGTCCGGCTGGTATGACTGCCGCTATATATGCCAGCAGGGCAGGTTTGAAGACTATAGTGCTGGAAGCTGATGCTCCCGGCGGAAAGCTCGTAAAAACTTTTGCCATTGAGAATTGGCCGGGTGCTAAAACAGTAAACGGTGCTGATCTGGCATGGTCTATGTATGAGCAAACTACGGCTCTTGGTCCGGAATTTATTTTCGCTGAGGTAATTGATGTAGAAGATCATGGAATGCTGAAATCTGTGCTGTGCAGGGATGGTTCCAGTTATAAAGCTCGTGCGGTAATAATAGCGTCGGGCACGGTCGAAAGACTTATGAATATACCGGGCGAACAGGAAATGATCGGCAAGGGCATAAGCTTTTGTGCCGTATGCGATTCAGCTTTTTATAAGAATGAAGATGTAATTATTGTCGGCGGTGGTAACTCGGCGTTAGAAGAGTCTGTTTATCTTACGCGGGTAGTAAAAAGTGTTACTATTGTGATTAGGCGCGATGTTTTTCGGGCTGATGAAGTTATTCAAAATAAAGTGCTGGCAAATGACAAAATAAGAATTATCAAAAGCAAGCTTCCGCAGGAAGTGCTGATAAAAGACGGCAAGGTAGCAGGGCTCAAGGTCAAAGATGCCAAGACAAATGAGCTGACGGACATTTATGCTAAGGGAATTTTCCCTTATATAGGCAATGATCCCGTTACGGGTTTTGCTGAAAAGCTTGGTGTTACAGATGAGAACGGATATGTTATTGCCGATGAGAATATGCAGACAAAAGTGAAGGGGATATACGGAGCCGGCGATGTATGCAGGAAATTTCTGCGGCAGATAGTGACCGCTGTAAACGATGGCGCTATCGCTGTGCAGGTTGCCGGGCGCTATATAGAAAATTTACAGGAATCTTGAAATATTTTGAGTGATAATATTTTTATGGTTTTGTCGTTTCGGCAAAAAGTCCCGGTGATTTTTCACCGGGACTTTTTGCTGAGCAGATGGATAAAGCGCATTAAGGTCAGGATACACAGCAGGGCTGTTTATTGCTGAGGCCAAGACGATCAAGCATTTGCATATCTTCGCGGATGGTAGTACCGGAGGTAGTCAGCATATTGCCGGTAATAGAAGCTGAGGCACCACCGATAAGTGCCGTTTCTCCGTTGCCGGGCAGCAATTTGCGGCCTGCCGCTAAACGGATATTTGCCTCTGGGTTGATAAAGCGGAAAAAAGCTATTGTTCGGAGGACATCGTTTGCTTCAAGTTGAGGAAGGTTTTCCAATTTTGTGCCTTTTATAGGCATAAGAGCGTTTACCGGAATAGACTGGATATTGAGTTCGGCAAGGCTTACAGCCATATCGAACCGGTCGTCCCATGTTTCTCCCATGCCGATGATCCCGCCGGAACAGACGCAGAGGCCTTCTGCCTGAGCGAGCTTTATAGTGCGGATCTTGTCTTCATATGTATGAGTGGTGCATATATGAGAAAAGAAACGTTTCGAGGTTTCAATATTGTGGTGATAACTGCTGACTCCCGCTTCATGCAGAAGATGAAACTGTTCAGCAGTGAGAAAGCCGTGTGACGCACAAAGGTCGATGCTGAGTTCCTTGCGCATCTGCTTGTAAGTTTCAAGCAGGGAGGTGAAAGCTTTGTCAGTGACTGTTCTGCCGGATGTTACTATTGAAAAGCGGTTTACACCGGCATTTTCGTTGGCGTGGGCATTTGCTACGATTTTATCCATGGGCAGCATGTCATATTCCTCAATGCCCGTATGATGGCAGGCAGCCTGTGCGCAGTATTTGCAGTCTTCACTGCAGCGTCCGCTGCGCCCGTTTATAATAGTGCATAAGTCAACATGATCACCGCAAAAATGTTTTTGCAGTAACTGAGCATTTTTTTGCAGCTCATCAAGCGGAGCTGTGAGAAATATAGAGAGATCCTGTCCGCGTTTTATGCGATAGCCTTTGATGATTTTTTCTGTCAGGTCAGAAAGCAGTAAGTTTGACATTATTTATCCTCTCTTCTAAAAACAATGGCAGCATTGTCATTTTACCGGTGCTGATATAAAATGATGTCTGTCGAATAGCATGTAGCCTTATATATTTAATGCTTCTAAGACTGTATTGCATATATTATATTTTAGTGTTAAAAATATGTCAACTTATTTTAAAATATGGTTTACTTAATTTAATCAACAATCTGAAATTTTTATTTGCTTTTGACTGACAGCGCATTTTTCAGACGCAGTAAAGCGCTGTCCAATGCTTTTGCCGGGCAGGCTAAATTTATCCTTTCATAGCCTTCACCCTCTTTACCGAAAATATATCCCTCATCGAAAAAGAGAGAGGCTTTTTTAGTCATAAAGGATTCTAGTTCATTTTTTTCCATGTTAAGTTTGCGGCAGTCCCACCATTGCAAATAGGTGCCCTCCAGCTTGGTTATCTTAATCTGCGGAATGTTTTTTTCCATAAAGTTTTCACAGAGTTTTCTGTTTCCGTCAATGAGCTTTAAAAGCTGTTCCAGCCACGCTTCACATTTTGTATAAGCAATTTCGCATGCTTTATAACCAAGTACATTCAATGTCCCGTAACCGGCTTTAACGGCAGTTTTTATAAATTTACGCCGTATTAGATCGTTTTTTATAATAATATTGGATACCTGCAGGCCTGCAAGATTGAAAGTTTTGCTGGGAGCGGTGCATATCAGGCAATTGTCAGCGGCATCTTCGGAAAGAGTGGCAAAAACAGTATGCCTGTGTCCCGGCATAATAATGTCTGAATGTATTTCGTCGGCGATGACGAGAACATTGTTTTTCAGACATATGTCAGCAACTCGCTGCAATTCTTCATTTGTCCATATTCTGCCGACGGGGTTATGCGGGCTGCATAAAATAAGCAGCTTATTTTGCTCAGAGCGTGCTTTTTGTTCCAGATCATCAAAATTTATGTGATAGGTGCTGCCCGTATGCAGTAACGGGTTTTTTACGATGCGGCGTTTATTTTCAGTGATTGCTCTGTAAAAGGGATAATATACAGGCGTCATGACAATGACACCGTCGCCTTTTTTTGTATAAGAGCGTATGGAATTGAAAATTGCCGGAACAACACCGGGCGAGGAAACTATCCATTCCGGGGATATTTCAAACTCATGGCGGCGCAGCATCCAGCCGCATACTGCTTGTAAATACTCATTCGTGGGGATCGTATAACCAAGAACGGCACCGGAGAGATAATCCTGCAGACCAGAAATTATTTCCGGTGCGGTGGGTAATTCCATATCTGCTACGGAAAGGGGAATTATATCGGAAGAAATCTGAGGAGCAACTTTTTTCATGGCTGCCCATTTTGCCGATCCCGAGTTTTCTCTGTCAGGACAGCTGGAAAAATCATACATATAATATACCTTCTTTACTTAGATAAAAAATTATTTATATCAGTTTACTATTTTTCCGTATATTTTTCCATATGCTTTTTGCAAAATAAACTATATATCAATATACAAATGATAACGATTATAAAAGAAACTTTATTTAATTTCTTTTACAGAGATTGATCATATAAAATATATAAAAAAATCACTATAAACAGCGGAATTAAAAAATAAAAAAAAGATTAAATCAAAATAAGTATGAATACAGTGTTAAATAATTATATACTTTATGTAAATTTTTACTGGTAATTTTTCATTCTATTCGGTATAATTTAAGAAGTGCAGTCTGACTGCTATAAATTTAATTTTTTTTTAGATAAAAGGGGATATGACTCATGGAAAAAACATTAACTATCGAAAACAAAACGGGCCTGCATGCACGCCCAGCATCAATGTTTGTTCAAACAGCAAACAAGTTCAAAGCTAAGATCAAACTTACAGCCAAAGGAAAAACCGTCGATGCTAAAAGCATTCTTATGATTATGAGCCTTGGTCTTCAGCAGGGTACGGATGTTACGATCAGCGCTGATGGGGAAGATGCACAGGCAGCTCTTGATGCACTTACTGATCTTGTAAAATCTAAATTCGGCGAAGATTAATATTTATCACAAAGCCCCAAGGAGGTCTATTGATGTCAAGTAAATTACGCGGTAAAGGCGTTATTGCCGGTATAGCCATAGCTAAAGCTTTAACTCTGGAACAGGATCTAGAAAAATATGTTGCGTTGTATAATCCGGGAAGCGTTGAAGCGGAAATAGGCAAGGTAAAAAAGGCAATTGGAGAAGTAGCCGATATTCTTGCAGAAAATGTGAAAACTCTCACAGACAAGGATATGGCTGAACAAGCTGGCATTATGGAAGCGCATCGTGTTATGGTACAGGATCCGATGCTTGAAGATAATGCTGTTGCTAAAGCCGGTGAATTGAAATCGGCGCCGAGAGCCGTTTTAGCGGCATCTGAGGAATCCGCAGCAATTTTCGAAAACATGGAAGACTCTTATTTCCGTGAACGTGCTGTGGATATTCGTGATGTAGGCAAGCGTGTTGTGCGCCAAATTTTGGGGCTTAAAGGACCGGACATAGGCAGTGAACCGGTTATTTTGTGCGGGCATGAGATTGAACCGTCAGTCATTGCAAATATTCCCACAGAACAGATAGCGGGCGTAGTCTTAGGACAAGGCAGCACTACCTGCCATGCGGTCATAATCGCAAAGGCTCGTGCTATTCCTACTGTTGTTGGTCTTGAAGCAAATCTTAAGGATATAAAAAGCGGTGATCAGCTGATCATCAACGGAGAAACGGGTGAAGTCTATGTTCATCCCACCGAAGAACAGCTGATTTCTTTCAATGAGCGGATAAAAGAACAGAACAGGCTTAAAGAACATTATGCACAGCTTACTTCACTGCCGGCGGAAACCACCGATGGCCATAAAGTCATGCTTGTTGCCAATATCAGTACCCATCTTGATGTGGAAGCTGCTGTCAGCAATTTTGGCGCCGAAGGTGTGGGACTTTTCCGGTCGGAATTTTTATTCATGGGCAGAAATGAAGCTCCTGATGAGGAAATGCAGTTTCAGGCATATAAGGAAGCTGTCGAAAAATGCAAGGGCAATCTGTGTGTCATCCGCACAATGGATATAGGCGGGGATAAGCCTCTGCCGTATCTGAACATACCGAAAGAAGAAAATCCTTTCCTTGGCTGGCGTGCGCTTCGTATCTGTCTGTCGCGCCGTGATATATTCATGCCGCAGGTAAAGGCTATTTTACGGGCTGGTGTATACGGTAAGGCGGCTATGATGCTGCCGATGGTAATCAGACTGAGTGAAGTTGATAAAGTCAAACAAATAATAGAAGAAGCGAAAGTGCTTTTGTCACAGGAAAATAAAGCTTATTCGGATAATGTACAGCTGGGGATAATGGTGGAAACACCTGCAGCCGCTGTCATGACACCGATATTTGCCAAGCATGTGGATTTCTTCAGTATAGGCACTAATGATCTTATTCAATATACCTTGGCAGTTGACCGTGTCAACAGCAATGTCAGCTATTTATATGATCCGCTTAATCCGGGAGTGCTTGCACTTATTAAACGTACCATTGATTCTGCCAATGAAAATAAGATCTGGGCAGGAATGTGCGGTGAAATGGCAAGTGATCCTCATGCTGCCGTATTGCTTATGGCTATGGGTATTACTGAGCTTTCCATGAGTGCACCGTCAATACCGCGCGTAAAGGAACTTATCAGAAGCGTGAGCATGGCGGAAGCAAAAGAAGTGCTGGATAAGGTAATGTCAATGGAACATGCATCTGACATAAAGGCATATCTGCATGAAAAATTTGATGATAGAAAATGAATTATGCAGGACTGTGATTGAATTATGAGCGAAGAATCCGGGCGGACGGTTTATGGTGGAGAACAGAATATAAAAATGGCTCTTATGCAGATGATCAACGAAGGAAAAGACCCGTATGAAATCATTCTTTATATGGCGGATTATCTGGAAAGAATTTCAGGTGAAAAGGGATATAAGGAAAATGTAAGGGATTGTATACAATCCGTTTACGGAATAGGCCTTGATGAAGAAGGCCCTTTGAATTCGGCTCTTATGCAGGTGCGTCAGCGTTGCCAGCAGCTGGAAACGTCAATGGCCGGCATAGAGGAAGAAGATGTAAAAAAGCGTATTTTATTTGCCGTTGAACACCATAAAAAATTTGCGGCTTTTCTTGAAAATAAAATAAAAAAGGCAAGGGATAAGCATTAATAAGGGCAGAATTCTGTCTGCCTTGCAGTGCAGTGTATATTACTATTTAGTAAATATATGATATGATAAATATCACGAATTGTCTTAAAATGATGCAATATTACAAAAATCCAGGTCGCAAGACCTGGATTTTTGTAATATATGATAGATTAAATTTATATATTGAAGGAAAATAACAAAATATTAGGAAAACAGGCAGGTGCATTTTAAATAAAAAGCGTATTATTATAATATGCATTAAGAATCCCCTAAGAAAATTTTTTGAATGAAAAGAAATACGGTATTAGTTTATATTATTAAGTAATAACAGATTGCATTTTTCTTTATAAAAAATTATACTATATCACAGGTATTATATTTTGCTTGAATGGGGAGGATACAGATATGGATGTTATTACATTATCGCGCTTGCAGTTTGCGATAACCACTATTTACCATTTTTTATTTATTCCGCTGTCTTTGGGATTGTCTGTGCTTGTTGCTATACTGTCGACGATATATTTAAAGAACGGAAATATTGTCTATAAGCAGCTGGCAAAATTATTTGGCAAATTATTCACTATTTCTTTTGCCATGGGTGTCGTCACAGGGATTGTTCAGGAATTTCACTTTGGGATGAACTGGTCCGAATACTCCAGATTCATGGGGGATATTTTCGGGGCACCGCTGGCGCTTGAAGCTTTGACGGCTTTCTTTTTGGAATCTGTTTTTCTTGGGGTATGGATTTTCGGCGAGAACAGACTGCCAAAAAAAGTGCACTGCCTGTCTATATGGCTCGTGGCGTTTGGCAGTAATTTGTCATCGTTCTGGATTCTTGTTGCCAATTCTTTTATGCAGCATCCGGTAGGCTTTGCTCTCAATAACGGACGCGCTGAAATGACAGATTTTTTTGCACTTATAACTAATCCTTATGTTTTTGGTCAGTTTGCGCATGTTATGACCTCCGGCATTGTTACGGCAGGCATATTGGTCGTTGCCGTCAGTGCCTATAAGCTGCTGCGCGGTGAAAATATTGGTATTTTTAAAACTGGTATCAGAGCAGGAGCCATATATGCAGCTATCGGTCTTTTTGCCGTTATGGGCAGCGGACATTTGCATACACAATATGTAGGAAGCGCGCAGCCTATGAAATTGTCTTCGATGGAGGCTTTGTGGGAAGATGCGGATCCTGCCCCTTTTACACTGTATGCAACGATCGATACACAGAAGGAAGAAAACGAAAATACGATTGAGGTTCCTTATGCATTGTCATTTATGCTATATAATTCACCAAACGGGGAAGTCAAAGGGATAAAGACACTGCAAAAAGAGGACCAGAAAAAATATGGCTATGATAATTATATACCAAATGTGCCGCTGTTGTTCTGGAGTTTTAGGATAATGCTTGCCTGCGGCGGAATCATGCTTTTAATGATGCTCGTGACTTTATATATGAGCTTTACGAACCGTCTTTCAGAATATAATACTACGTGGCTGCGGCTGCTGATGCTGGGAGTATTTCTGCCGTTTATTTCCAATACGGTAGGCTGGTATATAGCGGAAGGCGGACGTCAGCCGTGGATGGTTACCGGGCTGCAAAAAGTGGCTGATGCTGTGTCGCAGAATATAACATCGACAGAGGTCTGGATATCACTTATTGGCTTTACTGTGGTTTACGCGCTGCTGGCGATTGCTGCATTGTTTGTTGCCGCTAAGGTAGTCCGGCAGGATGTTACTGAAGGGAGCGGTTTATAATGGATTTACAGGTATTATGGTTTATATTGGTAACTGTTTTATTCACCGGCTTCTTCTTTCTGGAAGGTTTTGATTACGGCGTGGGTATCCTTCTGCCGTTTGTCGCTAAGGATGATGATGAGCGGCGTATGCTGATAAACAGTATAGGGCCTGTGTGGGACGGTAATGAAGTATGGATGATAACCGCGGGCGGAGCGCTGTTCGCAGCCTTTCCGCATGTTTACGCTACTATGTTCAGCATGCTTTACATGGCTTTGTTCCTGATGCTCATAGGGCTTATAGTGCGCGGGGTAGCCTTCGAATTTCGTGGTAAACACCATACTGCCTGCTGGCGCAGCTTATGGGACTGGATGATATTCATCGGCAGTTTTCTTCCCGCATTTTTGTGGGGAGTGGCAGTCACCAATCTCATGAAAGGTTTTATGATTAACGGTGATAAGATATATATGGGAACGTTTTGGGATTTGCTTTCCGTGTATACTGTAATAGGCGGGATAACCTTTGTGCTTGTTTTTGCCTTTCACGGACTGACATTTTTGTCATTGAAAATAGACAAGGAATCAGCGCTTATGCCTCGTTTTCGCTTGGTCGGTACATGCCTTGGCGGGACGGCAGCTGTTTTTTATTTGATATGCATTGCCTTGACATACGCAAATACGGACGTATATAAATCGTCATTATGCCTTGGTTTAATGATTTTGGCGGCGCTGGTGTTTGTGCTGGCTATAATCGCACGTCGTCAAAATAGCAGCGGAACAGCTTTTATCGGCAGTTCTTTAGCTGTGGTGCTGACGACAGTGAGTGTTTTTGCCGGACTGTTTCCGAGGATACTTATTTCAACGATGAATCCGGAATGGAGTCTCACTATAACAAATGCTTCTTCCTCACCGTATACTCTTTCGATAATGACGATAGCCGCTTTGATTTTTGTGCCAGTGGTGATTATTTATCAGGGATGGACATATTGGATATTTAGGAAGCGCATAACGGTCAATGATTTGAAGCATTGACATGAAAGAATAAAATTCTCAGCGGACGGGGCGGCAGTCATATGCTGATAAACTGTATGGGTGTCCGACTGTTAGGGTAGGGAAATAGTTTATGATTGATAAGAATTTGTTGAAAGAATTGCAGCCTTATAAATATAAAGTGGTCATGATAATTCTTTGTGATGTCGTATCTGCTCTGGTCATTGCGGTGCGCTGCTATTGTCTGGCTTCTTTTATTGATAAGATGCTGTTTTCCCGTTTGAGCAGGGAAGCGGCAGTGCCTCAGCTGGCGCTGCTGCTTTTTCTTTTTTCACTTGAAGCGGCAGCTAATTTGGTTATACGGTTTGCCGCACATGATATTTCGCTTGATATAAGAAAAAAAATACGCGGCGCATTTATAAAAAAATTGGCATGCAGCAGTCCCATGTCATCCATATATGATGTAAATATACTGCAGATGGTGACTAAGGGAGTGGATTCATTTGAACCGTATTTTTCAAAATTTTTGCCGCAATTGTCATTGACGGCAATATTGCCGATAGTTATTTTAATCACGGCTTTTTATAATGATTGGATATCTGGTCTTATATTTTTATTTACGCTGCCATTGATCCCCTTTTTTATGGTACTTATAGGAAAAAGAGCACAATCGGAAAATAATCGGCAATGGGCGGCACTGGCACATTTAAGCGAGCTTTTTTCTGAACTTTTGGCCGGGATGGCTGTAATTAAGATTTACAATCAGGGAAAAAGGCAGCTGGAAAAAACGGTGTGGGCAGGTGAAAGGTTTTCACAGGCGGTACTGAAGGTTCTCCGTATAGCCTTTTTATCAGCTTTTTTTCTGGAACTCATAGCAACTTTAAGTATCGCTGTGATTGCCGTAAATATTGGTCTGCGGCTTTTGTACGGACAGGCGGATTTTTTGCCGGTATTTTTTATTTTGCTGCTGGCTCCTGAATTTTATAAGCCATTGCGCCAAACAGGCAGTATGTTTCATGACGCGATGGGGGCAATTACAAATGCCGGAGAAATTTTTGCGGCAATTGAAGAAAAAAATGCAGCAGCAGGAAAAACAATGATTAATTTGACCGAGGCACCTCAGATAAAATTTTCCTCTGTGGGATATCAATATAACAGCCAGCGTGAAAATGCGCTGAAAAAAATTGATTTAAATTTTGCTGCAGGAAAGGTTACGGCTATCGTGGGACGCAGCGGAGCAGGCAAATCTACTGTATTTTCATTACTGTTAAAATATATTTCACCGATTTCAGGTAAAATACTTATCGATGGTGTGGATATTACCACCCTGGATGAAAGGGCATGGCGGAGCAATATTGCCTATGTGCCGCAGCAGGCGCATATATTTAATGCCACCCTGCGAGAAAATATCTGCATGGGAAAAACGATAAGTGATGAAAAGATAAAGAATATTATAAAGTTGGCGGGCTTGCAGGAGCTGACGGACGTCATGCCGAACGGATTGGAAACACTGGTGGGCGCCGGTGCGCGCGGACTAAGCTGCGGACAGGCAAGACGGGTAGCTATTGCCAGAGCATTGTTAGTCGAATCTTCTGTTGTGATGCTGGATGAACCAATGGAAGGTTTGGATATAATGACCGAGAAGGCAGTCTGGGCGGGCATTAAAGAAATGGTAAAAAACAGGACAGTGATAGTCATAGCACATCGATTATCATCAATAGAAAACGCGGATATGATCTATGTTATGGACAGTGGCGCAGTGTCGGAGTGCGGAACAGATGTATCGCTGCGTGCAGAAGGGGGCATTTATTGTAAAATGCTTGAAGCCGTTTCAGGAGGCGGGTTGGCATGAAAAAAAGAAAATGGCTTTTGCTGCGGTCAATTATGCCTTATTTACTGCTTTCTGTATTCATTGGTTTTTTGTGCAACATGAGTGTGGTCGGGCTTATGGCGGCTTCTGCCTATCTTGTCACCAGTGCGGCACTGCATACACCGCTCTATGCTTTGGCTCTGGCTATAACAGGTGTACGCGCATGCGGTATCAGCCGTGCCGTTTTTCGCTATGCCGAAAGATATATTTCACACAATGCGGCTTTTGCTGCATGGCGTGAATTACGTTTTGAAGTTTATAAAAGTGTTATGCGGGCATTGCCTTTTTCTGAGCAAACTATACATAGCGGTGATGTATTCATGACAGTGATAGAAGCGCTGGATGAATTGCGGGATGCAGTTTTGCGGCTTTTTTTACCTCCTTTGGGCGGTTTTTTGCTGACGGCAGCGCTGTTTGTGTTCCTCTTTCCATACGATAGAACCGCTGCGGGGGTTTTTGCGGTATCGTTTTTTATAATAACGATAATGGTACCGTTTATTTTTCACCCGCGCAGGAAAAAACTTCTTTCTGCTCTGCAGACAGAGTTGTATGAATTTATAGACGGTGCATCGGATATGGCAGCTTTTGGTTATGCCGGAAGACGGGCTGAGCTGGCACAGAGTAAGATAGAAGAGACAGCTGCGGCAGAAAAAAGATCGTTTCGCTCCACTGCGGCAGCTGAGATGACAGCGCAGCTTATTGCCGCCGCAGCTATAGTGTTTATACTGGGGATTTTTATAGAGTCACAGTCGGCAATGACAGGCGTGGAAGCTGCGGTACTGCTTTTGGTGGTCATGGCGGCATTCGAGGTGATTCTTCCTCTCGCCGGTCTGGGAGGGCAGTGGCAAAAGGCCGCCGATGCCTTCGCGCGTCTTGATCTGCTTTTGCAGGCGAGAGAAAATAAATTACCCAGCTCTCATTTGGACTCACCGCCAAAAGAAAATTTGCTGACGGTACAGGAGCTTTCTTTTTCTCATCCGGGAGAAAAACTGCTGTATAAAAAACTTGATTTTTCTTTGGGCAAGGGAGAAAAAACAGCACTTATAGGCAGCAGCGGGAGCGGGAAAAGTACTATAGTGAACCTGCTGGTAAGGTTGTTGGCATATAACAGCGGAGCTGTCTTCTGGAAAGAACGCATTTATAACGATATTGCCGAGGAAGAAATAAGAGAAAAAATAAGAACAGCTTTGCAGGAACAGTATATTTTTGACACGACGATAAGAGAGAATTTTAAAATTCTTTACCCGGAAATAAATGATGAAGAAATATATGCGGTGCTGCAGTCGGCCGGGCTGGGGGATTTTATCGAACAATTGCCCGAAAGGCTGGATACGGACATCGGCCGTGACGGCAGATATTTATCAGGCGGACAGCGCCGGCGGTTGATTATTGCGCTGGCTCTTGCAAGAAAGTCACCGCTGCTTATTCTCGATGAACCGACAGCGGGTCTTGATGCCTTATCAGCCGGTGAAATAGTCGAAACAATAATGAAGGTGTCAGCGGAAAAAAATGTTTTTGTGATAACACATGATCTGAGCCGAATTGAAAAATTTGATAGAGTGCTTATTCTTGATGACGGCAGAATAGCCGAAGCGGGAAAACCGGCAGACTTGATCAAAGCAAATGGTTTATTTGCCGAAATGATGTGCTGCCGCAATATTATTTAAGAAAAATAAAAGTTGAGGAACCGAGTTTATGGAATTTAATAAGGTAAGATTTTTGACCAGTATGGCTATGCTGACCGCAGTGTCATTGGTGTTGGTGGCAGCTGTTGCATTTCCGGTTATTCCGGCAGCATCGTATTTAAAATATGATCCGGCGGATGTACCTATATTGCTGGGAACTTTTTTATTTGGAACATCGGCGGGACTGCTTCTGACGGCAATTACAGCTGTTCTGCAGGGGCTTTTAATAAGCACGGATGGCGGTCCTATCGGCATATTAATGCATTTTTTTGCTACGGGAAGTTTCGTTTTGGTGGCAGGTACTATTTATCATAAGGCAAAGACAAGAAAAGCAGCCTGTGCTGCGCTTTTGTCAGGGACATTGACTATGACCGTTGTCATGGTGGTGTTTAATCTGATCTTTACACCTCTTTTTCTGGGAGCGCCAATGGAAAAGATAGTAGAGATGCTGCTGCCTGTTATCATTCCGTTCAATTTGTTGAAGGCGGGGATAAATTCCATCCTGACCTGGATAATCTATAAGCCTGTGAGTAAATTTGTGCATCGAGAATAGTTTATAATATAAAGAAACATGGATTTTTAATTTGCAGCTGAATTGTGGAGGTAGGAAAATGGATATAAACAGAGTGTTTCTGATTGTTCTTGACAGTTACGGCATGGGTGCCGCTCCTGATGCGGACAGGTTTGGCGATCATGACTGCAATACACTGCGTTCTATTGTTTCATCGGAAGAATACTTGACGCCTAATATGAAAAGGATAGGTCTTTTTAATATTGACGGAGTCGATTATCTTGAAGGTGAAGCAGATCCAATAGGAGCATTTGCCCGCATGCAGGAAAAATCAATGGGAAAAGATACGACGACCGGTCATTGGGAAATAGCAGGAATTATTTCTCAAAAGGCATTGCCCACATATCCCAGCGGTTTTCCGCAGGAAGTGATAAAGGAACTTGAGCAGGCTTTTGGCAGAAAAATACTTTGCAATAAACCTTATTCAGGAACTCAGGTCATTCATGATTACGGACAGGAACATGAAAGCACGGGAGCCCTGATAGTGTACACATCGGCGGACAGTGTGCTGCAGATAGCAGCGCATGAAGCAGTTGTCCCTTTGGAAAAATTATATGAATATTGTAGGATAGCACGCGGGATAATGAAGGGAAAGCATTCAGTGGGACGGATCATCGCAAGGCCGTTCACGGGGAAATACCCGAATTATGAAAGAACACCGCATCGTCATGATTTTTCTTTGCTGCCACCGGCAGATACAATAATTGATGCATTGCAGAAAAATGATCTTGCCACAATATGCGTGGGAAAAATTTCAGATATCTTTGCAGGTAGGGGCGTTGGCAGATATGTACCCATTGAAGGCAATGAAGATGGGATGAGAAAAACTATAGCGGAACAGGCAGAAGATTTTAAAGGCTTATGTTTTGTCAATTTAGTAGATTTTGATATGAAATACGGACATAGACGTGATACTGACGGATATGCCCGTGCTGCAACTGTATTTGACAGTCAGCTTGGCGCATTTATGGCAGGTATGCGCGAAAATGATATACTTATGATTACTGCCGATCATGGCTGCGATCCCAAAGCTCCAGGTACAGATCATACCAGAGAATATGTTCCGCTGCTTCTTTTCGGCAAAAAAATAAGGGCGGGTATAAATCTGGGTACACGTACGACTTTTGCGGATATTGCGGCAACGGTGGCCGATATATTCCATGTTCCCTTTAAAACGCAGGGAAAAAGTATGACGGATAAAATATTATTGTGATATGATATTTGTCTGTAATATGTCTTAAGCAGGCTAAATATTGAGAAAGTCGCGGGAAAATATAATGAGAATATTTGATATCATTACGAAAAAGAAGCACGGCGGCATTCTGACGGATGAAGAAATAAGCTATATGATAAATGCCTTTGTGAAGGGGGACATAGCCGACTATCAGATGGCGGCTATGCTGATGGCAGTGTGGTTTCAAGGAATGAATGACCATGAACTTTCAGTTTTAACGCAAGTTATGGCGAAGTCAGGGGATAGCGTAGATTTATCGGCTATTGAGGGGGAAAAAGCCGATAAGCACAGTACCGGCGGTGTTGGGGATAAAACTACACTGATAGTAGCACCGCTTGTGGCTGCATGCGGCGGTAAGGTCGCAAAGATGTCGGGACGGGGACTTGGACATACAGGCGGAACGATTGATAAACTGGAATCTATACCGGGATTGCGCACATCGCTGACAAGAACAGAATTTTTTTCCATTGTTAATAAAATCGGCTTGTCTGTCATAAGTCAGACGGGAAATATTGCTCCTGCCGATAAAAAAATATACGCATTGCGTGATGTAACAGCTACAATTGATAGTATACCTTTGATAGCTTCATCCATAATGAGCAAGAAACTTGCTGCCGGCAGTGATTGTATAGTGCTTGATGTAAAGACTGGCAGCGGTGCTTTTATGAAAACTTTGGACGAATCGATAGAATTGGCACAAAAAATGGTATCTATAGGAGAAAGGGCCGGCAGAAAAACAGTGGCATTGATCACTGATATGGATATTCCGCTCGGGGCGGCCATAGGCAATTCGCTGGAGGTCATTGAATCTGTTGAAACACTGCGGGGCAGCGGTCCGGACGATTTAACGGAAATATGTTTGCAGCTGGCGGCTAACATGCTGCATCTGCTTGATAAAGGCAGTGTGCCTGAATGCCGGGCAATGGCAAAAAATGCTATAAATAACGGGAGTGCCTTAGAAAAATTTGCGGCTATGGTCCAAGCACAGGGCGGTGATGCATCTTTTATTTACGATACTCACAAATTTGCGGCAGCGCATTATTCCAGAAAAATTCTTGCAGCCGCTGATGGTTTTATCAGTAAAATGAATGCTGAAAAATGCGGTATAGCAGCAGCTATCCTGGGGGCAGGACGCGAGATCAAGGGTGCTGAAATAGATTCTTCGGCAGGAATAATGATCCGAAAAAAATATGGTGAAGCAGTGAGAAAAGGAGATATTTTAGCTGAATTATTTACCTCAGAGGAAAAGCGTCTGGAGGAAGCAGAACACATATATAAGGATGCTGTTGCAATAAATGAAAAAGAACCGGAAAAAATACCATTGGTTTTTGCACGAATTGAAAGTGAAAAAATTGAAAGATACTGAGGAGTATTCCCTATGGAAATAGAAAATAGTCTGCTTGAAGCTGCGAAAAAGGCGAGAGAATATGCATACTGTCCCTATTCCGGGTTTAAGGTGGGGGCGGCTGTTCTGGGCAAAAGCGGCAGAATATATACAGGCTGCAATATAGAAAATGTATCTTATGGACTCACTAATTGTGCTGAACGAACAGCTATCTTCAAAGGAATCTCAGCGGGGGAAAAAGAATTTGAAATATTGGCAGTGACCGCCGATACTAAAGCACCTGTTGCACCATGCGGAGCTTGTCGCCAGGTTATGGCGGAGTTTAGGATAAACAGGATAATCATGAGCAATATGCAGGGCAAAAGAAAACAGGCATTATTGGAAGAGTTACTGCCTTTTTCTTTTGACGAGGAGAAACTGCGTCAGAATAAGTGAGGGAATCTGCATACAAAGAGACGAAGATAAATTTTACCGGGCAATCATAAGAAACCAAATAAATTGTAAGATGCAATATCGAGCGGTGAAAATATAGGCAGATTATAAATGTATGATATCAAAAGAATGTTATTGTACTTGGCAGGAAAAGAGTTTATGGGCAGCTGTAGGAGAGGACTTGTGAATAAAAATGCTTATAAATATTGACAGATATATAGTGGAAAGGCTGTCAAAAACAGAATTATCAATTATTCAATATATAAATGAAAAGGAAAAAGAATTGTCGGATATGTCGATTGTGGATATTGCTTTTGAAACTTTTACATCACCGGCTACTGTTTCCAGGGCTATCAGAAAATGCGGTATAAATGGATTCAATGAATTGAGATATAGGCTCAATTTACCAAAAGATAATAAAGAATTAATAAGCATTAACGAGATAATGAAAAAAACTTTGATAGAGGCAAATGAGGTTTTGCAAAGGATATCATTAAAGGATGTCCTGGACGTCGTAAATGAGATAACAGGAGCGTTTGATAAGCAGATTTATATTTTCGGAAGGGGACCAACAGAGCAGGTGGTCAAAGAATTTTCTCTGCGATTGCAATTGCTAGGATATAATGTTTTAGCGACAGAGGATCCCACTATTATGGTTAAAATAAGCCAACGATCCAATAATCAATTGATTATATTATTTTCTTTGAAGGGAGAAACCAAGGAACTTATAGAGGTGGCTGAGAATTGTTATTTAAATAAAGCTAAGCTGATTGTGATTAGTTGTGCGTCCGATAGTCCCTTGCTGCAATATGCGTCACATTATCTGCTTGGATACTATCATAAAAAAATTGCAATAAAAGAATTTGATGTCACCTCACGAATACCGTTGTCGATGATATCACGCATAATAGTTGATTATTTAGTGGAAAAAAATAACGAAAAAACATAGAGCTGCCGTATTGATTGTTTGTAAAACAATTTTTACGACGGCTTTTTCTATTATTTTTCAAATTGCGAAAAGATTTTCATGATTAAGTATTTTATAATAACAGCGTGAAGATAAATTCAATAGGAGTGATAATAATGATATTATCAACAAGGCAAATGTTAATAGATGCACAGGAAAATCATTACGCTGTTCCCGCATTCAACATCCATAACATGGAGACTCTTCAAATTGTCGCTCAAACTGCAGTTCATATGAGATCGCCTCTTATAATTGCTGCTACACCGTCCACCGTTACTTATGCGGGCGCGGATTATCTTGTAGCAATGGCGGAAACGGCTGCACAGACTGCTGATATTCCTATAGCACTGCATTTGGATCATCATGAGGATATAAAAACAATAGAGGAAGATATTGATGCCGGGTTCAGTTCATGTATGATAGATGCGTCAATGCTTCCCTTTGAAGAAAATGTAGAAAAAGTGAAAAAAGTAGTCGCGTATGCACATAGATATGATGTTACAGTCGAAGCAGAATTGGGCAAGCTGGTCGGGATAGAGGACGATGTGACGGTGGAGGCCGAAGATGCTGTCTACACCGACCCGGATAATGCGGCTGACTTTGTGGAGAGAACAAAAATAGATTCATTGGCGGTAGCTATTGGTACAGCCCACGGCTTGTATAAAGGAAAACCAAAGCTGGATTTTGCAAGACTTGAAGCTATCCGCAGCCGGATAAGCATACCCCTTGTGCTGCATGGCGCATCAGATGTACCCGATGAATTGGTGGAAAAAGCTATAGCTTTGGGCATATGCAAAGTGAACATAGCCACTGACTTGAAAATACCGTTCTCGCAAGCGATAAAAAAATATTTTGCCGATAATCCATCGGCAAATGATCCGCGCCAGTATATGACGCCCGGAAAAGAAGCCATGAAAAAAATAGTGGAGCATAAAATCAAAGTCTGCAAAAGTGCCGGCAGATATTGATTCGGGGAGAATATTAGATGATTTATACTTTAACTATGAATCCTGCGATTGATTTTAATATTACCGGAAGCAATATCAGGAAAAATTATGTAAACAGAACGTGGTCTCCGGTATATACACCAAACGGCAAGGGCGTAAATGTATCGCTGGTATTAAAGCATTTTGGGTATAAATCGGTTGTAATGGGTTTTTTCGGAGGATTCAGCGGCAGATATATTATTGAGGAATTGCGAAACGCCGGCGTTGAAGCAGAACCTGTATGGGTGGACGATATCACAAGGATAAATGTGTTTTTAAACGACGGAGACGATGAGTATAAATTTGTCAATAAAGGACCGTTCGTATCCGGGGAAAATCAGCGGGAACTGCTGCGGAAGATAGAAAATCTGGCGGACTGTGAATATCTGTCTATAAGCGGCAGCCTGCCGCCGGGAGTGGATGAGGAGTATTATGACAAAATAGCTCGGATATGCAAAAAAAAATATATAAAGCTGATTCTGGATATAAGCTCACCTTATTTAAAGGAACTGCTCAAATATGAACCGTTTCTTATTAAACCCAATGATGATGAGGCAAGGCAAATATTCGGCTATGAAATCATTTCCGATGAGAGTGCAGCAGCAGCTTTGGCCAGTCTCAGCAAGCAGGGTGCCAGAAATATTTTGCTGACCATGGGAGACAAAGGAGCATACTTCACAGACGGCAATGAAATTTATTTTTCTACAGCGCAGAAGATCAAGCTGCTCAGCTCAGCATGTGCGGGAGATTCGGCTTTAGCAGCTTTTTTAAGCGAATTTCTGCATGGGGGAAGAATTGAAGATGCCATGAAGAAATCGGCAGCTACAGGAGCTAATGTCGCTGAAAGCAATGCTTTGGGAAATTTTTCCAATGTGGAAAGATACAGTGAAAACATAAGCATAAAAAAATTATGAAATATTGTATTGAAAATGAGGGATGCAAATTGATCGGTATTTTATTGGTAACGCACGGAAACTTTGCTGATGGGTTAAAAAATGCGGTTGAATTGATTGCAGGACGACAGGAGGCATTTAAGACAATAGGACTTTATCACGGAGACGGAATAGAAGTTTTCCAAAATAAAATTTTAGATGCGGTAAATGAACTTGATATAGGTAAGGGTGTACTGGTGTTTGTCGACATTTTAGGAGGATCGCCTGCCAATGCTGTTTTGAATTTGTTGAAAAATAATAATTTCAAGGCTATAGCGGGAGTGAATATGCCGATGGTATGCCATGCGGTATTAAAAAGAAATTCGGATATAGATGTGACAGAGCTCTTCAGGCAGTGTATTTCGTCAGGAAAGGAAGCCCTGATAGGGCTTAATGAATTGTTTGAGAATATGCATAAAGATGTTGAAAATGATTTTTAGGAGGGGAAATATGATGGAAAATGTGGTTTTAGTCAGAATTGACGACAGGCTTATACATGGACAAGTTATGACATCGTGGCTTAATTTCACGCAGGCAACAAAGATAATGGTTATAGATGACGATGTTGCAGGAGATCTATTTATGAAAAATGTTTTAAAAAATGCTGTTCCCGGTAATGTTGGACTTGGAGTTTTTTCGGTTGATCGGGCAGCTGAGCGTTTAGTAAAAGGATTTAAGGATCATGACAAGGTCATAATATTGGTTAAATTTCCGAAAACACTGTATCGTTTGCTGGAAAAAGGAATTAAATTTGACAATATAAATATAGGCGGTATGGGTGCTAATATAAACAGACATAAATTTTATAAAAACATATCTGCCTCAGATGAAGAACGTGAAATATTTAAAAATATGATGGACAAAGGATGCAAATTGGAAATTAGGATTATTGCAGAAGATAATAGAATTGATATTGCCAAATATTTATAATATTGGAAATAAATTTTTATTAAAAAGGGAGAGGACACTATGGAAATTTCCTTAGTACAGGCATTTTTAATCGGTATAGTTTATTATCTAGGAATTAATGGGACTCCGTGGCTAACTTGTCTGGGAAGTACTATTATTCAAAAACCACTTGTTTCAGGCCTTATTGTTGGAATAATTTTAGGAGATCCTGTGACAGGTGCGATAATTGGCGCAGCAATAAATTTGCCTTTTATTGCTTATATTTCAGCTGGCGGTGCACCGCCTACTGATCCGGGATTAGCAGGAACATTAGGAACTGCATTGGCAATGGCTGCCGGAGTCAGTCCCGCCGTTGCTATTACAATTGCTGTGCCATTGGGGTTATTAGGAACAATTATATGGGTCATCCATATGACTGTTGATGTGTTTTTTGTCCACATGATTGATAAATGCGCATTAGATGGTGATATGAAAAAAGCATGTTTTCTTCATATTGTTCCACCGCAGATCATTGCCTTTATAATAGGTGTTGTTCCAGTCATGTTAGGTTGTTACTATGGTGCCGATATAGTTTCTGCAATCATTGCAATACTTGACGGAACACCGCTTAAGGTTCTTGAAGTGATAGGCGGTATTCTTCCCGCTATCGGTATTGCTATGAATTTGAGAGCTATAAATAAACCAGGAATTCTTCTATGGTTCGTTTTGGGATTCGTCGTTACGGTATACCTTGGTCTTACTACTATGCCTATCGCTATCATAGCGGGAATTGTTGCTTATTTATATACGGGAATTATGGTGAATATCGAAGATAAAAATCTCACTGTCTCAGTGGAAGATAACGATGATTTTTGAAATAAGAGGAGTGTAAATTAATATGAAGGATAAGGTCAGCCTCAGTAAGAAGGACATTTTGAGTGCATTTTGGAAGTGGACGTTTTTTTCTCATGCTAATTATAATTATGAAAGACTGCAAGCCAGCGGGGTTTTGTTTTCGATGTCGCATCTGCCTAAAAAATTATACCCGGGAGATGAAAAAGCTCAAAAAGCTTTCATGCAACGTCATATGCAGTTTTACAATACTGAACCGCATTTTGGCGGCATAATAAACGGTATGGTTTTGTCCATGGAAGAAGCCCGCGCCAACGGTGCAGATATTCCCGATGATGCGATAAATAGTGTAAAGACCGGACTGATGGGACCGTTTGCCGGAATTGGTGATACCCTATGGCAGGGTACTCTACAGCCGATACTGCTAGCGGTCGGTATCAGTATTGCTGCAGCTGGTAATATGCTTGGGGCAGCCGTATTTGGTATCACAGAAGCAATCATAATGCTTATGATTGCTTATATTATGTACATGCGCGGCTATAAAACAGGTAAGGATGGCGTACAGGCAATTTTGGGAGGAGGAAAAATGAAGCAGCTTATGGCAGCGGCCTCCATAATGGGAGCAACTGTGCTGGGATCGTTAACAGCAAGCTACGTGAAGGCACAGTCTACTATGAATATACCTTTAGGACAGGCACAATTATCACTTCAAACAGACATATTAGATAAATTGTTTAAAGGAATGATTCCTCTGGGGATTACGCTGCTTACGCTGTATCTGCTAAAAGATAGGCAGTTGAAAGCCACAACTGTTATGGTGATTTTGGTTATTATAGGTGTCATACTGGGTGTAACAGGGATCGTTGGTTGATTGGGAGGAAATAATAAATGAAAACAGCAGTATTTACCGGAATTAGAGAAGTCGGTTTGCAGGAATGTAAAACTCCTGTTGCAAAAGGAAATAAGGTTTTGGTAAAAATAGATGCTTGTGCGATCTGCACGTGGGAACAGAGAGTTTACACAGGTGTCAACAAGGTGGAATTTCCCTTTATCGGCGGGCATGAAATTGCAGGAGAAATAGTTTCCATGGGGGATGATGTCAATAAAACAGAATGGACCATTGGCGATAAGGTAGTTGTGGGAGCTACGTTGCAATGCCGCAATTGTTATTATTGCAAAACCGGGAATTCACAAAGCTGCGAACATTTTAATCACAGTGCACATTTGGAAGGGCTGCCATATAGAGGAATGGGCGGCTTAAGTGAATATTTGTTGGTTTCGCCTGATTGCATATTCAAATACAGGAACGCATCACCAAATGAAGCGTGTATGATAGAACCCCTGTCCTGTGTCATTCACAGTGTGGAGACAGCAGATGTGCAGATGGGAGATTTCGTATTGATAATAGGTGCAGGGATTATGGGTCTGCTTCATACGATACTGTGCCAGAGGAGAGGCGCTGCAGTAATAGTTTCGGATGTTAACGAAGAACGTTTGGATTTGGCACGGAGATTGGGTGCCTCACATGTAATAAATCCATCAAAGCTTGACTTGGGTAAAACCGTGGAAGTTATCACAAAGGGAATAAAGGCGCAGGTAGTTTTTGATACCACACCTATTCCGGCTGTTGTGCAGGACACTTTCAAGTGTGTCAGCAATGCCGGCAGAATTGTTTTATACAGCTCAATTCATCCTGCCGAACCTGTATTATTCGATCCCAACTGGGTGCATGGTAAATCCATAGGGATATTGGGAACTGCCAATTCCAATGACCGGGATTTCATGCGGGCGGCACAGATGATTTCAGAAGGTGTAATTGATTTAAAACCATTTATAAGTGAAGTCTATCCGTCAGAAAAAATACAGGCTGCATTTGAATCGGTAGCAAAGGCAGATAAGTTCAGAGTAGTAGTTACTTTTTAATTCAGAAATTGCAAAGGGATGATGAAAAATCATGCTGATGAAGGATAAATCAGTAGTAATAACTGGTGCCGGCAGCGGTATAGGGGCTTTTACGGCAAAGGTATTTTCAGCGGAGGGTGCTAATATATCTTTATTGGATATAGACGAGGCAGGGATCAATGCTGGTTATGATTCAATAATTAAAGCAGGTGGTGCAGTATTAAAACAAAAAATTGATATAACAAATAGGGATGATGTTTTCAAGGCAGGAAGTGCAGCTATTAATAAATTTGGAAAAATAGATGTATGGATAAACTGTGCCGGGATATCAATAATTGTTCCTTTTTTAGATTGTACGGAAGATATATGGGATAAAACTCTGTCTGTAAATTTAAAAGGAATGTACCTGGGATGTCAGTGTGCAGTAACTCATATGCTGAAAAATGGCGGGGGAAGCATTATTAATTTCTCTTCCCAATCAGGCAAAAAAGGTGGAGCAAGGTACCAGGCATATTGCGCCAGTAAAGCCGGAGTTATCGGATTGACCCAATCTGTGGCGGTTGAATTTGCTCAGCAAAATATCAGGGTGAATGCTATTTGTCCGGGAGTTGTAAAGACACCGATGTGGGATAGGCAAATAGACGATTACGCCAAAAAACGTAAATTGAAACCATCAGAAGTTATGCCGTATTTTTGCAAAACAATCCCCATGGGACGTGTCTGCGAATATTCTGAGGTGTCTGATCTGGTGCTGTATCTGGCTGGTGACAGGGCATCGTATATTACAGGACAGGCAATAAATCTGACCGGAGGAAGTTTGATGAGTTAAGTATATTATGGAAGAGGTTTTACTATAACAATATTTGTGAAAATTTGTTTAGTTTGTCTGCTTCTTCTATCAGGTTTCAGTGGCTCTCAGCAGTGGTTGATGATAGAGGTATTATATAAATTAAATAAAAATATGGCAAAACAACAGGCTGTTTCTGTTATTTTGCCATATCAATATATATAAGTTCAATACCGTTGTTGCCGCCGCGATTGCGACTGTAATTTTTATCATTTTCATCTGCCCAGTGTTCATGGGTACCAAGATTCTTTACTGCATGGCCCATTCCATCATAGTAAACGGTTCCGGACGGTGCATCTGCCACCTGACCGGCTTCATGCAGATAGCTTTCTATTTCCGGGTGATAACGTATCGCACCATTTTCACTGAGGATAGCGGGTTCATTCAGCAGAAAATCAGCACCGACGGAATCGACGGCTACGGGATCCTGCGACACAAATATACTGGAGGCATAGTTGCCATTGAAGGGAGATTGCTGCCATTTTGAATTTTCACCTGTAACAGCGGCTTCTTCACTGGGCGCGGTTATCAGAGCGTCAAGCATGTACAATATAGTTTTACCGCCCAGCTGCCTGTTGGCCATCAAATCGACCAAAGGCGTGTAGGCGTCCATTTTTTTGTCTGTCATAAATGGATGAAGATTGGCGCCGACAGGAGGGCGAACATAGTTGTCGTTCATAAATGAACCAAAATTATTTTTAGCACACAGGGATATGCCCCAGCTGTGTCCCTTTAAATTGGCCAGATTGATAATATAGGATGCTTCTGTCACGACTGTCGGAAGATAGCTGACAACATCACTGCCGTCAAACTTCTGCGACCAGATCAGAGGTGTATTTTTGTCGGCTGCGGCATTGTCTCTGCCAATGAAATGTATACCATTAAGTTTTCCCTCGGTACACATGGCGATCATATATTTAGGAAAAATCCGTGAGACATCGTACACTGAGATGTCTTCAGGATGCACACCGGCACTGTCGACTAATGATATTAAAACTGCTTTTAATAAAACTGGATTGGCATAACTTATCTGTGTATTGCCCGAGCTGTCTTCGCTGTATTCGGATGTGCCGTTAAGATTTACTTTTATGGCTATTTTCTGGCCCGGCGTGTAGCCTGTCAGGATGCCCTGCATTTCATTATGCTTTGTGAAAAGCATATTCCATCCGGCAGAGGCATTATTTGTCCCTGTGAGCGAGGTTATACTTTTTTCCACCATCTGGAGGATTGCATTTTTATCGAAATGCTCTGTATTCCACCAATAGCCGTTACCATCCCATCGGACACTGGCCGGATCATGAGCCCAGACCACGCGGCCGGGATATATGCCAATCCCAGAGCCGTATGGTTCATGATAAGGGAAGGCAGATTGTCTGTTATGATAAATTATATCTTGAAAAGAGCCGCTGGCAGTATTGGCAATATTGACTAATTTTGTTTTTTCCTGCGGAGATATAAAATCCGTCAGCAGCTGTTTTCCTGCCGAAAAATTGATATTGGTGATGATCAGATATGCCAGCAGAATGGCAGGCAAAAATATAAAAAATGTTTTTATCAAAATACATCATCCTCGGGTATTATATAGTAAAAAATATAAAAACCAATAACATTAAGATACCACGTCAGCATTTTGATTGCAATGCCGGCAGAATGCATATAAAAAGGTATTATAAATTCGGGCAGGTGTTCTGCTGTTTCGTATTCAGGGATTATTTTTATAAGATAAAACAAAGGCTTGAATGGACAGATCGTACATATCCATTCAAGCCTTTGTCTTTGGATGCGATTGAGCAAAGGGCAGTTATCGGTCCTTATCTATTTAAATTATAGATGTTCCTTCAGATCATTTTGCGAACCGGAATTATATTGGCTGAGCGTCGCTGTATTTGAAGCCACTGCCGAAGAATTGCTGTTGTCAGAGCGCTCGCTTAATATATCTTCTGAAGACGAATTGGACTGGCTGACTGTTTGAGCGGCAGAAACAAGAGCGTTGTCTGTTGAAGCACCGTTGGTTTTTACACCATAGAGAGTCATATCTGATTTGGTTTGGATAAAAAGTTCAGTTCCCGCGGGCAAATCAATATTCTTTCCCTTGACGAAGAGTCCGCCGACGATGCCGATAGGGCCGAGAAGAGCAATACCGGCAATGCTGGCCCCGGCAGCCATGGCTTCAGATTTCATTTCTTCTTTTGCTTTTTCACCCAGAATTGTTTCGACCATGGTACCGTCAAACGCCTGTGTCTGTTCAAAATCAATATTGACTTTGCCGTCGCGACCAAAATTTTTTGCCGTCTGCACACTGGTAACATGTCCTTCACCGAGACCTCCCGCAGCAAAAACAAGGCTGCCGTTAGATATGACATCCTCGGCAATTTGATACTTTATTTCGTCGCTGGCTTTCATCGTTTCCGAATTGATTGGAGTGATAAGTTTTATTTTTATCAGAGTATTCGCTGGCACCAGGGTATGCGAGAGCGGAATGGCCTGCTGTGAAGTGCCGAAAGCAGCGCTGCCGAGAGACAACATGCGATTATAAAAAGTACCGTCTTTTGCCTTGCCGTACAGTGTATTTTCTAAATCGGCAAGCCGCTGGCTGATAGAATGCATGGACACCTGATGCATTAAAGTCCATTCTATGCCATTCATTTGTGCTATTGCCGAAGGAGCGTAGTTATTATCGAATATCTGACCGTAAATACTGTCTATACGTGCAGAAAGGCTGCTGCTTTTATGTTCACCATAATAATCACGTTCAAGCTTATTCAGTCTGTCCATTATTGCACCTGTCTGCGGTGTGCCGTAAATTGCCTTTTCGGACGCGGAGAGCTTATCCTGCAGTGCATTGCCGGCTATGGAGTCACCTGCGGAAACAACTGATGTGCCGGTCGTTATGGCAGCATCCGCAAATGTGACAGTGGTAGAAGACATGGTGAGGGCAATGCATAATACGGCAGATAATGTCTTGAAGTTTTTCTGGGAAAAATTTTTCATACGGAATCCCCTTTCGGAATCGGGCAAAATTTATGTTTATAGCATAGAAACCGGCTGTCGGTTTTTAAAATACACAGGAATAAGGCCGCAGTTTTTTAAGAAACATGAAGCTTCTTCCAGTTTATAACCGACTGCATCTGCAGTATGGGCATCAGAGCCAATCGTTGCATAACGTCCGCCCATATTATGGTAACGTGTATAAATAGATGTGAGGGAAGAGACAGCTTCTTTGTCGGCAAAGCGTCTGGTATTAACTTCCGGTATTATATCATTGGCCAATGCCGTCTGCCATATTTTGTCTATGTGAGACGGAAACTCATCATAACGCAGCTGTTTATCTTCATAAGGTGCCTTGCGGCATATATAGTCAATATGCCCTAAAACATCACCAAAAGGATGTGCCGTCAGCATATCCGCAATAGTTTGCAGATATATGCCGTAGGCTTCATTTTTACATTTTCCCTGATAATATTCGGGAAAATATATGTCGCAGCCTTCTATGATATGCTGTGATACTATGACCATATCGAAAGGAGATTTTTTTATAAATTCACCGCTTTGCAAAGCTGTCTGCGCTTGCATTCCTATTTCGACTCCGAGCAGAAAATGATTTGTTTCACGGTATTTTCGGTAAAGGGCAAAGTAATCAGCCGCATCGAATTCATATAAATCATCACCGGGGAAGTCAAAATCAATATGCTCCGTCGTGATAAGACCTAAACCCATAGCTTGAGCGATTTTCAGCGCATCTTCGATTTTCATATCGGAATCAGCCGAAAATTTTGTGTGAGAGTGGCAATCAAATAAAATAATACTCACTTCCTTCCAAAAATATAGACAGGCACAGTTTTTTAATGTTTTGCTGATAGAGCTGCTTTAAGTGCTCTTGAAAGCTGATCAGGGCATGAAGTAGTGCGCGGACCGCATTTTATGCCGTCGAAACGAGCAATCACATCATTGGCATCCATGCCGCGGGTAATACTGGAGATGCCCTGCAAATTGCCATTGCATCCGCCGATAAAAGAAATATTTTTGATAATTGAGCCATCCAGCTCAATATTTATCTGGCTGGAACATGTGCCAGCTGTTTTGTATGTGTAAGTGTTCATCAATTCTCTCCAAACAGTATAAATTTTTTAGCATATTATAATCTGACAGGGATAGGCTAAAAATATATTTTATCCCTTCTTACTGGAATTATGCTTTTAATTATATCAAAGTTTACGTGTCTTTTGTATGGGGAATAAAGAAATGTTGCTCAAATCTTGTGTGTAAAATTAAAAAAATTATTATGAAGTCAGTACATGAATAAATAGTTTACTTTGCCGAGTAATTTTTCTTAGATAAAAATACCAATATTTTTGCTGACATATTTTTAAAGAGATTACTGGAAAAGTGCCCTCTGCGAATTATTATGAATGAAATTTTTTGCTGCATTTTTTGTGATATTTACGTATTTCATCAAAGCACTTGTAAAATTCCTATAAATATAGGAAAATATAGATTAAATGATTATGTATGCGGTTTATATATTCCGACGATGGGATCAGCATGAATAGTTTGTTATTTGCGTAACAATATAGAGAAACTGCTGCAAAAAGAGAAAAGGGATCGTTTTGGGGAGAAGATTATTTTGAAAATAGCAATGATCGGCACGGGATATGTGGGACTTGTCACGGGAACGTGCTTTGCAGAAACCGGTAATGATGTTATTTGTGTGGACGTTAATGAAAAGAAAATAAATGAGCTGCGCAATGGCAATATTCCTATTTATGAACCGGGTCTTGCTGATATGGTGAAAAATAACCATGCACGGGGAAATTTGGCGTTTACTACTGATATAGGGGAAGCTCTGAAAAAAGCAAATGTCTGTTTTATTGCGGTCGGAACACCAATGGGTGAGGACGGCAGCGCAGATCTTCGCTATGTGTTGGCTGCCGCGCGCGATATAGGCAGAAATATGGTGCATGATATGTACGTGGTGGATAAATCGACGGTACCGGTAGGAACGGGAGAAAGAGTCAGAAGCGCTATCGCCGAAGAATTGAAAAAACGGAACAGTGAGCTTAAATTTGATATAATATCAAATCCTGAATTTTTAAAGGAAGGAAATGCCTGTGCCGATTTTATGACACCGGACAGAGTAATAATCGGATCGGAAAATCCGGCATCAATCGAAGTGATGAAGGAACTTTATGAACCGTTCATACGCTCCAGAGAGGTTTTTATAATTATGGATGTGAAGAGCGCCGAGCTTACAAAATATGCGGCCAATGCAATGCTGGCGACAAAAATATCCTTTATAAATGAAGTGGCCAATATTGCTGAACGTGTCGGCGCCGACGTAAATAAAGTGCGTCACGGCATAGGGAGCGACCGGCGCATAGGGTATAGTTTTATAAATCCGGGATGCGGCTATGGCGGAAGCTGTTTTCCAAAAGATGTGCAGGCTTTGATCAAAACAAGCAGTGAATATGGTTATGAAGCCGAACTTTTGCAGTCGGTTGAGAAGGTCAATGCAAATCAAAAGAAAGTCCTTGGCAGAAAAGTAGTTAATATATTTGGCGATGATTTGAGAGGCAAGGTTTTTGCCGTATGGGGGCTGGCTTTTAAACCGGGAACGGATGATATGAGGGAAGCGCCGTCTATCTCTCTCATACGCGAACTGGTTTCCCGCGGAGCTGAAGTGAAAGTATATGATCCTAAGGCAGCAGGTATGGCGCGCGAATTTTACCTTAAGGATATCGCTGTCACATATACGGACAATAAGTATGATGCTTTGGACGGAGCTGATGCACTCGTTTTGGTAACGGAATGGAAGGAATTTCAAAGTCCGGATTTTATGGAAATCAAGAACAGACTGAAGGGAAAATATATCTTCGATGGGCGTAACCAGTATAAAGTGAAAACACTTGAAAAATTTGGATTATCATATGTACAGATGGGTGTCAGATAAAATATGTCTGCAGCGTTGTTTTGCAGCATAGGCGCTGATTTGAAAAGGGAGCTTAGAAAAAATGAATGTAACAGAGACGAAGTTAAAAGATGTTTATTTGATAGAACCGAAAGTTTTTGGCGATAATCGAGGCTGGTTCATGGAAACATATTCCTATCGTGTTTTGGAAAAATATGGCATAAAAGCTCAGTTTGTGCAGGATAATCAATCATATTCAGCACCGAAAGGCACGCTCAGGGGACTGCATTTTCAAAATCCGCCAATGACACAGGCAAAACTTGTACGCTGTACAAGCGGCGCAATGATGGATATTGCAGTCGACATACGTAAAGGATCGCCTACATATAAAAAGTGGATCGCTGTGGAGCTGTCAGCGGAAAATAAACGTCAGCTTTATGTACCGCGTGGTTTTGCCCATGGATTCGTGACGATCAGCAATGATGTGGAAGTACAGTATAAGGCGGATAATTACTATGCGCCCGAAACAGAAGGGAGCATCATTTATGATGACCCCGATATCGGCATTACATGGGAAAACTGGAATAACGGCGAATATACATTTTCCGCAAAAGATAAGACGGCACCGTGCTTTAAGGATTTTGAAACACCGTTCATTTATGGACAGTACTAAATCCTGACAGGGAAAAGACAGGGGGAGAGAGCTTGACGGTATCGGTAAAGGTGCCAGGAGCATGCGGGGAATTGGTGCAGGGTGTGGCAGATGGTATTCCTTTTCTCGTTACCTGTCCAATCAACATGTGGTCAACAGCGGCTGCGTCTGTTAAAGAGCATAATGAAAAAATTGCTTTGAAGGAAAAAGCCGCACATGCGCTTAATATGGTATGCGAGAGATTTGCACTTGATAAAGCGGAGATCGCCGTCAGTCTTACTTCCCAATTGTTGAGAAGCAAGGGGATGTCCTCCAGCAGTGCCGATATAGCAGCTGTTTGCAAGGCGGCAGCCCTTTTACAGGGGAAGAATCCTACAGAAGCGCAGATCGCAAAGCTGGCGGCAGAAATAGAACCGACTGACGGCGTGTTTTGCAGAGGAATAGTAAAGTTCAATCACCTAACGGGAGATATATTGGAGTATCTGGGGGAACCGCCGCCTGTAAAGATATTGGTATTTGATTGCGGCGGAAAAGTCGATACCGTTGTCTTCAACCAGCGTGGTGAATTGCCTCAGCTCAACGAAGAAAAAGAAAAGCAGGTAAAAAAAGCATTCGAGCTTGTCGCGTATGGCATAAAATATAAAGATGCAGAGGCGCTGGGGGCGGGTACGACAATAAGTGCCATTGCCAATCAGCATATTCTGTATAAGGAAGATCTGGCCGATGTAATTGAAATCGTAAAAAAATATAAGGGAACGGGGATCAATATAGCACATAGCGGTACTTTGATCGGAGCTATATTTACTGAACGGGAGAATGCAGAAGTGATGCGCGGCTGTGTGGAGGCAATCAGGAAACGATGTCCGTACACAACGTATTTATTTTCTACGGAACTCGTGTCCGGCGGTTTTTTTTACGGCGGGGGAAAAAGAATAAATTCGATTTGACGAATTTTTAACTGTACAGGCAATATAGAAGGGAGCGCAGCGTATATGCCAGACCAATTTGAACACGGCGGGGCTGTTCATGCGATCAGTGCGACAACAGGAAAACAGCAGCTGGTTGATTTCAGTGCCAATATCAATCCTCTGGGACTCGGAAAAATGGTAAGACAGGCTGTAGAAGAAAATATAGAAAACATAATTCATTATCCTGATGTTGATATGTTTTTATTGAAAGAGAAAATAGGGCAGCTGTATGATGTTGATCCGGAAAGCATAATAATGGGAAACGGCGCAGTTGAGCTGCTGTATATATTATGCCGCGTTCTTGAGCCGAAAAATGTATTGCTGCCTGCGCCGACTTTCAGTGAGTATGAAAGAGCGGCAAAGAGTGTCAATGCCAATGTTCAATATTTTTTTCTAAAAGAAAGTGATAACTTTGAACCGCAGCTGCAAAAGCTGATCGTTGCAATGAAGGATAAAAATCTTTTATTCCTTTGCAATCCGAACAATCCTACCGGAACCCTTTTTACTGTACAGGACCTGACACTTATTGTGGAACACGCGGAAGCAAACAGCTGCTTCGTCGTCATAGACGAATCCTTTGTGGATTTTATCGGCAATAAAGAGGAATTTTCGACAAAACCTCTTTTAAAAACATGCCACAATCTGTTAATTCTTCACTCATTGACAAAATTTTTTGCTCTGCCGGGACTGCGTCTGGGATTTGCGGCATGTCCTGATAAGGAAGTAATAAGAAGAATGCATTTGAGCAAAGATCCGTGGAATGTCAATTGTCTGGCGCAGAGTGCCGGTATCGCCGCACTGCTGGATAAAACGTATCAGCGCCGCAGCCGCAGCTATGTCCGCAGTGAAATAAATTATTTATATGATGAACTGAGTCAGATGAAAAAACTGAAGATTTATAAACCGTCGGTAAATTATATTCTTATCAACATACATGATACGAAAATGACTTCGGCGCAGTTTTGCGGGAAAATGCTGGAGAAAAATATCCTTATAAGAGATTGTGCCAATTATCCGGGATTATCCGATGATTTTATCCGTATTGCCGTAAAAACGCGTGAAGAAAATGATATTCTTCTGGATGCGCTTGAACAGATATTGGAATGAGATGATTATTTTTGCTTAGTTCCTTGACATCAAGGACGTTCACACTTGATATTAAGGAATGAAGCAAAAAGGATATAAAAGATAATGAAAAAGGTTTTAGTGAAAAGATTGAATTGACATAATTTAGAAAAAAGTGGTATGCTTTCTTTATTAAAGAAAAGGTTTACAAAAAATATATGGGGGCGGAAAAATGACTATTGAAAAATGTTCATTCGGGCAGACAAGTGATGGTAAGGCAGTTGAACTGTATACGATAACGAATAAAAACGGAATGCAGGTCGCTGTATCGACTTTTGGCGGAGCCGTGCAAAAAATACTTGTACCGACAGAAAACGGTAAAATAGATGTCGTTTTGGGGTATGATAATGTTTCCGGCTATGAAGGACAGGATACATATATAGGGTCGCTTATAGGCAGAGTAGGGAATCGTATAGAAAAGGGCAGATTTATTTTAGAAGGGAAAGAGTACAACCTTTATCTGAATAACGGAAGAAATCATCTGCATGGCGGTAAGGTTGGGTTTGATAAAAAAATCTGGACAGTCGAATCAGCGGACAACAATAAAATAAGGCTCTCCTATGTAAGTGCGGATAAAGAAGAAGGATATCCCGGAGAACTTTCTATATATGTAAGCTATAAGTTGACCGAATGCAATACATTGATATTGGATTATAAGGCACATACTACAAAAGATACTCTCTGCAATCCTACTAATCACAGCTATTTTAACCTTTCAGGATACGACAGCGGCAATGTTGGGGAACAGACAGTACAGCTGTTTGCCGATGAGTATACTGCTGCCGACAAGGACTCAATACCGCACGGTGAAATTTTACCGGTGAAGGGAACACCATTTGATCTGCATGAGGCCAGACCTATTAAAAATGGCTGGGATGCGGATTTTGAAACTATCAGGGAAGCAGGAGGCTATGATCATAATTTTGTAGTACCTGAATATAATGGTAATTTGAAAAAAATTGCCAGAACACACAGTAATAAAACAAATATAAGCATGACCGTGTATACTACGCTGCCGGGATTTCAATTTTATACCGGCAACTACCTTGATCCGGCGGTAAAGGGAAAGAAGAACACACCAATGGAAAAACGTTCAGGATACTGCTTTGAAAGCCAGTATTTTCCCAATGCGGTCAATATTCCATCCTTTGTCACTCCGGTATTGAGGGCGGGGAATATTTATAAATCAACAACAGCTTACCATTTTGACGCAAAATAAAATAATACTGCATAAAAATACGAGATGGCAGAAAAGTGCCGTCTCGTATTTTTAATTACTGGCTGAGTTCATCACAGGTCACATCCGAATCCATCATCTGGCAGCCGTCCAGATTATCGTTTCCATAGGCATTTAAATTAATGATTTTGGCCAGTTTGTCAACGTTGAAGCCGACAATTTTTTGCCCGTTTATTTCCATCAACGGACGCCTGATCAAAATAGGTTCCCGGCAAAAAAGGGCCAAAGTGTCTTCTTCCGACAGGCTACAAGGAATCACCTTTCCCGATTTCACGGCCGGAGCGGACATATTAAACCATTCCCCGACAGGAAGATCTGAAAAATAAGGCCGTAATGTTTCCGGCGTCCAAGGGGTGGACAGTACCGAATGTTCATCAATTGTATGGCCGGAAGCACACAACAGTTCCTTTTGCTTAAGGCCGCCCAGACAGCCGGGTTTTGTGTAAAATTTTACCAAAGCCATCAGTTTATGCTCCTTTTCAGTTATAACCTTATAATGTTTTTTCAATTGTTACCTTTATATCGACCGGTGTGCCAAAATATACGGAGGTAGTCGCTATGGCATCAATGCCAGCAGCGGCATATGCGGCAACGTTGCGGTGGTTGATGCCGCCGGCGGCGATGAGAACGAGGGAAGGCTTTGTCTGGCGTATATTTTTTACAAGAGGTTTCAATGAGTCCGGCGCAATTTTATCGAACTGGATACCGTCAACATCCAATTTTGCCATTTGTAAGGCTTCTTCCTCATTTTCCGCCTCAATGATTATTTTTTTCTCACAAGCGTTTATGCGCACTTTTTTGATTTTTTCGCTAAGTTCCTGAAAACTGACAAGAAAATTTGTGTGCTGTTTAAATATCAGTATTGTTTCAGACAGGCCGAGACGATGGGGAAACGCTCCGCCGGCGAGGATGGATTTCAACGTAAGCTCTTTTGTGCCGGGAAAAGATTTTCTGGTAGTGATGACGGATACAGCAGGGTCGACGGCCTTGACCGCATCAACGAGTGATTTCGTTCTGGTGGCGATACCGCAGCAATATTCGAGTATATTTTGGGAAATTTTCCAGGCCATATGCAGTGCCGCCGCGGAGCCGCGCGCCCGCAAAAATATTTTTCCTCTTTCGACACATGTGCCGCTGCCCAAAACATTATCTGTTTGTATATTCAGTTTTTTCATCAGACGGACTACTTCTTCCGTGCAAGCCAGACAGATGTCCTCATGTGACGAAAAATTTATTGTTCCGGCGGCATTGCCTATCTCCAGAAGCGATGTGGTTAAATCCAGATACGGGATATCTTCGCGGATAAATTTCTCTATGATGTTATCGCTTATGTAGAGCATGGGTGCAGCTCCTTTCGGTAGAAAATTTGTGACACATGAATTTTCTTTCATTATATGTGTGGGACATGAGAAAGTCAATGCGGAGCGATAAGGTGGCATGGTAGTGTTCAAATGGGCAACTTACTTATGTGGGACAGAGAAGAGGAACTACTCAAAAAGCTTCCGGATAAAATATTAAATTCCATTGCTCATGGTGCGACTATGGCGCTTGTTAAGTTTTGGTTGTTTAGTGAGGTAAAACCGGATGATGTCACTCTTGATGCGGGAATAGATGCCATATAGGATGCTATAAAACGTTAAATTTTTTCTCCTCATAGGAATGAACGTTCATTTCTATGAAGAGAAAAAATTTATAAACATTTAGATTCAGGCAGTATGAAAAAGATAAGGAGGGATTTTGTCATGGAAAAAAATTCTAAAAAATCATCGCCGGTAAAATTTCTGCAGGCGGCTCCAGGCAAAGCGTCAGAGCCTGGATGTTTTGATCAATAATGCCGCCGTGATGGCGCTGCCGGAACGTAGGATTACTGCCGATGGTTTTGAGATGCAGTTCGGCACGAATTTTCTTGGACCTTTTGCATTGACTGCGAGGCTACTGCCGCTTTTGCGCAACGGCAAAAATCCACGCGTTGTCACTGTATCAAGTATCGCTGCCCGCGATGGCGTCATTTACTTCAGCGATTTACAGGCAGAATTCAGCTATAAACCGATGAAAGTTTACGGACAGTCGAAGTTAGCAGACCTGATGCTGGATTTTGAACTGCAACGCCGCAGTGAGGCCAATAAGTGGGGCGTTTCGAGTTTTGCGGTACACCCGGGTGTTTCACGGACGAATCTTATTCCTAACGGGGCGGGATCGTTGAGCGTTTCCGGCCTTATGCGGATCTTTTTGTGGTTTTTGTTCCAACCGGCATCCCAGGGCGCGTTACCGACGTTATTTGCTGCTACTTCACAGAACGCCAGAGCCGGCATCTATTATGGACCGAATAAAATGAACGAGACGCGCGGTTTTCCCGCTGCCGCGAAGGTACCGCCCCAGGCGCAAGAATAAAAATTGCAGCACAACTGTGGGACATAGCCACAGAATTAACAGGGGTAACTTTTGAATAGGAGAAGTATATGCACAAAATGTTTATTTATGCAACGTATGGTTGGATGGTCTTCTGTGGCGCAATGCATATCATTATCGACGTAGTTTCGCAATATTTACGTGGAACTCGCCTGTCAGAGCCTGAAACAGCACTCTATTGGGGTTTGAATATCGCTTACGGGCTGGGACAGATTGTATTTGGAATGTTTGCGCTTTTAGTTGCCCGGCAGGCTTTCGAAGTCCTGAACCAGCGGTCCGCTATTGCACTTAGCTTTACCGCTGCGGCAGCTTGGTTGGTATTCGGATTTTTTTTCATTGAGTATAGCGAACCGAAAATCGTGATCGCGATATTTATTGCACTTCTTATTGCGGCTGTTCTGACAAAATAATCCATAACAGGGATTCATATGGGAGAAAATTTTCAATCATGCAGGCTTTTCAGCAGACTTTACCGCCTGGATACTTGAAAAATTTTAAATGTATCGCATCGACTTGTTACGATAGTTGTCGTACAGGTGGGGATATTGCGATTGATCGGGTAACCTATGATTTTTACCATTGGTTATCCATAAGGTATTTACCAAAAGGACAGGTTGTTGACATACAGGACAAATACACAAAAGACTGCACATAAGGTAGTGCAGTCTTTGAATGCAGCTTAGAAGTTTTTTTATATCATTCTACTCCAGAAGTCCGATAATGGCATCACCCATAGCTGTCAGCAGCAGCCGGCAGGATACCGAACCAGCATCGGGCACGCCGATGCTGCGCTCGCCCAGTCGGCTGGCTCTGCCGTATCTGGCCTTAAGCTCTCTGGTGGAATCGCTGCCGGCTTTTGCCGCAGCTTTCATTTTTATCAGGGCTGTCTTAAAGTCTTCCTTTTTCTCGGTGCTTTTTCTGAGGCTTTCAAGTGCCGGAGCGAGCGTATCAATAAGGGTTTTATCGCCGGGGCGGGCTTCGATTATTTCACTGAGTTTGCTGTATCCTTTTTCGATCATCGCTGTGAGATCCGCCAGGCTTATCTTGGTCAGCCGGCTGCCAGCTTCACCCATTCCGATAAACAATGTGCCGTATATCGGCCCCATAGAACCGCCGATTTTATTCATTAAGGTTGTTCCCAGTTTTTCGAGTCCTTCATTGAAGCTGAGTTCTTTGTCTTTATATTCCTTCTCAAACAGAGAAAATCCTTTGTTCATGTTTATACCGTGGTCGCCGTCACCGATCAGTCCGTCAATATCGCTTAGATGTGTTTTGTTCTGTTGTATGCTCCGCACCATTGCCAGCAGGATAGGACGGCCTTTTTTATTATCAAATGCTTTCATGAGCAGACTCCCTCTTTAAGCCCCATACTGCAGGCAGGCATATCGATGAGCTCCTTTAGTTCGTCGTCGAGCTTCATCATTGTAAAGGTCGCTCCTTTCATTTCCAGGGATGTGAAATAGTTGCCGACATAGCTTTTATAGATTTTAATTCCTTTTTGCTGAAGCAGTTTTTCAATTTCATTGTACAGTACATAAAGCTCCATTACCGGGGTCGCACCCAGTCCGGAAACAAGCACGGCAGTCTGATCACCTTCTTTGAAAGGATAATCTGGAAGCACTATATTGACCATTATTTTGGCAATATCTTCGGCTGAACCAAGAGGTTCTACTTTCATGCCGGGCTCTCCGTGATGTCCTATACCGATTTCCATCGTTGAAGGTTTTATTGCAAAGTTAGGATGGTCGGCAGCCGGCAGTGTGCATGGAGACAGGCCTATACCGACACTTCGGGTAGAATCCACGGCTTTTTGCGCTGCGGCTATTACCTCGTCAAGCGAAGCACCCTGTGCCGCTTTGGCAGCACCGACCTTCCACATAAAAATCTCTCCGGCCACACCGCGGCGTTTCTCCCGCTGGTCTGCCGGAGCTGATGCCACATCATCATTGGCAATTACGGTCTTTATGGCAATTCCTTCTTTTTTTGCCATAGCAACAGCCATTTTGACGTTCATATTATCACCGGAGTAATTCCCGTAGAGACAGGCCACGCCCTTTTTCTGATCGGCGACTTTGGCCGCGTCAAGAAAAGCGGCGGCTGTAGGGGAGGAAAATATTTCGCCGACAGCTGCGGCATCGCACATATTTTTGCCCACATAGCCGATAAAGGCAGGTTTGTGTCCGCTGCCGCCGCCGGTTATTATCCCGACCTTGGCTCCCGGGATGTTCCTGGCTTTTATCACGCGAGGATTGGCAGTCGCTTCCACAATATCGGCATGTGCCTTTAAAAATCCCTCCAGCATTTCATTCACTATATTATCAGGGTCATTTATTATTCTCTGCATACTGTCCTCCTTAATAGGATTGTTCGGTGACCGTTTCATCGGCGATTTTTCTCAGATTTGCCAAGCCTTTTACGGCCAGTTCTTCTCCGGTATCAGCGAATTTTCGCCATATTGCGCACTGTCCGTTAAGTTCTTCAAAGCTGGGATCGAAGGATTCTATCACACAGGGACCGGTATAGCCGATCTCCTTCAGCGCTGTAAAAAATTCTTTAAAGGGAACAAGGCCCGTGCCCGGAATACCTCTGTTGTTTTCACATACATGGACATAGCCGAGATATTTTTTTCCGCAAATTTTTACTGCCCGAGTATAGCTGGTTTCCTCTCTGATCATATGAAAACAGTCCAGATGAACCGCCATATTTTCAGTGCCCACATCTTGGCAGTATTTTACACCGTCTTCAGCAGTATTGATAAAGTGGGTTTCAAATCTGTTCACGGGTTCAACGCATATTTTCAGACCGGGATGTACTTTGGCGGCATATTCGGCTGCTTCTCTCATCGAGTTTACAGAATTTCTCCATTCCTCTTCAGTTCGGGGCCTGCCCGTGAGACAGCCCCATCCAGCATAGTTGACACCGCCCAGTATTTTGGAACCTATTGCCTTATTGATATCAACCAGCTGTTTTAATGCTTGTATACCTTTTTTTCGTATAGCGCTGTCAGATGAAATAAGGCTGCTTTCTGCATTGAGGGTTGTTGAAGTCACAGGTTCAAGAGATGTTTTCGCTAATTCTTTTAAAACTTTTTCTGTCGGAAAGGTTTCAGGATGGGCTATTGCGAAATCAATTGCCTGAAAACCCAATTCTTCAGCCTTCTTTATTATCCAAAGGTCCTTTTCAGTGAATACTTCAGTCCATATGAATGTGTCCACGCCTATTCTCATTATTGTTCACTTCCCAAATCGGTAAAATTTTATAAACTCAATAACGGGCTGTTTTAAGCAATCACATAATATAAATATTGTCCGATGTATTTATCATTATAAATGTACATATTTTTTATAATCGTCGAAAACAGGATATCTGACAGGTTCATCCTCTTCTACGGCAGGGACCCAGGGGGTGTTGTCGTAGAACCGATTATCCATATTGTCGTCATTTGTTTTTGACACCTCAAAGACTGCGATATCGCCTGTTTCCGGAATGCCTTGCCATGAATGATATTGACGCGGCAGCAGCGTAATGCTCTGACCCGGTTTGAGCTGCACTTTGGATCCTGCACTGACAGTCAATTTTTTGCCGTCCAGAGTGATTGTGACATTGGTATCAGCAAAAGCCTCTTTTTCATCAGCATTGTATAAGGTCAGTTCCAAAATACCGCCGCCGCGATTTATAATGTCCTCCATTTTGGAAAAATGGAAATGATAGGGAAGCATTTGCCCGTCTGATACAAACAGCAGCTTTTCGCAATACGGTTTGGGATAGTTTTGAGGAGCTGATTGGCTGCCGTTTCTGAAAGTAAAGATACCTAAACCGCATTTATTGTAATTGCCTTTACCAAAATCTGTGATTCCCCATCCCAGCATGGTATCAACAAGTTCACATTCCTCTTTGCCCAGATTTTTCCAATCATTCAGTTTATAAAATGCGAATGGCGGCAGAGGGATATTGAAGTCTTTAGCTTTATCCATAATGTATTGTATGTGGCGGTTGATTTCTGAACGTTTCATAAATGATCCTCCTAAAATAAATGGATGTGTCAGTTTGTATAGTAGCAGCTACTTTTGCCCAGTGAATTGAACAGCTGCATTTTCTGCCTGATCGTTTTTCTGGTGGCCGCGATGCATTCGGGATAAATTTGATTGGGTTCGCGCACCTCCTGATCACTGAGTATTTCGCGGCATTTCTTATAGAAGGTATGCTTGATGTCGCTGGAAATATTAATTTTCTGAATTCCCGTTTTAACGGCCTGCGCAATTTCTTCATCAGGATTGGCCGAACCTCCGTGCAGGACAAGCGGAATATCAGTACGCTCAACAATTTCCCGCAGAATATTCATCTGCAGCTCGGGCTTGAAATTTGGCGGATAGATACCATGTGCCGTACCAATTGCCACCGCTAATGAATCAGCACCGGTACTGCTGATAAAATCGACGGCCTGATCCGGTTTTGTATAAATTATTTTTGTGGCACCTCCTTCAATGGAATTGCCCGTGTCTCCGATGGTGCCAAGCTCTCCCTCCACAGCGACACCGATTGGATGCATCAATGAAACAACATGTTTAACCAAGTCAATATTTTCTTTATAAGGCAGCTTTGAACCGTCAATCATCACTGAGTTGAAACCGGCATGAACAGCCCATTCAATGTCACTGAGGGAACTGCCGTGATCAAGGTGCAATACAAACGGAATGGGACTTGTATATATTCTGGTTAAGACATAGGAGATGAATTCATCAGTGACAAATTTCAGCTCGTCAGGATGAATGGCTATTATGGCAGGAGTTTTTGTGCTTTCCGCCTCTTCAGCTACCGCACGCATCAGCATGCTGGAAGATACATTGAAAGCACCTACGGCAAAATGATTTTTTTTAGCAACTTGAAGCATTTGTGGCATAGATATCAACATAGTGGAAGCTCCCTTCAGGATTATGATTGTTTAAAATAAAAATCTAAAAGACACTGATCAAAGGACATCATCGGCGGGCTGGGGAAATTTGGGGATTTGGCAAGTGCAACAGGCGGGATCATCAGCCGGAAATTTTGACATTTGATAAATCCAAGTCCTGCTCTTCTTCAGTTTCGGTAGTTTTTGCAGCTGGTTTTCGCTTCAGGAATAAGCAGCAAACCGCAAATATAAATGAACCAATCAGCAGTGCAGCGGTCCAGAGTCCAGGCTGGTTCTGGCCCGGGATAGTGAAGAAGCCGCCCCATACTATCGGGTTTGTGCATTCCCAGTAAAAAACCAGGGCTCCGTTGACTGCGGCACCTATGGCAGTGCATATGGTAATTCTGGCCAAGTCGTTGAGTATGATGGGGTAAGAACCTTCGGTTATCTGGCAGCAGCCCATGATGAATGCACTTTTTAGAGCATTGGCCTCATCGCCTGAAAATATGTCGCGCTTTACTGCACGGCTCAGGAAGTAGCAGATCGTCAGACCCAGGGGCGCTATCATTGAAGCGGAGATAAGCGCATTCATGGGGGTGGTATATCCTTCCGACATTAATCCGAGACAAAATACAAATACGACTTTGTTTATAGGTCCGCCATAGTCGACTGCAGACAGAATGCCAACCACTAAACCCAATATGAGTACAGATCCGCCTTGCAGTGTGGTGAGAGCATAGTTGATGAATTCCTGCAAGGCATGGATCGGGATACCGATTATATAACGCATGATCAACCCGATGATCAAAGTGGTAAGAAAAGGAAGAATGAGCATAGGTTTTATGCCTTCAAACCAGGCAGGCAATTTTATGGCGGTTTTCAAGTAAACGGCCAGATAACCGGCCAGAAAACCCGCAAGCAGACCGCCTAAAAAACCGTAGCCGTATTCTTTGCAAAGCACGCCGCACAGGAAGCCGGGGACAATTCCTGTCCTGTCGGCGATGGCATAAGCGATGAACATTGATATAAATACGGATAAAAGCCCCAGGCCGTCACCGCCCAGCGTGAAAAGGACATCTGCGATGCTTGTGTTTCCGCTGAAATCTTTTATGCTTTGGCCGCCCAGAATATTCCCGACAACCATAAGCATTCCGGCGCAGCAGACAAATGGAATTAGATAGGATATTGCAGTCATTAAATTTTTCTTAATATTAAGATTTTTCATTTTGCCAATCTCCTTAAACTTGTTTTAAGAATCAATATTTTCTTCTATGTGCTTTATAAGCTTTCCAGAAGAATGAACGGCTACTTCTGTGGGCACTTCAACTATTTTCTTGCCTGTAAAGCGGTCACGTCCCTTTATTGCGGTGTCAACGGCTAAAATGACAACATCGGCATTTTTGATCTCCTCCGAAGAAAGCTCGTCCTCGGTGCCTATTTGGCCCTGAGTTTCCATACTGATGATATGGCCTGCTTTTTGAGCAGCTTTAATCAATTTTTCTTTGGCTATATAAGTGTGTGCAACACCGGCGACACATGCAGCGATTCCGACAATATTCATGTTATCTCTCCTTTAATTCATTTTATTTGATAATAAACGGATGACTTCCGCTTTATCGTTTGTAGTGAGCAATTTTTCAAGCGTCTCATCATCAGCCAGCGCCACAGCGACCTGTGAAAGCAGTTTTAAATGGATAGTTGTTTTGTCAATGTTTCTTACAGCAAACAAAATTACTACGTGAACAGGAAGATTGTCATGAGATTCCCAGTCCAGATCATTTTTTGTTCTGCCTACGGCTATTGATGTGGTTCTTACAGCATTCGATTTTCCATGGGGAATTGCAATGTGACTGCCCAATCCTGTTTTTCCTTCGGATTCTCTGGCATATACATCTTTTATAAAAAGATCTGTATCACAGATGTTGCCGGTCTTGGCTAGGAGCTTTGCAAGTGTTTTTATAGCTTCGTTTTTATTTTTGGCGTTCATGTTGAGATCAATTAGGTCTTTGTTTAAAATTTTTTCAATTTTCATATTTGTGTCCTCCATGGAAAATTTATCCGCGCGCCGGTGCCCGGAAAAGAATATTCGTGTTTCTACAAATGGTGGATAGAGCGCGATCAAGCTCAGTATATGATGATTTGCAAAATTTCGACCGAAGTAAAAAACTTGTCAGGAATAAGAAATCATTTATATTATCTGCATAATTTGTTTTACTCTTACAATGTCAAAATCATTGAAAATGGCACTTACTACGACTGTAGGAATGTCTTTTTTGTTTTCTATTTTCACTGTTGAAAGAATCAGATCTGTATCCTGGGGATTAAACAAATGGGCATGACTGGCTGAGACTATATCCACTATTTTCCAGTCTGGAAAGGCTCTCTTTACGCGGGCAGCCAACAGATGGGATGTACCGACCCCGCTGGAACAAACAATTCCTACACGTTTTTGCTGAGTTTGCCGTTCCAGGGCGGCCTGAAAATATACTGCAATATATGATGTTTCGTCGTCACTCAGATTTTGAAAATCCGTTTTTAAAACTTGTTCATTCAAAGATTCCTCAACTGCTCGGTAAATCTGAGTGAAATCCTTTTTCATATCATTTTTTAAAGGATTGGAAATGAAAATACGGCTTTCTATACGTTTGGTAAGTGGACGTATATGCAGCAGCAGTGACGTTTTCAAAGTAATATCTTTTGATAAATTGAAATTTATTTTTGAGGAAACTTTTGAAATAAGCTCATCTACGAAAGCTGTTTCTTCATTGTGCGGAATATCAAATTTAACATCTGGTGGTTCTTGATTTGTATCTATGCGTGACGAATATAGGTATTGATAAATATAAAAAATCTCGTTTTCAGGAATTGTTTTATTCAGATATCTTTTCAATTCATTCATGATCAAGGTTGTGCAATGGGCAATTATTTTATTTTTATATTGATATTCGTTCAGGGAAGTTTTTAGACACAAACTGCTGTTGTTTTCCAATCGTTTTACAAGTATGAGAATATGAGTGAAAATATTAATGTAGTAGGGATCTTTTATTTTTCCGCATAATATTTGTTCAGCATTATCCAGCAGCAATTTTACAAATCGTATATCCTTATGGGAAAAAAATGAGTATAGTGCATGATCATCGGCAGTATCGCTGACGAATGAAAATATAGATTGATCACCGGAGGCAGAAAATAAATTGATTTTTTGCATCAGTAATTTTCGGATATTATCTTCAGTTCCTTCAATATGGGTACCGTTGCGTGATCGGATGAGCGAAAGGTCATATTGCAGTAATTCCTGTTCAAGTATATTGAGATCGTTCACGATAGAGGCGTTGCTTATGAAATATAACTCGGCCAGTTTGTTAATAGAAGTTTCTACGGGAGTCTGCAACAACAGTAAGACGGCAATGTTTCTGCGGCGCGTTTCTACGTCAATGCCGAGAAAAACATCCTTATGTTTTACTGGGTCAATAATATTTTTTAGTGATGAGGAATCGTCCAGATAGTATCCTTTGCCATGCTCCTGACGAATAAAATTTTGTGATTTGAATTTATATCTTATAGACTGAAAATCACGATATACAGTTTTTTCCGAGACACTTAAGATTCTTGACAGGCGGGAAGCAGTTGTATAGTCACCGGCCTTCAGTAAAATTGTCAATATTTTCTTTTCGCGCGCCGATAAAATATCCGATGTCATATAAATTCCTCCAATCTGCCATAAATACCGGCGGTATTTTTAAAGTCATTAAATTCTGTACATAATAATTTCTAAATATAGTATAGTTTATTTGGAAAATTATAAAAATACTAAATTATGTCAGAACAAAAAGACATTTTAGTATATAACTTTGTCTGTATGGCAATGTTCGTTTATTATGTATAATTGGGATTGATAATACATGTTATTATATGGAGCAGTATAAATTATTATGATTATTTCTGTATTATTGTTAATAAAAATGCTGCAATGAGCTGTTTTGGCTCATTGCAGCATTTTTGATTAACTGGAGATAATTTTTATTACATTAATCCGACATGAAGCTTTATAGGAATATTATCACACAGAAGATCGATGCTTATAGTTTTCGGAACAGGCAGGGTGACCTGGCATTCAGTATCACTCATTAAAAGAGTCGGCGGAGATATATCAAGACCTTCAACATCTATTTTGCTGAACTGAGTACATGCGTTGGCGCAGACCATATTGCCCATTTCCGATAGTGCACTTAAAGCAAGATCATTAAATTCAGTGACTTCCATGCCCATCATCATTTTTGCTGCGACTTTTTTTGCACTTTCTTTGTCCATTGTTATTAAAATTGCACCCTTTATCGAACCGACTACTGCTATATTGAGTAAAATGCCCTTATAAGAAAATAAAGGACCGGTCAATGAAAGACTGGTTTTTTCTACGTTTTGAATGCCAATTTGCGGTAAAATTTCTTTGAAAGCTGTCAGGACTGGATTGATGATATTTACATCCATAGTGTCGCTCCTTTTTTAAAGCCAACACCCAGAAATATATCGCCATAATCCGTTTTAGCCAGTGATTGCTCTATTTTTAAACTGGGGCTGACCAGCTCGGCGAGTTCACCATGGAACATACTGGGCGGAGAAACGCGCAGCCCAAGAGCTTTTTCTTTTTTATTGAGCATCGAACAGGCTCTCCCGCCGATTATATTGGCAAGCTCAGAAACCACAGCCAGCATTTCTTCGGAATTTTTTGGAGCGCGGTGCAGAATTGCTTTTGTAAGATTATTTGAAGTTTCAGTGGAAAGGTCCATGATCATTGTACCGGTATATTGTCCGGTTATGCCTATTATAGAAGTGATCCCTTTGGAAATATATGGTTCACTTATGGAGGAATTTTCGGCGAAGGAAAGCGGACTTTTTGCCATTCTTGTTATATTCTGGGAAAGTGCCTCTTTGAATGCTTCCAAACCTGTACGCAACAATTCTTCAAAAAGATTATCGGGGGAAAGGACCTTGTCTATAACTGAAAACAGCTCAGCAGCCTCGAATGGTTTTTGTACATAACCGGCTATGCCGATACGTTTGGCCTGCATTTCTGTTTCATAATCCTTCATAGAACTGGACAATATTATTTTAACATTGGGATCGTTGTGTAATAGGGCGCGGCTCACTTCAAAGCCGTCATGTCCGGGCATCGCTATATCCATGGTGACAATGTCGGGCTTTTTTCTATTGTACATTTCTACAGCAGTGTCGAGAGAATCAGCTTCAGCGATGACTTCATAATTTCCTTCACTGAAAATATCTGCAAGCAGTGTACGGGAAAATGGAGAATCATCTACTATCATAATTTTTACTGCCACAATATTGGCTCCCTTATAAATATATTTTCATAATATATTCGACAAAAAATATTAAAACCTTTTATTGTTTTGTGACAGAAAAGTATCAATGATTGTTTAAAATAGGGAATTGCGATCTCTGAGAAGAAAAATATCTTGCTGATTAAAAATACTCGTTATGGTAAAATATAGAAGTATATTGATTGCGATAGGCAATAATTTTGTAAGGAGCATTATTCATGAAAATATTAGTTACCGGTGGTGCCGGTTTTATAGGCAGCAATTTTGTTTATTATCAGCTTGACAAATATAATGATGAAGTAATATGCCTTGACTTGCTGACCTACGCAGGCAATCTGTCAACACTGGAAAGAGCACTGCAAAATGAAAAGTTTAAGTTTATAAAAGGCGATATAGCAGATAGAAAATTTATTTATGAACTCTTTGAGGCAGAAAAACCGGATGTGGTTGTCAATTTTGCAGCAGAAAGCCATGTCGATAGATCGATAGATTCACCAGAAATCTTTCTGCGCACCAATATAATGGGGACAGGCGTTTTGCTGGATGCGTGCCGAAAATATGGTATAAAGCGCTATCATCAGGTTTCTACGGATGAAGTTTATGGTGATCTACCGCTTGAAGCTGCTGATATGTTCTTTACCGAAACCACTCCTCTTCATGCATCAAGTCCATATTCAGCTTCGAAGGCATCGGCTGATCTTTTGGTACAAGCTTACTGCCGTACATACGGAATGCCGGTGACCATTTCCCGCTGTTCTAATAATTATGGACCTTATCATTTCCCGGAAAAACTAATTCCGTTGATGATAGCAAACGCATTTAATAATAAGCCTCTGCCTGTCTACGGGAAAGGTGAAAATGTGCGTGATTGGCTCTATGTAAAGGATCATTGTGAAGCGATTGATCTTATTGTCAGAAAAGGAAAAGTGGGAGAAGTTTATAACATCGGCGGACATAATGAGAGAACAAACCTGCAGGTGGTGGAAACTATATTGAAAGAATTGGGCAAGTCACGGGAACTTATTGAATTTGTCACAGACAGACCGGGGCATGACAGAAGGTATGCTATTGATCCATCGAAAATAAGAAAAGATTTGGACTGGCAGCCGCATACTTTATTCGACGAAGGGATAAAGAAAACGATAGATTGGTATATGCGGCATAAAAAGTGGTGGGAAGATATAATGAATGGTTCGTATAGAAATTATTACAATAAAATGTATAATGACCGTTGAAGATAGTTTTATCGGTGCAAATTAAAAAATAGGTGTATTCATTTTAACAAAGAGATTTTTGTCCGTTAATAATGGATTCTATCTATATATACTGGTGATGGTATACAAGTGAGCAAATTGATAAACTTGGCGGATAAGGCAATGTATACAGCTAAAAAGTTCGATAAGAATAAATATATGTTTGTTTCATAATACTAAAAAAGGTGCTGCCTGCAATAAAGCAGGAGCACCTTTTTGTTTGGATTTATTATCTTTTATTGCTGCTCATATTGTTGATAGGCGGTCTTTGCAAATCGTTATCTATTTTATACTCTTTGGTGAGGTTTCCGTCAACTTTAGTATAGGCGGTATTATTGTCAACCCAGCTTTCATAGATGTGCCCATTGATTTCTTTTTTGCTGTAGGAAGTGGGATTGGTGTCGGCTTCGCGATAGATGCCCTTTTCACTGCTGCTCATATTCGTAATCACAAAATTTGAATTTGCGGGACTTGCCTGTGCCGCCCCTGCAAGAGAAACCCCAAATAATACTGCTGCCAACATAAATAAATTCTTTTTCATTATAAACATCCTCTCGTATATATTATTTTATTATTTGATAACTTTTTGTTTGTGATATTATAATAATATTATACATAATAAAAGTAAAGTAGTAATTTTAATATTATTAAATATAAAATAGATACTAAAGTTTATATTCTTGATAAAAAAATTTAGAAAAAATTTATTTTTATGACATAGATTTGCAACAAATAGCTTATGCAGTGGTAATATAATATACAAAATAAAGGCAGTGATGCTATATAATGACAGTTAATGCTTCGGGACAGAAACATATAGATCAGTGTCTGTATGAACGATAAGGCAGATATCATATATTGCAATGTATTTTGTTTTGATAAAAAAAGCGAAGAGCGGAGAAATGTTATGCAATTGACTAGTCTGGCAAAAACAAAGAGAAGACGGATTATCATTATCGGTATTATTATGGCTGCGGGAATATCCTTTGTGGGAATATATCATTTATTTTATCAAAAGCAGGTACAAAATGAGAAAAAATTGGTTACAGCAGTGCATGCCGTAAGTGCTGAAAAAAAAGATCTTCTTAAAAATATTTCGCTTGTTGGGCAGACTGTGCCAAAAGCACAGGTAGATATTGCGGCAAAATATCCGGGAAAAATAGAAAACGTCAGCGCTGCACTTGGACAGCAGGTGTCATCGGGGCAGGTTTTGATCAGGGAAGATGCCGACGATGCGGCATTGACTGTTTCTGTTGACCAGCATGCGTATAATCAGGCAGTAGCTGATGCGAGAACAACACAAGTGCAGCTGAATGCAAATTATGATAAAGCAAAGGCTGATTATGACAAAGCGTTTGCAACATACCAGCGGAATAAAAATGTTTATGATGTAGGCGGGATTTCCGCGGACGATATGGATACGGCACAGCAGCAGGTGGAAGATGCCAGAGCCGCTTTAAATTCAATAGAAAATCAGATGGATGGAGGAACAGCGTCATCTGTCACATCAGCACAAGAAAATATCGCCAAGGCAAAAAGTTCTTTGGCAGCGGCACAGAAACAAAAAAATGATATGTATTTGACTTCATCGATAAACGGAACGATAGGTTATCGCCAGGTTGAAGCGGGAGATATGGTGACAGCTGGGCAGAAACTTTTGAGCGTATATGATAATAGTGTAATGTATGTGGATTATCAGGTATCGGAGCAGGATCTGCCTGCTTTTTCACTGGGGAATTCTTTGTCTGTGAATATCGAATCACTGAGCAACAGTTTTGACGGCAGTATTATATATATAAGTCCGACAATTGATTCATCGACAATGACGTATGTGCTCAGAGTTTCTGTAGAAAATCCCGACGGATTGCTCAGAGGCGGGATGTTTGCACATGCCGTGCTGAAAAGCATATTGCGCAGCAATGTAATAACGGTGCCGAAGGCAGCAGTAATAGCTAAGAATGGGAAAAATTATGTTTTTATCATTAATGCGGATAATACGGTAACACAAAAAGAAATTTCGGTCGGAGCATCGGGAGACGAGGATGAAGAGATCATCAGCGGGCTTTCAGACGGAGAAAATGTAGCCGTCGATAATTTGTCCCGTCTGAAGGATGGCATGAAAATAAATCCTTTGGGTGACGGGAGCGATGGGCAGTGAATATTACCAGGTACTGTATAAAAAAACCTATAGGGATTTCAATGATCGTTCTGTTTTTTGTGGTGCTTGGTCTGTTCAGCTTTTATCGCATCGGCGTGGAGCTGCTGCCTGCTATTAATATTCCCTATGTCACGGTGACAGTCAATTATCCGGGTGCTGACTCTGAAGAGATAGAGCAGGACGTAATAAAACCTCTGGAAAATTCGTTATCTTCTCTTACCAATTTAAAACATATGACAGCTGTGGCCAGACCGGAGAAAGCGCAGATCACTCTGGAATTCCAGTTTTGGACAAATATAGACGCTGCGGCCATTGATACCAGTCAGTATGTCAATGCTGTTTTAAATAAGCTGCCAAATGGTATCCAAACGCCGACAGTATTAAAGCGGGATGTTGACGCATTGCCGATTCTTGAGATATCGGTTTTGTCTGACAGACCGCTCGGAGAGGTTTATACTGTCGCCAATGATACTTTTGTTGAGCAATTGCAGCGTGCAGGCGGTGTTTCCGACGTTCAGCTCGGCGGCGGCAGAGATAAGGAGATAGCCGTTAATGTTGACAAAGATAAATTGGCATATTTTAATTTGTCGCTGGCGCAGATCGTTTCACGCATCGAACAGGAAAATGTAATGACTCCGGCAGGATCTGTATTTGATTCCCAGTCGGAAACGAATGTTCGTCTGACAGCGCAGTTCAAGTCCCCCGAGGAGTTGGCGGCAATACATGTGAATAATGGAAAAAATACGGCGATCCCTCTTTCGAGCATAGCCGATGTGCAGGAGCAGGATAAGCGGGTAACAAGATATGCAAGGACCAACGGGCAGGATGCGGTTTCCTTATCTGTATACAAAAACAGTGATGCCAATCTTGTGGATACTACAAAGGCTGTTATGCAGCAGCTTGATACTCTGCGGAGAGATTATCCGAATTATCAATTTGTTGTGATCACAAATTCATCCACCTATGTGGAAGACGCCTTGCATAATACCCTGGAAGCGCTGATTGAGGGACTTTTTACCACTGGGTTGGTATTGTTTTTATTTCTGCGCGGCTGGCGATCTACCATAGCTGTGCTCATAGCTATTCCTACATCGTTGATAACGACTTTTTTTATGATGTACGTGGCGGGATTTACATTCAATATGCTGTCCTTGATGGGGATGTCATTGTGTGTCGGTATATTGGTGGATGATTCTATCGTTGTTTTGGAAAATATCAACAGACATTTAAAAAAGGGAAAAAATGCTGAACAGGCAGCTGAGGACGGAAGAAACGAAATCGGTACGGCGGCGATAGCGATTACTTTATGTGATGTTGTTGTATTTATGCCGATAGCTTTTATGAACGGGATGACAGGTCAGTTTTTTCGACAGTTCGGCATGACAATAGTTTTTGCGACACTTTGTTCATTAGCCATATCATTTACTTTGACACCGATGCTGGCGGCACGATTTTATAAAAATGGGATTGGTGAGCCGCCGCAGGGTAAGTTATGGGATTTCTTCAATAATCTGGGCAATAAGATCATCATACATTATGGCAAAATATTGAACTGGAGTTTTTTCCATCCCAAAAAAATTACGGCTGCCGTAACAGTGATATTCTTGCTGGCTATCAGTCTCTACTATCCTCTGGGATTCATAGGCGGAGAATATATGCCGAAAACGGATGAAGGAAGTTTTCGAATAATGATGCAGTTTCCCGTGGGGCAAAATATCGATGCGACAAATGACAAAATAAGAGAAGCCGAAAATTATTTGATGCAGCAGCCCGAAGTCAAGAATTATTTGTCAAGCATCGGACAACCAGCAGGAAATTACGGTGCTGTGAGTGTGCAGCTGACAGACAAAAATACCCGTGAAAATATATGGCAGATCACGGATCGTGTGCGGTCATATTTGAAAAAACAATTTCCTGATGCCGCAGTTCAGGTCAATGTATCAGAAAATTCTATGCCAGGAATTTCAGGCGGTACAGGTACCGGTAATTCAGCGGGAAATACAGCGCCTATTCAGATAGAAATAAGCGGGAACGATTTAAATAATACAGTGCAGGCTTCATATAAAGTGCAGGACGCTTTGAATAATATTGACGGGATTAAAGATGTACGCAGTTCATATACAGAGGGAGCTCCTGAATTGCGGCTTGTTGTAGATAGAGAAAAACTGCGGTATTTCAATACTACTGCCAATAATATTCAGAATGTATTTTCCGGTGCCATTGCTGGATCACTGGCAGGATATTTGATGAATGATCCCAACAATGATCATCAGGATACCGATATATATGTAAGGTTAAAGGGAAGCGACGGGTTTAAAGAGTCGGACATACGCTCTATTCCGGTAAGTACGGCATCCGGTCTTATCCGGCTGGGCGATATTGCCAATGTAAAATACGATGCGGGGCCGGTGATGCTCCGGCGGGTCGATAAAAGAGAGGCTATAAATATTTCGGCCAATATAAGCGATGATCGCTCATTGCAGGATGTATTATCACAGATTTCCGCAAAATTGCCGGCGCAAAGTATGGGCAGCGGTGTTTCCTATCGGTTTACGGGGCAGGCGGACAACATGAGGGATACTTTCACGGAAATGGGGCAGGCCATAGCTTTGTCACTGCTTTTGGTATATATTCTTCTGGCGGTTTTATATGAATCATTATCGACGCCATTCATAAGGATGCTGTCTTTGCCGTTTGGTTTGATAGGAGCATTTTTCTTTTTGGCAGTGACAAAAAATACAATCAATCTGTATTCCCTGTTGGGAATTCTTGTCATGGACGGAGTGGTGGCAAAAAATGGTACTTTGCTGCTGGATTATACACTGACACTTATGCAGCGCGGAAAAAATGCGAGAGATGCGGTAGTCGAAGCGGCTAAAACAAGAATAAGACCTATCTTTATGACATCAATAACAATGGTGACTGGTATGCTGCCGACAGCGCTGGCCATAACACCCGGATCGGAAACGCGAGTGAGTATGGCGTGGGTGGTCATAGGCGGGCTTTTATCTTCTACCTTTTTCACCTTGGTCGTTATTCCGCTTATATTTGTATATTTATCGCAGGCTCATTTTTCAATAAGTTTCCTTTCGGCTTTTTGGCAGAAATTTGCAGTCAGCAAAAAAAAATGATATAAAAAAACAGCAGCCCTGATGATGAGCTGCTGTTTTTCTAGTCATACGGAGTGTGAAACTGCGCGGGAAAACTTCTCGTCAGCTTTTTTATAAACATATTCATGGACCCCTATGACATTAACAAGCAGAAGAAAACTGGTAGAAAAAAACAACATTCTTATGCCGAAATGTGCGGCTATCTGCCCGCCAAAAACGGAGCCGCAGAAAACTCCTAAAAATTGGGCAGTTTGATTATAACTGAACATACGTCCTGCTATCTCTGAAGGAATATTTTGCTTCAAGATAGTATTGATCGACGGAAGCATGGCGCCGGTGGCTATGCCTATAAGAAAGCGCAGCCCCATGAGCTGCCATTCATTTTGGACAAAGGCCTGTGGTATGAAGAGTATTGCTGCACAGATAAGAGCAATCAAAATCACTTTATGTGCGCCGACTTTGTCTGATAACCTGCCAAGCCAGGGTGCGGCCAGTATACTGGAAAGTCCGGAGGATGCGAAGACCAATCCGGAGATAAATGCCAGATGGTCTGTATGCGGGGATAAGGTGGATATATAGACTGTTATAACCGGTTCTATTGAGAAAAGAGCCATCTGGATAATAAAAGTGGTGACAAACATCCCGGCAATCAAAGATTTATCACTCAAAGATTGCCAAATATCGGTAAAAGACATGAGACTTTTTGCCGAAGGGGTAAAATCTTCGTGGACAAAGAAAAAAGTCAGGAGAAATGCGGTGAACAGTAAAAAACCCATTACAATAAAAATACTGCGTATTCCTAATATCTCTACGAGATAACCACCGATGAGCGGACCTAAAAGCATGCCGCTGACGGCACCTGTAGATAATGTACCCAGCGCCCAGCCAGCTTTGCCCTTTGGCGATTGCGTGGCAATCAGTGTTATGGAACCGGAGTTATAACCGGAGATGGTTCCCATCAGTATGCGCAGACCGACCAGTTGATATACTGAATTTGCCAGACTGATGCTCCCTACAACGATGGCCATACCGAAGCTTGCTCTTAAAAGCATAGGTTTTCGTCCATATTTGTCAGCTAATTTTCCCCAAAACGGAGAAAAAAAGGCCATGACAAATGTCGTACTGCCAAAAGCGATTCCCGACCATGATTCGATATCGGCCAGGTTGTGTATACCCAGCTTTTGGATAAAAAGAGGCAGTATAGGCGCAACCTGGCTCAGTGCTGAGGAAGTGGCAAAGGAACCCAGCCAGCAGATAAATAAATTTCGTTTCCAATTTTCCATGATAGCACCTGCTTAAAATTATTCTTTTTCAACGGCTTCTACACCGTATATAAATGTCTGGACCAATAATAGATAGCTGTCTTCTTTGGTGATAGGCTGATGAAACCATCCCGATGCTTCTAGAGACACGAAACCGTGCATGATACTGCGCAGACCGCGCACAGCGTGGGTAAGATACTCATCGCGTAGCTGATACTGCGAGAGAACCTTGAATAAAACATCCATGAGATCCCGGGAAGCTGCCTTAAATTTTTCATCTTCCTTGCATTCCCAGGCAAGTGATATTATTGCCTGATATTGCCCCGGAAATATCAGGGCAAATTGCCGATAAGCCTTAGCTACTTCTAAGACAGCATCATCGCGCGATTGACCTATGGCAGCATGTGTCAGATATTGCTTTAAATGTGCGTTTGCATAGATTACAAGCTCACATTTTAAGTGAAACAGGCTGTCTATATGATTATAAAGAGACTGTTTTTTGATATTGAGCTTTGCTGCTATATATGTTAGAGTCACTGTATCAAGACCATTTTCATCGGCTATTTTTGCTGCTGTTTCAACGATAGCAGCAGTGCTGAGCTTGGCACGCATTATAAAATCACTCCTAAGAAAATCACTCCGACAACTGACACAATACATCTTAAAACTTACTATGTCAGTTGTCAAGCAAAATATATTCTTAAAATATAAAACTCTATTTATAAAGTGAAGGTACAGGGAACATATACCTTCTGCTTTACAAATAGAGTTTTTAAAAGGATGCTGGTGAAATAAAACAATCAGCACAATAAAATAAATTTCAATGGAAGAGAAAAGTCATTATGCGAAAAAGATCATCGCAGAGCAACTGTTTCTATTTCTATGAGCATATCCTTAGGCAGACGTGCCACTTCCACACAGGAGCGTGCGGGGCATGTTCCTGTAAAATATTGTCCATAGATTTCGTTGACTTTGGAAAAATCATTCATGTTTTTGATGAAGACAGTGGTTTTTATTACCTTATCCATTGAAGAACCGGCTTCTTCCAGGACAGCTTTCAAATTATCAAGCACTTGTTTTGTCTGTGCTTCAATACCTTCGGCAATTTCTCCTGTTTCGGGAATAATGGCGATCTGACCTGATGTGAAAATCAATTTGTCAAAGATGGATATTGCCTGTGAATATGGTCCCAAAGCGGCAGGTGCTTTGGCAGTGTGGATTTCCTGTTTCATACTTCATGCTCCTTATATGTTATTAACTGTAAAATAAATTCACGGGGAATTATTGCCCGGTGAACGAATTGCCATATATGACTTATATTGAAGAAAAAATTTATTGACGTGAAGCCCAGTGACATAAAGCGCCTGTATATTGATTGAGCTTGAATGAAGCAGCCACGGCCTTTTGCATGAAGGTCTGAGTATGATTGAAAGCTTCATGGACACTAAGTCCTTTTGCCAGGCAAGCTGTCATTGCGGCAGAGAAACTGCAGCCTGCGCCGCTGTTATAGACGTTGGCTAATTTCGGTTTTTCCTCGATAAGAAAATCTTTGCCGTCGAAAAGTACATCTGTCATTTTTTCTGAATCGAAGCGGCTGCCCGATTTTATGACGATATTCTTAGCGCCGAGCTTATGAATATTGATGCAAGCCTGTTTTATGTCATCAAGGCTTTCTATACTCTCCATATCGGCCAAATATGCTGCTTCCAGAGTGTTTGGCGTTATGACATCGGCATATTTCACTAAATTTGCTTTTATGACCGCGGCTGCTTCCGGCACCATTATATCATCTATGCCTTTGCAGACCATGACGGGATCAATGACAATATTTTTAAATTTATATTTTTGAATAGAGTCAACCACTAAGTTGACAAGAGCAGCTGAACCGAGCATGCCTGTTTTAATGGCATCCGCGCCTATACCGCCGCCGACAGTGGCTATCTGACGTTCGACAGTAGCAATGTCGATGGGAAATATATCGTGAGCCCAGTCTGTGGGAGCTTGAGCCACTATGACGGTAAGTGCCGCCATTCCGTAGACACCTATTTCTTCAAAAGTTTTTAGATCTGCTTCCATGCCGGCGCTTCCGGAAGTATCCGAACCGGCAATAGTCAGCGCTTTAAATTTTTCTGCCATGCGATCACCCTTATCAGTCAATATTGTCCGCTGTGATGCGGTATGAATAAAATTATAGATAGCAGGAGGTAAAAAGTCAATTACTTTACCGTGCTTATAATGCTTGACATAAGGGGAAAATAAACTTATAATATCTATGTTCGGGACGTGGCTCAGCTTGGTAGAGCACTACCTTGGGGTGGTAGGGGTCGTGGGTTCGAATCCCGCCGTTCCGACCATAGAGAAAAAGACAGGCAGGGCATGGCTTTTTGCATGACTTGTTTTTAGCGGCATGATATTTTTTGAAGAAGCTGGAAGCCAATTTGGTTTCCGGTTTTTTTGTGCGTCTGTGATAATATATATACAGCTTTTCCGTCAAAAAACTATAATATCATAGCAATGTTTTATAGTTTGTTATATAATAAAATAATGAATGTTATTCGTAAATAAAAGAGGTGTGACGTTTGTATCCGGTAAATTTGATCCTTGATGAAAAAGCCTGTGTGGTCGTTGGCGGAGGAGAGGTCGCTTATCGTAAAATAGAAGGGCTTTTGTCAGCCGCTGCCGCGGTTACTGTCATTGCTCCGGACATTACGGAAAAGCTTTTTTCCATGTATGAGAAAGGCCTTTTTGCCTGGGTGAAGAAATCATATGAGGATGGTGATATAAAAGGCTTTTTTCTGGCCGTTTGTGCTACTGATGACGAAGAGATAAATAGAAGAGTCGCAGCCGAGGCAAAAAAAGAAGGTATTCTGATAAATGTTGTGGACAGGCTTTCTTTATGTGATTTTGCTATGCCGGCTGTTATAAGACGCGGTGATCTGCTGGTGACTTCATCAACAAACGGCAAAAGTCCTGCCATGGCGAGGGAAATACGCCGGGAACTGGAGAAGTTCCTTGATGCGGGGTATGCACCGTTCATCGAGATAATGGCAGGGCTGAGAAAGGAAGCAATGACCGTGATACCGACATTCCGGGAGCGGGAAGAGTTTTGGCGGAGCACACTTGATGAGAATATATTGAAAATGGTACGTGAAGGTAAGCTTGGAGAAGCGGAGGATAAGATTCGTAATGCAATTAGCAGTTTTGGGCCTCAATCATAAAACGGCACCGGTTGATGTGCGTGAAAAATTTTCTATCAGTCAGGAAAGCGTTATTGACGGACTTCGCCATATAGACGATTACGGAGCGATATTGGAAGCTGTGATTTTATCTACATGCAATCGCAGTGAAATTTATGCGGTTTTGGATGACGGCGATGACGGAAAAGATATATTGAAGCAGTTCCTTTTTGATTTGACCGGCAATGAAGATGAGATCGACTGCTATTTGTATTATTATCCTGATTATGCATGTATCAGGCATTTGTTTCAGGTGGCGTCCAGTCTGGATTCTTTGATCATCGGAGAAGGACAGATATTGAGCCAGGTGAAAAAGGCGTATGCCGTCGCCAGAGAAAATTCGGCAACGAGTACGGTTCTCAATACTTTGTTTCATCGGGCGATAACCACGGGAAAGAGAGTACGCACCGAAACGCATATAGCGTATAATGCCGTATCGGTCAGTTATGCTGCGGTCGAACTTGCCAAAACAGTATTCGGCGGCAGCCTCGGCAATTCTTCTGCGCTTATTTATGGTGCCGGCGAAACGGCGGAATTGACAGCAAAAAATCTTCTGGGCAAGGGAATACAGAAGATATATATAGCAAACAGACACATTGAAAAAGCACGTATGCTTGCAGAAAAATTTGCCGGGAAGGCAGTACCGTTTGATAAGGCTTTTTCCAATGCGGAGGGAATAGATATAGTTGTCACGTCCACAGGGGCGCCTCATTATGTGGTAAAGCCGTGGGAAACACAGCAGTTTATGGCCAGAAGAAAAGGGCGGCCGCTGATATTTATTGATATAGCAGTACCGCGTGATGTTGATCCGGATGTCGCTAATATAAAAGGTGTGCTTTTATATAATATAGATGATTTAAAAGCTGTGGTGGAGGATAATATAAAACGGCGCGGCGAAGAAGCAAAAGTTGCGGATAAAATAATAGCTGAGGAAGTCGATGATCTTGTGGAACGTTTTCGTTATCTGTCGTTCAGACCGGTGATGGTTCTGCTGACGGACAAGGCGGATCGGATAAGGCGGCGTGAAGTGAGGCGTGCTATGAATAAGTTGGAAAATATTACACCTGCTCAGGAACGTGCCATGGAAAATATGTCAAAAATGATAGTGCGCAAGCTTCTTCGTGAACCTATGACCAAGCTGAATAGTTCGGCAGGAACGGTACAAGAAGAATTTTATATAGAGGCTATGAAAAAATTATTCAAGCTGGATATGCTTAAGGAGAAGAACAGTGAAAAACAAGATAGTTATAGGTACGCGCAGCAGTAAGCTTGCTTTGTGGCAGGCTGAGTATATTGCAGGCTGCATACGGAAAAAGTATCCGGAAAAAACTGTGGAACTTTTGCATATTACTACCAAGGGGGACAAAGTTCTTGATGTGCCGCTGGCAAAAATAGGCGGCAAGGGTCTTTTTACCAAGGAAATAGAAACTGCCATGCTCGAAGGTGAAATCGATATAGCTGTACACAGTCTTAAGGATATGCCGACACAGCTGCCGGACGGACTTGTTTTGGCGGCTGTAACAGAACGGGCCGATGCTGCCGACGCGTTTGTCAGCATCAAATATGAAAAATTTACTTCTCTGCCGAAAGGCGCAAGAGTGGGTACTTCCAGCCTCAGGCGCAAGGCGCAGCTTTTGCATGTGAGACCGGATCTTCAGATAGGCAGTCTGCGCGGCAATGTAAATACAAGGCTGGAAAAATTGGAACAGGGATATTTTGATGCGATCATCCTGGCGGCAGCGGGACTTAAAAGGTTAGGGTTTGGAGCAAAGATACGGGAATTGCTGCCAAAGAGTCTCTGCCTGCCGGCAGTGGGGCAGGGAGTTATGGCAGTTGAAGCGCGTGAGGATGATGATGCAATGCGTGATCTGCTGCAGTTCCTGCATGATGAAAAATCATGGCAGGAGGCAATCGCTGAGAGAGCTTTTCTGGCAAGAGTGGAAGGCGGCTGTCAGGTGCCTGTGGGAGTGCATGCCGTCGCTGCCGACGGAGTGATCACTGTGGAGGCAGTAATAGCATCCTTGGACGGAAAACAGTTGTTTCATGACAGAGAGTCAGGTCCGGTTTCTTCCGCAGCTGAACTCGGCAGAAAAGCGGCAGAAAGACTGCTTGATGAAGGTGGGCTGGCAATTATGCAGGAAATAGGACTTCTGTGCGATTAGGCAGATTGGTTTTGCATATTGCGGAAAATAATATCTTGATATTAGTGCGGAGGAAAAAATGGCGGGAATTGTTTATCTTATAGGTGCCGGACCGGGCGATGCCGGACTCTTGACAATAAAGGGAGCAGAATGCATAAAAAAGGCTGACATAATAGTCTATGACTATTTAGCCGATAAGAAATTACTTGCTTATGCCGCGAACGGAGCGGAACTGATATATGTGGGAAAGCAGGCAGACAAGCACACGATGCGGCAGGAAGAAATAAATCAGCTGCTGGTGGATAAAGCCGGGGCAGGAAAAACGGTAGCCAGGTTAAAAGGCGGCGATCCTTTCGTGTTTGGACGCGGCGGTGAGGAAGCACTGGCTCTCAGAGAGAATGGACTGCCGTTTGAAATAGTTCCGGGTGTCACGTCGGCTATTTCCGCGGCTGCTTATGCCGGAATACCGGTTACACACCGTAAAGTGGCGGCATCATTTGCTGTCATCACCGGTCACGAAGATCCGACCCGCAGTGCGTCGGGGATAAATTGGCGTAATCTTGCGGTCGGCATAGACACATTGGTATTTTTGATGGGAGTAGGCAATCTGCCGCATATAACCAAACAGCTTATCGCAAACGGCAGAAAACCGGAAACTCCGGCAGCCCTTGTGAGATGGGGAACTAAGGCTCAGCAGGAAGTATTGGTGACTACTGTGGAAAATGCCGCGGCTGATGTGGAAAAGCATGGACTTAAGCCGCCGGCTGTTTTTATAGTCGGCGATGTCGTCAACTTGAGGGATTCATTGAGATGGTTTGATAATAAGGAGCTGTTTGGCAGAAAAATTCTGGTCACGAGGGCAAGAGAGCAGGCTTCAAAATTGACAGAAGGACTGGAACAGTATGGTGCCGCATGTGTGGAAGCACCTGTCATCAGTATTGAAGATCCGGATGATGATTTTGCAGGGCTGGATAATGCCATTGAAAATATCAGTACATATGATTGGATCGTATTCACCAGTGTAAATGGCGTGGCGAGATTTTTTGAACGTCTGGCTGATAAGAAACTGGATACACGTGCTTTGGGAAAAGCGTATATAGCGGCTATCGGCAGCAGTACGGAAAAGGAACTCAGCCGTTGCGGCATCAGAGCGGATGTTGTACCGTATGACTTTTGCGCGGAAGGTATATTGGCAGAGCTGGGAACACGTATCGAAAAAGGGACAAAAATACTCATTCCCAGAGCCAAAGAGGCACGATCTGTACTTCCAGATGAGCTGACTAAGGCCGGCGCAAGGGTGGATGTAGTCCAATGCTATAAAACAGTGACTGCTGCATCATCTGATGACGATATTGAAGGCAGGCTGGCGGCGGGAGAAATAGATGCTATTACATTCACCAGCTCCTCTACCGTAACGAATCTTCTTAAGCTGCTTGGCAACAAGACAGAATTGATCAATAATGCTGTTGTGGCCTGCATTGGGCCTATCACGGCACAAACATGCCGTGAAAATGGAATAAAACCTGATGTTGTTGCACAGAAGTATACTATTGCCGGTTTGATAGGCGCTGTCCGCAGATTTTATGAGTGAATAGATTGAATTGACAAGCAAACTATGCGTTGTTATAATGAAAAAATATTATATTATTGTAATAATCTGGTAAATTATTTAAAAGGGTGGATGCGGTTTATGAAAGTGACAAAGAAAATTGCGGCTATAATCGCTGTATGTGTGCTGACTATCGGCACAGCTTTGATTGCCGGCTGCGGCGGTTCTGCCGATTCGGACAAAAAAGTACTGCGTGTGGGACTGGAATGCGCGTATGCCCCATTTAACTGGGCGCAGAATGACGATGCTAACGGAGCGGTAAAAATAGCGGATGCGGACCAATATGCCATGGGATATGATATTTTAATGGCTAAAAAGATCGCGGACGGCATGGGCTATAAGCTGGAAATTCATAAGATGGAATGGGACGGATTGATTCCGGCTGTTAATACAGGTAAAATAGATGCTGTAATCGCCGGTATGAGCATAACTGAAAAACGCAAACAAACAGTGGACTTTTCCGACGTATATTATAATGCTTCGATCGTTGCTCTTGTAAAAAAAGACGGCAAGTATGCCGAAGCAAAAAGTGTTGCTGATTTAAAAGGCGCAGTGGCAACATCTCAGCTCAATACGGTATGGTATGATCTGATTGATCAGATTCCAAATGCTGATAAGCAGCCGGCAATTGATAATGTGCCGGGGATGGTGGTAGCTTTGACTTCCGGCAAGGTAGACGTTTTGGTTTTGGACAAACCTACAGCCATGGCGGCGGCTTATGCCAATCCCGATCTAAAAATGCTGGACTTTAAAGATGAAGGCGGATTCAAAGCATCCACGGAAGATGTGGAAATGGGCATAGCGGTAAAAAAAGGCAACAGTGAGCTGCTGCAGAAGATAAATGAACAGCTTGCAAAGATCAATGAAGATGACCGTGCGAAAATGATGGAAGAAGCAATAAAGGACCAGCCTTTGGCTAAATGATCTGAAGATGGCACAAAGATGTGAGGGAGCGGTGTAAAAACTGCCCCTCATATTTTTTTATGGTTTAATTGCGGTAAACATAGTATAATATGTTTAGTTTTTTGCGACTTTTTGTAATCTTTGTTAAGGGAGTGGTTTGATGACAGCGGATATGCCGACAACTTTTTTCGGCTGGGTTGTATTCATCATTAATCAATACGGCGGTGCTTTGCTGCAGGGAGCTGGCGTGACTCTGCTGCTGGCTATAGTGGGCACACTCATCGGGTGTGCTATCGGTCTTTTTGTGGGAATTGTGCAAACAGTACCTATTACAGAAAGAACAAATACGGGACTTAAAATACTGAACAGGGCAGTCCAGTTTGTTTTGGCAGCCTATGTAGAGATTTTTCGCGGGACACCTATGATAGTTCAGGCCATGGTGGTTTATTACGGATCAATGGCTGTTTTTAACATCGATATGTCAGCTATGCTGGCGGGATTTTTGGTGGTTTCGGTGAATACGGGAGCTTATATGGCGGAAACGGTGCGCGGCGGTATAATTTCTATTGATAAAGGGCAGACCGAAGCTGCCATGGCAATAGGAATGAACCATTTCCAGACGATGTACACAGTTGTCCTGCCTCAGGCACTTAGAAATATAATGCCTCAGATCGGCAATAATCTTATTATAAATATAAAGGATACATCAGTACTGAATGTTATTTCGGTCACAGAGCTTTATTTTGCGTCTAAATCTGCGGCGGGTGTATATTATCGATATTTTGAAGTCTTTTTTGTTACCTGTGTGATTTATTTTATTATGACTTTTGCCGCATCACGTATTTTACGCTATTTCGAACGCAGAATGGCCGGTTCGGCGGATTATCAGCTGGTCGGCGATCCGATGGCTGATCCGAGCGGCATATTTCCTAACGGTACGAAAATGGGAGGGAAATAAATTGACTACAGAAAAGAAAAAGCCTATTTTGGCAATAAATCATCTGGTCAAATATTTTGGTGAGCGGGAAATACTTAAGGATATAGATTTTGAAGTCGGTCAGGGAAACGTGATAAGCGTGATAGGTGCTTCCGGTTCAGGAAAATCGACGATGCTGCGCTGTATAAATCTTTTGGAGATGCCCACATCAGGAGACATCATCTTTGAAGGAAAGAATGTTCTGGATACAAGCAACAACATTGCTTTGTACAGGACAAAGGTAGGAATGGTTTTTCAGTCTTTTAATTTATTCACGAATATGACTGTCCTGCAAAATTGCATGGTAAGTCCTGTCACTGTTTTGAAGAGAAGCCGGGAAGAGGCAAGACAAACAGCCATGAAATATCTGGAAAAGGTAGGTATGGCACAGTACATAAATGCCCGGCCTGATCAACTGTCAGGCGGACAGAAGCAGCGTGTGGCAATAGCGCGGGCACTGGCCATCAAACCGCAGATCCTCCTGTTTGATGAACCTACCTCTGCGCTGGACCCGCAGATGGTGGGAGAAGTATTGGAAGTAATGCGTGAACTTGCCGAGGAAGGCCTTACAATGATAATCGTAACGCATGAAATGGCATTTGCCAGAGATGTATCGACGCGTGTTATTTATATGGCTGACGGAGTTATTGTTGAAGATGGCACGCCGCAGGAAGTTTTCGGCAGTCCCAAACATGAAAGGACAAAGGAATTTTTGGCTCGTTTCACGCAGAATACATAACCGAAGGGTGCTATCGATATATTGGAAAAAGACAGGTAAAAATCTGTTAAACAGATGATACTGTGCTATAATATGAATCAGATTCAATATTTTCGTAAGAAGAGGTGACAAAGAGAGCCGAATACTCTCTTGATGATCATGAAAGAAAGTAAATTTCCGCAAAAATTACGTCCGCGCCGCATGCGTATCTCTCCTGCTCTCCGTTCGATGGTCAGGGAAACAGAAATTTCCGCAAAGGATTTTATTTATCCTATATTTGTAGTGGCAGGCAAAAATGTCATGGAGGAAATACCGAGTATGCCTAATTGTTACCGTATTTCCGTGGATAATGCGGTGAAGCTCGCAAAAGAAATATGGGCACTGGGCATTCCGGCAGTGGAGATCTTTGGCTTGCCGGAATATAAAGATGAGATCGGTTCGTCGGCATGGGATATGCAAAGTCCCGTGCAATGCGCGATAACTGCCATAAAACAGGCTGTACCGGAAATGGTGATCGTGGGCGATGTATGTCTTTGTCAATATACTTCGCACGGACACTGCGGTAAATTGTGCGGACACTATGTGGACAATGACGCGACTCTTGAACTTTTGCAGAAAGTTGCCGTGAGTCAGGCAAAAGCAGGCGCTGATATCGTTGCCCCTTCTGATATGATGGATGGCAGAGTGTCGGCAATCCGCCAGGCGCTTGATGATGATGGCTTTATTAATATATCTGTTATGTCATATGCCGTAAAATATGCTTCAGCCTACTATGGTCCTTTCAGGGATGCGGCTGATTCTACACCTTCCTTTGGTGATCGGCGTGCTTATCAAATGGATCCGGCAAATGCGCTTGAGGCTATGAAGGAAGTGGACCTTGATTTGGACGAGGGTGCGGATATGATCATAGTCAAGCCGGCATTATCATATCTCGATATAGTGAGACGTGTCAGGGAACATATAAATCTGCCGCTTGTCACCTATAATGTGAGCGGAGAATATGCGATGGTGAAGGCTGCCGCCCAAAATGGCTGGATCGATGAAAAACGCATCGTGCTGGAGACACTGACCAGTATGAAGCGGGCAGGTGCCGACAGTATCATAACCTATCATGCCATTGATGCGGCAAAATGGCTGCGCGAAAGCGAATAGCAGATTTAGAGTAATATTATAGAGGAAAGTTGGGAAATGTATGCTTCATTTGGATAAATCTCATGCCGCTTTCAGCGAAGCGAAGACCCTGATGCCGGGAGGTGTGAACAGTCCGGTACGTTCTTATAAAAGTGTGGATTGTGATCCGCCGTTTATTGATCATGCAAAGGGAAGCAAAATATATGATATAGACGGAAATGAATATATTGACTATGTCGGCTCGTGGGGACCGATGGTTGTGGGACATGCACATCCTCAGGTGGTGGCGGCACTGCAAAAAGCCGTCGAAAAGGGAACAAGCTACGGAGCGCCGACTTTGCTTGAAAGCGAGCTGGCAAAGCTTGTCATGCAAGTTTATCCTTCCATTGAAAAGATACGGATGGTAAATTCGGGAACAGAGGCTACCATGAGTGCTCTGCGTGCCGCCAGAGGATACACCGGACGGGATAAAATCGTCAAGTTTATCGGCTGCTATCACGGACATGGTGACAGTCTGCTGGTCAAAGCCGGTTCAGGTGCGGCTACCTTCGGTGTGCCTGACAGTCCGGGTGTGACAAAAGGGACAGCGCAGGATACGATTACTGTACCATATAATGACAGTGAAGCTATAAAAAAAGTTTTGGAAGAACGGGCAGAAGAGATCGCTGCTGTGATAGTCGAGCCTGTCGCCGGCAATATGGGCCTTGTTTTGCCAAAGCAGGGGTATCTGCGTACTTTGCGTGATTTGACGCAAAAAAATGGTATTGTTTTGATTTTTGACGAAGTTATGTGCGGTTTTAGGGCATCATTGGGAGGTGCACAGGCGGCTTACGGAATAGTTCCCGATATGACCTGTCTCGGTAAGATAATAGGGGGCGGCCTGCCCGTTGCCGCATATGGCGGAAAGAAAGAAATAATGGATATGGTGGCACCAAAGGGACCGGTTTATCAGGCCGGAACATTGAGCGGCAATCCGCTGGCTATGACGGCGGGAATTGTCACACTGTCTCTGCTGACTATGGACCCTGAAGACGGGCAGCCTGATTACAGCCGCATTTTGACATTGAAAACAAAAAGACTGCTTCTCAGCATGCAGGCGTCCGCAAAGGAAGCAGGGATAAAAATACAGGCCCATCAGGCCGGTTCAATGTTTGGTATATTTTTCAATGCCGGTGAAGTTTATGATTATGAAACGGCGGCGGCTTCCGATCAGGAGGCTTTTAAAATATACTTTAGATCAATGCTGGAACAGGGGATATATCTGGCGCCTTCTCAGTTTGAAACCTTGTTCATGAGCGGTGCGCATAATGATGAAGATATAGAAAAAACAGAGATCGCTGCCCGTAATGCCTTTAAAGCTGTGGCTCAGTTTAAAAATAAATAGTAAGATGCATACACCTGGGATTGAAGGAAAAATTACTCAAGCCAAGGTGTATTTTTATGCCTGAAAAGGCAATATAAATAATTATATTGTCACTGTCCTATTGTCGGAGTACAATAAAATAATATTATTTATGATAACAATCAGCGGGAATATTTTTACATATGGGAGAAAAATAATGGATAAATGGTTTGGCGGAATGCAACGTATAGGCGGGGCGGTCATGCTGCCTATTGCGGTGCTTCCGGCTGCGGCTTTACTTTTGCGTTTGGGCGCACCCGATATATTTAATATACCTTTTATAATGAAGGCGGGAGAGACGATTTTTACGAATATAGCACTTATTTTCGCTATAGGGGTGGCAATCGGTATTGCGCGCGATAATAATGGAGCAGCAGCGCTGGCCGGTGCGATCGGCTATTTGGTGCTTACAGCTGGAATGAAAGCTATTGATGAAAATCTGGATATGGGAGTTTTGGCGGGAATCGTGAGCGGTATCGAGGCAGGCTTTTTATATAACAGATTTCATTGCATAAAAGTCCCCGAATGTGTAGGCTTTTTCGGCGGAACTCGGCTTGTTCCCATAATTACTGCACTGCTGGCAGCTGTATCGGCCGCTGTTTTTAGTATTGTCTGGGAGCCGTGTCAGAATGTTATAAATAGTCTCGGCGTGTGGATAGTAAATGCAGGCGCTGTGGGTGCTTTTATTTACGGTCTGCTTAACAGGCTGCTTATACCGATTGGGCTGCATCATATCCTAAACAGCTTCATCTGGTTTATTTCAGGTAATTATACCACCGCTGACGGAGTGGCGGTTACCGGAGATCTCAGCCGTTTTTTCGCAGGTGATCCTAATGCCGGCATGTTTATGGCAGGTTTTTATATTATGATGATGTTTGGTATGCCGGCAGCTGCACTGGCAATCTATCATGCAGCCAAACCGGAAAACAGAACAAAGATAAAAGTCATGCTGCTGATCATGGCCTTTACGTCTTTTTTCACAGGTATCACGGAACCTATAGAATTTATGTTTATGTTTTTGGCACCGGGATTGTACGTCGTTCATGCTATCCTTACCGGTCTGGCACTTGCGGCGGCATACAGTGCAGGTATACTGCATGGTTTCAGTTTTTCGGCAGGCTTTATTGACTATATACTCAATTGGGGTATTGCAACGAACCCTGTTCTGATAATACCGATTGGCCTGATCTTTGGTGTTGTCTATTACATAATATTCAGCTGGGCCATAAGATATTTTGATATCCATACCGTCGGGCGTTATTCCGAAGAAGCGGTGGAAAATGCGGAAACTGGGGTATTATATGTACCGGAGCTGATTACGAAGCTGGGAGGTGCTGACAATCTCGAAGAAGTCGGCGCATGCATCACCAGACTGAGGATCAATGTTAGAAATGCGGCATTGGTGGATGAAAAATCACTAAAGGCGCTCGGTGTGAAGGGAGTCGTCAGGAAAGGGCAAAATATACAGGTGATCGTGGGCACGCGGGCCGAGAGTATTGCCAAGGAAATAAATACGATGCTAAAACGGTGACACAGGGAGGAAATATGAAGGCAATTATTAACGGACGTGTACTGATACCAGATCGGGACGGGCATTTTAAAATAATGAGCGAGCATGCAGTGATTTATAATGAAAAAATAGAAGATATCTTACCGATGCGGCGTTTTTGTCAGCAGCAGACAGAAGAAATTCTGGACGCGGAGGGGAGTTATATCGGACCGGGCTTTATAAATATGCATATACATGGCTGTGCTGGTTTTGATGTGATGGACAACTCGCATGAAGCATTAAAGAATATAGGAAAGTATCAGGCTGAAACAGGAGTGACAGCTTTTCTGCCGACTACCATGACCTATGATTTCCCCAGAATATATAAAGCGCTTGACTGTATAAATGATTTTGTTAAAAATGATGATGGTAAAGGCGCCGCCGTACTCGGCTGCCATATGGAAGGGCCTTTCATCAACAGTGAACGTAAGGGGGCGCAAGCCGCGGAAGATATAGTCGCTGCTGATTTTGCAAAAATAGAAAAATACAAGGATGTTATACGTATAATTACAATAGCTCCGGAGATGCTGCACGATGACTGCACATTTGTGAAGCAATGCCGTAAAAATAATATTATCGTATCGATCGGACACAGCTCCGCGGATTATGATACGGCGGTAAAGGCTATAAAAGAACAGGGCATCACACATGTGACACATCTGTTTAATGCAATGACGCCGCTGCACCATCGCAAACCGGGTATAGCGGGAGCCGCTATGGATACAAACGCGTACTGTGAGCTCATTGCTGATAATGTCCATGTACATCCGGCATTGCAGCGCATGCTGTACCGTGCCAAGGATAAAGACAGGATCATATTGATAACGGACTCTATGAGAGCGTGTATGCTGGGAGACGGCGAGTCTGAATTGGGCGGGCAGAAGGTTTTTGTCAAAGGGCAAAAGGCAGTGCTGGCGGATAAAACTATTGCCGGCAGTGTATTGACGATGGACAGAGCCATAGCAAATTTTGCGGTAAATAATAATGCAGGACTGCCGGAAGTTATTGAGCTGGCAACGAAAAATCCGGCGCAGGAATTAGGTATGTATGATAGAATAGGTTCTATAGAAAAAGGCAAACAGGCTGACATTGTCGTCTTTGGTGAAGATGTGCGGATAAAAAACGTAATAATAAAGGGACAGCTTTTTTGTTAGCTATGCAGGGAAAGAAGAAAGAGAGGAACAAATGATGTTCGGTTTATTTAATAAGAAGAAAATTGAAGTTTTTTCACCGATAAAAGGCAAAGTAATCGATATTACAGAAGTGGAAGATGAGGTGTTTTCTGCGAAAATGATGGGAGACGGTTTTGCCGTCGAGCCGGATGAGAATTTTATTTCGGCACCGTGTGACGGGGAAATAGCCATATTGGCAAAAACGAAACATGCCGTTGCTATAAGAGCTGAGGGCGTGGAAATACTCATTCATATCGGACTGGATACAGTGGAGCTGGAGGGAAAAGGTTTTACGGCGTATGTAAAAGAAGCAGAACTGGTAAAGCGCGGGGATAAACTCATAAGCTTTGATGCGGAATATATAAAAAAGGAAGGGAAAAGGATAACAACTGTCCTTGCTATAACGAATATGGATGAAAAAGTGAAACGATTGGCTAAAAACTTGCAGACACAGGAAGCCGTTCTTAAGATAGAGGTCAAATAGAATAAAAGGAATAGAAATAATAAAAGACCGCTGTCATTTTGTTATGACAGCGGTCTTTTATCGGGACGGTGAATGTCAGACAGCATCAAATATATGAGAGAGTAAACAGCCGCTGGAGTTATTATTCGGCTTTGCTGCCGGTGCGATACATCTTTATAGGTTCGGGATTGTCATTGAGCTCCCAAATGCCGCAGGGGCAGACACCGGAACAAATACCGCAGCCTATGCATTTATCGGGATCTGATCTGTATTCAATGATACCCATGCCGTGATCGATGCGGTCAATAGCTTTTTCAGGGCAGGAGTCAAGGCATGTCCTGCAGTCACGGCAAGTACCGCAGCTTACACAGCGATCTACATCACCGAGCGGTTCCGGTAAATCTTCATGGTGATATTTTGCAAAATATTCTTTGCCAAGCATATCGGCAGGAACTTCTCTTTTTTCGGGAAAAGCGGGAACATCTTTACGCATTACATAGGCATCCGCATAATAGGCGGCTTTGTTGCCGGAACCGATAGCATCTACCAGTCTGCCCGGTTTTATCACGTCGCCGGCAACAAATATTCCGTCTAAAATGGTATTGTCCTTACCGGGAACGAGCCAGTCGCGGAATTTTTTTATTTTGTCATCCTGCGGCAGATAATCCAAGATAGGCGCTTCACCTATAGAAACGATGACCATGTCGCCTGCTATGAATTTTCCCGTATTATCATAAATCCCCTCATCGGTTATTTTAGAAGTCATGAAAGGCCATATAAGCTCGCCGCCCATTTGTTCTATATGGTCGATTTCATTTTGAAAAGCAGCCGGTTTTTGCACGTCGATGCATGTGACTTTTTCAGCACCCATATCGTAAGCTCCGCGAGCTGTGTCCATACCGGAATTGCCGCAGCCGATAACAATAACATTTTTGCCCACATAGGGGTGTTCCCCGCGGTTTATAGCTTTCAGGAAGGTCAGGCCCATTGTCAGTTTTTCGGCGCCTTCCCAAGGGAAAAATCTTGACTTATGACCGCCGGTGGCTAAAACCACCGCATCATTGTTTTGTCTTATAGCGGTAAATTTTTCGGCATCAACTTTGAATTTGGGAACAAATTTTACACCGGCATCTTCGATTCGCTTAAGCTCTGCCTGCAGCAGTTCATGCGGAAGACGTGCACGCGGAATGACTTGTTCAAGCTTACCGCCGATATGATCATCCTCATCGTATACAGTTACATCATGACCACGCTGGATGAGCTGCCATGCGGCTCCAAGCCCGGCAACACCGCCGCCTATGACAGCTATTTTTTTGCCTGTTTTTTTCGAGGTTATATCAAGTTTGGCATATACGGACTGAAAACCCAAAGGACCGATCTGGACAGACTGATCTATCTTAGCGCGTGTACATGCATCCATACACGGATTGGGACAGACAGAGGCGCATACCGAACCGGGAAACGGGGTATATTCAAGAATCAGTTTGGTTGCTTCTTCTTGCTTTTCGGTGCGGAGCAATTTATATCTCAGCTGTGTCGGGATATGTGCCGGGCAGGCAAATTCGCATGGTGCTGCGTATTTGGCATTGTTCCAGACCGGAATATGCTGGCGGTAAAGACCTTTTTCTACCAGATTTTTGACGGCAAAATCATCAACAGCAACATCACTGAACATACCACCCTTGATCCATTCATTGAGACGGAAAGAACGCATGTCAGTATGCTTTGTATCTGCATTCTGCTTTTCATCAAAGGTAAGAGGACGCAGCTTATGCCATTGACTCCAATCGGAAAGGTCATTATGCAGATTTTCCTTGCCGATCGATTCTAGGAATTTATCCATGCCTTCCGCAAGAAAGGCAATATCATCTTTATCAAGTTCTTCAAGAAGAATATCGGCAGGATGATCATGTGAATGACCGCGGAAATATACAGTGCCGCCTACCATACCTACACAGGGACGTTCGCCCAGTACGGAATCAAATTCTTCGCTGTCGAAGCCGCAGACCACGGCACGTCCGCCACCCATGAATTCGAAGGCAAAGCTGCCGACATTTTTCAATATCCAAAGCTGGGGTTCTTCATAGAGCGGATCGTGTTTCATCAAAGATCCCGTGCGTGTGCCGCCGCGCCCGCCGATGTATATTTTGCCGCCTGATGAACAATGGCCTGCAGTGTCACCGGCGTCTCCTTTTACCACTATTTTCCCGCCGGCGTTGAGCCAGCCTACATCTGCGGATACTGACCCATCGGCAATAATTTCTGTATTATTGAGACACATTGAGCCGAGCCGCTGACCGGCATTGGTGACGTGGAAATGAAGCGTCTTTCCTTCGGGATGCCATAACGGACCGCCGATATCATGCTGACCGGAAGCCGCTATTTCAAAATCAGTTTCGCCGTTTGCCACGGCACTGCCGACAGCGAGCAGTAAATCCTGTGTGGACATGCGATCGTGTCCTTTTAGAGTATCTATCTTAAACATATCTCACGGTTCCTTTCTCAGCATACATATTGAATTCCCAGCTGTTCGGCTATAGACTTGTCTGTGGAAACTAAAGCATCACTGCGGCCTACCGGCAGAGTGCTGTTGCCTATAGGTGCCATCAGTTTGCGAAGTTCTTTGTCGAAGGTAAGCACATAGTCTACTATTTTCTGGGCACCGCGGTCTATATCAAGACGTTTGACAAGACGCGGGTCCTGTGTGCAGATGCCGGTCGGGCATTTGCCTGTATTGCAGGCATTGCAGCGACCCTCTTCGTTGCCCACGCAGCCGAGCAGCTGAATAAGCATTTTGCCGACAAATACACCATTGGCGCCAAGACAAATCATTTTAAAGGCGTCAGCGGCAGCATTGCCTGTCATGCCTATTCCGCCGCCGCCGTAAAGGGGAATCTGCCCTTGCAGACCCTGTTTTACAGCGGCCAGATAGCAGTCACGGATTTTAGATACTATGGGATGACCTGTATGATCAAGTGATATTTCATTTGCGGCACCGGTGCCGCCTTGTATGCCGTCTATAAAGAAACCGCCGCAGATTTTATACGGATCACGCAGCAAATTATTATAGACTGACACGGAAGTTGCTGATGCCGCACATTTTATGGCGACGGGGACTCTGAATCCGAACGCCGCGTTGAGCGATAAATGCATCTTTTGCACAGATTCCTCTATAGAATACAGTCCCTGATGATTAGGCGGTGAGGAAAGTGTGGCTTTCGGGACGCCGCGGATTGCCTGTACGTGTTCGGCTACTTTGGCAGCCTGGAGAAGACCGCCGTCGCCTGGTTTAGCACCCTGCCCGATTTTTATTAAAACACCGGCAGGATCGGTTTTCATGCGGGGCATAGCCTTAACTATCCTGTTCCAGCCGAAATGACCGGAAGCAATTTGCAAAATCATGTATTTCAGCTGTTCAGATTCGAGCAGCTTGATAGGCATGCCGCCTTCACCGGAGCTCATGCGTACGGGAAGATCGCATTTTTCGTTTAAATATGCCACTGCCATAGCCACTGCTTCCCAAGCGCGAGTGGATAAAGCTCCTATAGACATATCGGAAAAGATGAGCGGATAGATGGAGCGGACCGGAGGTGCTTTATGCGCCATGACCAGCTTGCCATCCTGCAGGCTGAAGGGAAGATCGCTGGCCGGCAGAACACGCCCGAAAGGAGACCGTATATCAAATGTATGTCTGATCGAATCAAGTGAAGGGTCTGTCATCTGGCTGATACGGCCCACTATTATGTGGTCCAGAGTGCGCTGTGCATTCAGGTTGGTTCTGCCGCCGCGTTTTACAGGGCCGGCATCACGCGATAAGAGGGTCTGTCTGCTGTCACTGTTTCTGACAGGCCGGATCGCATTGTTCGGGCAGACTTTGGCGCACATGCCGCAGCCGACGCAGGCATTGCCAATAGTGCTCACTTGTTTGATAATGGGAATAGTTCTGTGTGTGCGGCGCGGGCTGGGTTTCATATCATCCGAATATGTTTTGTCAACACGAATGACATCGGCTTTGATAGCACCGAGAGTACAGGTCGAAATGCAGCTGCCGCACATTGTACAGCGTTCCATGATGTGCTCTATATTCCATTTGAGATCAGCTTTGCTGATGTCTTGTGATTTTACTGCTTCCATCTTTGTACCTCCAGCTCATTGTCGATAACGACAACTTCTCGTTCGTTAGGATAAATATCTTTTGTCATGTCACGATCAGGCATTATTTCATTAAGCCCGCATACTTCGGAAGCGATAGCTACTGTATCTTCCGTCTGTCCGACCACTACCGGGCGGAGTTTTTTAGAGTCACAGCAGGTCAGCATGCGTCCGTCGGGAAGATTGGCAATGATTGTGTTGGGACCGTTTATTTCCAGATTGGCAAGAGACTGTCTGATTGCTTTTAATACATCTTTGTCTTCACGCTGGTCTATTTCGGCGAAAGGCAGCGGTGTTATAACATGCTTATAGTATTTTATAGGCCATTTTAATTCATGCAGCACATAATGCAGCGTATAGAGAAAATTTTGCGAATCTGATTCGAAACCGACATAACCCTTATGCAGAGATTTCTGGAATTCTTTGTTTTTGGTATAAAAGGTATTTTCTCCGTTTGCACAAAGAGTGTATCCCTGCAGGAAAAACGGGTGAGCGGCATAACGCACAATATCATAATTGGTGTTTTGGCGGCACTGGACAACGACACTTTTGGCCATCAGGCAGCCATTATCGTCCCAAAGGCGAAAGTATGTGGCAATGTCGCGCGGGTCGCCTATTTCTTTCAGTGTTAAGACATCAGGCCAGAAGGAGTAAACATAGCCTTCACCAGCCGTTTCCAATATTTCGCGAAGCTTGAGCCGTATATCAAGCAGAAGCTTTTCTTTTTCAGCCATGGTTTTATCACGATAATATTCGGGATAATCATAGTTGCGGAAGATGTAATATGGCATGGCTTTTATGTCAAGTCCCGGCTGATCATTGGGAACAGGGATCCATTCGGCTACCTGTTCAAAATTATGGCTGTCCATAAAGTCTTCGACCATTTGCGCACCACGCTGTGTACAGGCGAGCGATAAAAGCGGCTTATCCTTATATGGCGTGAAAATGCCATACAGATCCTGCATGACCATAGCAAAACCTGAGTTATCATGGCCTTCCTGCTGCGGCAGCATAAGATATAAAGCCTTTGATGGACTGAAAGCCACTTTACTTTTTATTGAACCAATTCTACACATTATTGTTCGCCCCCAAAATAATACACAATAAGAAAATTTCAAAATAAAACGGATTAATTTTATAGACTAAAAAATCATATATTGGTCATTCACCAATATATGATGCATCAGCAACAATGCTGATTAGTCTCTCAAAAATAATAAGGTATGATTCCACTCTCAACAAACATCTATAATAATATAATTATATAGAACGACTAGCAGATAGGAAATAGACGCATATATAATTATATTAATGTATTCTTATACTGTCAATAAAAAAATTCTTGTTTTATACTAAAATATTGTATTCTTTAGGCAAAAAAAGAATGAAATACAATCTTTATTCCATATAAATATGTATAAAATACATAAAAAGAATTTTTATACATATTTTTAATAAAATGTGATAAAATGCACGTAATGTATAATTGTAATTATAATAATGGTTTATAAGATTTACTCTTAATATTTATTTAAAATATGTATTGTATTGTATTGCAGTATACAAAATACTTGTAAAGAAATAAAAAAAGGCCACAGATTATTATAAAATCCGTGGCTGAATACCGTTTAAACAATGAATTTGATCATTGCAACATTTTTAATTTTTTGGTGCGGTCTGTATTTTAAAGATAACTGGATGGATCGACCGGTCTGTTGTTTACACGCACTTCGTAGTGTACATGCGGCCCCGTGCTGAACCCGGTGCTGCCGACATAAGCAATTATTTGTCCGCGCTTGACATGCTGGCCGACTGACACGACTACACTGGATGCATGGCCGTAGCGGGTGATTATACCGTTGCCGTGATCTATATCGACCATATTGCCATAACCGCCTGAGTTCCAACCGGCAGTGGTGATTACACCGTCTGCTGTGGCTCTGATAGGAGCGCCGTAATCATTGGCGATATCGATACCAGGATGAAAATCCGTACCGTTCCATCTGAATCCGTATGGTGAGCTTATGGAACCGCCGGTAGGCATTCCCATTGGCGTGGTTATGGATTTTTCTGCCATAAGATCCTGCTGCTTGCGCTGCGTAATAAGAGCCTGCCGCAGATTTTCCATATTTTCCTGATGAATGGCAACACGTTTTTCCAAATTTGCCAGCACTTCGGAAAGATTTTGAACATCCGGCGCGATGACAGGTCCGCCCTGTCCTCCGTCGGTATTGACATTTTGGCTTGCTGACGAATCGTCAGTAGTCGGGACATCGATATTGGAAATAGATTTCAATTCTTTTTCGGTAGCGTTGAGTTTATCAAGATCACTCTGCAGCTGTGTGGCCTTTTGTGCCAGCTCAGTCAGCTTTTCCTGCTGAATGGTGTTGGCGTTCTGCAGATCTTCAATAGTTTGTTTATCGACTTTGTTGGCAAAAAAAGAGTAGCCGGCAAAGCAGAATACCGCTATAAGTAAAAGTCCCCCGGCTATAAGAGAAGCTATTGCGTATTTGAAAAGTCGGGATGTCAGGTGAATATTGCGCACTGTACCACCATCACTGGGGATAAGCTTGATCGTATATTCACGGCATTGTTTTTCGCTTGGCATTAAAAATCCTCCATGCATCAATACGTTTCATCACAGTGTCAACAAGAACGTTCATAAGTATAGCACAAAAATACCTGTACGACAAATAGGCATAGGGCACCGATAAAGCATCAGCCCTCTTTGATAACGGTCTGACCTATTTGCGGGCTGGCTTTATTCTGCAGCTGCCCGACAGAAGCATGGCTCTCTACGCGGATAATTTTTAATGTGCCTATTTTCTTTTTCTGATATGTGAGCATTTTACCTGTATCAGGGTCAATGACAGCCGCGCCCGTTTCGTATATTGTAAAAATATCACCGGATTTTATGCCGGATTGGCTGCCCGCATTAATATAGAGTTCTTCACCATTTACAGCAGCTATTTTGGCATATACCGGATAATTTCGATTTAATTGATGCATTATTTTATCGGCAGCATCTTCCAGAGCATTTGTATAATCGGCCTTGCCGCCGAAGCCTTTTATTTTGATATTTTGATCTGTTCCTTCGGCATTGGATGAATAAACAGTTTCACCTGTGAAACAGCTTATGATCCTTATATTCAGCCTGACCGTGGCTTCATACTGGCTGGCAAAGATAACAGAATTTTTTTCCATGGAGGCAGAATCTATATGCCCGATTATCAGATAATCAACATTGAGCATGCGCCCTGTTTCAAGCGCTGTCTTCAGATCGCCAGAGCTGCCGTAATTATTTTTGGGAGTCAGTGCGGATAGCTGGGGATTACTGATAAGGGTAAAGACGGCTTCATCGGTAAGCCGGGCAGTAAATATATCACCTGCCGCTGTGCCGAGACGTTTGCCGGAGTCATCCGTGAAAGGCAGGACTGCGGCTGTTCCGTTAGCAGCATATGACAGCGCAGGTAAAAGAGCAGTGAAAATGGCTGTCAATAGAAAAATCAGAGGTATTTTGCGGCAGGACAACAGGATATCACTTCCGGACGAGATCGTGCTAATCATCATAAATGCCTTTTAACAAAGTTTCTTTGCGCAAGGAAAGGCATTCGCAGTTTTTGTCGGAGGGAAGAGTGCGAATTGTATGCAGAATGATGTTTCCTATCATCGGCGCATCATCATAAAAAATATCTTCCAATTCTTCATGGGACCATGATTTCCTTATGCCTTCGCCGTAATTTACCACATAGTAAAGACCGGCATAGCAGGCACCTATTTCGCGCGCAAGGTATACTTCAGGGCAGATGCTCTGGCCTACAATATCTGCATGACCGTTCATCATGGCTATTTCAGCGGGGCTTTCGAAATGTCGTCCGTCTGTGTTTGCATAAATACCACGGGTAAAAACTCTGCCTTCAAAAAGTTTTTTTGTTGTTTCGATAAGTACTTTGCGCATCTGGGGACAAAGCGGATCACGCATGACCAATAAATATTTTCCTTCAAGGCCCACATCTTTTCGCACGGAAAGATCAAGGTAATCATCCGGTATGAGAAAGTCGCGCGTATCCAGCAGTTTATTGACAGTCCCCACACCGCCTTCTGATATGATCCTTTTGACACCGGCTTCGCGGAACGTCCAAAAAAGCTGTCTTGAAGCATCCGAGCGGCTGACTCCGCTTCTCCAGCCATGCATTTTACAGGTCAGCACTTTTTTACCGGCAACTTCGAAAAGACGAAGCTCAGTCGTTTTACCGTAAGGTGTTTCAAAAATAAGATGATCAGCAAGAACTTTTACATCGCTGTCGCCCGCGTTGGCGGGGAAATTGCTGGATAAGGTGCCGGAGCCGCCTATCACGGCAAATTCTGCTTTTGGAATATTTTGTTCAGTCAAATATATTGCCTCCGATCAAATATAAATGTAATTATTTGCAGTAACGTATTATATTATAAGCAGTATCACGCTGTGCGGGAATGCTGCCTGTTTTTTTTATGATGTCTGCCATGGTATTCACAGACATATGATGTGACGTCCCCGCAGCACGTACGACATTTTCTTCGAGCATGACACTGCCGAGATCATCGGCACCGAAAGTCAGAGTCAGCTGACCGATGTTTTTACCCTGAGTGACCCATGAACCTTGCATATGGCTTATATTATCAAAATAAAGGCGTGCCGTAGCCAAGGTTTTCAAGTATTCCCAGGAGGATAGTTTTTCTCCGCCGAGCTTCGTGTGACCGGGCTGAAAAGTCCATATGATAAAAGCACGAAAACCGCCTGTTTCATCTTGCAGGGTGCGTATTTTACGCATATGCTCAACGCGTTCATCTATGGTTTCACCGAGACCGAGCACCATAGTAGCAGTCGTCTTCATGCCTATGCCATGGGCACAGCGCATTATATTCAGCCACTCATCCGTCATGATTTTTTTTGGGCTGACAATTTTCCTGACTCTGTCAGCGAGGATTTCCGCGCCGCCGCCGGGCAGCGAAGACAGACCGGCAGCCTGCAGGCGTTTTAATACTTCGGTGACAGAATAGCCGGTGATTTTGCTGAAATGAAGTATTTCTGTGGCAGTGAACGAATGAATGGTGATATCATAGTTTTTTTTGATGGCAGTCAGCATATCAATGTAGTATTCGAAGCCTGCGTCGGGATGCAGGCCGCCTTGCAGCATTATCTGTGTACCGCCGGCATCGACGGTTTCCCGCACCTTTTGCAGAATGGCATCAATAGATAGCAAATACGCGCCTTTTTCTCCAGGACGACGGTAAAAGGCGCAAAAATTGCATTCATTTATGCATATATTGGTGTAATTTATGTTTCGGTCAATGATAAAGGTTACGGTATTGCCGGGATGCATCTGCCGGCGGACTTGATCCGCCTGCTGCCCGAGTGTCAGTATATCTTCATTGTGGAGAAGGGATACAGCCCTTTCATCAGTCAATCGTTCCATTTATTTCTCCTGTGTGTAATTAATGTTGCAGACAGAGGGTATTCAGCTCGGAACCGCCTGTTTGATAATATTATATAAGGAATCGCGTTCTGCCGGAATGTAACCGGCTTGGACGATCATATCATTCAATTTTTTCCTTGTCATGATACTGCCGCTTTTGGCACCTGCCGCATGGATTATTTTCTCTTCTCCCACTGTTCCGTCGAGATCATCAGCACCGAATGCCAGAGAAAGCTGGGCTATCTCTTCACTGAGCATTATCCAGAAAGCCTTGATATGATCAATATTATCAAGAACAAGACGCGACAGGGCAATAAATTTGAGATTTTCCCAAGCGGTCAGAGGTTTTATCGTATATAATTCGGCAAGCTTGGTATTCTGCGGATAAAAAGGAAAGGAGACAAAAGCGCCAAAGCCGCCGGTTTCATCCTGTATGGCACGCAGCTTGAATAAATGGGCCAAACGTTGCTCTGTGGTTTCGATGTGGCCGTAAAGAATTGAGCTGTTAGTGGGAATGCCCATGGAATGGGCTGTTTTCATGGTCTCTATCCACTCAGCTGAAGACGCTTTGTCAGGACATATGATCTGTCTGACACTGTCATCAAGGATTTCCGCACCGCCGCCCGGAAGAGAGGATAACCCTGCATCCTTCAGGTGCTGCAATACTTCTTTGATAGAAAGACCGCTTATTTTTGTGAAATAAATTATCTCCGCAGGCGTAAATGCTTGAATATGGACATGCGGCAATAGCTTTCTGACGGTATGCAGAATATCTGTATAATAGGAAAAGTTCGTATCAGGGCACAGGGAGCTTACTATATGTATCTCAGTGAGACCGGGGGTTTCCTGCATGGCTCTGCTGATCATTTCTGCGACTTTTTCAGGAGAAAGGATATAGCCGCGGGCGTCGCCTTGCTTTGCGGAAAAAGCACAGAGCGGACACAAGGCTGTGCAGGTGTTGCTCAGATTTATGTGGCGGTTGATGTTGTAATAGACATTTTTACCGCTGTGCCGTTCCTTTGCGGCTCTTGCCCATTGTCCAAGCTCAAGAAGAGACGCTTTCCGGTAAAGAAGCAGTGCCTCATCAAATGATAAGCGTGAACCGGCGCAGGCTTTTTGGCGGGCTCTAGTTAGTTCATCCATAATAAAACCTCGTTTATCTTAAAATGTCCGAATGATTTTGGAGTTACAGTCGCATTCTGCCGGTATTCTGCCGGCTTCTCTTATCGCATCAATAAGAATGTTTTTGGAAAGAGCTTTTTGCGAACTGACACCGGCTGCGTGCATTATTTTTTCACCGCCGACAGTGCCGTCTATATCATTGGCACCGAAGCCCAGAGCCAGCATAGCGACAGGCAGGGTCAGCATGACCCAGTAGGCTTTGATATTGTGGATATTATCCAGCATCAGTCGGCTTATAGCCATTGTTTTCAGGTCATCCCATACACTTGTCCGAGTGATGGAATCCTCCAGCGCTGTGTTCTTGGGCTGAAAGGGAAAGCAGATAAAGGTCTGGAGACCGCCTGTTTCGTCTTGCAGAGCACGAAGTGTCAGAAGATGATTTATTCTCTGCTCCTTGGTTTCTATATGACCATACAGCATGCTGGCATTTGTGGTTATACCGAGTCTGTGGGCAGTACGGGCGACCTCAAGCCATTCGGTGCTGGTAGCTTTGTTGGGGCAGAGTATCTGGCGGATGCTGTCATCAAGTATTTCCGCACCACCGCCGGGCATGGCCTCAAGTCCGGCGGCGATCAGCTCCCGCAGAACGGTTTCTATTGATTTTCCGCTTATCTTTACAAAATGCATTATTTCGACACCGGTAAACCCCTTCAAATGAAGCAAGGGGAAATTTGCCTTAATGGTTTTTATAATATCAAGATAGTATTCATAAGGCCAGTCGGGGTGCAGCCCGCTTACGATATGCAGATTTTTCATATCAGGATCTTCGGCGGCTTTTGCTATCCTGCTGAGAACAGATTGTTTTGTGAGCTCATAAGCTTTATCACTGCTGCTTTTACAGCCGAATGCGCAGAACTTGCACTGACCAATGCATATATTAGTAAGATTTACGTGCAGATTTACATTATAATATACATAATCACCGCTTATTTTTTTCCTTACGGAATCTGCCAGCTGTCCTATTCTGGCAAGGTCGTTTGATGAATAAAGAGCCAGTCCGTCTTCCTTTGAAAGGCGTTGGCCGCTGTGTATTTTATCTTCTATTGTATCTAGGGTAATGTCCAAAATCTATTGCTCCTCTGAAGTTTGCTAAAAATAACTGAACATATGCAGAACTTTATATACCATAAATTATACTACAAAGTATATAATGAGAAAATATATAAATAGGGACTGGTCCGGATATGGATTTATCTCCGTCAGAATATACAGTGCTGTGCTGCTATCGGCACAGCCGTATCAAAATGTCTTCAAAAAGGACAGGAGTATTCTGACCTGTTTTGAGTTTATAATCGGCATCGGCGAGAGCGGAGACCGTCTCCCGCAGCGTGTGCAGTTCAAAATGTTTTGCCTGGACGATAAGTTTTTCAGCTATGAAGGGGACCAGCCCAAGTTTTTGCCCGATTATCCGGCTGTCTGCGCCTTGCGTCAGATAGAAATTTATTTTCCAGAGCTGATGGATGTGGCGGATAAGAATGATAAGAATGCTGATGCGCGGAACGCCGCTGCTTAGCTGTTTATCTAAAAGAGCTAAGGCTTTTTTGAGATCTCTGCTGCCCGCTGCTTCGGCCAGAGCAAAGGCAGAGATTTCAGGAAGACCGGATAATATATCGATGAGATCATGTTTTCTTATATCCCGTCTTTCAGTGAATAGAGCCAGCTTGTCAAGCTCTTTATCAAGAAAGCCCAGAGATACTTTCTGCATGACGTTTATCGTTGCCAAAAGATATTCATACGCCTCCGTATCCGGTGTTTTTCCTATCTCTTTGAATTTTGTCTTAAGCCATTCACCGATATTATAAGCTCTCACAGGTTCCGCTTCGAATACCAGGCCGTATTTTTCGATTGTTTTATACAGCTTGCGTCTTTTATCCGGTTTTTCATCTGTTTCCAGTATGAGAACTGTAAATTCAGGTATATTTGCCAGCAGATCAATAAATAACAGCTCGCGTTTTTCCGCGGTTTTTCCTTTTTTTTCCCGGAAAAGACTGCTGTGTACATGGATAATATTTTTATCGCAGAAAAAAGGCATAGTCGAACAAGCTTCAATTATGTCGTTCACGGAAGCAGTATCGTCCAATTTTGTTATATTATTCTGCTTAGCCTCCGGTAAAAGTTTTGCCTTTAAAGCATTTAAAAATTTTTCCGCGAGATATTTTTCTTCACCGGCGATGAGATAGAGTTTCTTTAATTCATTTTTTCGCAGTGACATCATTGCTTCACCGTATTGCAAGAAAAATATTCCCCCTATTCGATGTATGGCTTTATTGTGCATTTTGTACCGTCAGTGTAAAAGACGACAGCGCCGTTTTGATCGGTTCTGAATACTGAGGCCTTTACATTGCTGAGCCGGTCGAGCACATTCTTGTCCGGATGACCATAGCTGTTTTCAGCACCTACCGAGATCACTGCCCAGCGTGGCCGTGCTGCTGCCAGAAATTCCTCGGAAGAAGATGTCTTTGAGCCGTGGTGAGCTACTTTGAGTACGGTACAATTGATATCTCTGCCCGCTTTTTTTAATAGTTCGGTTTCTCTTTGGGCGGGCAGATCACCGGTAAATAATACGTTGAAATTTTTATATAGAACTTTTATGATGACAGAAGTTTCATTGGTATCGTCGGTATTGGCGGCAGGAGGTGCATACAAAACAATGAACTTCACGCCATCCAGAGTGAAGGTCTGGTTTTCATTCATTACGACTGTTTTATTCATTATATCGCTTTGAGGAGAAATATGCCATACACTGGCATATTCGCTGTTTTTCTCATGCCCGATAAATATTTTGGAAACGGGCATCTGTTTGGCAATTCCGTACAGTCCGCCTGCATGGTCGGCATGTGCATGGCTTAAAAATATACCATCAAGACGGGTTATGCCATAGTGATAGAGATAAGGCACGTCAACATTTTTACCTACATCGTAATCACTGTCACGGATACCGCCGGTGTCGATCATCACCGCCCTGCCATGCGGGGTGATGATCAAGGCGGCATCTCCTTGCCCAACATCAATAAAATGAACTGATAAATCGTGTTCCCTGAAATTACTATAAAGCAGCGCTGTTAAAAAAAGGCACAAAAATACAGTATAAACAGTATGGTGCCGTATGAAGTATTCTCTGCATAATTTGTACAATCGGTCATTTAAGATGATAAACCAGCAGATATAATAGAAGATACTGCCGGAGATAGTAAGGTAGGGAAGATAAAGCATACTGCCGGGCAATTGGGCCAAAAGGCGTGTTATTTCATGAACGAGACCTAAAAGCAGGCTGCACAGAACAAAGATAATAGAGGCAAAGAAAGGAAGCAGCAGATTGAGGAAAACTGCTGACAAAGCGGCCACGATGATCATGTCTACAAGAGGAACAGCAAATATATTAGCGATTAATGAGCTCAAAGAAATGCTGTGAAAATACCATGACAGAAACGGCAGACAAAAAAACTGTGCGCCCAAGGTTATGGAAAGAGAAACCGCAAAAAAACGGGGCAGAAAGGCCAGCCTTTTTTGAAAGAAGGAGGATGTATATAATAAACCGGCCGTGGCGGCAAAGGATAGTTGGAAACTGATATTAAGGAGCAGCCCAGGTGATATGATGAGCATGAAAATACCGATGAGGGAAAGCAGGTAACGTGACTGGCTTTCTCTGCCCAGAGCAAATGCCATATAGGAAAGGATACCCATTGCTGCCGCACGGATGACCGGCGGGACCAAGCCGCAAAACACAGCATAACTGCCTATGCATATCATTAAAAGAAGAACGGTATACTTGCGGCGCAGGCGGAAAAACCGGCCTATGGAAATGATAGTACCGGCAAGAAGCGTGATATGCGAGCCCGAGACGGATAATATATGAACTATTCCGGTTACCGTAAAAGCGTCGAGCAGATCCGGATCAATACCGTTGTATCCGCCGAAAAGCATGGCAAAAACAGCAGCGGCATCCGCTGCGGGCATTACCTGTTCCATTGCGGCTTTTATTGAAAAGCGCAATTGCCCTATTTTTTTGAGCAGGCGCATGGAATCCGGCTGCGGTTCCACTGAGACGGGATTTTTTCCCGCGGCTACATATGCGTATATACCATTGAGGTTCGCCTGCAGAGTATTATTTATGCGTCCGGGATTTTTATATGAGCTGATCTTGTGTATCTTGCCGGAAGCAGTTATCTTGTCGCCTGCCTGGGCATTGATGGGATTCTTCTGGCGGGTATAAAGATAATAGCCTCCGCTGACAGGCATTCCTTTTGCCGATAAGGCGGAAAGCTCGTAACGTATATGTGTCAATCCGTCACTGTTTTTCAGGATTACAGGCTGATCCTGGAGAATACCGGTAACACTTTTAGTCTGACCAGCCGAATGAATGATATTGTCCGGCGGTACGGCAGTGAAGAAAGAATAGCGGCAGTATCCTACGGACAGGAACAGCAGTCCCAAAAGCAAAAAAGTATACTTAGACTTTTGGAAAGCGGCATAGAGGATTGACGGCAAAAGCAGAACGGCGGCTATAATAAACGGCAGCGGAGGAAAACGCAGTGCATCGTCCAGCAAGATACCCGCGGACAGACACAGTAGAAGCAGGTTGAGCATATAAAGAGGATGCTGACCGTATCTCATAGCGTTATTTTGTCTTTTAAGGCATTGAATTTAGCTTCGCCGATGCCGCGCACTTTTTTCAGATCGTCAAGCGATTGGAATAATCCTTCGGACTGGCGGTATTCGGCGATGCGTTTAGCCATGGACGGCCCCACTCCCGGTAACTTATCCAGAGTACTTTCATCTGCATAATTAATATTGATTTTTCCTGACTGGGAATCGCTGCCGGCAGGTGCAGGCGCAGGCGCTAAAACAGAACTATTCTTCGCCGGCACTTTTATCTGCGTGCCGTCTGCTATTTTCATGGACAGATTTATATTTTCCGGATCAGCCGCTTCATTCATACCGCCGCATTTGTTTATTGCATCAATTACACGGGCATCGTCAGGCAGCTCGATCACTCCGGGATTATTTACGGCGCCTGTAACATAAATGACGATTTTCCCTTGCTGAGCCGCTGCCGGTTTATCGCCGGCGGCGGGTTCGGCTGGCTGTACAGCTTCCAGATCAATACTCTGCCGGAAATAACTGCCATAGATGACAGCACTTACGGCGGCAGCACCTATAAGCAGCAGGACGAGAAATTGTTTTTTAAACATTGGCATAAAAAAGACTCCTTTTTAAATATTTCGAATATACAGTTAAATATTCGAAAAAAATAACGAGAACCAAAATTGACTCCCGTACTGCAAGATGTTCTTTAAATATGCGAAAAATACAATTTCCGCATTTCATTGACTATTATATTAAGATTATTTGGTCTGAGACGCAGGCTGTAACCGATAAATAGAGGTGATGTAGGAAAGCGGGGCATTATTTTTACCTTTATCAGCCCTTCCGTACGGTAAAAAAAGATATTATAGCTTTTGCAGCGTTTATTAAAATGATTCATTATATAGTCAACGGATATTTTTATGAAGTCGGCTATAGTATCTGTTTCATCATTATTTTCGGTCAGAACATTGAGCTCACAAAAACCGAGCCGCGGGAACGTAGATATATTGAGTTCGACAGAGCCTTTTTTAGCGATCTGCGTGCCAAGAAAATCACTTTCTTCACACAACAGGGAATTATCCACATTTTTCAAACCAATTATTTGCATATGGGGGTGTCGCATCGTACCGCCTGAAAGAGGACCGTAATTTTTGAAGAATAGGACAGACTTGTATTTGCCGGAATCGAGCATGGAGAACCAATGCCTGATACCAAAACGAATAAGCATGCGCATATGCTCATCGCTGTAATCCGGCATATCACTTCCGCAGTAACGTGTTTCAAGAAGAACAGTCTGGAAGGAATTTTCCAGTACATTATATTTGTTTTCCAGCAGAGTCATTTCTCCGCAGGTATCAATTATATGCTCGAGATGATCATATTCGCAGAAAGGGCACTGTGCATCCTTATCAATAATTGTCTCCGGCTTGCTTTTACCGATTTTTGTATTGAAACTGATAATATTCTTTCTCATTATGAACCCTTCGGATTATTATTTTTAAACTATAAAGATAATGTCGTTTTAATGTTGAAACTGGAAATTATGCTGGCGCAGTTTCAAGATAAATGCTATAATTTTTTAAGCTGACAGATAAAAATACATATACTGACGGAAAGGATGCCATTTATCTGAAAAATGCCTTGAAGCCGAGCTGGGGCATTCGATAATGGATGTCTTCGCTGTTTAATATATTATATATAATTTCACTAAAAAAGAAAATAAAAGTTTTGTTTAAAATGAAGCAGGTGCTGATTATAAATACTCAAACTACTACTGAAAAAAACGCCGATAGGAATACGTCCTTTCTTAAAGGCACGCTTATATTGACAGTAGCCGGTATCGTTGTTAAGGTCATAGGGTCACTGAACTGGATATTTGTTTCACGCGTTTTGGGCGGTGAGGGGATCGGTCTTTATCAGATGGCGTTTCCCATATATTTCCTTGCATTTAATATTTCTACTGCCGGAGTCCCTATTGCGATATCGATAATAACTGCGGAACATATTGCGTTGAAAGATATATGGGGAGCAAAACGAATTTTTCATATATCAATGACTTTTATGTTCTTTACTGGCATCCTGTGCAGCCTGCTTACTTATTTTGGGGCGCAATGGCTTATTGATTGGCAGTTTATACGTGACCCGCGGGCTTATTATGCTGTTGTCGCATTGGCACCGGCAATATTTTTTGTCACTATTCTGGCCAGCTCACGCGGTTATCTGCAGGGCTGGCAAAGAATGACACCAACCGGGGTATCCCAGATAGTGGAACAGATATTCCGGGTTATAACAATGATTTTGTTTGCACAGATGCTGCTGCCGTACGGTTTGGAATTTGCTGCTGCCGGAGCCAGTCTCGGTGCATTGGCAGGTGCTGTTGCCGGACTGTTGGTCCTTGTTTATTTTCACTGGCAGCTAAATAAAGACATAGACAAGATGTATGGTGGTCATTTAGCGCCGCTGCCTGATAAGAAGCAGGAAACAGTTTTTAATATCATGAAACGTATTTTTAAGCTGTCACTGCCTGTATCGGCTACCAGCATAATGCTGCCGATAGTGGCCAATCTTGATCTGATGATAGTGCCGCAGCGGCTTGAAGCGGCGGGCTATTCTGTCAACGAGGCGACAGAGCTTTTCGGTTATCTGACGGGGATGGCTGTGCCGCTTGTGAATTTGGCTACGATATTGACGGCTGCTCTGGCCGTCAGCATCGTTCCGGCTATATCAAAGGCGCGTACGCTGAAAGATCATGACAGCTGCTTTAACCAAACGGCCGCGGCAATACGCATCGCTAATTTTATCTGCTTTCCGGCATTTGTTATTGTGCTGGTATTGGCAGTACCCATTGCCAGCCTTATATACAATGCACCCGGGGCAGGTCCTGCTGTGTGGGTTTCTGCCTTTTCAATAATTCTTTTGGGGCTTCATCAGATAACGACTGCTGTGCTTCAGGGGCTTGGCCATCCTACAGTGCCGATGGTAAATATGATCATTGCGGCCGTTGCTAAAGTGATTTTAAACTGGGTGCTTACTGCGCAGCCGTCTCTCGGTATTATGGGTGCCGCATGGGCAACGGCGGCTGACATAGGCATTGCGGCGGTAATTAATCTGTATTTCCTTCACAGATATATTGGGTATAAGATGGAAATGAAGCAGATAATGAAAAATATGATCGCGGCAGCGGTCATGGCATTTGTTTTGTATTTTTCCTATTATGTGATCTTGCTGTCTGATGGGAGCAATGCTGTTGCCACGTTTGGTTCAGTGGCAGTCGGTGCGGCAGCATATATCGTTATTCTCATATTAGTGAAAGGCATGATGGAAGAAGATATGGCTGTGATTCCCGTTGTAGGAAAAATTGCTATAAGGGCGCTTCGCAAGATCGGCGTGTTTAAAGAAATTTCTCAGGAGCAATGAAGATGAAAAAGTTCGTGCTTGCATACAATCCGGTATCGGGAGATACAATGTTCAGGAAAAAGCTCGACCATCTGATAGCAATGTTTCAGGAAAGGTACTGTATATTGGTGCCGTACCGCACCAGCCCGGAAAATCGTGGCTTTTCCGGTTTTGTCAAGGCTGTTATGCCGACAGGGATCATCATTGCCGGCGGTGACGGAACATTAAATGAAATAGTGAACATCATGCTGAAAAACGGTATAAAACTTCCTATTGCAATTATACCGAGCGGTACATCAAATGACTTTGCATCATGCCTGTCGTGCTGTGCGGGTAAATTTGACAGTTATATAGATGCGATAATAGACGGAAAAACGACAGTTATTGACGTCGGCAGCATAGGCGATAAATATTTTATTAATGTAGCCAGCGCGGGGATGCTGACTTCAGTGGCGCATGATGTTGACAGACGGCTTAAAAGCACATTCGGCAAATTGGCTTATTATTTGCGCGGCATCGGGGAACTGCCTAAATTCAGATCTCTGGATATGACTGTGGAGGCAGACGGGATCGTAAAGAAAGTGAGTGCGTTTTTTGTTCTTATCGTCAACAGCAATGTTGTGGCAGGACTGAAAAATGTATCCGTGAATGCGAAACTCGATGACGGCAAGCTTGACCTGATAATGCTGAAGCAGTGCAGCCTGCCGGAATTGGTGGCATTTACGGCGGAAACTGTCGCCGGCAAGGATATAATAAATAACAAAAACGTAGAATATATTCAGGCATCTTCGTTCAGAATCGACTGTGACAAAGATGTGCAAAGTGATATTGATGGAGAGCCGGGACCGAAACTGCCGCTTGAAGTGAAAACTATTCCTGCGGCCGTTGAAATATATATAAGATAAATCTCTCAATTATTTGAGACATAAAAATCCCATGGTTTGATGAACCGCCCCATAAGTTAGATCAAAAAATCTAACCTACGGGGGCACTTCATGACCATGGGATTTTTGTTACATATAATACAAACCGGAGCGTATGGCTACGCGCATGTCATCGTCCACTTTTTCCTGTGACCATTTTGTGGCTTCCTGATCCTGACCGTTTGGCAAAACGGCGGCATTCTTCATAGTGGCAGCTGCAGTGCCTGACATTGTATAATGGTATCTGGAAAAATGATCTTTTATAAAACTAGTGTCGATATTGCCGGTGCGGAAATAATCATCCCGCAGAATTTTCTTATGAAGAGGGATGGTAGTTTTGATGCCTTCAACAGTAAATTCATCAAGTGCACGCTGCATAATTTTTATGGCATCACCGCGGGTATGGCCGTGAACTATGATTTTGGCGATCATCGAATCATAAAAGGGCGATATACTCAGACCGGCACAGACACCGCTGTCAACACGTACTCTGGGACCGCCGGGTTCAATGAAGAAATCAACTTTTCCCGGGGAGGGAAGGAAATTATTGTCGGGATCTTCGGCATTTATACGGCATTCTATGGCATGACCGGTGAACTTTATATCTTCCTGACTTATGGTAAGCGGTTCATCCGCGGCTATACGGATCTGTGTTTTAACGAGGTCAATGCCTGTTACCGCTTCCGTTATAGCATGTTCTACCTGTATACGCGGATTGATTTCCATAAAATAAAAATCGTTATCACGCAGGTTGAGTAAAAACTCAACAGTGCCGATATTGCTGTAATGAACACTTTTGGCTGCCTTAATAGCAAGATCACCCACCCGTTTTCTCATATCAGGCGTAAGAGCCACGGAAGGCGACTCCTCCAGCAGCTTCTGATTACGGCGCTGCAGCGAACATTCTCTTTCGCCAAGCTGCAGGACAGTACCGTAATTATCGGCTACGATCTGCACTTCTATATGGCGTGAATGTTCTATATAGTGCTCGTAATAATACTTTATATTCTGAAGATCGGTTATATGCAATATTTTTTTCAGATCATCTTCACTGTTGGCGACTATCATGCCTTTGCCGCCGCCGCCGGCAACAGGTTTTAAAATGATGGGATAACCGACCTCTCTGGCTTTGTTGATAGCGTCTTCTTCGTCGAGAAGCGGATCACTGCCTTTTGACATAGGAATGCCGGAAGGAATCATGGCAGCACGAGCGATATCTTTGTCGCCTACCTGGCGGATAGTAGTATAATGAGGACCGATCCATGTCATGCCCGCTTTAGTGACGCGTTCGGCAAAATCAGCGTCCTCCGATAAAAAACCATAGCCGGGATGAATAGCATCAGCCTCTGTATCAAGCGCCGCCTGCATTAATGCATTGTAATTCAAGTAGGATAGGGAAGCATCGGCAGGACCAATGTTATAGGCCAGATCGGCCAGCTTTACATGCATGGAATCCTTATCCTCGTCTGAATAGACGGCAACAGACTGAATCCCCATTTCCTTGCAGGCGCGAATAATACGGACGGCAATTTCACCGCGGTTGGCAATCAAAATACGTTTAAACAAAAATATCACTCCTATTTACGTAGTTCCACAGTTTGTGAAAAACAAAACTTAATCAGCTGAAGTTCATCTTCAGAATAAATTTTGCGGGACAAACAGCAATACTATGTGTTGTTTAGAAACTTTCCTCAAAAGGGAAAAAACGGGAAAATAAAATTTTCTATATTGATGGTAAATTGAATCTTTAAAGATCAAGATTATTCTATAACAAGAATAACTATAAGTCAAGTTAATAATATCATTAATAATATTAAGCAAAAACAAAAGAATAATATAAATTTTGACCGGCAGCGATATGCTTCAAGCTTTTTCTGTCTATAATTATACCATTATTTCCTCATAATGGTATATAATTTTCGGTTCGGTGCTATTTGCCGTCCGATGCAAATTTTATGCCGGCATCAGCGCGCAGTGCAGTAAGCGTATGCATTACGGTTTGACTGTGTTTGAGCAGTCTCAGACAGGCGGAAAAATCATTTCTTTCATAAATATCGGCAAAAGCCGCAAATTCATCTACCATGCGATTCGGATATTGTTCGCCGTCAAAATTTTCAATATTGTCTGCGGTCTTTAAAATCACATTACGACAGATATTAGGTTCGCTGTTCAGATGGATATAACCTTTTTCTCCCTCAAGAATAACACCGCTGATTCCTTCGGCATCCTTGGCGGCACTGCAGACAGCGATGGTATCATCATAAGTGAGTATCGCGGCACCGGAAGTGTCTATTCCATTGGCAGCGATATTGGCATAATATTTCATATTCAGCGGTTTGCCGAGAAGACCGATGACAAAATGCAGATTGTAAACATTGAGATCATACAGGCAGCCTCCTGAAAGTGCAGGATCAAAGGCAGGCATGACAATTCCCTGTAAAAAATTGTCATAGCGGCTGGAGTATTGAAAATAGTTGGATTGAACCATGCGTAAACGTCCGATGGAGGTCAGATGGCGGCGGATAAAATCGTAGTTTGGCGAATAAAGGAGTGTTATAGCTTCAAAAAAGAACAGATGGTTTTTCTCAGCAATTGCCATCAATTCATTGAACTCCTCAATATGAGAGGCAACCGGTTTCTCACAAATAACGTTTTTTCCGGCAAGAAGAGCGAGCTTTGCATATTCGAAATGCATACTGTTGACTATGCCAATATAGATAAAATCGATATCATTGTTTTGGAGCATGCTGTTATAATCGGTATAAACCTGAGCAATTTTGTACTTTGCCGCCAATTTGTGCGCTTTTGGCTCGCTTTTGGGACGGGCACATATAGCTGTCAGATTTATTGAATCAAGAAATGTCAAAGCTTCAAGACATGTTGCTACAATACCGCCAGTACCTGCTATTGCTAAATTCAATATTATCACCATCCTTAAAAAATTATAGATTGCCTATATATAGACAGTATATATAAGTATGCGAATATTTACAATGAACGAGATAAAATATACAAAATACGGCAAAGGTACAAGGTGAGGGCAGCGTTCTCAAAATATAAGGCGAATGATATAATAAATAAAGATAGACTAAAAAATTACGGCAAAACAGCCGCAGAAATAGAGAGGCAGAACATATGGCTTGGACTCGGGAACAGGAAGAGGCTATAAGCACGAGAGGAAAAAATATTCTTGTGGCGGCAGCCGCCGGATCAGGAAAAACGGCAGTATTGGTCGAAAGAACTATTCGGCTGGTACTTGACGACAATGTGGATATAAACGAAATTTTGATCGTAACTTTTACCAATGCAGCGGCTGCTGAAATGCGCGAACGCATCGGACGGCGTTTGGAAGAACAATTGACCGCAGCTGCTGAAATGGGAGCGGGCACTATGATGAAAAAGCTCGAACGGCAGCTGGTTCTCATGAATGCGGCCTCTATATCAACGCTGCATTCTTTTTGCCAGGGAATCATTCGGCATTATTTTCATGAGATAGATATTGATCCTAAATTCCGTCTTGCGGGAGAGCAGGAAATAAATCTACTGAAACAGGATGTGTTGTCTGAACTGATTGAACAGCAGTATGAGAATGAAAATAATGAACTGTTTTTGCATTTTGCCGATTCATACGGCAATGAACGAGGTGATGCTGCCGTATATGAAATAATTATATCTCTTTATGAATATGCAATGAGCCAGCCTTTTCCGGAGCAATGGCTCAAACAGCTGCCGGAGTATCTGTATTCACCGGAAAATGGCGGCATTGATGATACAAAGTGGGCAAAAATATTAAAAACAGAACTTGAGCTGGTACTTGATGAGTGTATGGTCATAAACTCTTCCATGGAAAAAGCCGCTTCACAGTGCGGCTGTGAGGTGAAAGCAATACAAAGTGATCTTTCTATGCTCAGTGATATAAGTGACGGATTATTAGCGGGGTGGGAAACCCTGTATGCTGTAATGGAAGGCTTGCATTTTGCTGTTATGCGGCTGCCGTCCGATATGCCGGAATCCTTTAAGGAATATTTAAAAAGCGCCCGTCAAAGAGAGAAAGATGTAATAGGGAGCATCGTGAGCGATTTTTTCCAAATGCCGCCTAAAAAACTTTTTCTTGATCTGCATATCCAGAAAGAGAATATGCAGTTTATATGCGGGCTGACAGAGCAGTTCCTATGTGCCTTCGGCAAAGCAAAGCATGAAAGAGTAATAGCCGATTTTAACGATTTGGAACATTTTGCTCTGCGGATTCTGGCAGATGAAAGATCGACGGTGCAGAAGCTTATCCCCACAGAGGCCGCCGCAGAAATGAATGGCAAATATAAAGAAGTAATGGTTGACGAATATCAGGATACAAACGGTGTGCAGGAAGCCATCATCTCACTCATCGCCGGAGCAAAAACAAGTAAATTTTTGGTAGGCGATGTAAAGCAGAGTATTTATCGTTTCAGATTGGCTGAACCGGAACTGTTTATGGAAAAATACCGAACGTATCCTCTCCTGCCGGAACAGTGCAAACGCATAGACCTTTCCAAAAACTTTCGCAGTCGGGAAAATATTCTGCAGGCAGTTAATTTTATTTTTTCCCAGACGATGACGGAAAAAACAGCTGAAGTGAATTATAGCGGCAATGAGGCTCTGGTTTGCGGCTTGGCTTATCCGCAGCAAAAAGACACGTTGGATGATACAGTAGAACTGATTTTGCTGGACAAGGATAATACGCAGGAAAATGATGCGCCGGACGATGCGCGGGAGGGAGAGGAAGGCACAGAAGAACTTTCGGGTTTTTCGATCGAGGCTGACTGCATTGCCAAAAGGATAAAAAAATTGATGGAAGGCAGTCAAAAAGTTTTTGACAAACAAAGCGGCAGGTACAGACCGCTGACATACCGGGATATAGTTATCCTGATGCGCTCGGCTGCCGGCAAGGCTGATTTAATTCTTGATGCATTACGCAGCAATAATATACCGGCTTATGCGGCTTTGAGCAGCGGATATTTTGCCGAAACAGAAATAAGAGTGATGCTGGCCTTACTGCAGATCATTGATAATCCGCGGCAGGACATACCGCTTGCGGCCGTCCTTCATTCACCGATAGTGAACTTCAGTACAGAGGAATTAGCACAGATACGGCTCAACGATACAGAGGGAGAATTGTTTGATGCGCTGCTAAAAACGGGAGAACCGCATAAAGACGTTGCTGGCACTCTCAAAGATAAAGCAGCGGAGTTTTTACAGAACTTAAACCGCTGGCGCACTGTGGCAAAACAATTAAGCGTTCCCGAATTGATATGGCAGCTCTATGATGAAACGGGATATTATGACTACTGTGGAGCAATGCCGGGCGGAGTACTGCGGCAGGCGAATCTGCGCATGTTGTACGACAGAGCTGCCGCGTATGAAGAAACTGATTACCGCGGCTTATTCCGGTTTTTGTTATTTGTGGGGAAAATGCAAAAGAGCGGCAATGATTTATCTGTAGCCAGAACATTGGGTGAAAATGAAGATGTGGTGAGAATAATGACCATCCACAAAAGTAAAGGATTGGAATTTCCGGTAGTGATAATTGCCGATATGGGAAAAAGAATAAATCTGGTGGACAGCAGACAAGTGCTGCTTATTCATAAAAAATATGGTTTGGGGCCGTATGTATATGATCTGCAATACAATGTACGTTATCCGACTGTTGCCAGACAGGCTATCGCAAGGCAGACAGTGAAAGAAAGCAAGGCGGAGGAACTTCGTGTCCTTTATGTGGGAATGACAAGAGCCAGAGAAAAGCTGATATTGACAGGAACTGTCAGCAGTTTGGCTAAAAAAGCAGCGGTGTGGTGTCAGGCGGCGGGAGAAGCTGTCAAGACAACACTGCCGGTTTATCAAATATTAAATGCGGGAACTTATCTTGATTGGCTCTGCCCTGCACTGGCAAGGCATGCGGACGGAACCGCCCTTTACGAACTTTGTGATAGCAGCAGGACGGAAACTAGTCCCCTGCCGTATGGAAATTCAGAATGGAAGATCGAAATAAGGAATAATACGGTGGCAGCTCCAAAAGAAAAAAACACCGCGCTGCCGGAGGTATTCGAAAAAATACGGACACATCAGCCGCTTAGCGGCACAGCAGCCAAAGCTTGGGTAGAAGAGCGACTGAATTGGCAGTACTCTAAAGCTGCCGGAGTGCAGCTGCCGTCTAAGCTGTCAGTGACAGAAATAAAACGCCGCTTTGAACCCGAACCGGATACGGAAAATATATTTTCTGCCGACGAATATGCAAGACCGCGTTTCCTGCAGGAAAAAACAGCGATGACAGGTATAGAATACGGTACATTGATGCACAGTGTCATGCAGCATTTGGATCTTAAAAAAGATTTGACAGATAAGGGCATACAAATACAGTTGGAGGAAATGGCAGAAAGAGAAATTATTGAACGCGAACAGATCAAACGGGTAAACAGGCAGTCCGTACAAAAGTTTTTTTGCTCTTCTGTGGGCAGACGACTGTTGAAATCTCCTCTTGTACGGAGAGAAATGCAGTTTTCCCGTATGCTGGAAGCACAGAGATTTTATGCCGATGCACAGCCGGAAAACCGTATATTTACACAAGGTGTGATAGATCTGCTTTTCACTGAATCTGACGGATTGGTGCTGGTGGATTATAAGACAGATAATTGTTCGGGCGATGAGGCCGCTGTGAAATATAAAATGCAGATAAAATTATACAGTGAAGCTGTCGAGGCCATTCTAACAAAGCCTGTTAAAGAAAAATATCTATATCTTTTTCATAGCGGTGAGATAGTGCCGCTTAAATAAAAATTTTATTTCAAACAAAAAAACACGCTCCTTCGGATAGACTGTAAAAGTTTAATTACATGTCAGACCAAAGAGCGTGTTTTAAATTGGCAATAATAGGAAAAGCTTATTTTTGCAGAAGGTTATATTTATGCAAGATAACCTTTCCCAGCTCTGTCTGGGGATTTATCCTGCTGTAATGAAATAAAGCACTGGCGAGACCGTTCTTTTTGATGTGAACCTGTAGGGCAACAGCTTCGGTATCATTTTTATAATCAAAGCAAAATGCAGCCGCAATTGCTGCCGAGTATCCATCTGAAATAATGCCTAGGTCGGCCAATTGTATAGCTGGAGCGATCAAACGATCGTTTACGCCTAATTTACGAATGGGTGATCTGCCCACTCGTGTAACATCATCTGCAATATATTTACTGGAAAATCGCTGTAAAATTCTTTGGGAATAAGCGTTAAATTCATTTATGGAAAAATCATATTTTTTGTTTAAAAGAAAACCGGCTTCTTTTAACAGGCATTTAACGATACTGCTAATATTATCATTGTTGATCGCCTGATTTATATAATTTATGTTTTGAATATAGCCTAAATAAGCAATTGCAGCGTGAGTGGCATTAACTGCGAAAAGTTTTCGCTCAATATATGCTTGTAGGTTTTTTACATAAGTTATGCCATTAACGGGTGGCTTATTTCCTGCTATACCGGTTTCATCAACATCCCATTCAAAAAATCGTTCGGTTTGCACCAGCAATTTTTCAGAGTTTTTTTGCAATGGCACTATTCTGTCAACCGCTGCATCAGGAAATCCGGCGTATTTAGAAAGCTGCTGAAGATCCTTTGAAGATAAATGATCGCATACAAGCTCCCGTAAAATAGAACTGGCTCCTTGCATGTTTTCGCAGGCTATGATGTTGATAGGAGGACAGTCTTGGGAGATCCTTTTTGATAATCCGGCAGAGATGACGGGAGCAATAAATTTTAATGCGGTGGGGCCGAGTGCAGTAGTTATGATATCGGCATGTAAGAGATTGTCAGTGATGGCTTCGGTGTCGCTGCTGTTTAATGCTGATATATTTTGGATAAGAATGCGTTCTGGAACATCGCCGACTATTTCGATATGATATTGCTTCAGTGAGTTAATATCATCAATAACAGACTGATTGACATCAATGAAACATACTTCATAATTTGAAGCTGACAGCAGCTGACCGATAAAGCCGCGTCCAATATTTCCGGCACCAAAATGCAGGGCTAACATAATATTCCTCCGTTTTAAATTATAAAAATCATTTTTGCTGCTCTTTTATTTTTTCAATGAGCTCACTTATCTTGGGATCTGCCAAATAGTTTTCAATGGCTACTATTTTTTTATCCTTTAAAGCTAATTTAGCCCGTTCGGCCAGATTTTTATGTGTAATGACAACATCTGCTTCAGAGGGAACCTTTTCAATAGCAAAATGTTCCACACGGATATCAATATCGTTTTTCAAAAGTTTCTTTTTCATCACACTCGCACCCATGGCACTGCTGTCCATTCCCGCATCACATGCGAAAGCTACAAATTTTATCGGAGCATCAACAGCATGTGAAGATTGAGCAGCTCCGGTTTCAGTGATATTTGAAAGGATGTCTTTTCCTTCGTTTTTCATGGATTGCGTTTGTAATATAGAGGCACTCAATTCGTCATCATTGTTGTCTTTGGATATTTTTAAGATAAAAGAAGTTATTATAAAACTTACCAGGGCTGCCACAAGAACTCCGGCAATGATGCCAATAAAATGCCCCTTCGGAGTCAATGCTAAATAAGCAAATATTGATCCTGGACTTGGTCCGGCAACAAGGCCGGCATCAAACATTTGAAAAGTGAATATACCGCACGCAGAACCGGCGATCATCGCAATAATTGTAAGCGGCTTCATCAGAACAAAAGGAAAATACATTTCATGTATTCCGCCAAAAAAATGGATGATTATTGCACCGGGCGCTGTGCTCTTGGCATTGCCCCTGCCAAATATGGAATAGGCCAGCAGCAGACCTAAACCGGCACCGGGGTTGGAAGCAGCCATAAAATATATCGACTTGCCTGTAGCCAGGGCATCCTGCATGCCGAGCGGATAATAAATCCCTTGGTCAATGACATTATTTAAAAATAATACTTTTGTAGGTTCATTTATTAGAGCAAGGACGGGTAATATCCCCGTGCTCACAAGAGCCTTTACTACAGTACTTATAAGATAATTGGCATCTTGAATGACCGGACCGATGAGAGCATTGGCAAGAAGACAGAGGATAAAGCCGATAATTCCCAGAGAAAAATTGTTTATGAGCATTTCAAAGCCTGAAGGAATACGGTTTTCGATCGATTTATCGAACTTCTTTATAATAAAAGCACTAAGTGGCCCCATTATCATGGCACCAAGGAACATTGGAATATCAGAGCCTACAATAAGTCCGATAGTACCAATAGTCCCTGCTATGCCTCCTCTTGTATCATAAACTAATTTACCTCCGGCATAGGATAACAATAAGGGAAGCAGTAAACTTACCATGGGACTTACGAGCTTAGCAAAGGCTTCATTGGGAATCCAGCCTGTTGGGATAAATAGTGCGGTAATAAAACCCCATGCTATGAATGCTCCCATATTGGGAATGACCATTGCCGTCAAAAAACCGCCAAATGCTTGTATTTTAGCACGCACATTAATTGTCATTTGTTTCATCCTTTCAATATTCTACAATTATATAAAATTATGAAAATTATATTTAAAAATTGAAAATTAGTCTGACTTTTCAATTAATTGCTGTAAATAATCAACTGAAGCTGCCGATATTATATTTTCTATTTTTTTGTCGTCAATAAATAAGTCGGCTAATTCTGACATAAGTTCCAAATGATTCTTTTCTTCATTTGCAGCCAGAACCACAACTATATTGACGGATTTTCCCTCTGGAAACATTACCGGTTTATTCAGTTTAAGAAGTGATATGCCGGTCTTTATCACACCGTTATCTGGTCGGGCATGAGCCAGAGCCACTTGCGGGACTATTACAATATAAGAACCATTTTTATTGACATTATCGATCATAGCCTGCACATATAATTCACTGATAACTTTCTTATTCACCAATACTTCACTGGCGGCGGCTATACTCTCTTCCCATGAATTCACGCTGTCCAGAAGAGAAAGATTATCCTTGAGATACTCTGCTATCATTTCAAGTCACCTCATATACGATATTTATTCAAGATTAGCATGATAATGCCATAATTTTTTTAACTCTATATGTTTGTCATTCACGATCATTGCCGCAACCGTATCGCACAATAATAACAGACTCTGCTCAAACAGGCTTGACATTGGCTGTTTCGAGGTTATTTCATCGGCAAGGTAAAGTTTTGTCTGCACAGGAATCCGCACCATAAGATCTGTAACAGGTGAAAGGCTGCTTTGCGGATTGGAGCCTATATGGACAATTTTACCGCCTATTTGTTTGGCTTTTTTTGCAATGGCAACAGGAATGAGCGATTCTCCGCTGCCTGAGCCGACTATTAATATATCCCTGTCAGTCATGGCCGGTTCCGTTATATCGCCGACCATATGGGCTTTTATACCCAGATGAACGAGCCTTTTTGCAAAAGCCTCCAGCTCAAGCTTAACACGTCCCACACCGATGAGAAAGATTTTATCGGCATGCAGGATCATGTCGATGAGCTGATTTACATCCTTCTCGTCAACCTTTGCCAGAGCGGTGGAACATTCTTCAATAACCAGTGATCTTGCCGTTTCGTACGTCATATCAATTACCGTCCTTTAAATGTTTATTAATAAGCTCGACTGCCTGCCTGTAGTTTTCGGCATAAGTATTATCCTTGCGGAATATGCTTTTACTCCCGGCAACGAGCACTTCGGCACCGGCGTCGATCAAGGCCGGAATAACGTCCATAGATACGCGCCCGTCAACAACTATTTTTGTGGAAGCGCCGTGCTCCTTGATAAAATTTTTGCAGTCTCTGATTTTATCTGTGGCATAGGTGATCATTTCCTCACTTTTACCGTCGGCATATCCGGGATTTATAAGCATCAGCAAAAGATAGTCGCATTCTTTTATTACATACTTTAGTGTATCTATCGGAGTGGCGGGATTTAAGGCAATACCTGTTTTTATTCCGGCATTCTTTATAATTTGCAGCATTTTTTCAACATGCAAAGTTGTTTCATAATGAAAAGTGATACTGGCAGGATTTATTTTTAGCAATTCATTTATGAAAAACTCATTCATTGTAGACATGATATGGATGTCAAAATCCATGAGTGATTTATGATGCAGCTGCTCTATCGTTGATAAACCGATGGGCATGCTTGGGCTGAAATGAGGATCGATGATGTCAACATGCAGTGACTGCATGCCGGCTTTTTTTAGAAGACTGACTTCGCTTTTTAGATTGCACAAGTCGGCGCATATCAGAGAAGGTGAAATTGTGATGTGATTTTCCAAGATACATTGCCCCTTAAACCAATTTTTAGCAATTTATATATTGCTTTTTATTGCTATAAACAGCATAACATTGTTGTCTTTCCTTGTAAACAACTTTTTTGTTGGTAAAAGTTGGGAAAAAGAATGACCTTATGTGGTTAAAATTACGATTGTCTGTTATAATTAAATAAAATATTATAGGTGGCGGGTGTTATTTATGGGCAGATTAATAACTGCTGAGAGAAGAAATAAGATTGCGGAATTGATCGTTTCAAATGGAAGCATAAAAGTAGGAGAATTAGCCGATAATTTTACTGTTTCTACGGAAACGATACGAAAAGATCTAATATATCTTGATAAGATGGGTGTTATAAAAAAGAGCCGCGGCGGTGCCTTATCCTCTCTTGAAGTAATGGAAAAACCGCTTGAAACAAGAAGTGCAGAAAATTTTGATTTGAAAAATGCCATAGCTAAAAAGGCGCTTTCTTTTATAAAAAATAATGCAGTTCTTTTTATTGACGCAGGAAGCACAGCTCTCTGCTTGGCAAAGATGCTTTATTTGAAAAAGGGCCTGACAATTATTACAAATTCTATCAGTGCAGCTAATGTGCTGGTTAATAGTAAAAATAAAGTTTACATGAGTGGCGGAGAGCTTAATAATACAACAATGGCATTGGAGGGGTTCGGAGCTACTGAATTTCTCAGTAAAATTAAAGTCGATGTTGCTTTTTTGGGGTCCAGCGGGTTTAAGGAGCACTGCGGACCGGTATCGATCGACTTTTCAGATGCTGATGTAAAAAGAATTATGATCAGCAATTCCAAATTGGCCATTGTTTTGGCGGACAGCAATAAATCACGGTCTACTGCACTGGTCGAATATGCGTCATGGAAAGATATTGATTACCTGATAACGAATGAAGATATTGATATCAAGGCTGTGGAAGAGCTTAAAAAATTTACTAAATTGGTTTTTACTGATAGTTAAGCAGGCGACAATAGACCAAATAAAAAAGATAACGCATAAACTGTTAAGTTTACGTGTTATCTTTTTTATTTGGTCTATTAATTCTGGTCAAAAGGAACAGAATACTCAATCAAGCTTAGATGTGCAGTGCGGGCAGCGCAATGCATCATCGGCAATGGTTTCTTTGCAGAAAGGGCAAAGACGCGGTTTTTTTTCCTCCGGCTTGGAGGCAGAGAAACGATTGATCTGCCTGACGACAATGAAAACGGCAAAAGCAACTATCAGAAAGTCTATTAATGTATTTAAAAAAGCACCATAGGCAATGACGGGAATATTGGCATCGCTGGCCTGCTGCAAAGTGTCTGCATGCGTGTCGCTCAGGTTGATAAATAAATTAGAAAAATCAATACCGCCAAGTAATTTCCCCAGAGGAGGCATTATGATGAAATTGACGAGAGAATTGACTATTTTAGTGAAGGCGGAACCAATGATGATACCGACGGCTAAATCAATAACATTACCGCGCATGGCAAAAGCCTTAAATTCCCTAAAAAACTTATTCATAAGATCATCCTTTCCTCAATGCCAGTATAGAATAAAGAGTGTAAAATGCTGTTTGATATATGCTGGCCTTTATCCCAAAGTATAACAAAAAAATCATTCGGATGAAATGGCAAAGATACATTATCCTTTATCGCCTTCAGTGATATTTTTGTATATTTTGCGTAATAATCCTGCCAACAGCTGCCGGTCTGCCGAAGATAGTCCCGTTAAAGCCTGATTGCGATGCTTTTCTACAGCTGCAGCCAGCTCGGGATAAACGGAGAGAGCTGTATCTGTCAGCAGAATATTTTTTTCTTTATTATTGTTGAGACGGCAGCGGCGTATGCTGCCTTTTTTTTCAAGCTTGGCAAGAGTCTTAGAAATAGCGGCAGGCTCTATGTCAAGATATGAGGCTATTTTAGACTGTGAAACAGCCTCATGCTCCTTGACTGTTTTCAAAACAGACCACTCAGAATTATATATTCCTAAATTGCTGATAGCGTTGTTCAGGCTTTTGGAAAAAACGCGGGTGGCTTGATAAAGGCAGTGTATCAGCAGGTCATCAGATTGGGGCGTATTTGACGAATGAATGGTTATAATTATCATCTTCTTTGCATAGGATCAGAAAAGGTCATCTCTGTGTTTATTATGGTAAGAATAAGAAACTTATTAAGTATAAAGATTGTTGGCAGCTTTTATTATTTTATAGTAGCAGAGCATAAAAAGGCAAGCGGTTTTTCCTTATATCAGCTTTCATTCTTATCTGCAGCAAATGATTTCGAACGTGGATTGAAAAAATGCTGCAACAGAAAAAAGACAATAAATGCGATCATCGTGTAGATTACATAATTATACATGCTGATATATCCTATGCTTCCTGCTACGCTGCCGAGAAGAATAATGCCAGCGCTGGTACCGATATCGAGCATGTTATAAAAAGTGGCACTGGCAGCACTGCGGCGATCGGAACGCACCAGATTGAGTGTCCATGTCATCAGGGCGGGAAGCAGGAGTCCGCCACCGAGACCATATAAGACAGAAGCACCTAAAAGCATCTGCAGAGATATCGAATTTATGAGAATAAATAGGGAAAGAAGAAAACATACCGCACCGGGCAGCACCACCCAGAAAGCACCCTTCAAATCGAAAAGACGTCCGCCGAACGGACGGGAAATAAAGACAAAAACAGTTCCCAGGATAAAAAACAGACCGGCGTCAGCGATGCCCGCTTCGTTAGCCATCATAATAATAAAGGTGTTGACACTTCCGTAAGCAACACCGAACAGAATGGTAAGTATAGCTGGAACACCTGTCCCATGTTCAAATAATTTATTCTTTATTGAATTATTCAGTGCTTTGGTAGGCAGCTGAGGTATGATTTCCTTTGCATTGGAGGTTTTGGTGCACAGTATGGCAAAACATGTGGCAGCGGCAGAAAAAGCAAACAAGGATATGGAACTGTAGTTGTCAAGCAGCAGCACACCAAGTGCCGGTGCAAGAGCCATAGCTATGGTACTGCCTAAACCAAAATAGCCGATTCCTTCGCCGCGTCTGGAATCGGGAATGACATCGGATACTATGGCAGCAGCAAATGTGGTGCTCAGACCGAAACCGAAACCGTGTATGATGCGCGCCAGAATAAGTATATCTATAGAAGAAAAAAGACGGTAACTGACAGTAGCAATAAAGGACAGGAGCAAACCGATATAAAGGCATTTTTTTTTGCCTAAGGAACGCACACCTGTGTCGGTAAAAAGACGTACAAAGATAGCGGCAAAGCCAAAAATACCGGTAACGATGCCGATCTGGCTGCCGGTGGCACCGAGTGAGGCGGCATAGACAGGCAGTGTGGGCAGAAGACAGTGGAAACCCGTGAAGAGAAAACCGTTTGCTCCTGTTAAGGCAATAAAATTTTTAGTCCAAAGTTTTTCTTTGTTCATAAGACAGCTCCTTTTTATTTTGGAAAAAGTTAACTAGTTAACCATTTTTTGATAATTATAATTAACTAGTTAACTATAATTGATAAATATAACACTTACCCGAGTGCTTGTCAAATTTATACTGCTGAAAAGGCCCGAGGCATCTGAGATTGCATGAGGATGCCTCGGGTGTATAAAAGTTGTATCGGCAGTCAGGGTTCTGTCAGATAATCAGCGGCAAACTGTGCATATAAAGCTGCACCGCGTTTTAAAATATCTTCATCCACAGTGAACTTGTCGCTGTGATTGGTTTGTGTGATATGCTTTTCCTTGTTGCGTGCACCAATAAAAGCGTGCACACCCGGAACTTTTTCCATGAAAAGAGAAAAATCCTCACTGCTCATCGTCTTTGGCATGCTGCCCAGAATTTCAGGACCATAAAGACGTATCGCTGCACGTCTTGCTATTGAAGTAAGTGTATTATGTTCATTGATGACAGGACCAACATGATAGCTGTAATCCAGCTCTGCCGTGCAATTGAAGTTTTGAGCGGTACCTTCTGCTGTTTTTCTGAGCATTTTTTCTACTGCCATGCGGAGCTGTGGAGAATGTGTCCTCACTGTACCGGTCAGCTCTGCTTTGTCAGCGATTATGTTGTAAAATTGGCCTCCCTCAATTTTACCGATAGTTATGACCAGCGGCACCAAGGGATCACTCATGCGGGAAACGATAGATTGTATGGAGACCACAGTATGCGCCGCGGCAACTATGGCATCACAGCCTTTGTGCGGAGCTGCGCCGTGCGCTGCCCTGCCGCGTATTTTTATCCTGAAATTATCACAGCTGGCCATTCGGCTTCCTTCTTCAATACTTATGTACGGTGCATCGAAATCACCCCATACATGCATAGCGAATATGGCATCAATATCATTGCAAAAATTATTTTTTATATAAAAGTCAGCACCATAACTGACCTCTTCTCCTGCCTGAAACAATAACTTTATCCTGCCGGGAAAAGAATCTGTATGGCTGCTGAGAATTTTTGCCGCACCCAGAAGCATGGCTATATGACAGTCATGTCCGCAGGCATGCATAACACCGTCCTGTATGCTTGCAAAAGGCAGGGCTGAGCATTCTGTTATCGGCAGAGCGTCAATATCAGCTCTGAGTGCCACAGTTTTTCTGTTTTTAGCACTGTCTGTTCCTTCTATATAACAGTACAGTCCGGTATGGTTATCATATTCTATGGGCGTAAGTCCCATCTTGAGCAATTCATCCTTTATCTTAGCGGTGGTATTGACTTCGAGCAGAGATAATTCAGGATGACGGTGAAAATAACGGCGCATCTTGATGATATATGCTTCTGCATCTTCCGCGGCTTTCTGGAAGTTCATTTAGCGGTATTTTCCTCCTTTTTTTGTGGACTGTCATCTGAATACATGGGTGTGAGAACAATCTTAATACTGTCATGTTCATTGACGACGGTGGTAAATTCAGCCGGTGAATTATTTTTCAGTATTTGAAAGGTTACCCTGCTGTCCGGTTTTGGCGGCGTAAAATCTGCGGCAAGCAAAACATCACCGATCATGGCTCGGGATTGGCCGCCTGATGATGTACATACGATATCGTCACCATCGTTTAATAAATATTCTGCGGAAGCGCTGTTTCCGTTCACTGAGATCGCCGATGAAGCCGATGTATGCACAACGCAGGGCTTGTCATCGAAAAGCACTGTTATATCTGCGGCAACAGACATATCCTTAAGCAATTTTTTTAAAGCAATGCGTGCCGGTTCGACAAAATCTATTTCATCATTTTCATGAATTGCATCGGATAAATATGCATCCTGCCCGTTCAGCTTTATCTGAGGCGATGATTCGCAGGTCTTTTGCAGACCGTTGAGCGTATAATTATAAATACTGTTTTTTATATTATACCCGGCACATGCCAAAGCATCAGCCACGGTGAAAGAGTCAGGCACAGTCAAGGCATCCTTGTCTTTAAGTATGGTATTTTTATCGTGACAGGGAAGTCCGTTGATAAGATAGAATTGCTTGACTGTGGTCAGTTCTCCGTTTACATAAAGATTCAAGGCAGCAGTCTGCTCCGTTACATCGCACAGCTTTACTGTCGGGACTGTACCATCAGTGCCGCATTCTATTGTTATATGGCTTTTTTCCGGGGCAATATCACTTAATGAAGCAGTTTTCCCGTTAAGCTTCAGTTTTGCCAGAGTGCCCATCGTACCGCTCAGGATTTTAGCTTTTTCATTTATGCTTATCATTATGCCTAAACCCGGTTTACCATTGTACTTATGCAGATTTACACCAGCGTTCAAAAGAATATCAGCTATAGTGAGCTCCTTAAAATTGAACATATTATATTCTTTTTCATTTATATACATGGATATAAGACTGAGCGTCTGGATAGAGGCTGTTTTCAGTATGCCCAGCGGAGTCACAGCATCGGGAGCTTTGAGCGTATCGGGAATATTTATTATACCATCCACCTTATCAGGCATTCTCACTGCAACGCGCGGGACAGGCATATCCAGCTTCTTTGCGACCTCTTGGGCAAGATGAGGTGTAAGGGAACCGCCGCCTACCAGCATGACAGCCTGTGGCGCGGCCGTGTTCAGCGTAAGGATCTGGTTGGCTATCGCCTGTGCCAGTTCGGTAATATTATTAATGACTGCTGAAACAATTTCTTCTTTTGGCAGAGTATATTCTGAGCCGAGAATGTCACAAAATGTTATTTCCTGAGCGGTATCCTCAGCAAGCTTTCTTTTGACATCTTCAGCTACGTTAAAATCAAGCAGATAATATTTGGAAATTGCTTCGGTTATTTCATCACCGGCCATAGGCACCATGCCATAGGCAATAACAGAACCATCCTTCGTTATCGCTACGTCTGATGTACCGGCGCCAATATCGACGAGAGCCAGGTTCAAATGGCGCATGGTCGTCGGAATAAGAACGCTTATAGCGGCAATAGGTTCCAGCGTCAAAGCCTGCATTTCAAGTCCTGCCGTGGCGAGTGCCGATTGCATCGAATCGACTACCTGCCTGGGCAAAAAAGTGGCGATAACACTGGCGGATGCTATCCTGCCGCGCTGACCGATAAGACTCTTTATTTTTGTATCATCAAGCATGTAATATACAGTACTGTAGCCGACACAGTAATAAAGAGACGTATCCTTCACGATATTTGAAGCTGCCAGTTTTTTCTGAGCTGTCTGAACAGCGATAAAATCAAGCTGTTTTTGTTGTTCGGGTGAAATGATGCCGTCAACTTCCATCTGAGCCTCGGCAGTCATAGTATAAAGCGCACGTCCTGCCGCCGCCACAGAAACTTTTCGTAAGGGGCCGGTCCTTTCTTCCAGTCTGTTTTTCACAGCGGAGATTATTTCGGCTACCTGTGGTACGTCATGTATTTGACCATCGAGCATAGAACGTGTTTTATGCTCCTGTCTTTCCGTATCAATTATTCTGGAGTCTTCGGTCTCTGTTTTTTCCGCTACTATGCCGATAACGCTTCTGGTTCCTATATCAAGGGCAAAAATGAGATCATCGTTGGGTGCTGTCTGCTGCACGGGTACGGAGGTTTTGTGTGTTTTCATAATTATCACCACGAAAAGCTGTGGATTGCCACCTCTTTACAAAATATTGAAAAAATATATTTTTCATTAATTATAGCATAATAGCTTCCTAAAATATAATATGAAAAGAGTATAACTAGGACAGGACGGCATTTCTGCCGGGGCAAAATTGTTGGGTACGAAAAAATCAATTGTATCTAAAATGTATTACAATATTTTTTCCATAAAAATAGTTTCTTTAATTGGTGTATCATAATATTTAGGAATTTCACGGAATTTGTATTTATTTTTATAGAGGAAAATGGCTTCTTTTAGAAATGGCAGTGTATCTAAAAGTATTGATTTGTAACCAATTTTTTTGGCTTCTTCCAGTATTTTATCGATAAGTATACTAGCCAGATGATGCCCGCGGTATTGCGGAGATACATAAAGACGTTTTAATTCGCAACGCCTGTTGTCAAAACGATGGCAAGCCGCACAACCGGCGGCTTTGCCGTTGGCATATGCAATATAGAGCCGTCCGTCAGGTGGCCCATACTTAGCACGTAAATTATCAAGCTCACTGTCGTAATTTTGTGCTTTTAACGATTTTGCAAAATTTGGATTTTCATTTACCAGCATAGTAGTATATTCAGTAAAAAGTATACTGATATCTTTTTTTTCATCATAGCCTGATTTTAGTTCCAATTCCATCATTAGTGCTCCATTTTCAATTAGTTGTTTTAGTAATTGTACACTAAAAAAATCATATTATCAAAAATTTTTATATGTAATTCTTATTGATTTAGTAAGAGGTTTTTGGATATATTTTTTATTAGAATTATTGATTATCAATTTAATATGATATAGTTCATTTTTGGCTGATATGGTTTATGATTGTAATTTGATGCATAATCTAGTAGAATTAAACCAATATCAAACGGAGGCGATATTTATGAGCGAAAACAAAGAAATCATAACCGGCAGTGATTTTAAACGAATGATTGCCGGCGCTTACAGCGCTTTTTTGTTGGAGTATGAAAATATAAACAGTTTGGACGGAACTTCGCTCGCTGATCAAAACTGCCCCGGAACGAATATGCTCAGAACTATGGGTTCAGCAGCTATGGCAATAAGAGATATCAGCAATGACAGTATCGGTGCAATAGCCTGTTCGGTAAGTAATTGTGCAGTGCTCGGTGCTCGGGGGAATTCAGGAGTTCTTCTGGCACAGATTTTTCGCGGAATTGCCAAGGGGCTGGCCGGAAAATATGATGTTGATTCTTCTGTATTCGGGAAGGCTTTTCAATTTGGGATACTCTATGCGCATCGTACTTCTGTTGAAGAGGCAGAAAGGTCTATAATAATTACAGCTAAGGCTGTTGCAAAAGGTGCCTATAAAGCGGTAAGAGCCAATCGTCCTATTTCGGATATATTGGCTGAGGCAATAAAGGCCGGAGACGAAGCCTTGAAAAAATCGGAAGCGCAAAATAATCCTGTTGATGCGGGAGCAAAGGCGTTGATGGTTCTTTTGCAGGGCTGTCAGTCAGGGCTTGACGGCAATTTTGTATCACCTGTGCTCATTTTCTCTTCAGGAACCAAAAAATCACATACCGTTCCTGAACCGGAAAATGATATAGTCCGTCCGTATTGTGTGCAGTTGACTATTTATAATTGCAAGGCAGCTGTGGCTGATATAAAGAAGATATTGGCAAAATATGGCAACATGGTCGTTATAGAAAGAAAAATGCACGACATGCTGATTCATTTGCATATGGAAAGACCCGGGTTGCTCGTTGAGCAAATAACAGGCTGGGGCAATTCATACGATATACATGTTGATAATATGGCTGATCTGCATAAGCCGCTTATTTTGGGACATCCGCTCAATAAACTGAGTATACTGGCAGTGGCATCTGATGAAAAGGTTGTTTTTGAGCTGCAGGACCGGGGTGCTTTGGTTATAATGACTGACACGGAGAAGCAGGGATTGGCAGTGGGGAACTTTGTCAATACAGTGCACAGTGATATAGCGGAAAAATATATTATTTTATCTAATGATGTTAATATGAATCTTATGCTGTATCAAGCTAAACGTCTTTTGGGCAAACGCATAGAAGTGATTTATAGCAACAATACAGATGAACAGCTGGCTGCGCTGAAAGTGTATGATGAGAAAATGTCTTTGGAAGAAAATGCAAAAAAGATGGAAAATGCGATAAGGCGTTTTCGTAGGTCAGTGATATAAAAAATATGCATAAATATTCTTATCTGGTTTAAAAGTGCATAAAAAAGCAGAAAAAATATTATGAAGTGGTTTTGAGATAGAGATATACTTATCCACAAGATTATATTGTGGTTGAAAAATAATGGGCACTAAATATAGTGCCCATTATTTTTATTTATGGATGATTTATCCCTATGAATAAAGGATTTAGTGGATTTTTAATTCAAAATGGTATAATCAAAAATTTTATCAGGGTGTGGATAAAATCAATTTACTTGTAGATAAAAGAGCGGTTTGTTCTGTGATTTCTTAATACTTATCCACATGGTTGCTCTTTTTGTGGATAAAATTGTGAATAACTATTGAGAAAAGAAATATGGTATTTTTATGCAGAAATGTTTTTATGACTCAAAAGATGGGTTTTACTTTACTGTAAATAAAAAACAAGAAAAAAGCTATTTGTGACATTTGCTTGTGTGTGAAAATGCTATTTGTTATAATTAGAATTAACCGTCGTTGGAATGTAGGTGACTTTATCAAATAAACAGGAGCAAGATACAATACAGCTGGCGATGGCAATATGGATTGGAGTCAATAAGGTATTATGACTGATGAAACAAGAAAAAAACTTCAGGCACGTATTGAAGCCTTAAAGAAACGAATGAATTATGATGCAAATGATTTGGACTATGAGACACATTTGCATATGATGCGCGATTTACAAAGAGTGCTGAACAATGTCAGCCGTAAAAATTGAAAAAGGTGACGAAATTACCGGAATTTTTAAAAAGGAGATAAATTATGTCTGAAAGAATAAGTTTGCAGGAGATTTTGCGCGAAGAAGGCGTTCCGCAGATAAAATTAGACATTCATGCCACTAAGGAAGAATGTCTGCAATTAAGGGAAAAGCTCATGGCTATACGTGATTTGAGTCATGGCGCTGAGCAGGGATATCTGGATATAGATTGTAAAGTCTATATTGATGTAGATGATATAGATCGTTATTTGTCGGGAGAGCTGGATACTCTTGCAGAGGTGTATGCTTTTCCTGAGGATATAAAGGCATATAGAGAATGATATTTATAGAAAAGAGGCGATACAACATGAATATGAAAAAAATTTTTGTATTGTTTATAGCTGGTATGATGATCTTTGGAAATATTTCTTTTGCAGCTAAAGGAGGGGCTCGTATGCCATCGGTTAAATCTCCGGCTGTTACAAGATCTGTCCCTGCAGCACCGTCAAAGAATGCAGCAGGAACGGGAAACGAGTATAAACCTTCTAAAGATGCTGCATCTTTAAATAAAAATGCAGCAAATAAGAACACAACGGCTGAGAATGGGGCAAAAGCAAATACATCATCCTCACCGTGGGGAGGAATGCTCAGAAATGTCGGTCTTTTAGCAGGAGGAATGTTCCTGGGGGGCATGCTTGCCAATTTGTTCGGTATGGGCGGTGGCTTTATGAGTGACTTGCTCGGGATAGTGGCTAATGCATTGATCTTTGCAGTGATCCTTATGCTGGCAATGACTATATGGAGAAAGATAACAAGTTCAAAAAAAAATAAAAATGAAGATAATATCAAAGCTGATAGAGAGAAGCAAAGCCAGAAAATAATAGATATACAGCCATCTTCGCATAATTCGTATGAACGTCGGTCCAAAGCCGATGAATACCGCAATAGATGATGGGCTTTTAATTTTTGAGCAGACCCTGATTGAAAAATGGATGTTGTGGGCAAAGGCCGAGGAATCTGCCTGTCTCGCATTATCAATTGCCTGGTGTCTGTTTAGGAGGTAAGGATTGATGCAGCCACGTGTGGGGCATATAAATTTTCTTAATTGCCAGCCGCTCACATATAGTTTGTTAAAATGTGGATATCACAGGGGCATTTCTTTGGTAATGGGGGTGCCGTCGGTTTTGAATAAGGCAATGGAACAGGGACAGCTTCATGTTAGTCCGATGTCTTCTTTTGCCTTTGGACAGATGAGCAGCAGTCTGATGATGCTGCCGAATTTGGGGATTGTTGCAGACGGTATTGTGCAAAGTATTATTCTGGTGTCTAAGCGTCCTATTGATGCGCTGGATGGTAAAAAGATTTTGCTGACAGCACAGTCTGCTACGTCACATTGTCTCTTGAAGATAATTATGCGTAAAGCCTATAAATGCATACCACAGTATGAAGTAAGGCCGTTGGATCCGCAATGTATTTTAAACGAAGATGAGACTGCTGATCTATTTATTGGCGATGATGCCCTTTACATCAATCATAACAGGCAGGAAAGGATGTATTATTATGATTTGGGCAATGAATGGAAGAAGATGACAGGGCTGCCTATGGTGTATGCAGTCTGGGCTGCAACACGCGCCTTTGCGGAAGCATTTCCTGAGGCTTTGCGGGAAGTGTACAGTCGCCTGCGCGGTGGTTTTGATCATGGCAATGCGTTTAAGAAAGAAGCGGCCGATATGGTAGTGGGCAAAAAAAAATTTTCCAGACAGCAGCTTATGGATTATTTTGATGTCATAAAGTATGATGTGCATGAAAAACAATTGACTGCGCTGAATACTTTTTATACATTGGCACATGAATATGAATTTTTGGAGACGATACCTGCCGTGACAATTGCTGATATTGGCTGATCCGAGCGCTGAGCAAACGGGGAAATGTTGTTGATGAGGGAAAATTATGGGAGAATATCTTATTTGCGACAAGTGTAAATATAATTCTTGTTCGAAATACGGCTATCCGTGCGCCAGCTGCAAACATACAAATTACTATAAATATTTCACACCGGCAGTCAACGAGTTTATAGGGCAGTGTCCTGTTTGCGGGACACCTTTCGATGAAGGTGATGTGAGTATAAGCCGGGATCTGAAAATAGGGCCGTATAGTGTTTTAAAATGCAGCTGCCATAATTCGGCATGCGGACGTGTGAGTGTATATAAAATAGGAACCTATCTTGCAAAAGATAGATGACAGCAGAATGAGGCAGACAAGGTATGATGCAGCCTGCAATTAGATAAATTATCTGAAAAATAAAGGCGGAGCCGGAGGCTCTGCCTTTATTTTATATTAGGAAACGTGTGTAATTCTTTGGATCCATGGCTATCCAAGCGATACAGCGGGCAAATGGGGAAAGCCAGGTCAGACAGTCTTGATCCATTATGATACCAGGTTCAACGCTGCTTATAAGATATGGAAGCGGCGGCCGGGTGACAGACTTTTTTTCACCAAGCCGATTGTTCATTATTTCGTCAAATGGTTGATAATCTGTGCGACTGTATGCACAGGTCATGAGATGAGCCTTTGCCCATGACGGATTCTTCATTTTTATATAAATTTTGGTTATTCCGCCATGGCTGGAATAATCTGTAGATATAATGTAGCTTTTACCGGCAAAATCAATTTTACTGCCATTTTGCTGTATTGTCTCAGGAAATAATTGAAAAACGCTGTCATATATGGCAGATTCCATATCGTTTTTTGTATAAACACATGTTTGGCCGTCGTGCAGAGTGATATGCGAAATGGATGAGAAAATGCTGTCCCACATAATTAGACCTCCAAAAAATGTTCATAATATTAAAGCTCAGTGCGGTTAATATTCTTTTTTATATAACGATCAGTGGCAAAATCGATCATTTCCTGCCAGGTTTTAAATTTAGTGTTTTTGGCAACATGAATATTCATTGATTTCTCCGGTAGATTCTCAAAATCCTTTTGGTCGGAGATATTAAAGCGACCGTTATTTAAAAATTGTTCGAAAGTTTTATACCGTGTATATTTTTTCATAAATGCCGTATTGAATACATCTTCGAAATCAAATGATATGGGAGATGTAAGATGCGGCAGCTTATAATAGCCGGAAAGTTTTAATTTCATGATGAGCCCTCGCATTAAAATTTTTATTAACATCAGCATACCATATATTTATTGCCATAGTCCAATAATATGGGCCAGGAGAATGCTAAATCTAAATACAGCAATAAAATAAGACATTTCTAAAAGAGACTGTTAGAAATGTCTTATAATCACGTCATAAGTTTATATTTTAAATTTACGGACAGCCTGACGCAGTTCATCTGCCATTTGGGAAAGTTTTTGACTGGATGACGCTATTTCTTCCACAGACGCCGATTGTTCCTGTGTTGCAGCTGAGATATTTTGGGTTTCTTCAGAAGCTTTTTTACTTTCATTGTCTATATCCTGAACAGCAGATACTACATTTTGGGCATGCCCTGTTACTTCTTCAATAGAAGCGGAAATTTCACGTATTTGTTCTGTCATGTCTTTGACCATATGCAGGATTTGTTCAAAATTGCTGCCGGCGCTGGAAACCACAGAGGCTCCTGTATCAACTTCATTTTTGCTGTCACTCATGAAGGTAACGGCATTATCAGTTTTAGCCTGTACCTGACTGATAAGTTCAGTGATCTGCTTTGCGGCATCCTGAGATTGTTCGGCCAGTTTTCTGACTTCTTCGGCAACCACGGCAAACCCTTTACCGGCTTCGCCTGCTCTTGCGGCCTCAATGGCTGCATTGAGAGCCAATAAATTTGTCTGACCGGAAATATTTGATATTACATCGACGATCTGGCCGATTTGTTTTGATTTTTCTTCTAATTCGCTGATTACGGCGGCAGTATTGTTGGTTTTTTCTTCGATGGTTTTCATCTGATTTACTGCATGCTTGACAGCACCTTCACCATTGCTGGCAGTTTCTGCTGTTTTTTCGGCAGAACCCGATACAGTCTGGGTGTTTTCAGCGACTTGTTTTATTGCATCGGAAATTTGTTTTACGAGACTATCGGCAGAGTTCGTAAGTTTGAGCTGCCGTTCAGCACCGTCAGCGACTTGTGTCACCGAGCCTGCAACCTGATTGGAAGCCTGCGCCGATTGCTCTGCACTGGCAGTCAGAACTTCTGAGGATGTGGCCAGTTGTTCCGCAAGATGGATCAGCTGGGATAAGAGATTTTTTACACTTGTCTGCATTGAATGGACAGCTCTTGAGATTGAACCGAATTCACTTTGGTCATTGATACTTCTCTCCGGCACGGCTTTTGAGAAATCACCTGTGCTTAAAAGGTTGAGAAAGTTGACAACATCGGACATGCGGGAGGAAATTTGTTTTGTGATAAGCCAGCCGAGGGAAAAGGCCAGAATGATGCCGATGATGATAATGGCTAAAAATATCATGTTCGCAAAGGCAAAATCTTTTTCGTTTTGCGCATTCATTTCGTCAGCGGCATTGTTTATATTAGCGGCAAGTGCAGCCAGCTCTTTCATGAATTTATCGGAGACAGGCTTGCCGTCCGCTTTGAAAAGAGCATATGCTTCATCATTTTTATCCTGCAATGATAAAGCCAGAACATTTTTTCTCACAGCACGGTATTGGGTTAAATCTGATCTTATTTCTGCAATCTGTCCTTTTGTTGCATCATTCATGGGAAGACTTTCATATTTCGTCAGATTGGCGTCAAAATGTTTTGCACGTGCATCAATGTCATCATACAATGTTTTTTGTTCTGAATCATTTGTTGTAAGCATCAAAGCATGCACATCCGACTCTATCTTATGTGCCTCTGACATATTGCTGTTGATAAGCTCTACGGCAACAAGTTTTTCTGCATACATCATATGTACATTGTTATTTGTTTTATTGAGGAAATAATAGCCGACTATGCCAACTCCGACAAGGGATATCAGCATAATAAAGAGTAATAAAACAAGTTTTTGTCTGACCTTGAGATTTTGAATGAAGTTCAAAATATCGCCCCTCTGTAAAATTGTATTAAGTAAATTTCGACTTCATATGGATGATTATGAAAAGTCCGCATATGTTACTTATATACGTAAATTCGTTGTATCTTGAGAAAAACCTTCTCAATAGTCAAATTTGGCTGCAGATAAAAATAAGGGAAATATGGCCTGTGTATATTGTTGCCTTAGGGTTTATTATGTATAATAAAATTATATAAGAAAATAAAAGTATATTTGCGGGACACCAATTTAGGGACAGCAGGCGGTGTTTGCAGCCGGCATATATTATGATGGAGGAATAGAAATTGAATTTTAAATTGATGAAGATAGTGTTTGTATTTTTTTTGCTGTTTGGTATTTTTACCGGCAGGACAATGGCACAGGAGCTGATAAAGGCTGCTGTTTCCGATATCGATCCCGCAGCAAAGCAATTATATCAGTCAGCGCTGATGAATATGGATGCGCAAAATGCGGATTATGATATGCAGCTGATGATAAATATGCCTATGGGGAATTTGGTGGCAGCAGGCGATTTTCAGTATCAAAAAAGTCCTTTGCTTATGAAAAATATTATAAAGGCTCAGTTTTTTACGATGGAAAAGCAGCAGTTTCCGATTTTTTCAATGACACAGTATGTGCAGGCGGCAGATGAACAATTGTTAATTTATTCTTCAGACGGGCAGCCGGAAAAAAAAGAGAAGTGGTATTTACAAAGATATCCTTTAGCGGATTCTCTTAAGCGGAACATATTTCTTTTGCCGACAGGCGAGCAATATGCCAAACAGGTACAGGATATAGTCGATGCTGTTAAAATAATACATGCAGAAAATGAGAATGCCGGAATACAACGTCTGAATATAGCTTTTGACAGCAAAAAATTATTTGATAATAAGCGGCATGTGAGCTTTAGTGATATTGATACATCCCTATCCCCCGAAGATAAAAAGGGGATGGCAAATATTTTAAATGATTTGTTTATGGTTCTGCAAAACAGCAGTGATGTTTCAGGAACAGTAGATATAGATGTGAACACGCATAAAATTGTTAGAACGGAACTTGATCTGACCGATCAAATCAGAATTGTAGCAAAGGCAGCTTATACAGCAATGGCGGCAGAGGAGGAAAAGGCGGGTGGCTCCGAAGAGCAGACCACTGCTGCGGTTGATAAGCCGGGAATCAATATTATAAAAGATAATGCTGCTGTACAGGATGTTATAGATCATTCTACCGCACGTGTCATAATAAAGGTGAAGCCTATAGATAACGTGATGAAGCTGGCACTTCCGCAAGAGGTGAGGGATTCAGCAAAAGAAATGAAGCCGTTGAAGAAGATATAAAAGAGGATAGAAAAGCTAAAAATCAGCCGTTTCACCACGGCTGATTTTTCTTAAGAAAAAAGGTCAGGTGCCGTAGTAAAAATTACTGTAAAAAGAAATTTAATAATGGTAAAATATTACGAAGGTTTTATACCTGTATTATATTTTAGGCCCGGAGGGATAAGCTTATGTCAGATAAAAATGCAATAATAGGAGCTGTGCTGGATGAACTGCAAAAAGTCATCATTGGAAAAAGAGCGGTGCTTGAAAAGATACTGATGGCTATTTTGGCGGGAGGCCATATTCTGATAGACGATATACCGGGTGTAGGCAAGACGACAATATCTGTAGCTTTTGCTAAAGTGCTGGGGCTGTTGCAGAAAAGATTGCAATTTACACCGGATATTCTGCCCTCGGATATAACGGGTTTTTCAATGTATGATAAAAGCAGTAATGAATTTCGATATGTAGAAGGCGCGGCTATGACCAATATTCTGCTTGCCGATGAGATAAACAGAACATCACCGCGGACACAGTCGGCTCTTCTGGAAGTTATGGAAGAAGGCAGCGTGACAGTCGATGCCGTTACGAGGAGCGTGCCAAAACCTTTTATAGTTATTGCCACTCAAAATCCATCGGGCTCTATCGGGACACAGGAACTGCCCGAATCTCAGGTGGACAGGTTTTTGATAAGAATTTCGATAGGCTATCCTGATGTAAAAGAAGAGATAGAGATATTAAAGGGAATTCATGGCAACGCCCTCAGCAATGTCAGGAGCGTCCTGAATGCAGAAGAATTGTCGGCGCTGCAGGCACACACAAGCCGCGTACATGTGGCGGACAGTATTTACGAATACATAGCCAGACTGGCCGAGGCTACGAGGCAGTCGTCGGCAGTATTGCTTGGTATAAGCCCGCGCGGCAGTATTGCCGCTATAAAAATGGCACAGGCACATGCTGTGCTGTGCGGCAGAGAGTACGTTCGTCCGGAGGATGCAGCCGTTATACTGAAATCGGTTCTGCAGCACAGATTGATTATAAAAAACAGGGTGTCTTTTGATCATAACGCGGCAGATAATATTTTTGAGGAAATAATCAGGACTGTTCCTCTGCCCAAAATTGCGGAGATCTAAGCATGGCGACACGTTGGTTTATTTATATTTTTGCGTTTTCTTTCAGTATTTCCCTATATATTTTATATACGCAGTATGAGGCATTTCTTTTATTTGCGCTGCTTGCTGCGGTGCCTGCAATATCTTTGCTGCTTTTATTTATCAGTCAATGGATGTTAAAAATGCAGCTGCCGTATGGGCAATTTACGGTGCTTCACGGTGACGAAGCTGCTATACCTGTCATATTGAAAAATCGATTTCATCTGCCCTTGGCAGATTTTACTGTCAGTGTAAAAGTGAAGGATGCAAATGGCAGACTGCTTTCCGAAAGAGAGCTGTCAATAGAAAGCTTTATTTTTGCTAATGCACGCAGAAAGTTCACCCATAAGGGCACACGCTGCGGCAAGATAGAACTGCAGTTTGCTAAAAGTACTTTTTATGATCTTTTGGGATTATTTGCATACAGTAAAAAGATGAAAGTGACTGCAACTGTATTCGTGATGCCCAGATTTTATGAAAATTTTGCGGATATAAAAACGCAGGCGCTGCAGACGGCGCAGGCAGCAGGGGAACTGATGGGAATAAGGCCTTATCAGTACGGCGACAGCAGCAGAAATATTCACTGGAAGGCGAGTATTGCTCACGATGATATTTATGTGAAGGAGTTTTATGCTCCGAGTGAAATAACGGCAGTCTTGCTGATGGATATTATTCCTGATGCGGAAGAGAAAGTCTGCAATGGCATATATGAAACTTTTTATGCGGTGGGTGCATATCTCATAGGCCGTTATGGCAGCTTTGAATTTTTATATCTGATGAAGAACGGTGCTGCTGCCAAAATCAGAGTTGCAAATATGGATGACTTCGAACGTCAGCTGCTCGTCTATATGAGCGTAGATCATGTCGAGGAGCCTTTTGCTAATTTGCAGTGGCTGGCAGATAATATGAAAGAAAATAGTCATAATGTATTTTATATATCGTCATCGGATGAACAAGAAATAACAGAGAATACAGGCTTGCAAAGTTCCTTAATGCTGACAGTATTTGTTGTGGGCACGGTTTCTGCCGTATGCGGAATGAATGAGATATTTATCGATGAAAATGATGTTGCCGGAAATTTAGCGGCAGGGGTATGGCGGAAATGAAATTTGGAAAAAAGCATTTTGATGATATAGTCCGTATAATTTTATTGAATGCGGGTGTTGTAGCTGTAGTGAACTGTATTCTGTCATATGCGAAAATTTCTCTGGACGGTAATGATATTATTTTTTCTGTGCTGTTTTGCTCGGCTGTTTATGTCTGTTCCCATGCGGGAGGGAAACGTGGATGGCTGGTTTGTCATATGCTGTTTTTTTTATTGGCAGTTTATTTTGTCTATGAATATAGGGACGAGATATATCTCAGCCTGTTATATACGGTCAATAGTTTTATTGATGTTTTGAAGCAGCCGTATCATTTAAATATACAGCCGCTCAATCTGCCGTCAGATACCGGTTATACGGCAGGAGCACAGCCGATACTGCTTTTGCTGATATTTGCTGCCGGGATAGTTTTTCATGCTTTGATGGGGAGTGCCGGAGGGGCTGTCGTATTGCTGCTTCTTACTGTACCCGCCTGTTTTTTTGGCTTGTATTTTAATGTTATGCCGGACCCGCGCAGTCTGACAGGTGTTGTTGCTTTCTGGCTGACGCTCTTCATTTATATGAGCGGAAGCTATAATAAAAAAATTATAGTGAAAGCTGTCATAATATGGATTGTTGTTTTGGCGGGAAGCGGTTTAATTCAACAGGCAGTGCCGAAGGAAGAATATAAGCATCCAGATTTTATGCAGTATTTGCCGCAGCAGATGAAGGATTTTCTGAATGAGTATTTATCACCAAACGGGGCAGCTTCGGCATTGGACGATATACGGCACGGCATCAACGGACGCGGCAGGCTTGGTGATGTAGATACGTTAAGGCAGACAGGGCGAAGAATAATGGAAGTACAGACTTCTCTGCGGGCGGAGAATCGCCTTTATATGCGGAATTATTCAGGAGCGGTGTATATGAATAATTCATGGAATGATCTGCCCGAAAATGTATATGCGAAATATGATAAGCTTTTTGCAGCTTATTCACCGGGAGCCTGGTATGATCAAAGTGTAGTTATTTTTGAGGCTTTGGCGGACGATGCGCAGGGGAAAAATAGGTTTGCGGCATTTATGCACGCCGATGGGCAGTATACTGAATTGTTCAGCCCGCGTCAGTTTAGAATAGCTGAGATGTTTACAAATGAAAATGAATATTTTTTTCCTTATAATACCGATATATCAAGCTCGGGCTTTAAATATGATAAAATAGCTCAGGATGCGGGCGGCAAGCTCTACAAAGCAGAAGTATATGAACAGCCGCAGCATTATGATGAAATACCATCTTTTCTCGACAGCTACGGTGATTCTAATAAATATTTGGCTTATTACGTACAAGCGGAAAAAGGGTACAGAAGCTTTGTTTATAATTATTATCTGCAGGTACCTGATGGTGTTTTGACACAATTTGAGCAAAATTTTCCTATAAAAAAAGCATATACATATGCTGAGCGTGAAGCCTTGATAAGCCGGCTGCAGCGTTATTTTCAGGAAAATTATAAATATACGCTTTCACCGGGGAAGTTACCTGAGGGGAAAGATTTTGTGAGCTATTTTTTAAATGAATCGCATGAGGGGTATTGTACCTACTTTGCATCTGCGGCAGTGCTGATCCTGCGACAGGCAGGGATTCCTGCACGCTATGTTGTGGGATATGCGGTGCCGGATACCACCGTAACTGCGGGACAGGTTGTGGGCAGCGACGGAAGCGGAAGAGATGTGAAGGCTTTTACGGTGACAGACCGGCAGGCTCATGCGTGGGCGGAAATTTATGAAGACGGATGGGGCTGGCGTCCGGTTGATTTTACTCCGGGATATGCCGGCGCACTTCCGGAAACGGAAAAAAGCAGTAAGGATAATGAAAAAAGTCCGCAGGAAAATAAATCGCAGCCGCCGGAGAACAAACCGGAGGTGCAGGAAAAAACAGCTGCCGGACAGGAACAGGCACTGCCTGCGGAAGAAGATCATCCCACGGCCTTTTTGCTGCTGATAGCTTTAGGTGCAGCAGGGGGCGCAGTGATCATACGGTGCAAATATTGCAACGGACATATATCTCAGGTTTTAGCAAATGACTTTACTGAGGCAAATACAGTGATGCGCCTGCAGCAATTGTATGGTTATATGGAACGTCTGGCAGAGTATATAAAGCTGCCCCGGCCTCAACATATGGACTATATGGAGTATGCCGCATATCTGAAAGAACATGAGAAAGCTTGGCAAAATACAGCAATAGAAGATTTTGTTGATATGGTGCTGCGGGCGAAATTCAGCGACGGTCCGGTGACGGATAAAAAAGAATTGATAAAGGGTTTGCAAATAATCGGTGAAATGCGCTACGGTCTTTATAAACGAATGAATAAATGGCAGAAAATAATGTTCCGCTATTTTTACAAATTATAAAAAGTGTGCAAAGATGGTGAAGTTATGAAGCGACGTGTAATGCATGTTGATATGGATGCATTTTTTGCCTCGGTGGAACAGGCAGACAATCCGGAGCTGCAGGGAAAGCCAATAATAGTGGGAGGAATCGGAAGGCGCGGTGTAGTCTGTACGGCATCTTATGAGGCCCGCGGTTATGGTGTGCATTCAGCGATGTCCGGGATGAAAGCGCGTCAATTATGCCCACAGGGAATTTTCCTTCCTGTCCGGCATGAACGTTATCGCGAAATTTCCGATATGATTTTTACAGTTTTTGCTGAATTTTCACCTCTGATAGAACCTTTGTCTATTGATGAAGCTTTTCTGGATATGACCGGAATGGAGAAGCTGTATAGTACACCCCAAGAATATGCGTCAAAATTGAAAAAACGTATTTTGGCGAAGACGGGAATTCATGCATCCATAGGGATTGCACCCAATAAATTTTTGGCTAAACTTGCCTCGGACCTGCAAAAACCGGACGGACTGGTAATTGTGGAGGAGGGGCAGGTAAAGCAATTTTTGGCAAACCTGCCCATTGGCAAGCTTTGGGGCGTAGGAGAAAAAACAGCATATCGTCTTCAAAGTGCCGGTTATCATAAAATCGGTGATATAGCAGCAGCGGATAGGACCGCATTGAAGCGAATGTTAGGTGAAAAAAGTGCGGTGCATTTATGGGAAATGGCAAACGGGATAGATGAGAGAAAAGTAGAATGCAGGCATGATGTAAAATCGGTGGGAAATGAAGAGACATATGAAGACGATATACAGGGACCGGAGGTTGTTGAGAAACATTTTCTGGCTTTCGCGGAAACCGTCGGCTGGAGGCTGAGGAAAAAAGGGCTGAAGGCAAAAACCGTAAGCATAAAGGTACGGACAGACAGTTTTGTTACTTATACAAAAAGCTGTACATTGCCGGAGGGAACCAATTTTGACGAGAAATTATATGAAGCGGCTGTGAACTTATTTCGTGCTTTGAAATTTCACGGAAAAATACGGCTTTTGGGACTTACCGGCAGTAATTTTGCACCTATTGAGGAACAATCATTATTCAGCTGTGATGAAAAGCAAAAAAATCTTTACAGGACAATTGATGATATAAAAGCAAAATTTGGGACTGCGGCTATTACAAAAGCACAGCTGTTGAAAAAAAATGACGGTGCAGCAAAATAGGCAGAGTATTTTGGGACATGGGCAGTTCTGTTATTTTATAGTTTTATCAAAAAAGCGTCAGAGTGTGAGCTCTGACGCTTTTAATATTATATATCAAGCATTTAGTACGGCATTTTCATTCTTTTTAATATATTCGATATATTTGTCGCCCCATAGTTCCAACGAATTTAATACGGGTTTGAATTCGTTGCCTATATCGCTCAGTGAATATTCGACACGAGGCGGAATTTGGTTGCAAATTTTTCTTTTTATGAGACCATGTCCCTCCAGTATCCTAAGTTGTTTGGTAAGTGTGGCCTGGGCTATAGGGGTCAGAAGCTTCTCAAGTTCATTAAACCGTAGTGTTTTGCCGTCGAGATAATGCATAATCAGCAGTGACCATTTGCCGGTCAAAACTTTTTGTGACGTAAAATATGGGCATTTTCCAAATGTCGTTTTTGTGTCCATGCTATCTTCTCCTAACGATATAATTTTTATATTAACTATTATAAACAATGTATGATAAAAATATTATGTTTTATAAAAATAATACTGTAAACAAAGGCAAAAAGCAAGTCATAAAAATTAAGATTTTCAAAAAAACAGATATCAAAAAATATAATTTAAAAAAATTATAAAAAAAATTGCTTATAAATAAGTATTAGTTACTATAGTATATCTAATTATATAAAAAATACTACTTTACTTTTAAACTGTATAATAGTATTATAATGACATAGACAAAAAGTTATTAAATAACTAAATAAAAATTAAAGAAAATAATTGTTGAGTTAAGAAAAAGAAAGGATTGTTTATAATGAAAAAGAACATATTTGCTTTATCCGCTATTCTCCTCGGGGTTGCTTTTACAGGAGTTACACATGCCGATCCAGTTGATGCACCGTTTGCCATAACCAATATGAGCAGCAGTGAAAAGGGAATTTACAGGGCGGTGGATAATAATCCCACCTCCTACAGTAAGAAGGAAATAAACGGACGTGTCTATGAAAGCTGGGTTGAAAACAATACAGCATATACAAAAGTTGACGGTGCTCTGGTCAAAGCCTATAAGATAGACAACGATTTGGAACGAGCTCCTTTTGTGAACATGAGCAGCAATTTGAGATAAAAAATAAAACAAGCCGTAATAATATGATTTACTGTCATATTATTACGGCTTGTTTTATTTTTATAGCTGAGGGATTCATCGTGAAATATTTTAACCAAGGAGCATTCGGTCGCTGTCCATTTCACTGCCCGATGCTTTTTCAAACATTTCAAGAAGATCCTGAACTTCCAGATCTTTTTTGTCCTTACCGCTGACATCAATAATGATTTTTCCGTTATACATCATTATCAGTCGATTGCCAAAACGCAGAGCATCACGCATGTTATGCGTGATCATCAGTGTAGTTAAACTGCGATCGCTGATAATGTTCTCTGTTATAGCTAGAACTTTTTCGGCGGTTTTTGGATCGAGTGCCGCTGTATGCTCATCGAGCAGCAGCAGCTTGGGATCGGCCATTGTAGCCATGAGAAGGGTAAGAGCCTGTCTTTGACCACCGGAAAGCAGTCCCACCTTATTTTCAAGACGGTTCTCAAGCCCCAGATTGAGGGATTTCAAAAGTTCACGGAATTTTTCCCGTTCGCTTTTGGGAGCGCTCCAGCGGAAGGACGGTGTTTTACCGCGACGTGAAGCTATAGCAAGATTTTCTTCGATCATCATGCCGGCTGCGGTCCCCATCATAGGATCTTGAAATACACGGCCGATAAATTTGGCGCGCTTATGCTCCGGCCATTTGGTAATATCATTGTTGTCGATAATTATTTTTCCGGTGTCAACTAAAAATGCACCGGCTATTGAATTCATCAGTGTGGATTTTCCCGCACCGTTACCGCCTATTACAGTGACGAAATCGCCGGGGTTTAAACGCAGGGAGACATCACTCAAGGCGATCTTTTCCGTTATTGTACCGGGATTGAAAGTTTTGGAGATATTTTCTACTCTGAGCATTATCCTGCCACCCTTCTCTTTTTGCTGTTGAACTTAGCTTTGAATAAGGGCAGAGAAAGTGCCAAGGTTACAAGAACCGCGGTGAAAAGCTTTAAATCGTTCGGCGGCATTCCTAACTGCAGAACGATGGCGATAACTACGCGATAAACAATCGAACCGAGTACAACAGAAATAAGACAGTTTCTGAAGCTTTTAGTGCCAAAGAGTACTTCACCAATAATTACGGAGGCAAGCCCGATGACGATAGTGCCTACACCCATGCCCACATCGGCAAATCCGTTGCTTTGAGCGACCAGCGCTCCCGAAACAGCGACTAAGCCGTTGCTCATCAGCAGGCCCAATATGATTGTGATGTTTGTGTTTACGCCATTAGCGCGTATCATATGCTGATTGAAGCCGGTGGCTCTTATGGCAGCACCGATTTCCGTGCCGAAAAACCAATAGTTGATTATGCCGACTATTAATACGATAACAAGGCCGACGAGCAGAACCATAGTCTGATTATCGAATGAAGCGGGGAAAATAGTAAAAACCGTATCAATCTGTAAAAGCGAAAGATTGGCTTTGCCCATTATACGCAGATTGACAGAATAAAGAGCGATCATTGATAAAATTCCGGCAAGCAGTGCAGGAATTTTCAGCTTTGTGTGAAGAAAGCCGGTAACGACACCACTGAGCATTCCGGCGGCACAGGCCGCTAAAATAGCACTGATCGGATTATAGCCAATCGTCAGAAGTGCTGCGGCTACTGCACCTCCCAAGGGAAAGCTTCCTTCCACTGTTAAATCCGCAATGTCCAGTACACGAAAGGTAAGATATACACCGATGGACATTACAGACCATAAAAGTCCTTGTGATATTGTAGGGATAATGAGATCCAAAGTAATTCTCCTAATTGAATTTATTCTATGATGTCCGCGCCCTGCAGAACATCGTCAGGGACAGTAATGCCCAGAGCGGCAGCATTTTTCTTGTTCACAGTCACTTTTAAATCGTTGGCTGTTTGAATAGGCATATCGGCAGGTTTTGCTTTTCCGTCTAAAATATCGGCAGCCATGTATCCTGTCTGTACACCCAATTTATAATAATCTATGCCATAAGTGGCAAAACCGCCCTGCTTAACCATGTTTGGTTCCGCACAAATAACAGGGATTTTAGCGGCATCCGTTATAGAAGCCAACGTAGGCATTGCCGATGCGATGACATTATCGGTGGGTTCATAAAATACATCTGCTTTACCTACCAGACTTTGTGCAGCCTGCTGTATGTCATTTACTGTGGAAACAGTTGCGGTTTCCACCTTCAGGCCCTTGGATTCGGCATATGCTTTCATCCTGTTGACTTGGATTTCTGAGTTTATTTCGCTGGAAGAATATACAGTACCAATGGTTTTGGTATTGGGAAACAATTTTAGAAGAAGGTCGATTTGTTTTTCAACAGGGCCGCCGTCGGTCGTGCCGGTTACATTACCGCCGGGCTTTTCATTTGAGGCAACCAGTTTTGCAAGCTTATAGTCGGTGATAGCAGTGCCTACAATGGGGATGTCCTTGGTGACATTGGCAACTGACTGCGCCGCGGGAGTAGCAATGGCACAAATCAAATCATCCTTGTCGGCAACAAAGCGCTGAGCAATATTTTTCAAATTGGATTGGTCAGCCTGTGCATTCTGCTGATCGACAGTAATATTTTTTCCCTCTTCATAGCCGCGTTCTTTCAGACCGGCAATAAACCCCTTGTTGGCAGCATCCAGCGCATTGTGCTCTACCAGCTGAACGACACCTATTTTAAAAGTTTTTTTACCACCGGAAGAATTGTCGGCAGTTTGTGAGCCGCAGCCGGAGATAATGCCTGCAGTTAAAAAGGCAGTAAGACCTAATGCAGCAAATTTTAAATTTTTTGATTTAAACATATAGCAGCCGCACCTTTCTAAATTTTATTAATATAAACAGAGTTCTTATTTCGGTTGAATCAATATTCATCTGAAATAATCAATACTTTCAATTATACAGGATTGCAGGCTAAAAATCCACTGCGGTTTGATTATAGCAGCTGCATCATATCCGGAGGCAGATCGGATGAAATATGGATCTGTTTGTTATTTATCGGATGATTGAATATTACTTTATATGCATGCAGGGCCTGGCGATCGATAAGGCTGCAGTCACCGCCATATAGATCATCACCAAGAAGCGGATGCCCGTCCGCTGCCATGTGCACACGTATCTGGTGAGTGCGCCCCGTATAAAGCTTGAGTTCGATCAGACTGCGGTTTTGCATAGTTTTCAGGACTTTGTAGCGAGTGAGAGCAGGCTGTCCGCCGGGCATTATCATTCGTTCGATAATACTTTCCGGTTTGCGTCCTATAGAGCTGCAGAGCATGGCTTCATAAGGATGCGGATGGTCTTTTACGACGGCTTTGTATAAACGGCAAATTCTGTCATGCGATGCTGATAAATAATATTGTATCTGCGGCTGCTTGGCGATTATTATAAGACCTGTCGTATTGCGGTCCAAGCGGTAAACGGGATGGCAGCCGGCTGTCTGACCGGTTTGCATATAATAGCCTGCAATGATATTTACCAAGGTATCACTGCATATTTTACTTGTAGGATGAATTATCATATCGGCAGGCTTATCGATAATCAAAAGCCATTCATCTTCATAAACTATGTTGAGCGGTTTGTTGCAGGGAACTATAGAAGAAGTTTGCTCAAGCTCGTAACTGACCGTATCTCCTGCCTTTACAAAGGCATCAGCTGCGCGGACAGGGATATTGTTTATGCAGAGGCTGCCGTGCCATTTGATTTTTCGCCATAAATTTGTAGATACTTTAGCATGAGAAGCTAAAAAATAACGGAGCTTTTGTTCTTTGTGTCCATCAGGAACGGTGAATTTTATCATAAAACATCTTTCTTTATAATTTGATAAATGCTCACTAATGCAAGAAGAAAACCGGCTATAGTGCCTATGCATGTCAGTATAGGTTCGGTTGAAAAAAACAGATCAGCCTTGTAGCCGAGAAAAGCCGTCACGCATATGATGAGTGCAAAACTAATGCCCAGACCGCTGACACGTCCGAAAATTTGCAGTGTTGATCTGTTTTTTTTGTTATCATTTTCAGTCATAGGTATCACCCTTTGTAATTTTAGCATACTTAAAAGATATATGATATAATTAACAAAAATAGCATATGGATAAATGATTCAGACAAGCGGTTTTTTTAAAAAACAAAATGTTTTGGAGGAGCGATATGCGTATGAGAAAAAAATTAGCGGCATTTATATTCAGCCTGGTCCTGCTTTTTGCAGTATCCGCATCGGCTGATGAGCAGCAGGAGGCTGCTGCTCAGGATGACTGGATACCGATTGTCCTCGGACATGGAAATGATGACATTTTTTATTTTGATAAAACATCGCTGCATTATGATACTGAGAAAAATGGCAGCATAAACAAAAATATTGTTGCTTACAAAGAAAAAAGGATCAATCGGGATTCCGGCACGTTGGAAAATGGGTATTACAGCATCACTGACTGCAAAATTAATTTAGAAAATAGTACATTGCTGCTCGGTGAGGAAACTTTCTATAAAAGCAGCGGGGAGAAACGTTGGAGCACAGCACCGACATATCTGGTTTGGTATACAGTCAAACCGGGAACTGTCGGATGGTCAAGATTTTCTGCGGTCGCACAGTATGTCACTGAAAACCAAGAGACAGTAAAAAATGAATAGAAAACAGACAGCAGCAATTGATAATTGCTGCTGTCTGTTTCTGTAGTGATATGGCAGAGGCAATAAGCTTCATTTGGAATGTGGGAAGAAATCATTTATTGTTTTCTGCAAGGTAATAGGCTATGCGCAAGGCTTCATGCTGAACCTCTCTGATAGGGACGCTTTTTTTTGCCGCAAGCTGCCGACAGTCATCATATTCGGCAGAAATATTACTGACTTTTCCCTTGTATCGGGCAACCTTGCAATGAACGAGGCCGTAAGCAGTGGAAACAACTTTGATTTCTCTGTCAAGAGCAACCCGGTCTGTTTCACTGACACGCATGCCAAGAGTAGTAGTTTCGCTAAAAACTATATCGCACACAGTCGTATAATCGTTTTCTTTTGCCAGTACAGAAAGCATTTGTCCGGGACGATTTTTCTTCATCATAATAGGAGTGACCCATACATCAAGTGCTCCGGCGTCAAATAATTTTTCGGAGGCATAGCTGAAAATCTGAGGGCTCATATCGTCTATATTGGCTTCCAGAAGAATAAGCTTATCTATACTTGTACTTTCACAGGTTTCTTTTATGTATACGCGCAGAACATTCGGATGCGGTAAATCCCAGGTGCCGGCACCGTAGGCTATTTTGTCGTAAGAAAAATTCTGCAAAACGGAGCCTTTTTTTGCTAATGTTTTTATTATGGCGGCGCCGGTAGGCGTTATCAGTTCCTTTTCCGCCGGACCGCTTTTCAGCTCAAAACCTTTCAGCAGTTCCGCTGTCGCAGGAGCAGGAACAGGCAGCTGTCCGTGTTCGCAATTGATAAAACCAGTGCCGGTATGCAGATTGCCTACGAAAATATTTTTTATATCCAGATATTCAAGACATATTGCTGCACCAACAATATCTATGATCGCATCTACGGCTCCTACTTCATGGAAATGTACTGATTTAGTGTCGGTACCGTGTATTTTCGCTTCAGCCTCAGCCAGGCTGCTGAAGACGGATAACGCAGTATCCTGAACATTTTCGCTCAGTAAAGATTTGATGATAATTTCCTGGATATCGGACAAGGTCCTGTGAGCAGAGTGCGCTTTGCAAAGAACAACATTAAAATATGTTGCATTTACGCCGTTTTTATTGGTATTTTCTATGAGCAGGGAATATTCGTCCGGTAAACGTAGTTTTTTCAGCTGAGATTCAAGATATTCTCCAGGTACTCCGGCATCCAGCAATGCGCCGATCAGCATATTGCCGCTTACGCCGGAAAAACAATCAAGATATATTGCTTTCATTAAATCACTCCAAATAGAAATTATTTTTGTTTTTTACGATGACGAAAATACAAATATAATACTGCCAGGATGATGATCGCAGAGATTATCAGGCTGAATTCGTGACCGATGGCGAGCATTTTTTTCCAGTTGTCACCAAGCAGTATGCCTATATAGATGATGAGGATAGTCCATGGAAGAGAACCGGCAAAGGTAAATAAAATAAATTTTTTCATATCTACGCCGGCGAATCCTGCAGGAAGAGAAATGAAGGTGCGTACGACGGGCAGGAGCCGACTGAAAAAAACAGCCTTTATGCCGTACTTGTCGAACCAGCGCTGTGCGGTGTCAATATGCGATTGCTTCATAAAAAAATATTTGCCATATTTATTGATAAAAGGACGGCCTCCCCAATATCCAATATAATATGTGACTATAGAACCTGCCATACCGCCGGCCATTCCTGCTGCAACTGCCTCTGCAAAATCAATATGCCCAATAGATACAAGATAGCCGGCAAAACCGAGAATAAGCTCACTGGGGATGGGGATGCAGGCATTTTCTACAGCCATGAGCAGAGCTATTGCCAGATATCCCCATGAAGCAATAAATTCCAAAAAAATAGTCGAGTATTGTTCCATTTAAACAGTTCCTTTTGTTGTGGAGAAATTAATATCATATTAGCAATTATATAATATTTTACGATATACCTCTAGTCTAAAATCATGTTTTATCGGTTCCTTTGCTGCAGGCATGAGAAAAGCAGATTGATTTCAGCGTATGTTCTGTACTTATCAGTTATTTTGTAAATAATGACGATTCCCTCATTGACAATAGAAGAAATTAATTGTATCATAAATAACGACAAAAATTTAATATCAGTGAAACAGGTGTCCGTAAGGACTTAAAGGAGAAGTTGGTATAAAGCCAACGCGGTCCCGCCACTGTAATGACGAGTAATTCTGCAAAATGTCACTGTGACAGTTTAGCTGCATGGGAAGGCGCAGGAGAGCTATGACTCAGAGCCAGGAGAACTGCCTGTTTGTCGATCACCGTTACACGATAAAGCTTTACTTCATAAGGCAGACTTATTGTTTGTTTTGAGGATAAGCTGCCTATATGGTTTTATTTGTGTGGTACCTGCGAGCGATGGGTTAGGTGGTATTTTCAGACAAATTTTTTGAGATTTCGTCGGATTATACCCTTCATTGCATTTTACATGAAGGGTTTTTTATTTTGATGATATTTCCTGCGACACACATTTGCCGGGAAAGTGATTGACACTGAGAATATGGTAATGAAGAAAAACTTTAGGAGAGTGTTGTCAAAATGAAATCGAATTGGAAAAAAATGTTGGTCGCTTCTATGGCGTGTGTTGCTTTAAGTGGATTTATGGCTACTTCCTATGCCAGCTATAAGCTGAACCCGGAAGTCACAGATGCTACTCCCGCTTTAAAACAAGCGGCTGAAATCGGTGTGCGCACTTATAATAATCCTCAGATGGCAAACGAAGAAAATAAAGATGCGATACTTGTCATGAGCTTTGGGACTACGTTCAAGGACTCCCGAGAAAAAACGATCGAAAAAACTGTGCAGGAAATTCAGGCGGCTCATCCTGATGCTAAGGTTGTGCTGTCTTTTACGTCACATATTATTATTGACAGAATCAAAGCCAAGGAAGGCATAACGATTCCTACGCCGGAAGATGCGCTCAAAGATCTGAAGGCACAGGGGTACACGCGCGTAGCAATAGCATCTTTGGACGTTATTCCTGGAATGGAGTATGCATATGATTCTGCAGTATATGATATATACAAGAAGGATTTTAAAAAGATGACATTGGGAACTTCCGCTATGTATTGGATGGGACAGGAAAATCAGCGTGACGATGTAATAGAATTTTTGAAAGCATTTTCCACACAGTTTCCAAAAGTAGCAAAAGACGAAGCCGTGTTGGTTATGGCACATGGAACGCCTGACCCTAGTAATGCTTATTATGCTGTCATTCAGGACAGAATAGATTCGCTGAAATTGAAAAACACATATCTGTATACAGTAGAAGGATGGCCGAATCTGGAAACTATAATCCCTGAATTAAAGGCAAAAGGTATTAAAAAGATAACACTTATGCCTATGATGATGGTAGCGGGTGATCATGCCAATAACGATATGGCAGGAGCTGAACCTGAATCACATAAATCAATTTTGGAAAAAGAAGGATTTAAGGTGGAAACATATATCCATGGACTTGGTGAAAATGCAGCGGTGCGCAATATTTTTGTGGAACGTGCAAATGAAGCATGGAGCGCCTTGGAAACAAAGTAAGTCCGCAGGATAAATAAAGAAAGTTTTAATAGGACCTTATTCCAAAATATTTTCGGTTTGGAATAAGGTCATCTGTTTCGCAAAAGAGTATTTCATTTATGGGGATCCACTGCAATTGTTTTCTACACGGAATTTCAGCAGCCATCTGACAGATTAAAAAATTTTTGCTTTTAGAGAAACTTTTCTGTATAATTTTAGACTGTATGTTAAGTATATTATATTTTTGAGGAGAATATTGATGACAGGTATTTTTTATGGGATAGGTGTCGGCCCGGGCGATCCGGAGCTGCTTACGATGAAAGCAATAAAAACATTGGAAAAAGTTGATGTGATAATAGCTCCCAAAACAGAAAAAAAAGATGGTAGTGTTGCCTTATCAATAGCCAGTCCCTATCTGAAACCGGCCGTCGAAATCGTTTATCAGGTATTCCCTATGGTGACACATTTTGAACAATCTCCTCAGAGCTGGCAGAAGAATAAAGAAGAAATATTGAATCTGCTCAATCAGGGCAAAAATGTAGCTTTTTTGACATTGGGTGATCCGATGTTTTACAGCACATATATTTATGTTCATCGCCTGCTGAAAAATGAGGCAGTGCCAATAAAAACGATTCCGGGGGTACCGGCTTTTTGTGCGATAGCAGGCCGGTTGGAATATCCTCTTGTTGAAGGCAATGATATTATAAGTGTGATACCGGCAACCGCTGATGCCGAAAAGATAAAAAAGGTGCTGGCCGTGTCAGATAATGTAGTTGTCATGAAGGTCTATAAAAATTTTGATGAAATAGTAACAGAGCTCAAAAAGAAAAAATTAGCTGATAACGCCGTTATGGTAAGCCGCTGCGGGCTGCCTGACGAAGAATGTATATATGATATAGCACAAGTAAAGCAGGTCCCAAATTATCTGTCGACTATTTTAGCACGACGCAGTAAATAAAAGTTGCTATTATCTCGACAAATCAGGGAGATGTGATTACGTATGAATAAAAAGACCGGTTTCTGTTTTCTGGTATTCATAAGTGCAGCGATATTTCTTGCCGGATGCGGCAATACCGTTGAAAAAACAAAAACAGAAGCATATTTGACCATACAGGACGATGCTGGAAGGACAGTCGCACTTGATAAAAAACCTGAACGGATTGTAGCACTGTCCACGTCTTTCCTTGAACCGCTGCACGAGGTGGACGCGACGGTCATTGGCTGTCCTTCTTCCCAAATGGGTATCCCGGAGTATTATAAAGATATAGAAAAGGTTGGCGCTGTATATAATATAAATATAGAAAAAGTAGTCAGCCTGCAGCCGGATCTGGTAATAGCCATGAAGGGCATGAATGATAAATTTGTAGCTAATCTGGAAAGCAACAATATACCTGTTATAGTACTGGATATGAAAAGTTATGATCAGGTGAAACGCAGCCTGGATATTTTCTCGCGGATAACGGGAGAGGAAGATAAGGGCAAGAAACTTGTCGAAAAAATGGATAAAAAAATAGAGGATGTAAAAGGACAGATGCCGAAAGAAACAAAGCGTGTAGCTATTCTGCATACCACGGCACAGGATGTCACCGTTCAGCTTGACGGGTCGATAGCGGGCTCAGTAGCCAAAATGCTGGGATTTGTCAATGTGGCAGCGGATGCGAAACCGCTTGACGACAATCCGGACGCGGCTCCGTATAGTCTGGAAGTTTTGGTGAAGGCAGATCCGGATGCAGTTTTTGTGACAAGCATGGGAGATATGCAGACTATAAAAAAGGCTATGCAGGATAATGTGGAAAATAATTCAGCGTGGCAGACTTTGAGGGCAGTACGGGAAAATCATGTATATTATCTGCCGCAAAAGTTATTTCTTTTAAATCCGGGTATGCATTATCCTCAGGCGGTGGAAACGATGGCTAAAGAATTGTATCCGCAGCAGACGGCGGAAGGAAAATAAATAAGTTATAGACAAAGCGTCTGCCGTTGCTGGCAGGCGCAATTTTTACATATATAAGGTGCATATTATGAAGTACATACACGGACAGGGTATCGAGAGGAGCATTTCAAAACGCAAAATGCTTATTCTGGCAGGATTGATAGTTTTACTTGTTGTGAGTGCAGGTGTGGCTTTATCGCAGGGGGCCGTATATATAACACTGCAGGAAATACAGGATGCATTAAACGGCGGGAAGGGAGCAAACAGCCAGATTATAATGAACATACGTCTGCCGCGGACACTTCTTACCGTTTTTGTAGGAATGAATCTTGCAACAGCGGGAGCGGTATTGCAGGCAGTTATGAAAAATCCTCTGGCGGACCCGCATATTATAGGAATTTCTTCTGGCGCAGGCATAGCGGGGATATTCATAATGATAGTAGTGCCGCAGTTCAGCTTTTTGATAACGCCGGCAGCCTTTATCGGAGCGCTGCTTGCCGCATTATGCATTTACATATTGGCATGGAAAAATGGCATAAGACCATTGCGGATAATTTTGGCCGGAGTAGCTGTTTCTTCGTTTATAGGTGCGGGAATATCAGCTTTGCTTATATTGTACAGTGATAAAGTCCATGGTGCCCTGATGTGGATGGTAGGGGGCTTTGCCGCACGGTCATGGAGCCATGTGGAACTGATCTTACCATATACTGTTGCCGGAGTTTTATTTGTATTACTGTTTACAAGGCATTTAAATATTCTTTTGCTGGGGGATGAAATAGCCAGAGGGCTGGGCATGAATGTTGAACGGACACGGATCATCCTCACCGCAGCAGCAGCACTGCTTGCGGCAAGTGCTGTTTCGGTAGCGGGCTTGCTGGGATTTGTCGGACTCATTGTTCCGCACACGGCGAGGCTGATAATAGGCAGTGATTATAGATTTTTGCTGCCGGCGTCTGTCTTGCTGGGCGGGTCCGTGGTAACGCTCAGCGATACTGTAGCCAGATGTGCGTTTGCGCCGATAGAGCTGCCGGCCGGTATTTTTATGGCGATATTGGGAGTTCCGTTTTTTCTCTTTTTGCTGAGGAGGGAATTGTGATGTCTGCGCTAAGAACGGAAAATATATGCGTTTCTTTTCAAAATAAAATGGTCCTGGAAAATATTAGTCTTAATTTTCCGGAAGGAAAAATAACAGCTGTTTTGGGACCGAATGGATGCGGTAAATCAACATTGCTGCGTATAATGGCAGGATTTCATAGAAACTATGAGGGAAAAGTTTTTTTGGATGGAAAGGCGCTGCGGGAACTTTCGGCAGAAAATATTGCCCGTCGTATGGCTGTTTTGCCGCAGACTGTCAGTATACCGGCCGATCTTAGTGTATATCAGCTGGTGGCATATGGACGTTTTCCTTATAGGGGGATTTTTAAAAAAAATGAAAAGGACGATCAAAAAATAATAGACTGGGCTATGCAGGAAACAGGTATTCAGTCTATGGCAGACAGACAACTGAACGCGTTGTCAGGTGGTGAGCGTCAGCGGGCATGGATCGCGATGGCTTTGTGTCAGCAGCCGGAAATACTGCTGCTGGATGAACCGACGACATATCTGGATATAGCTCATCAGCTCGAAATAATGCAGCTTATAAGGCTGCTGAACAAACATCGGAATATGACGGTTGTAATGGTGCTGCACGATATAAATCATGCCCGGTCTTATGCGGATAACGCCGTGCTTATCAAGGACCATAAAATTTTTTCTGAGGGACAGCCTGATAAAGTTCTGTCAGTGCCGGCACTGGCCAAGGTGTTCAATGTAAAAGCCCAGATGTATCAGAATAAAATAAATGTGTCTGATGAGATAATATTTGCCACAGGTTTATCAAAATAGCTGCTTATTAAAGCAATAGAGACGCAATATTAGTGTTTATATATTATATAAAATAAAAAAGTGCACCTGCTCATTGAGCGGTACACTTTCTTGCTTTATATGGTCAGGCTTTAGTTTCCTTTTTTTCGCAGCGCCGCTTGGCTTTATATGAGTCGTAACGGGCTTTGCCAGCCTCAAATGCAGCCTTTTCCTCAGGTGTATTTATTTCTAAAGGAAAAATCTGAGCCGGTTTGGAATTTCGATCCAGAGCAACCATCGTAAAAAATGCTGATAATGCAGGAATAGGCGGAGTATGTGAACGCAGATCCTCGACCAAAACCTTTACATGAACTTCCATCGAACTTCTGCCCGCAAATACTATTTTAGCGGAGCAGATGACAAGATCGCCTACTTTTATGGGCTGATGAAACTGCAACTCGTCTACCCGTGCTGTAACAACGTTTGTTCGTGCATAGCGCCGGGTTACGGCATAGGCGCATGAGTCCATAATCTTCATTATTTCACCACCGTGGATATTCCCCTCAACGTTGGCTTGGTTAGGCATCATTATTTCTGAAATAATCAAATCCCTTTCTTGCAAAACATTCACCTCTTTTAAATATATCCATAGTTTTTGAACGTTATATGGATTTTGCTGGACTCAAGCTGTTATACGCAAGCCTGTACTGATAAATATGACAGATATTGGCACAGGTGCCGTTTAGCATAGATATATTTTACAGTGTTTTATTTTGATGTCAAGTATAATATTGCGGTTTTGTATAAACTGTCAAAGGATTTGACTAAGGGACTGCATAATTTTTATGTGCGGATATTCAGTAAAATCGTCATACGGAGTTGCCCCAGTCAATACCGCGGCAAAGGATATACCGGCAGCTTCGGCGGTCTGAGCATCTGTTATACTGTCACCTATGTAAATTGAACAGGATTTATCAGCACGAAGTATGTCTAGAGCCTGCCAAACGGGGTCCGGTGCCGGTTTCGGTCTAACAGCATTTTCTGTACCTATTATGGTATCAACAAGATGCGCGATATTTTCCTTATTGAGAGTCTGCAGGATACGCCGGCGTGTTTTATTGGAGACAATGCCGATGTTGCAGTCCAGATTTTTCAGTTTTTTTAATATAGGAACTGTTGTTTCGTACAAATGAGTATTTTCTGTCATGCATGTATCGGCAAAAACACTGTATTGCTTTTGCAGGCGGACAAGAATATCCTGAGCTGTTTCACCTGTCAAAATGCTTATTGCTTCTGGCATCGGAAGACCTATAGTGTGTTTGATCTCATCTTTTGTTCTCGATGGGCAGCCATTTTGGGTCAAAAGCTTTTCAAAGCACATTACGATGCCTTTTTCCGAATTTGCCAGGGTATAATCAAAATCAAAGAGATATGTTTTGTATTCCATAAATTGCTCCTGTTTGAATAAATAAAATGCAGCCGTTATCTGAGCATACTTTTCAATTTGAATGTGCCATACTATATGTGGATAACAAATTACATTTTATAATAATATTTTTAATTTCACAATTAATTTGCTATACTTAATGAAAAATTATATGCAGTATATCGGCAAGTAACGAATACGGGAGGGACATAAGTGAAAATAGGAAGATATTTTGAAACTGAGATAACCAGAAAGAGTGCAAGAGATTTTTTGCGCTATATAGGTCCGGGAATATTAATAACGGTTGGTTTTATAGATCCAGGAAATTGGGCATCAAATCTGGCGGCAGGGTCAGAATATGGATATGATCTGCTGTGGATGGTGACACTTTCTACTATTATGCTTATAATATTGCAGCATAATGCTGCTCATTTGGGTATCGCAAGCGGACTTTGTATATCTGAGGCAGCCAGTTATAATTTGCCGAGGGCAGTATCTGCATTTTTGCTTATATCTGCAATGGGAGCAGCTATATCAACCGCGTTGGCAGAAATTCTCGGCGGTGCTATTGCATTGCAGCTGCTTTTTAGCGTACCGCTTATGTACGGAGCTGTTTTTATGGCAGTGTTTTGTGTCATTTTATTGAAATCAAATTCCTATCATAAAATGGAAAAAATAATCATAGGTTTTGTGTCTCTTATTGGGTTATCTTTTATAGCCGAATTATATTTGGTACCCGTGGAATGGTCAAAAGCGGCAGTCGGATGGGTATATCCTTCTATACCGCATGGCTCTCTTGTAGTTATAATGAGTGTTCTGGGAGCGGTAGTGATGCCGCACAATCTTTTCTTGCATTCGGAAATCATTCAGAGCAGACAATGGAATTTGGAAGATGAAAAAGTTATTGAACGTCAATTGAAATATGAGTTTATAGATACACTTTTTTCCATGGGAATAGGATGGGCTATCAACAGCGCAATGATATTGATAGCTGCCAGTACCTTTTTCGCGCAGAACATCGTGATAGATGATTTGACACAGGCAGTGAATATGCTGAAACCTCTATTGGGAGGAAATGCAGCTATTTTATTTGCGGCAGCGCTGCTGTTTGCCGGGTTATCTTCCACGGTAACTGCGGGTATGGCCGGCGGAAGCATTTATGCAGGCTTGTTTAGAGAATCTTATGATATAAAAGATAAACATTCGTGGCATGGTGTTTTACTTACATATGGTTTGGCGGTATTGATAATATTTTTTATCAGTCAGCCGTTTGATGGATTGATATATTCTCAAATGGTGTTGAGCATGCAGCTGCCCTTTACGATATTTTTGCAGATATATCTTACATCGTCCAAAAAAATAATGGGTAAATACGCAAACAGTGTGAAACAAAAAGTGATGTTGTGGATAATAGGGATCATAGTCACAGCACTTAATATAATGCTTTTGCAGGAAATGTTTAATTTGTAATTACGAAAAGAAAATACTATTATTACTTTGTAAACTTGTTAGAAAACATTAACAAAGCGGGTTGCAGGGATGCCTTATTAGTTATCCACAATTTTATCCACATATTGTGCATGATTGTTGATAACTTTTATATACGTGCACAGGAATAAAGCAAAAGTATGAGCGGGGAGATGTTATTGTGCCTACTGAATGGGAGGCGTGCATACGGCTTGTATTGTCAGCAATACTGGGAGGTATCATCGGCTACGAGCGGCAGTATAAACATAAATCAGCGGGACTGAGAACCAATGTTCTTGTCTGTGTGGGATCCTGTCTGATAATGCTTTTATCACAAATGATATATGCGGATGTTGAGGGGAAAACAAATGCCGACCCCGCCAGGCTTGCAGCGCAAGTTGTGAGCGGAATCGGTTTTTTAGGAGCCGGAGCAATAATAAAAGAAGGCGTAAATATCATAGGACTGACAACAGCTGCCTGTATATGGGTGGTTTCCGGTGTAGGGTTGGCTATTGGAGCGGGCTATTATACGGGCGCGTTTTTGACGGCCGCAATAGTTTTTGCTGTATTGACTACGCTGTCACACATGGATAATTGGATGAAATATGGTAATTTTACCATTGTTATGGTTACAGAGGATGCGGCAGGACAGGTGCTGCTGATCTACAAATGCCTGAAAGCAGATCAGCTGACTATAAGGGGAATGCAGATCCTCGGAATGCCTAACAATGTACTTAGGCTGGAATTTGTTGTTCATGAGGGAAAAGATATTACACGCAGCGAGTTAAGTGCTAAATTATCGGCACTCAGCAATGTGATCAGTGTTGAAATATTTTAAAATGAGAACGGATCATTCTAATGTATCGGGTCTGTTGGAAAGCAATAAATCTTCACCATATTTATTCTCCCCGCTGTCGCCTTTTATAAACAGAAGATATAAATTTATACAGATTATCCAAAGAAACATGATACCGGTCAGCAAAAAGCTGATAATGCTGCCTGTCGGGAAATTACTATTGCTGAACGCAGGCAGAGTAGATGTAATTAAATAATAGGGTGCTTCCGTGAGAAGAAGAAAGAAACCGTTGTGCCCCAAATCATGCCATCGGCGTATTTTCCAAAATAAGAATATCAATGTAAATATTATCCCTATAAACAGAAAAACAGAAGCTGCAAACAAAATGAAGATAATGAAGAAAGAACCTGCAATTACATTGGAAAAATTGACAGCTGACTGCAATAATATGCCAATACCGGCAAAAAGGACAAAGACAATAGACAACGCTGCACATGTTAATATGCTTATACTGAGTAAACCGATGCCGCGCAACAGGTAACGCAGTCGATTAAGTCTCCCTTCCCAGGAAAAAGACTGCTCGAAAAGAGTGGCCGGATAAGATGTATTTACCGGTTCGCGCAAATGATAGCCGGGCATGGAGAGAAGAACACTGTCACTGAGACTGTCAGAAGAAGGCCCATACTTATTAGCATCCGTATCTCCTTTTTGCCAACATAAATAAAGAAAGAAAATAACATTGATAAGGGGAAGCATATAAAAAAATAAAAAACGATGATCTTTTCCGAGATCATAAAGTCTGCTGATGCTCATACACATAGAAGCCGCTAAAAAAAGAATACTCCATGAGATCAGGCTGCTTAAATAGTCTGTGATGATATAAGCAATATCTGGAGAATATAGATTGTAAACAGGGGGTATGGCGGTCAGAATGTCAGAAGCTGAATTCATAACAGTACTTTCTGCATGGAGCAGTGAAGTCGCAAACACTGGGATGGTAAAAGGTAATGTTAAGGCGGCAAGAATGAGGCAGCAGGCAAATAAATAGACATGAGCAAAAATGAAACGCCTGCGATTCAGACGGTACTGCATTGAAAGGTATATTTTTACATTCCTTGCGATAAAATTTTTCAATATATATGGAAACCTCTTTTCTGAATGAAATAATAGCAATAGATCCGGACTATTTCAGCAGGTCAGCAGTTTGTGCGTGTGCTGCGATGATAAGATCGGCAGGCGCAAGCAGCAGCTGTTCACCGCGCATACCTGCACTGATGGCTATCCGTGGCAGAGAAAGAGCGGTGTCATTTAAATATACGGGATACTCCTTTTTAGCACCTAACGGCGAACAGCCGCCTCTTATGTAGCCTGTAAGTCCCTGAATTTCTTTCATATGAACCATTTCGACACGTTTATTGCCGCTTATTGCTGCCAGCTTCTTTAAATCTAGTTCATCATCGCCGGGAATGCAAGCCATGAGAATCCCTGTTTTGTCGCCGCGGGCCACAAGTGTTTTAAAAATTGTCTTTATATCCATATTTACCTTGGCTGCAACATTGACTGCACTTAAATCATCAGGATCGACTTTATATGCTTTGATTTCATAAGCTATATGTAAACGATCTAATATACGGGCGGCATTTGTTTTTTTCATTTTTTTGAGATCCTTCCTGAAAAATAGTTGGTTATTATTAATAATTTTACATAATTATTATAGCTTAATTAGATACAGATAACAAAATAGAGCAGTAAAAAAGAGAGAAAACGGGGAAAAAAGGAACCGGCATCTCTCTTTTTTTATTGAACGAAACAGGAAGAGACTTGCTGCCTGGAAATCATGGAAAAGCCTGCAACATAAGGGCGGACAGGCACAACAGAAAAGAAGAGAAGCAGGGAAAAGGGAGAGGGAAAAAGAGCAAAAAGGAAAAATCTGAAAAAAAGATCAGAAAAAGGATTGACAAAGAATGTGAGATTAGATATAATAATTTCTGCGCTCAAGAGAGCGGCAGGGACTCGGAAACAAATCAATAAGATTTGAAAAAAAGTTCTTGACAAACGAAAACGCCTGTGATAATATATACAAGCTGACTCGTTGAGGCAGGCACCTTGAAAACTAAACAATACATCATAATGTTTTCAAACATACCGGATGTGCGGTTTAAATATAAACCTGAAACAATTTCTTTTAAAACAAAATGAAAGAGCCAAATTGGCTCTCCAATAAATTAATGGAGAGTTTGATCCTGGCTCAGGACGAACGCTGGCGGCGTGCTTAACACATGCAAGTCGAACGGGACTTTTATTTCGGTAAAAGTCTAGTGGCAAACGGGTGAGTAACGCGTAGGCAACCTACCTTCAAGATGGGGACAACATCCCGAAAGGGGTGCTAATACCGAATGTTGTAAGAGTACTGCATGGTACTTTTACCAAAGGCGGCTTTTAGCTGTTACTTGGAGATGGGCCTGCGTCTGATTAGCTAGTTGGTGACGGTAATGGCGCACCAAGGCAACGATCAGTAGCCGGTCTGAGAGGATGGACGGCCACATTGGGACTGAGACACGGCCCAGACTCCTACGGGAGGCAGCAGTGGGGAATCTTCCGCAATGGGCGAAAGCCTGACGGAGCAACGCCGCGTGAACGAGGAAGGTCTTCGGATCGTAAAGTTCTGTTGCAGGGGACGAATGGCATTAGTGCTAATACCACTAATGAATGACGGTACCCTGTTAGAAAGCCACGGCTAACTACGTGCCAGCAGCCGCGGTAATACGTAGGCGGCAAGCGTTGTCCGGAATCATTGGGCGTAAAGGGAGCGCAGGCGGACATTTAAGCGGATCTTAAAAGTGCGGGGCTCAACCCCGTGATGGGGTCCGAACTGAATGTCTTGAGTGCAGGAGAGGAAAGCGGAATTCCCAGTGTAGCGGTGAAATGCGTAGATATTGGGAAGAACACCAGTGGCGAAGGCGGCTTTCTGGACTGTAACTGACGCTGAGGCTCGAAAGCCAGGGTAGCGAACGGGATTAGATACCCCGGTAGTCCTGGCCGTAAACGATGGATACTAGGTGTAGGGGGTATCGACCCCCCCTGTGCCGGAGTTAACGCAATAAGTATCCCGCCTGGGGAGTACGGCCGCAAGGCTGAAACTCAAAGGAATTGACGGGGGCCCGCACAAGCGGTGGAGTATGTGGTTTAATTCGACGCAACGCGAAGAACCTTACCAGGGCTTGACATTGATTGACGCATTCAGAGATGGATGCTTCCTCTTCGGAGGACAAGAAAACAGGTGGTGCATGGCTGTCGTCAGCTCGTGTCGTGAGATGTTGGGTTAAGTCCCGCAACGAGCGCAACCCCTATCATTTGTTGCCAGCACGTAACGGTGGGAACTCAAATGAGACTGCCGCGGACAACGCGGAGGAAGGCGGGGATGACGTCAAGTCATCATGCCCCTTACGTCCTGGGCTACACACGTACTACAATGGGATACACAGAGGGAAGCAAAGGAGCGATCCGGAGCGGAACCCAAAAAATATCCCCCAGTTCGGATTGCAGGCTGCAACTCGCCTGCATGAAGTCGGAATCGCTAGTAATCGCAGGTCAGCATACTGCGGTGAATACGTTCCCGGGCCTTGTACACACCGCCCGTCACACCACGAAAGTCATTCACACCCGAAGCCGGCTAAGGGCCTTATGGAACCGACCGTCTAAGGTGGGGGCGATGATTGGGGTGAAGTCGTAACAAGGTAGCCGTATCGGAAGGTGCGGCTGGATCACCTCCTTTCTAAGGATTTTTTATAAAATCTGTCGAGTACATCCGGAAAACGTGTATGAAAAGTTTATGTATTGTTTAGTTTTGAGGGTTTCTCCCTCTATAATAAAGTTTATTGTAAGCATTGTGATGATGCTTATGTAAAATTTAGATTGCACATTGAAAACTACACAGAAGAAAGCAAAGAACAATTATCACCAATGCCAAACTTGTGAAAAAACATTTTCTAGAGAATGGCGGGGAATAGTTGGACCAAGCACAATTAGGAAACTAAAAACAAAAGCTAAGACGAAACATATGAACTTAAGCTAAAAGGTGACATTTTAAGAGTAATCTTAGAATGTAACGGCAAAGCTGCAAGAAACATCATAATGCAAGGAAGGGCAAAGCTGAATGAAAAAAGCGTATTATATATGCTGATGAGTAAAGCAAAGCACTGACGAAGCAGGATGGTATTAACGGCAGGTTTGACGAAGTTAAGCGAATAAGGGCATACGGTGGATGCCTTGGCGCCAGGAGCCGACGAAGGACGCGGTAAGCTGCGAAAAGGTACGGGGAAGAGCAAGCATCTAGTGATCCGTACATATCCGAATGGGGCAACCCGTCAGAAGAAGTTCTGACATCCGAAAGGAAGGTAAACCCGGGGAACTGAAACATCTAAGTACCCGGAGGAAGAGAAATCAAACGAGATACCCAAAGTAGCGGCGAGCGAAATGGGCAGATGCCCAAACCGTAACACTTCGGTGATACGGGGTTGAGGACCGGCAGAAATTAAGGAACGTTTAGCCGAATGACTTGGAAAGGTCAGGCATAGGAGGTAAAACCCCCGTAGGCGAAAAGCGGAACTTAAGGGCCGGGATCCAGAGTATCGCGGGGCACGAGAAACCTTGCGAGAAGCTGGGGGGACCACCCTCCAAGGCAAAACACTAACTGGCGACCGATAGCGCATAGTACCGTGAGGGAAAGGTGAAAAGAACCCCGGAAGGGGAGTGAAATAGAACCTGAAACCGTATGTCTACAAGCAGTCGAAGCTCCGTAAGAGAGCGACGGCGTGCCTATTGAAGAATGAACCGGCGAGTTACATTATATTGCGAGGTTAAGTGGAAGACACGGAGCCGAAGCGAAAGCGAGTCTTAATAGGGCGTTAAGTAATATGGTGTAGACCCGAAACCGCAGTGATCTATGCATGTCCAGGTTGAAGCGCAGGTAAAAATGCGTGGAGGACCGAACCCGTGAGTGTTGAAAAACTTTGGGATGAGGTGTGCATAGGGGTGAAATGCCAATCGAACGCGGAGATAGCTGGTACTCCCCGAAATAGCTTTAGGGCTAGCCTCAAGGGAAGATTACAGACGGTAGAGCACTGATCAGGCAAGGGGGCGTAAAGCCTACCGACCCTAGTCAAACTACGAATGGCTGTAATAAAATACTTGGGAGTCAGACTGCGAGTGATAAGACCCGTAGTCGAAAGGGAAACAGCCCAGATCACCGGCTAAGGTCCCAAATGCTGTGCTAAGTGGAAAAGGATGTAGGACTTCATAAACAACCAGGATGTTGGCTCAGAAGCAGCCACCATTAAAAGAGTGCGTAATAGCTCACTGGTCGAGAGGCTCTGCGCCGAAGATGACCGGGGCTCAAGCACAGAACCGAAGCCGTGGCAGGATATAGAAATATATACTGGGTAGGGGAGCATACTGTATGCGACTGAAGATGTACCGTAAGGAGCATTGGAGCGTACAGCAGAGAGAATGCCGGTATGAGTAACGAAAAGAACAGTGAGAATCTGTTCCACCGAAAGCCTAAGGATTCCTGGGCAACGCTCGTCGTCCCAGGGTAAGTCGGGACCTAAGCCGAGGCACAAAGCATAGGCGATGGACAACAGGCAAAAATTCCTGTACCACTTCGGATCGATTGAACGAAGGAGTGACACAGAAAGCAGTTTGAGCGCGCGAATGGAAGAGCGCGTCGAAGCCGGTAGGCTGCATGGCAGGCAAATCCGCCATGTGAGAAGGCTGAGAAGTGATAGATAGGTGAATCTACGGAGGAACCGAATTCAAACGAGCTACGCTGTCGAGAAAAGCTTCTAGTGAGAGAAGAAGTGCCCGTACCAAAACCGACACAGGTAGGCGCGGAGAGAATCCTAAGGTGCGCGGGACAACCCTCGTTAAGGAACTCGGCAAAATATATCCGTAACTTCGGGAAAAGGATAGCCGCAGACGGTGAAACCCGAACGGGTGGAGCTGAAGGCGGTGGCACAAGAGAGGCCCAAGCGACTGTTTAGCACAAACACAGGTGCCTGCGAAAGAGAAATCTGACGTATAGGTGCTGACACCTGCCCGGTGCCGGAAGGTTAAGAAGAGGAGTCAGGAGCAATCCGAAGCCCCGAATTGAAGCCCCGGTAAACGGCGGCCGTAACTATAACGGTCCTAAGGTAGCGAAATTCCTTGTCGGGTAAGTTCCGACCCGCACGAAAGGTGTAACGACTTGGGCACTGTCTCAACGAGGGACCCGGTGAAATTGAAATACCTGTGAAGATGCAGGTTACCCGCGACTGGACAGAAAGACCCCATGGAGCTTTACTGTAACCTGGCATTGATATTCGGTAAATAACGTACAGGATAGGTGGGAGACTTAGATACATTGGCGCAAGTCAGTGAGGAGTCATTGTTGGGATACCACCCTTTATTTAACGGGCATCTAACTGAAAGAGTAACGATCTTCAAGACAGTACCAGGCGGGCAGTTTGACTGGGGCGGTCGCCTCCGAAAGAGTAACGGAGGCGCCCAAAGGTTCCCTCAGCGCGGCCAGAAATCGCGCAAAGAGTGCAAAGGCAGAAGGGAGCTTGACTGCGAGACCAACAAGTCGAGCAGGTGCGAAAGCAGGGCTTAGTGATCCGGTGGTACCGCGTGGAAGGGCCATCGCTCAACGGATAAAAGCTACCCTGGGGATAACAGGCTAATCTCTCCCAAGAGTCCATATCGACGGGGAGGTTTGGCACCTCGATGTCGGCTCATCACATCCTGGGGCTGAAGCAGGTCCCAAGGGTTGGGCTGTTCGCCCATTAAAGTGGTACGTGAGCTGGGTTCAGAACGTCGTGAGACAGTTCGGTCCATATCCATCGCGGGCGAAAGAAACTTGAAGGGGGCTGCTCCTAGTACGAGAGGACCGGAGTGGACGAACCAATGGTGTACCAATTATCCCGCCAGGGGTACAGTTGGGTAGCTACGTTCGGAAAGGATAAACGCTGAAAGCATCTAAGCGTGAAACCTGCCTTAAGATGAGGTTTCCCAGAGCCGTAAGGCTTGGAAGGCACCTTGAAGATGACGAGGTAGATAGGCCGGGAGTAGAAGTATGGTGACATACGAAGCGGACTGGTACTAATAAGCCGAGAGCTTAACTTAATTTCATCTATAAATGTTTGGTCCTGATTTCTTCTGTGAAGTTTTGAGTGTGCAAGATCACTCATGAAAGTATATAGGTAAAGGGAAAGCAGCAGATTAGTTCCTGGTTTACTTTATATATGAGCACTAAGGTGCAGAAAAGAGCGTTTGAGGAAACATGGCGTTCGTAGACTCACTCTGCGTACTTTATTTCTAAGTGCTGAAGCACTAAGAACTAAAGCATCTGGTGGCGATACCTGGATGGATCCACCTGTTCCCATTCCGAACACAGTAGTTAAGCATCCACAGGCCGAAGGTACTTGGGGGGCAGCCCCCTGGGAGATTAGGTTGCTGCCGGTTTGAAGGCGTCTATGATTTTAGTTAAACTATTGTCATAGACGTTTTTTTATGTCTTTTTTGTCCTTGATTTTTTGCCGGCAGATTTTTCTGCCGGCTTTTTATTTTTTATATCAATTGTAATTAGCCATAAAGCCTTTTAATTTGTCAGCGGAATCACTCACATGGGAAAGATTGGCGTTGATTTCTTCTGTAGAGGCAGCTTGCTCTTGACTTATAGCACCAACAGTCTCAATGGATTTGAATATTTCATCTACAGCACTGTTTATTTTTCCAAGAGTAACATGTATTTGTTCAGTTGCACTTTTAGACTGGTCGGCAAGTTTACGGACCTCTTCTGCAACTACTGCAAATCCCCGGCCATGTTCTCCAGCACGTGCTGCTTCTATAGCGGCATTCAACCCTAAAAGATTGGTTTGCTGAGCTATATTGTTGATAAAATCGATTATTTTCGTAGTTTCCTTGTTTCTTTCTTTTAGATCGACAGCTTGAGTTATAGAATCCTGACCTGTTTGTGCAAGCTCACCGGCACTGTTGGCAACTTGATTGATTGCCTGATGAGCTGTTTGTATCGAATTTGATATATTTTCTACGGATTTTATCAAAAGGTTATTTGATTCCATATCGATTCCGGAGCTGAGGGTTCCGATAACTTCATTATTATCCCCATAGATGGGGGTGAATATAGCCTTTATAGGAATACCGTAGACATCGGCAGCTGCATCTTCCGAGACATTTTTTCTTTCTCTGATACATTTTTGAATGGTACTGGTGATGGCTCTGCCAGTTTGAAGATTAATTTCAAAATTTTTTCCTTTTTCATAACCTATATACTCATTTAAATCTGTCAAGCCTATGACAAGATCCTCTCTGACTATATGTTTAATGTACGGTATAACGATTTTGAATGCTTCTAAAATTTCTTCATTTGTTTTTTTGTTAAGATTGTTCATAGATATCCTCATTTTCAATAGTATTTTGTGATAAAAAAAATTTATATATTATCTATCACATAATATTTATATTAATATATAAAATAATATTTGTCAATACATAATTATTATTAATTAATAAAGAAATTATTATTTATTCAAAATATTTGTTTAGATGCTATAAGTTGTGTTATTATGATGAAAAACGAGAGAAGGTAATATATTGCAGGCACAAATATTGTTTGTGGCACCTCTTTCAGAGCTGGCAGACTTGGCGGCAACTGTGATCAATGAAAAATTTCCAGATAAGAAAAATCTTTTTCATGTGGTGAGAGCAGATTTACAGGAGGCGGAGGCTTTAGTAAAAAAGGCGGCAGATGACGGGATAGAAGTGATCGTGAGCAGAGGCGGTACAGCATCGTTTATAGAAAATAGAGTAGATCTGCCTATGGTTTATATTCAAGTCACTATCACAGATATTCTGCAGGCTCTTTTGAATGCGGGAGAGTACCCTGAAAATATAGCAATAGCCGGTTTCGGCAATATGATTTACGGCTGTGACGAATTGGGCAAAATATTGCATATAAATTTTACAGAAGTACTTTTGAATGATTCAGATGATGCTCAGCCTAAAATAGCAGAAGCTGTCGCAGCTGGGGTGGAATTTGTCGTAGGTGATGCAATTTCTGTTAAGATGGCGGCAAAATATGGCATTAAAAGTGCCTTCATTCAATCGGGAAAAGAATCCATATACAGGGCTTTACAGACAGCGGTTTTAATTGCTTCCATACGCCGGGAAGAACAACGTAAGACTGAACAGCTGAGAGCTGTGGTCGATGAATCACATGATGGAATAATTGCGGCTGATCAAAATGGACTTGTTACTATATTGAATCCGGTAGCAGAAAAAATATTCAATATTTCTCATTTTGACGGGAAGGGAAAAGTTTTTGAAAAAATTTTTCCGGAGCTGTCTGAGTTTTGCTCTGGCGAAAAGGATAATTTGATAAAGATTCGTGAAAAGCAATATGCTGTTCGTAAAGCAATTATATCTGTCCGCGGAAGCGATCAGGGGTATATTTACAATCTGCAAAATATATCTGAAGTGCAAAAACTGGAAAGAAGTATCCGTAAAAAGCTTTCTGCAAAGGGATTAGTGGCAAAATATAATATCGATGACATAATAGGGCAGTCCAAAGCGTGCCTGAACATGAAAAGAAAAGCAGCCAAATATGCTTTGACACAGTCTACAATTTTAATTACAGGAGAGTCTGGGACGGGAAAGGAAATGCTGGTTCAAAGTATCCATAATTTGAGTGTGAGAGCTAAAGGTCCCTTTGTGGCGGTCAATTGCGCGGCTCTGCCCGAGAACCTTTTGGAATCAGAACTGTTTGGCTATGCAGAGGGAGCTTTCACTGGGGCAAGGCGCGGCGGCAGACAGGGAATGTTTGAACTGGCACACGGAGGAACATTATTTTTAGACGAAATAGGAGAGATGCAGTTGCCTCTTCAATCACGTCTGCTGCGTGTGCTGCAGGAGAGAGAGGTCATGCCGTTAGGCGGGGAAGTGGTCATTCCTATAGACGTGAGAATTATCGCCGCCACAAACAAAAATTTGGCTGCGATGATTGCGGATGGTAATTTTAGAAGTGATCTGTACTATAGACTTAATATTTTGCGTATCCATATGCCATCGTTAAAAGACAGAAAGGAAGACATTGACTTGCTTGCCAGGCAGTTTTTGGTAAGCATGCGTGATAAAAATCCGCAGATCACGGATATCACGAGGGACGCGGTAGTTTATCTCGAAAAATGTGAATGGCCGGGTAACATCAGGCAATTTGGCAATATGATGGAGCGTATATTACTGCTTACGACGGGCAGTACGATAACGATTTCTGATGTGAGAGACGCATGCGAAGATGACAGCCGTATGGGCGAAGAATCTATTGAAAATAGGGAAGCCTGTAAAAATCTTATGGAGCTGGAAGATGAATTATTACAGAAAACGCTGAGGGAAGAAGGCTTTAACTATACTAAAACGGCAAAAAGATTAGGAATACATCGAACTACCCTATGGAGAAGATTAAAAAAATACGATATGCAACACTGATGAAATATGCATCACTAATTGTTATAATATACAACAATTGGTGATGCATATTTTTTGAGTTGCTTGAATTATAGGCTCATAATAGTTGGCATGGTATTTGCTTATTATATTGATCAGATAGATTGCAGAGTAGGTGATGTAATGACTAAACTAGCTGTTATCGCCGATGACCTGACAGGGGCTAATGATACAGCAGTACAATTTGCAAAAAGACATATGCGCTCATTTGTAAAGCTTGATATAGATAAATTGAAAAAAAATGAGTCTGATGTTTTGGTAATTGATTCAGACAGCAGAGATCTATGCCCCAAAGATGCATACGACAAGGTGAAAATAATCTGCACCGAAATAGCAGAACAGGGGATTTCCTGCATTTATAAAAAGATAGATTCGACGATGCGGGGCAATGTGGGGATAGAAATAAAAGCAGCTGCAGATGTTTTAAAGCCGAAGCTGATAATTATTGCACCAGCCTATCCGGAAAATAATCGCATCACGCTGGGCGGGTATCATTTACTGGACGGTATTCCGCTGGAGTATACAGAGATGGCTCATGCCCCGAAAACTCCTATTAATAATTCATACATACCGGCTATTTTACAGCAGCAGGTAGATGAGAAAATAGGATTGATTGAACTATTGGTTATTAATAAAGGGAAAAAATTCATTAAGGAAAAAATAGATGAATTTGCCCGAAAAAACATCAAATGGTTGGTTTGCGATGCGGTACGGCAAAGTGATTTTGCTGTGCTGACCGAGGCGCTGAAAGGGTATGAAAATATTTTATGGGCCGGTTCGGCAGGCTTGGCAGAATATCTGAATGATTTTTATGGCTGGCAGGGAAATGCGGATGCAGAAATCGTACAAAGAGACGGACCTGTTTTGATAGTTGCAGGAAGCGTGAGCCATATCACTCAAAAACAAATAGAATATGCGGCTGCAGATGAAAATATCAAAATAGTAAAGCTTGATATATCAGCGATCTTAACAGAACAGGAAAATGAAAGAGATAAGACAATAACAAAAATAAAAAAATTGATTGCCGCAAAAAATAATATATTAGTGACAGCGGCAGTTAATGATAAAGATGTTACGCGAGCTATGTGGATGGGAACGCAATGCGGATTGGAAGGTAAAGAAGTAAGTGAGCGTACAGCCTGTTTTTTAGCAGAAATAGTATCAAAATTGGAGCTTGGAAAACTGGCAGGCATGATTTTGACCGGCGGTGATACGGCTGTTCATATTTGCAGGGCAATAGGTGCTGATGCAATAGAAATAATAAAAGAGATAGACAGCGGAGTACCACTGGGCAGATTGTGCGGGGATTTTGGCGGAATGTTTGTTGTCACAAAGGCAGGAGCTTTTGGGAAACCAGAAATTTTTGTAAAAGCTATCTCTGCTATAAAAAATACTAAAAATATAAAATATAAATCTGGAGGTATAGCTAAATGAAACCTGTTTTGGGTATTACCATGGGAGATGCTGCCGGAGTTGGTCCGGAGGTGATAGTAAAATCACTGACTGACAAACTCTTGTATGAAAAAGCCCGTCCCGTTGTTTTTGGTGATAAAAAAATAATGCAGAGAGCAGTAGAAATAATAGGCGCTGACCTAAAGTGCAGGACAGTCTCAGGACCTGCTGCAGGGGGTGGCGATTACGGTATTATTGACATTGTCGATCTTGACAACCTGCCTGCCGAGCTGCCTTTTGCAAAAGTGGATGGCCGTGCCGGTAAGGCTGCCTACGAATATATAGAAAAAGCTGTCAAATATGCGATGAAGAAAGAAGTACATGCCATCGTTACGGCACCGTTGAACAAGGAAGCACTCAATTTAGGCGGTGTACATTATCCGGGGCATACGGAAATACTTGGAGCATTGACGGGGCAAAAAGATTTTTCCATGATGCTTACAAGTCCTAAACTTAGAGTAATACATGTCAGTACACATGTAGCTCTCAGCCGAGTGCCTGACTTGGTAAAAAAAGAACGCATAAGTAAAGTTATTGAGCTGGCATATGATACGCTGAAGCTGATGGGAATACAAGAGCCTCGAATTGCTGTGGCAGGGCTTAATCCACATTGTGGTGAAGGGGGGCTTTTCGGCACAGAAGATGATAGAGAAATAGTTCCTGCCGTTGAAGCGGCACGCAGTAAAGGATATAATGTCACCGGTCCTGTACCGCCGGACAGTGTGTTTCACAGAGCAGCAAATTTGAATGAATTTGATATCGTTGTTGTTATGTATCACGATCAGGGACATATACCTATTAAAGTCCTTGGCTTTGACAGCGGTGTAAATGTAACTGTCGGACTGCCGTGCATCAGAACATCGGTAGACCATGGAACAGCATTTCCTGTCGCGGGTAAGGGAACTGCAAGCAGTAAGAGCATGACAGCTGCTTTGGAACTCGGGGCACAAATGGCTAAGGTTAAATTTGCTGATATTTTAAATAAATAATTATAAATTACTATGGAGGCTTTCATAATGAAAGAAATAAAACCACAAGGGATTATTACACCGGTATTGACGACGCTTACGGATGATGAAAAATTTAACCCGGAAGCTTATACAAATTTTATCAATAAACTGATCGATGCCGGAGTAAGCGGTATATTTCCGCTGGGAACAAACGGAGAATTCTATGCATTCAATAATGAAGAAAAGTTGGAAATAATAAAAACAGCGGTAAAAGCAGTAAATGGGCGGGTGCCCGTTTACGCAGGCACAGGCTGTGTCACTACAAAAGAAACAATAGAAATGTCACTAAAGGTAAAAGACTTAGGCGTAGATGTCCTCTCGATAATATCACCGTATTTTGTCGCAGTTTCTCAGGATGATCTTTACAGGCATTACAGTGCTGTGGCGAATGCTGTTGATATGCCCATTCTTCTTTATAATATACCGGCAAGAACAGGAAATAATATTGATTTTAAGACGGTTAAAAAATTGGCAGAACATAAAAATATTATCGGCATAAAAGACAGCAGTGGTAATTTTGACAATACTCTCAAATATATAGAAAATACAGATCCCCGTCTCAGTGTTCTTGCCGGAAGCGATTCTCTCATATTATGGACACTTATGGCAGGCGGTTCAGGAGCTATATCAGGTTGCTCGAATGTATTCCCGGAATTAATGGTAAGCATTTATAAATACTGGGCAGCCGGTGATATCGCAAAGGCCAATGAAGCACAGAAAAAGATACGTCCTTTCCGCAATGTAATGCAGATGGGCAATCCGAACTCGGTTGTTAAGCTGGCAGCAAATATGCTCGGCAATAAGGTCGGACCGGCCAGAGAACCATCTAACTGCACAAATCCGGCTATAGTTGAAGCATTGAAGAAAGTATTTACTTTATATTGATGGGAGCAGCATATAATGGCAAAAGTAGTTATTTCGCACAGGCTGCATGATGATGGAATGGCTGTGCTGGAAAAAGCAGGACTCAACGTGGCAATAACCAACAGTGGAAAACCGGTCGATATGCTGCCTGAGCTGGTCGATGCAGAGGGGCTTATTATCCGAATAGGCTCCATAGATAAAGAAACGATGCTTAAATGTAAAAAATTAAAAGTAATAGGGCGCCCCGGTGTCGGCGTCGATGATGTGGATGTAGAGGCGGCAACTGAATTGGGGATTCCGGTAGTCATTGCTCCGGGAGCAAATACGCGTTCGGTAGCTGAACATGCTATGGCGATGATATTTGCCTGCGCAAAAGATATGGTACATTGCGATAAGGAAATGCGTAACGGAAATTTTGCTGTACGGAGTGAATATAAAGCCTATGAGCTGTCAGGGAAAACACTGGGGCTGATCGGCTGCGGACACATCGGTGGGCTTTTGGCACAGATGGCATCGGCAATCGGTATGAAAGTTATGATATATGATCCGTTTTTAAAAAAAGAATCAGTGGAAAAACAGGGATATGTGTATAAAACGGACATGCATGATATTTTAAAAGAAGCAGATGCTATTTCTATTCACACACCTCTGACACCACAGACCAAAAACATGATAGGTGAGGCAGAGCTGAAGATGATGAAATCAACCGGTATACTCATCAATTGTGCGCGCGGCGGTATTGTTAATGAGGCTGCATTGTGCAGGGCACTGAATGAAAATTGGATACATAGTGCGGGCACAGATGTGGTTGTTAATGAACCGATAAGCGTGGATGATCCTTTATTTAAGTGTAAAAATATTATAGTAACTCCACACATGGCAGGTCAGACGAGAGAAGCTGCATCGGGTGTAGCCACAATGGCAGCCGAGGGTGTGGCCGCAGTAATAAAAGGCGAAAAATGGGAAAAAGTATGTAATCCTAAAGCATATGAACATCCCAGATGGAATAAATAGGGTACAAAAAATAGGTTTATTATAATATATTTTGGAGGAAGATAAATGAAACAATGTCAATTGGCAATTCCGTCAATCATTCATGCCGGTCAGGGGTGTATAGAAAAGATAGCAGAAATTATTGACAAAGAACAGGCTGAAAATATATTGCTGTTCACTGATAAAGGAGTAAGAGGCGCAGGCTTGTGTGATTCAGTGGAAAAAATATGTGCCAAAGTATCATATAAAGTGATAGACGATTTAACGGCTGAACCTGCTGTAGGCGATATAGAACGTGTAATTGCAGAAGTAGGTAAAGCCCGGATTGATCTTATAATCGGTGTTGGCGGCGGCAGTGTAATGGATGCATCAAAGCTTGCCAGTATTATTGTCGGTGCTGATTATACGCTTAAAGATTTATTGAAAAACAGCAATATAGCAAAAAAATATATCAAAACGGTAATGGTGCCAACTACTTGTGGTACAGGTTCAGAAGCAACGTGCAACGCTATTGTGGCTATTCCGGAACAAGAATCAAAACAGGGTATTGTAAATAACTGTATGATTCCTGATTATGTAATACTGGATGTAAATATGATAGCAAAACTGCCGCCTAAAATTATAGCCGCAACAGGAGTGGATGCCCTGGCCCATGTAGTGGAATGCTTTACCTCCAAAAAAGCTACAGCACTGAGTGATACTTATGCAAAAGAAGGCGCCTGTAAAATATTTCATAATATAAGAAAAGCTTATGATGATGCGGATGATACAGAGGCAAAAAGTGAAATGATGATCGGTGCTTTTTATGGCGGGGTGGCAATCACTGGATCAGGTACCACCGCTGTTCATGCACTTTCTTATCCACTCGGCGGTAAATACCATATCGCACATGGTGTATCCAATGCAATTTTATTCGCACATGTGATGGCATTTAATAAAGATGCCTGTATAGATAGGCTGGCGCAGCTCTGTGATGCTGTTTATCCGGAACTTTCGAGTAAATCGGCAGATGAAAAAGCTGATTATATTATAGGGGAAATCGCTGGAATCGTTAAAGATACAAGCATTCCTGTAAGTCTAAAGGAATTTGGTGTAAAGGATAATGACTTGGACTTCCTCGTTAATGCAGGGAGTCAGCAAACAAGATTGCTTGTTAATAATTGTAAAGAATTATCGCTGGATGATATACGTTATATTTATAAACAAGTCATGTAATATACTTTTGTCAGCTATATAAATGCATGTAATATACCCCTTTTGATAAATTTATAAATAAGGCTGTTTATGCAGCCTTATTTATAAATAAACTGAATTTATCTATAAAAAAATTAATACTGTATTTTCTCTTAATAATAAAATACAGATAATTATTATTATTTCAAAATCATTTGCATAAGGAAAGCAAAAGGGAAGGTGTACTGAATGGACAATATGAAGAAGACGAATGCACGATGGACGATATTCATTATGTTAGCAGTGATTTGCACAATTAACTATATTGATAGGGCCGTTATATCGGTTTGTATGCCGCAAATTCAAGCAGAATTGCAATTTTCACCAGAAATAGTGGGGGCGATACTTAGTGCTTTTTTCTGGGGTTATGCATTAATGCAGATTCCTTGTGGTTGGTTTTGTGATAGATTTAAGCCGGGTAAAATTTTATTAATAGGTGGCTTATGCTGGGGTATATTTCAAATTATAACGGGGCTTATTAGCAGTAGCAAGATTTTTATGCTTATTAGAGCTTTATTGGGAGTTTCTGAAGCGCCTATATATCCGGCTGGTGCCAAATTGCAATCAATTTGGCTTCCTGTTACTGAACGGTCTCGCGGTAGTGCACTTGTGGATGTTGGATCTTCCCTGGGAAATGCCTTTGGGGCACCACTTGTCGCATTGTTTGTATTATGGCTTAATGGCTGGAGGGAAGCGCTTATTGCTATTGGTATTTTAACTGCTATTACTGTTTTTATTTGCGGGAAAAAACTGATGACTACTCCCGATACAAATAAAAATGTTAATCAAGCAGAACGTGAGTATATAAAAAATGCATTAGAAGAAGAATGGAAAGCTAATCAGGAAAATAGGTCAACAGAAAAAATAAAGATACCTCTAAAAAAATATTTTACTCATAAAAGTTTTTGGGGAATGTGTTTTGGATTCACTTGCGGTAATTGTATTGCATATGGATTAATGACTTGGGGACCATTGTATTTGGCAACGGTACATCATTTGGATATTAAAGAACTGGGCGGTGCGTTATTTATTATCTATGGTGTGAGCGTATTAGGTGGCCTGTTGGGCGGAATGATTACAGATGCTTTGAAGCGTAAGTTTGGCAAAGAAAAATATAATAAGATCATGCATGGTAATTTATTGTTGATCGGTGTTGCGACTGGGACGGCTATGTTTTTATTAAGTCGTGCAGGTTCCACATATGAAGCAATAATTTATATTACAGTAGCATTGTTTTTTCAAAAATGGTCTGGTTGTTTATATTGGACCGTACCGGCTGCACTGTCTCAACGCGAAAATATTGGGACTGTAGGTGGATGTATGAATTGTGTTGGTAATATCGGAGGAGCGATTATTCCATTAGTGATTGGTGCAATTGTAGGGGCAACTGGTTCTTATTTTTTAGCAATTGTATTATTTGCCTGCCTGGGAATAGGAATAGGATTATGTTCATTATTAATAAACTTCAATAAAAAAATCGGAGAACAAGTCAGCTGACTTGAAATTGGCAGATAGGTATTCATAACAAAAGGAAGATATTAAGTGAATAAAATTATAGACATATTAATCAAAAATGCAAATATAATTTATCCGGACAAGGGTACTGTTGAAAGAGGAACAATAGCAATTTATAATGGAAAGTTTATAAAATATGACCATAAAGAATCATATGTAATACGTGACGAAATAAATGCAGATGGTTATTATGTGAGCCCCGGATGGATTGATTCACATACACATATTTTTAAAGATGTAACAGAACCGGGATTTGCAGCAGATTTGGGGTTAATTCCTATGGGAATTACGTCGACAATTGACGGTGGAAGTGCAGGTATTGGCACATGGCCAATTTTTAAACATCATATTGTTGATGATAATTATCTGAATGTTTTCTATTCTATTAATGTATCTCCCTCCGGGCAAATTACAGAACGGTATCCAGAAAATGTAGATCCACAGCATTATGATACAGATAAATTAAAAACTATTATGGAGAAAGATCCTGAACATATCAGAGGGTTAAAATTACGTTATGGAGCTGAAGTTGTTGAACCTTTTGGCAATAGTGTTTTAGATAAAACGTTAGAATTAGCGGATAGTCTGCATTGCCAAATTACGCTGCATGTTACCAATCCACCTTGCGATATGGAAGAAATTATTTCAAAAATGAGACCGGGCGATATTGTTTGCCACATTTATCAAGGAAAGGGAAGCACAATAATTGATGAAAATGGAAAAGTAAAAGAGGCTATATTTAAGGCAAGAAAACGTGGTGTATATTTTGATTCTGCTGATGCGCGTATAAATCATTGTTATAAAGTTATTGAACCAGCTATAGCCCAAAATTTTAAACCAGATATAATTTCTACTGATTTGACACAGAACGGAATATTTAGCAATATGTCCTGGGGCCTACCCGTGGTGCTTTCAAAGTGGTTGAATTTGGGATTGACCTTGGAAGAAGTCATCGCTGATTGTACTTGCCATCCAGCAGAAATTTACTGTTTGCCTAATGGAATTGGCACACTTGCAAATAATGCTGCTGCCAATGTCACGATTTTCAGTGTAGAAAATAGACATTTTCACCTAAAAAATAGAATGGGGGAAGAGTTTGACGGAGAAAAAATGATTATTCCTCAAGTTACTATTATCAACGGTAAAGTTAGATATAAAAATTTATATTTTCCATTTTAATTTGGATGATTATTATTATTGCGAAATTATTTTAAAAGAAAATGTAAAAGGGAGAATATTTATGAATAATAACCAAGTTATGGCGGAATGTTCGGCAAGTACTGATGATTCTAAAATATGTAAAAGAACAAAAGTACGCTGGATAGTTGCTGGCTTGATGTGGGCTGCAATTGCTATAAATTTTTTAGATAGAACAACATTAGCTATAGCAACACCTCATATAATGCAGGATTTGCATGTTACAACAGAAGAAATGGGTATATTAATGTCTGCGTTTTTCTTATGTTATGCATTATTGCAAATACCAGCTGGATTTGTTTCAGATAAATTAGGGCAACGTAAAGTTCTGGGATTATCAGTGCTATGGTGGTCTATAGCAACTGGACTGACAGGAATAGCGACTGGATTTAAATCATTAATGGGATTACGTATGATTTTAGGAGTAGGAGAAGCAGGTGCGTATCCAAGCAATGCAGCAATTACGCGTAAATGGTTCCCGAAAAGCGAAAGAGCTACAGTGGGGGGCTTATTTGATAGTGGACAGAAATTTGGTGGAGCCTTTGGTGTACCAATTTTAACATGGATGATGCTATCTGTTGGATGGCGGGAAACATTTGCTGTTCTGGGCGGACTCGGTATAGCGTGGGCGATTGCATGGTGGCTTTTCTTTAAAGATGATCCAGCTGAGCACAAAGGTGTAAATAAGCTGGAATTGGAATATATCCGCGATGGAGAAATGGATGAAAAAGATAAAACAATGCCGCTAAAATGGTGGCAGCTGCTCCGCTATAGAAATGTAATAGCTATGTGCATAGGATTTTTTATGATAAATTATAATTCCTATTTTTTCATTACTTGGCTCCCAATGTATTTGATGAAAGATCGCGGTCTCAGTTTCAGTCAAATGGGTTTTGCAGCATCTTTACCTCTTTTGTTTGGTGCAATCGTAGAAATATTAGCTGGTTATTTATCGGATAGAGTGCATTCTTCTGGAAGAATGTCTTTGACAAAAACAAGAAAATTGTTTTTGTGCATCGGTTTGGTTATGGCTGCATTTATTGGTTTTGCTGCTGTTTCAGAATCATTAGCGGTAGCGCTTGTGCTATTGTGTATATCAAAATCGGGCACCGTTGTAGCAGCTTCACAGGTTTGGGCTATTCCCAGTGAAATAGCACCACGCAACATGACAGGTGTTGTGGCAGGTATTCAAAATTGTGTATCAAATTTTGGAGGAGTAGTGGGACCTGTAGTAACAGGATTTATCGTTGGATATACTGGACATTTCGAATTTGCATTATTGTTTTCAGCATTTTTGCTCCTAATTGCTATTTTCAATTTTATTTTTGTATTGGGCAAAATAGAGCCGATCAAAATAGATAAGTAAATATAATAAACAAAAAATTAATAAAAATGCAGTATTTGGTATCTTTATACCTATACTGTATTTTTATTAATTTCTAAATATTATAGATATGACTTGCATTTCCGAAAGTATATGATAATATGGAAATACAATACAATATATATTATACAGGGAGGTAGTTTGATGTCCTTGAGAAAAAAAGTTATGGGAATTATGCTGGTGATAAGTTTCATTCCGCTGCTTATTGTGGTGACAGTGGTAATGCGCTATCTAAACAGCACGTTAGAAAAGGAAACGATTTCTCAATGTAGTGATGTGACAGGACAGATACAGATACAAATGGAGGATTATCTGGATAAGACATTTATCGCATTGAAAACAGCAGCTTCAAATCCGGCGGTTAAGTCTTATGATTTGGTACATACAAAGGATTTTTTGACAGAGGCATCCAAGGTGAATCCAAATTCATTTTCGCTTGATGATATGAAAGGAAATCAGGTGGTTCGAGGTGACGATATCTCTCTTACAAATATTTGGGATAGACCTTTTTATCAAGAGGCATTAAAAGGGAAAGAGGAATCGATATCAGGAGTTGTCTTCAGCAAAAATTCGCAAAGGCTTGTTGTTAATCTCATGACGCCGATTCGGGATATTAATAATAATGTTGTAGGTGTAATGCAGGGATCACTGCCGTTGACCAAGATGAGTGAGTTTGTGACAACACTTTCTCAAGATGGGCGGGTAGCGTACATTGTTGACCAAAACGGAAAACTGATAGCACATCCGGATGAAGAGCTTGCTAAAAAGCAGGAGGACAGAAGCGGGCTGCCTTTTATTAAAAATGCGCTGGAAAAGAAGACGAGCGGAGTAGATATAGTTGATGGGGAGTCTGGCAGGCAAATTGTCAGTTACATATATGATCAGCGTACAGGGTGGGTGATATGCCTGGAAACTCCTTATTCGTATATAACGCAGAAAACGCATACCCTTCTTTTTACAATGATTGGTTTTATCTGTTTTATATTATTAGTGGTTGCAGGAATTTCTTATTATATTGCGCGTAAATTTACACAGCCTGTTCTTGAAATGCAGGAACTGGCAGAAAAAATAGCAGATGGCAGACTTGATCAGAAATTAAATGCTGATGCTAAAGATGAAATAGGACGACTGGCTGAAGCTTTCAACAAGATGATAGACAGCCTGAGGAAACTGGTAAATCATGTTCGTACAAATTCAGATCAGCTTATAAGTTCATCGGATCAATTTTCAACAGGAGCATCACAGACGGCTCTTGCAGCAGATCAGGTAGCTAATTCTATAGCTGGTGTTGCACAAAATAGTGAACATAGCTATAAGCTATTAAATGATTCTGCTGATGTAGTTAAAAGCATGTCTGAACATATTGAAGAGGTGTTCAAAAAAACAGCCGATGTTACTGATTATTCCCGGAAAACAGTTGATACAGCCAAGGCGGGCGGTGACTCCGTACAAAATGTGATAATAAAAATGCGGGATATTGAAAAAACTGTCAATGCTTCAGCTGATTCCGTCGCTAATCTGGGGGCAAGATCAAAGGAGATAGGACAGATCGTCGATACTATTTCGGGAATAGCAGGCCAAACTAATCTCTTGGCGCTGAATGCGGCCATTGAAGCGGCAAGAGCCGGTGAACAGGGTAAGGGATTTGCCGTTGTTGCTGATGAAGTTCGTAAACTTGCCGAACAATCACAGGAAGCAGCCACTAAAATAGCTGGGATGATCAGCGAGATACAGAATGAAACACAAAAAGCTGTGAGCGATATGCAGGTCGGTACTGATGAAGTGAAAAATGGTATGGGTGCCATAAAGGAAGCGGGTACGAATTTCGATGCCATTATGAAGATGGTTACCGATCTTTCCAATGAGGTGGCAAATGTTTCTTCGGTTATAAAGGAACTGGCTGACGACGGACAGAATGTTGCGGCGTCAATGGCAGAAATAGATACTCTGATGAAAAAATCTACTGATGAAACGCAAACGGTTTCTGCGGCTACACAGGAACAAGCAGCTTCAATGGAAGAAATAAATTCTTCAAGTGAAAAACTGAATAAAATGGCACAGGAACTGCAAGATGCCGTAAGGCAGTTTAAGCTGTAAAAAATATTATCTGGCTGCAGAAAAACTCGGCTGCAGTGATCATTTCTGAAAACAGGGAGCGGTTGTCATATGACAACCGCTCCCTGTTTTTAAGATGAAATTTATTTGTGCCTATATGTATTTAAAACATAATTTTATAATATTTAATTAAAAATCTTGAATTATTTAATTAAATATTATAAAATATAATAAATAATAAATGAGGTGAATTTTATGAAAAAACAAGGAATTATTAATGCACAGCTGGCTGGGTATATTGCCGGACTGGGGCATAAAGATGTATTCATGGTTGTTGACGGCGGCATGCCTATACCCAGAGGTGTACCGATTGTTGATTTGGCATTATGCGGTGGTGTCCCTACATTTAAACAAGTTATGGATGCGGTTTTGGCAGAAACTGAGATTGAATTTTATACACTGGCAAAGGATATAGAGGAAAAAAATATGCCTTTGCTCCGTTATATACAGGACAAACTGCAAAATGTGGAATATGAATTAATAGAACACACAGAGCTTAAGAAAAGGTCGGCAGATGTAAAATTTGTCATCCGCACAGGGGAATTTACGCCATATCCCAATATTATTATGCGGGCGGGAGTTGCCTTTAAGGTTTGACGGGCTGTGAATGGGCATTTCTTCCGGTATGAAACGAATCGGCAGACAGTGCAATCCGGCTGTCTGTAAAAGCCGTGCCCTATGGGCCGGGTTCGGGGAAAAGGGAAAAATACAGAGGGAGAGCTGGCCCGGGGGAATAGTGACCTCAAGTTATTTTTTAATAATTTGGGGTTTTTGTATTGCCTTTTGTTCTGAAAGTGATGTTTATATAACTTTTAAATTTACGATATATGTTATACAATATAGAACAAGATTCAAAATAATTGCCAAGGGGAGGAGAACCGGTGGCAGATATTACGATAAAAGATATAGCAGATAAATTGGGCGTATCACCGGCAACAGTTTCATTGGCGCTTAACGATCGTCCCGGCGTGAATGCACAGACAAGAAAAAGAGTGCTGGATATTGTGAAAAAGCTTAACTATACGGGGACTGGTTTTTCACGGACACGCAAGGGCCAAAAGAACAATGACATTTTAAATTTTCTGGTGTACAAGAGATCAGGCAAGGTAATAGCCGATACGCAGTTTTTTACGACACTTATTGAATCTGTGGAAAGAGCGGCACGGGCATGCGATTATACGATAACTCTGACCTACTGCGAGAATGAAACACAATTTTTGGAAAATATAGGTAATGTTTTGGCAACGAGTGCGGCGGGCCTGATTGTTTTGGGCACGGAGATGCAGGAAAAGGATGTAAGATTGTTTGAAGGGCTTGATATACCGATAGTGATACTTGATAATGAGCTGCTCGGAATGTCGGTTGATACAGTTATGATCCATAATATGAAGGGCATTTGTGAGGCTGTAAATTATCTTTATTCTGAGGGGCATACAACTATAGGATATTTGAAAAGCTCATTTTCTATACGCAACTTTGAATATAGATTTTTAAGTTATAAATATGCACTGGATCATTTGGGACTGGAATATAGCAGTCAATATACTTTTTCTCTGGACCCGTCAATGGATGGGGCCTTTGAGGATATGAATACCCTTTTGGCCAAGGCGCCGCAGCTGCCGACAGCCTTTATGGCAGATAATGACCTTATTGCTGTCGGAGCATTGAAAGCGCTGCGGCAAAACGGTGTTCGTATTCCCGAAGACGTGTCCGTTATCGGCTTCGATGATATTCCTATGTGCACATTCATAGAGCCGGAGCTGGCTTCGATTTCGGTGCCCATAGAGCAATTGGGGACTATTGCTGTCCGACGGCTGATGGAAAAGATTAATAACAGCGGTGCTGACAGCAGCTTTTTGAGAATTGCAGTGGAAACATCGTTTATTGCCCGCGGCAGCGCTGGCAGCAACGCGGCAGGAGCAATAAGCACCGTAAAATGAAGAGATTTTAAGTACAATGTTTTGCAGCGGAGGCCAGAACAATATTGAGCAGCGTATGAAAAGAGGGTGGATTTTTAAATCCATCCTCTTTTTGTGTCTTATTTTCTCTAAAATATTTAATTAAAATTATTGACATTTAAATAGATAATGATATAATTTTAATTAAATAATTTAAGAGAGGGAATAGATATGGAGAAGATTAGATTAGGATTAGCACCTACACGCCGTTCGATTTTCAGTGCACCTGACGCATTAAAATATAGAAGGCTCACTAAAGCGCGTCTGGAAGAATTGGAAATAGATTTTGTTGATATCGATGATATAAATGATGAAGGATTGCTTTACAACGATGATGATAGGAAAAAAATAAGTGAAAAATTCAGAAAAAATAAAATAGATGGATTGTTTATTCCACATTGTAATTTTGGAACTGAATATGAATGTGCCAGACTGGCAAAGGATTTGAATGTGCCGGTTTTACTTTGGGGACCGCTTGATGAACGTCCGGATGAGAATGGTGTCCGGCTGCGCGATAGCCAGTGCGGACTTTTTGCCACGGGTAAAGTTCTGCGCCGATTCAAAGTACCTTTCACATATCTGACCAACTGCCGATTGGATGATCCTGTTTTTGAACGGGGCGTAAAAGATTTTCTTGCTGTTTGCAATGTTGTAAAAACATTTAATAATACACGTATTTTGCAAATTGGACCGCGTCCGTTTGATTTCTGGTCAACAATGTGCAATGAAGGAGAACTGCTTGAAAAGTTCAATATCCAGCTGTCACCGATCCCGCTGCCCGAACTGACTCAGGAAGTGAACAAAGTGAAAGCGGAAAAAAGCGGTCTTGACGAAACAGTAAGATATCTTCATGAAAATATGGATGTAAAAATCAAAGAAGATGAAGTGGAAACCGTTGCAGCTCTGGCTGTAGCGATGAAGAATCTGGTAAGAAAATATGGCTGCAACGCTGCCGCGATACAGTGCTGGAATGCATTGCAGGGAGAATTGGGAATAATGCCTTGCGCGGCTAACTCTCTGTTAAATGAAGAAGGCATTCCCGTGGTCTGTGAAACCGATATACATGGTGCCGTTACGGCTCTGATGGCAGAAGCGGCCGGTATGGGCCAGACAAGATCGTTTTTTGCCGACTGGACTATTCGCCATCCGGATATTGAAAACGGAGAACTTCTGCAGCATTGCGGTCCGTGGCCAATTTCCATAGCCAAGGAAAAGGCACAGCTCACCTATCCGCTGGCTTTTGACCATCCTGGCAGCATCACAGCGGAAGCTAAACATGGTGAGGTAACATTATGCAGATTTGACGGCGACAACGGGGAATATTCTCTGCTTATGGGAAATGCCAAGGGCGTTGACGGACCCAAGGGAATGGGAACCTATCTGTGGGTAGAAGTGGAAAATATAAAAAGATTGGAGGCTAAAATTGTTGAGGGACCTTATATCCACCATTGTGTAGGCATACATAAAAATATAGTCCCTGTACTTTACGAAGCATGTAAGTATATAAATATCAAACCTGATTTCTACGATCCGATTGAAGAGGACACTAAAGCATATTTACGAGGAGAATGAGCATGAATTTAAAAATAAAAGCTACTGAATTGAGAGCAGATATTTTAACATTGATTCACCATGCAAGAACCGGTCATACCGGCGGTGATATGAGTGTTATCGATATACTGACGGTACTTTATTATAAACATATGGATGTAAGACCCGAGAACATAAAAGATCCGGAACATGACAGATTTGTCCTGAGTAAAGGCCATTCGGCCGAAGCTTTGTATTGTGTGCTGGCTGATTTGAAATTTTTCCCTAAAGCAGATTTAGATAATTATTCATGCTATGGTTCAAAATATATCGGGCACCCCAATAATAAGGTAAACGGGGTGGAAATGAATACCGGTTCGCTGGGACATGGCTTGGCAGTCGCCACAGGTATGGCCTTGGCAGGACGAATGGATAAAAGAGACTATAGAGTTTATGCAGTCATGGGTGACGGTGAAATGGCAGAAGGCTCAGTGTGGGAGGCCATTATGGCAGCGGGACATTATAAGCTTGATAATCTGACGGCTTTTGTCGATCGCAACCGGCTGCAGATTTCAGGGTCGACAGAAACGGTAATGTCTCAGGATTCACAGGAAAAGCGCTGGGAAGCTTTTGGCTGGAATGTATTGTCAATAGCCGGCAATGATATAGATGCCATTGATGCGGCTGTGACTTTGGCGAAACACACTAAAGGCAAACCAACTGTAATAATTGCCAATACAACAAAAGGCTGCGGAATTTCATACATGGAAAACAAACCTGTATGGCATCATCGTGTACCGACAGAAGAAGAATTTGCCCAGGGCATCAAAGAATTGGAACAAAGGAGAGCTCAATATGAATAAGATCGCCAATAAGCAGGTCATATGCAACAAACTTTTGGAAGCATCACAAAACGACAGGGACATTGTTGTACTTTGCAGTGATTCAAGAGGTTCAGCCTCGCTGACCAAATTTGCTGATGAACGGCCGGAACAATTCATTGAAATCGGTATAGCTGAACAAAACTTAGTTTCAGTCAGTGCGGGACTTGCATCCTGTAAGAAAAAAGTGTTTGCCGTTTCTCCTGCCAGCTTCCTGAGCACACGCAGTATGGAGCAGATAAAGGTGGATGTCGCTTATTCCAATACCAATGTGACACTTGTGGGCATAAGCGGCGGTATAAGCTATGGTGCACTTGGTATGACACATCATTCGGCCAATGATATAGCCACGATAGCTTCAATTCCTAATATGCGGGTTTATTTGCCGAGCGATCGATTTCAGACGGAAAAGCTGATAGAAGCAGTACTGAAAGATGAAAAGCCAAGCTATATACGTGTTGGCCGCAATGCGGTAGAGGATGTTTATGAAGAAGGCAATGTGCCGTTTACACTGGGAAAATCCGTTTTGGTCAAAGACGGTTCAGATGTAACATTGATAGCTTGCGGCGAAATGGTTAAACCGGCTAAGGATGCAGCTGAATTATTGGCTGCGGAAGGTATATCCGCACGCGTGCTGGACATGTATTGTGTCAAGCCGATTGATGAAGAGGCTGTCATAAAAGCTGCGAAAGAAACGAAAGGGATAATAACGATAGAGGAACATACTCTGTATGGAGGGTTGAATTCTCTGGTAAGTCAGATCGCGGCAGCCAAATGCCCTATCAAAATTATTGGTATGGGTCTTCCGGACACACCGGTAATTACAGGCAAATCTCAGGAAGTTTTTGATACATACGGACTTAATGCAGCAGGAATTGCTGAAAATGCCAGAAGCTTGATGAAATAAAATCTATTATGCGTTGAGCTGTCAGCTGGACAGACAATAGCAGATTGATGGAAAACTGGCCGACAGCACTGACTAAGAAGAAAGTCTGACAGGTAGGGGAGAATGAGATGCCGGAACAGGGATATATATTGGGTCTTGATCAAAGCACTCAGGGGACAAAGGCGCTGCTGTATGATGCGGCAGGAAAAATTATAGCCCGCAGCGATTTGCCGCACAGGCAGATAATTGATGAGCGCGGCTGGGTGGAGCATGATCCGCAGGAAATACTGGAAAATGTATATAAAGTGACAGCTGATGTCGTGAAAAAAGCGTCAATCAATAAAGCCGAGATAGCTGCGATAGGGATCAGCAACCAACGCGAAACTGCCATGGCCTGGAATAGAAAAACGGGAAAACCTGTTTATCCGGCTATTGTTTGGCAGTGCGCCCGCGGAGAAGCGATTTGTGAGCGGTTGAGAAAATTGGGATGGGCTGAAAAAATAAAAAAATCAACAGGGCTCTTTTTATCACCGTATTTTTCTGCGGCTAAATTGGCATGGATAATGGAAAATGTCGAAGAGGCCAGAACCGCGGCAGAAAAAGGTGAGCTCTGCTGTGGAACGATGGACAGCTGGCTGGTCTATTCCCTGACGGGCGGACAAAGCTTTAAAACTGACTATTCTAATGCTTCACGGACACAGTTGTTCAATATTGTCGAATTAAGCTGGGACAAAGCTGTATGTGATGCCTTTGGCGTGAAGGCCGATACTCTGCCGCAGGTTGTTGATTCTGATGCTTTTTATGGCAAGACGGATCTTGACGGGTATTTGCCGGAAGGGATACCTATCCATGCTGTTATGGGAGATTCCCATGCGGCTCTTTTGGGGCAGGGCTGCCTGATGCCGGGGGGAGTAAAAGCTACTTACGGCACAGGCTCATCAGTAATGATAAATACCGGCAGAAAAAGGATAGACAGTAAAAAAGGACTGGTTACATCTCTGGCTTGGTCGCTTGGCGGCGAGGTGAATTATGTGTTGGAGGGAAATGTCAATTACACAGGAGCCGTGATAAGCTGGCTTAAAAATGATCTCGGATTGATTCAGTCAGCTGCTGAAACTCAAAATATGGCAAAAACGGCCAATCCAACCGATACGACATACCTCGTACCTGCATTTACAGGTCTGGGAGCACCATACTGGCAAAATGAGGCAAAAGGGCTCATCACAGGAATGACACGTATGACAGGCAAAAATGAGCTTGTAAAAGCGGCACTGGAAAGTATTGCCTATCAAATCGCGGATGTCCTCAGGCTGATGGAAGAAGAATCAGGCATAAAGATAACTTCCTTGCGTGTGGATGGCGGTCCTACCGGCAACGAATATCTGATGCAGTTTCAAAGTGACATTCAGGGCTGCGAGGTATTGGTATCCGATGTAGAAGAACTTTCCGCATCGGGAGCTGCCTATCTGGCGGGCATAGCAGCAGGATTTTATGATAAAAACAAGATTGCGTCAACAGGGAATCATAAAGTTTACAAGACTCTGATGAATGATAATAAACGCGAAATCCTGTATTCAGGCTGGAGAGAGGCAATAGAGCGGACGATTCAGCATATAGACGTGTAAGCTCATATATAACAATGTTTCGTACGGCTGTCTCATAGATGAAGTTTCTAAGCAGAATGTGAGAAACTAACTATACCTAAACGCTATGGGATTGCCGCGCCAAATATTGCATGAAATTATGAATGACAGGCAATGATGATGAATTTTATTTTTGAGCAGAAAATTGAGAAAATTATATGTTGAAATAATATTTCTGTTAAGCTGCTAATTACAGCAAAAAAGATAATAAAGAAAATTATATATCAAGCCTGAATTTTATTCATGACAGCAATTATATATGTGAAAACAATGGCAATATATGGCTGCAAAGTTGAATCGCTTAGTTGCAATAGATGAAAGGGAGATATTTTGATGAATTCAGAAAAAATTAGTGTACGTGAAAAAATTTGTTATGGCTTGGGTGATTCATCGGCAAATATTTTCTTTGGCATGACGATGATGTTTCTGCCTTACTTTTATACTGATGTTGTTGGTATATCAGCAAGCGCAATGGGAGTTCTGTTTCTTGTGGCAAGATTTTTCGATGCGTTTTCAGATCCTATCATAGGCCATTTGGCGGATAATACTAATACGAAATATGGGCATTATCGGCCGTTCTTGTTGTATATGGCTGTACCGTATGGTTTATCATGCTTTTTAGTATTTTTGGCTCCTGATTTTTCTCCGTCTGGCAAACTTATTTATGCGTATCTTACATATTTGTTCCTGATCATGATGTATGCATCCACAGTTGTTCCTTATGTGGGACTGCTGTCAGTTATTACCGGTAATCCCGAAGAACGTTTGTCAATAAACGCGTACAGGTTTCCTCTGGCGAAATCAGCATTTTTATTATGTTCCGTTGTAGTTCCGGCTTTTGTTGCCACTTATGATAAAGCACATGAAGCAGAAGGTTATATGACGGCAATGATCATTATTGCGATCATCGCGGCAGGCTGTACATTGACATGTTTTTTCGGTACGAAAGAACGTGTTCATATTGAAGTAGATACAAAAAATAAAAAAAGCTCGCTGCTTTCGGAAATAAAAATTATTTTCAAGACAAAAACATTACGGTCTTTTTATATCTTTTTTGCACTTACGCAAATGGCGTTTACATTTAAAGGAAGCTCTGCCATCTATTATGCCAAATACTATTTACAGCAAAATGACGCATTTCTGACAGGCGTTCTCGCAGCATTTTCCATAGCGGGTATTGTGGCACCTATGGTGGCTATGCTGCTTATAAACAGAGGCTATTTTACAAAGCTGCGCATGCTGGAGGTTGCTACTTTAGGAGCCGGCATCACAGCGGTGCCGATTATGTTCATACCGGCAGAATATTATTTTGCATCAGCGGCATTTCTGGTTATTTCAACTTTTTTTGGTGAACTGGGCATTATCGTTTACTGGGCACTTCCCTGTGATTGTGCGGAATTGTGTGAAGTTAAATATAACAAAAAAATGATTGGTGTTTTAGGCGCATTGGCATTATTTTCACAAAAGTTCGCAATGGGCATAGTCGGTATTTTGATAGGCGGTATTCTTTCCTATGTAGGCTATGTTGCCGGCGGTGCTGTCAACGGAAAAATAGCCGCTGGTATATTGAGCATTGTGGCAGGTCTTCCTGCGATATGCCATTTTGTAAGTTATTATTACCTTAAAAAATATGATCTTGATGAAGAAAAAGTATCAAAACTTCATGAAGAAATGAATGCAATAAAAACAGCAAATGCATGATTTTTGCAAAAAGTGAATAAAAACGTACTATAAGTCAAGCCATATGGTTTGGATAAAATCCGGAGTAATCTGAGTCGCACTATTTCTTCATGGAATAGTACGACTCTTACCGGTGGAAATAGTATAAATAGGCAGCAGCTGCTGCTTAAGTGTCAGGGAAAGTTGAAATTATTGTAATTAATTAATATGGTTTTGACATGACATACGAAATTATACTTGTGCAAATCTTTTTCAATAAACATCAGAATTAACAAAAAATTATAATTAAACAGATATATTTTTATTTTACGAACTATATATAAGCAGTAATGCATGGTCCTCAGGTGCACATAGTAAAACGGATTTCACAGGAGCAGTTCCTGATGAATCATAGTATTTAAAAATTTTTAGGAGGATGGGTAACATGAAAAGATTCAAAAAAATAGTGGCAATGGTTTTGTTTGTCGGGATGATGGGAATCTTATTTGCCGGGTGCGGGGACGACAGCAGTAAGACCAGTGGTTCAGCCGCTTCTTCAGGACAGGGGAAGGAAGCAAAAGTATTGACGGGAGGCGGTTCAAAGATAATTTATGTTATTACACCGTCGCATTCCAACCCATTTTTTAAGACAGAAGCAGATGGCGCTGCCGCTAAGGCAAAAACACTTGGCTATGAAGTGAAAATGGTGTCGCATGATGATGACGCAACAAAGCAGGCAGAATTGTTTGAAAATGCTATTTCAGATAAAGCTGCCGCCATTATCTGTGATAATGCAGGTGCCGATGCTACTGTGGCAGCTGTGCAAAAAGCGCGCGATGCAAATATTCCGACCTTTCTGATCGATCGCGAAATTAACGGAAACGGTATAGCTGTTTCTCAGATTGTTGCAAACAACTACCAGGGGGCGAAGGCGATAGCAGAGGTTTTCGTGGAAAAGATGGGTGAAACGGGCAAATATGCGGAACTTTTGGGGAAAGAGTCAGATACAAATGCCGGTGTTCGTTCCAGTGCTTTTCATGAAGTAATAGATCAGTATGCCGATATGAAAATGGTCGCTCAGCAGACGGCAAATTGGGAACAGACAGAAGCTTATCAGAAAGCGGAAACTATCTTGCAGTCAAATCCGGATATCAAGGGAATCATTTGTGGCAATGACACCATGGCTATAGGGGCAGTTGCGGCCATTAAGAATGCAGGGCTGAAGGATGTGGCAGTGATCGGTGTAGATGGATCCGATGAAGCGGCCGCAGCTATCAGGGAAGGTACGATGACCGGCACTGCACTGCAGCAGGCTGCTTTGATTGCTGAAATGGCTGTTGAACAGGCAGACAAATATCTGAAAGAAGGTAAAACCGGGCTGGAAGAAAAACAGTTGGTGGATTGTATAGCAATTACGTCAAAAAATGTAGATAAGCTGAAAACATTTGTTTATAAAGAGTAAGAGTTTTTTATTTGTTTGTGCAGAAGGCGGAATTTTACGGCTTCTGCACAAACAATGTTAAATATTACTGGCGGAAGGCGGAATGAGTATGGCTATGAAAAGGCGTGCATGCATAATAATGATGGCATGTCTGATAATGACGATGCTGCTGACAGGCTGTGTCAAAGTGGTGCAAATCGGACATGAGGCAGAGATCACGGGCAATGCAGTTTTTAATGCTTCTGAAAATGTGGCCGGTATTTGGGAATCTCAGGCTATCCCACAGCTGGAGAAAAAAGCAGTTGATCTGCCACAGTTTTTGGCTGAAGCCAATGGAAATTTGAAATCCTTGGCAGGAAAGTATGGTCGGTATTCGATGGGTGATAAAGGTGAATTGAGCTATGTGGTCAAAGGTCAGGGCCGGATCACAGAGGTCAATCAGGTAAAAAAAGCGGGAACTATGACTCTGCAACTGGATGGCTACACAGGGCCGATCAAAATTTATTTACAGATCGGCAGTGTTTATAAAGGATCGGCTGTGCGTGACAGTTTGGATTTTATCAAATATGAAGATTATAAGAATCAAGTAGATTGGGCGAAGGTGTCACAGAGTATTCATGATATTGTAAACAAGGATGTAGTGGGCAAGCAGGATCTGAAGACAATTCAGGGAAAGACAGTCAAATTTGTCGGCTGTTTCAGCGCAGATAAGCCAGATGAAATTTTGATCACACCGGTTGAACTAAGTGTACAGTAGGAGGGACGGATATGGGAGAAATATTTAAAATGCCGGAAGATATTTGTCTGCACGCAGAAAAGATTTCCAAAGTTTATCCGGGAACAAAAGCACTTGATGAGGTGTCCTTTGATGTACATAAGGGAAAGGTAAATGTTCTGATCGGTGAAAACGGTGCAGGTAAATCTACCTTGATGAAAATAATCGCCGGAATCGAGCAGCCTTCTTCCGGGGAATTGTATATGGATGGACAACAGGCAGTATTTAAGAATGTGACGCAGGCAAAGCAGCATGGAATAGGGATCATTCATCAGGAACTGAGCCTTTTTCCTAATTTGAATGTGTACCAGAATATTTTCATGTCACGGGAATGTACTCGTTATAAATTTGGATTGGATAATAAAAAGCATATAGAACTGACCGAGAGGATTATGAAAAAACTGGAATATCCCATACGTCCGCAGACTATTGTGGGAGATCTGAGGGTCGGGCAGCAGCAGATGATTGAAATCGCCCGTAATCTGGTGCAGGATGATTTGAAAATTCTTATTATGGATGAACCGACATCATCCTTGAGTGCGCAGGAAGTACAGGTCCTTTTTAAAATAGTGAGAGAGCTGACGGCAGAAGGTATATCGATAGTCTATATTTCCCACCGTCTGGAAGAAATTATGCAGATCGGTGATTATATCACTATTCTGCGGGACGGACGCCTTGTAGCTTCATCAGAAGTGAAAAAAATTGATATTTCATGGATAGTCAGACAAATGGTAGGGGAAGGAAAGATATTTCCTAAACGAAAAACCGCCGTTGATTGGGGCACGCGTGAAAAAGTGCTGGAGGTTAAGGATCTGACACTGCCGAAAAAAGGCGGAGGCTATCTGCTTAATTCAGTCAGTTTTGACCTGAAAAAGGGTGAAATTCTTGGTATATACGGACTGATGGGAGCAGGAAGAACGGAAATTTTTGAATGTATTATGGGGCTGCATCCGGAATATAAAGGGACGGTAAAACTGCATGGCAAAGAAATTCGCATAAAAAGTGTTTCTCAGCAGATTCAGGAGGGATTTGCTCTCGTTCCGGAAGATCGTCAGAGTGAAGGTCTTGTGCAGACTATGAATATTGCGAAGAATATTTCTTTGTCCAGTTTAAAAAATTATGCCAGAGCCATTTTTTTGAATAGGAAAAAGGAAGCTGAATCTGTAGAACGAGAGATCAGGGATATACATATAAAGGTAGCGGATAAAACGCTGCCTATCCTGTCTCTTTCCGGCGGCAATCAGCAAAAGGTAGTTATAGGGAAAGGGCTTCTGACCAAGCCCAAGATCTTACTGCTGGATGAACCGACCAGAGGAATCGATATCGGAGCCAAGACAGAAGTTTTTGAAATTATTCAGGGATATGCAGAAAAAGGATTGTCTATCATAGTGGTTTCTTCTGAGCTGCAGGAGATTATGGCTATTGCGGACAGAATATTAGTTCTTTCCAACGGGATCAAAACGAGTGAGATGCAAAAGGAAGAGATCACAGAAGATAAGCTGGTGCTGGCATCATATAAAGGGCACAGTTCTGAGAACAGGCAGAATTTATAGTGAACTGTCGTACAGTGAGAAAGGATGAGTATTGTGAAAACGAAAAATGCGACTTTCATGGAGACAATGATTGGTGAGAAACAGGGCAGTAATTCACTGACGATGATGCTGCTGAAAGGACGGACCCTGATTGTACTGATATTATTGTTAATATTTTTCAGCATAGTAACACCAAATTTCCTGTCAGCCAATACATTTTTGCTGCTGGCAAAACATGTTGCTCTATACGGTATTTTGGCAATCGGGATGACGTATGTTATTATTACGGGAGGGATAGATCTTTCAGTTGGCGCTGTTGTCGGACTTGCAGGTATGGTTGCCGGCGGGATGATTCAAAATGGGATAACGCTGCAGGTATTTGATGTGACTTTGTATTTTAGTATTCCGCTGGTTATTTTATTTACGCTTTTGGTAGGTGCTGTTGTCGGGTTGATTAATGGGATAACTATTACCAAATTCGGTGTAGCGCCATTTATAGCGACGCTGGGAACGATGTATATTGCCCGCGGTTTTGCTATGCTGCATTCTAATGGAGCGACCTATTCCAATATTGTTGGGAATGAGGCACTGGGAAATGTCGGATTTACACTGATTGGCGGGCGGGTCATGGGAATTCCGGTAGGTGCGCTTATTCTCGTAGTCATTGCTGTTGCCGCCGGGATTTTGTTGAAGAGAACGACATTCGGCTGGCATATATTCTCTATAGGCGGCAATGAAAAAGCGGCTAAATTGTCAGGTGTCAAAGTTGATAAAGTAAAAATCCTGGTATATATTTTTTCGGGAGTCTGTGCTGCTATCGTGGGAATTATAACGGCTTCTCAGTTGGAAGCGGCTCATCCGGCTTCGGGAGAAACATGGGAAATGAATGCTATTGCCGCAGCTGTGCTGGGCGGAACATCCATGATGGGCGGTATCGGCACTATTGGCGGGACGATAATCGGTGCTTTTGTCATTGGTGTTATTTCGGATGGTATGGTCATGTGCGGGGTATCTGAATTCTGGCAGATGATAATTAAAGGCCTGGTTATTATTCTTGCTGTCATAGTAGATCAATTCCAACGTAATATGGAAGCGAAAATAGCATTGCAGGCAAGAAATGATACTAAAGGCGAAGAATAATGTAATATGTTTTTTAACAAAATACTGCGGAGGAAAAAAGAATGAGAATTGCAGTAATCGGCTCAGTCATGATTGATTTGGTATCATATGCGGATAAAATCCCGGAAGCGGGAGAGACAAAAGAGGCCGATGATTTTTTTATAAATTGCGGCGGCAAAGGGGCCAATCAGGCAATTGCGGCGGCAAAGTCCGGAGCGGATGTGATGATGATCGCCAAGGTCGGGGATGATATGTTTGGAAAAACTGCTATGAGAAATTTCTCTCAATATAATGTAGATACGGCATATGTGACAAAAGTACCGGGAGTGGGCAGCGGAATGGCTGCAATTCTTGTCGATGCATCCGCACAAAATCGTATTTTGATTTATAAAGGAGCTAATCTTCATCTTCAACCAGCTGATATTGAAAAATCGGCAGAAGCGCTGAAAAAATGTTCTTTGCTTATTCTGCAATTAGAAATACCATTGGAAACTGTCTGTACGGCTATAGAATTTGCCGGGGCGAATAACATTCCGATCTTGTTGAATCCTGCACCGGCTTGTAAAGAACTGCCTGTGGAAACAGCCTGCAAATGTGATTTCTTTGTTCCTAACGAAACAGAACTTGCTATTTTGACGGGGATGCCGGTTTCAACGGACGACGAAATATTGGCTGCCTCAGAAAAGCTTATAAAGCAAGGAATGAAAAATGTTATTGTCACCATGGGGGAAAAAGGGTCTTTGTGGATGGATGCAAAACACTGTGAAAAGATTGCTCCCTTTAAGGTGGTGCCGGTAGATACGACCGGAGCAGGAGATGCGTTTATCGGCAGTTTTGCTGCAAGTTATGTTGAGAAAAGGGATATCCCTCTGTCCATGAGACGGGGATCTGCGTTTGCCGCAATGAGTGTGATGAAAAAAGGTGCTCAGATTTCCTTTCCTGTAAAAGAAGAGTTAGAGGATTTTATACAGGCTGATAATTGAATTAAGAATCAAAAAAGCTGCCGCAATTGTATTTGCAGCAGCTTTTTACTTAAATATTTCAGCCTTTAGGCATAGGAAGAACGATATGGATTATACCTGCAGCCCAAGGCGCAAGTTCATAAGGAGGGTATAAAAGCCCTATATACATGCCATCAGGACGCTTTAAAAGATAATAGTCAGCGGGGATATAAGTTATTTTACTGATTTCATCAGCCGAAAGAGAGGTTGTGCCATCTCCGCCATAGATTTTTGCAGTATTGTTATCAATGGATTCCTGAAGCTGCTGAGGAGTGAAAACAAGATAATGTTCCAAAGGTACCTGTTCTCCGGTAGTTTTATCATATACAGCACCATGGATATAGTAGCTGCCATGGGCGGCATGGTCGTGATACCGATATTCATTGAAGGTCAATGATAAGGTCTGGCTGTCCTCATAATGGAGCTTGTAACTGAAACTGCTGGTTACATCGTCGCTGCTGTCGAAAGCTGCACGCATATCGGCAAGATAAAGTTCTATGTCTTTGTTGATTTTGTAACTGGCATCAAAATCAGCTGTTCGCACGATTGGATATTCGGATTTTTCGTTGCCAAGATAGAAATTGACACTGGTGACGTCACTGGGAGTGATTTTTTTACTGCCGGCATAAACTGTACCCATACAGAGTAAAACAACGGTGAAGAGCATAAGAGTCAATTTAAAAATTACTTTTGGCATGGTGGTTCCTCCTTCATATATAATCTATTCATTATAATAAAAATAACATTAACGGATAGAATTAGTCAATGAAAAATCATTTTTTTTAGAGCATTTTGATATATTAAAAAATAATATAATAAACAAAACAGTGTTTTTATATCATCAGCATATAGTTGCTATGCAAGAAAATCATAGAAGGTATTACTCCTTGGCATGATACACTTTACAGGAAGTTTTTTATGTTATAATGTGTACAAAAGATCTGTTGATGGAATTATCTTGCAGCGATTGGTATCGTCAGAATTGAGAAAAGGTCATCTGCCTGTATTCTGTGTCTGAAAATAATGGATTTGCAGAAGATAAAGTCATCATGCGGGTTATTTTCATCGGCTGATATGGAGGAATTTATATGAATTTTGTGTGTTCGGATTGCGGTCATAAGGAAAGTGCGGCAACCTATAAAGCTAAATGTGATAAATGTGGGGGATTGTGGAAGCTTGATTATACGGCTCCTAAATTTGATTTGGAGAAGATTGATAAGGACACTTGGAACATTTTTCGCTACCGGGAATTTATGCCTGTAGAGGGTGATTCCTGGCGGAATATTTCATTGGGGGAGGGCATGACCCCTATTATCAATTTCGATGATGATGTTTTATTTAAAATGGACTATTATATGCCCACCTTATCTTTTAAAGATCGCGGCGCGGCAGTTCTTATATCGCATTGTCACAGCATAGGTGTGAAGGGCGTAGTGCAGGATTCCAGCGGCAATGCAGGAGACAGTGTGGCAGCATACTGCGGCAGAGCAGGCATAAACTGTGAAATATTTGTACCGGACAGTACATCGCCAAAAAAAGTAGGCATGATTCGTGCACACGGTGCTGTCTGCAATGTAATACAAGGGTCACGTGATGATTGTGCCAATGTGTGCCGGGCGAAAGTGGAAAAAGAAGGCGGCTATTATGCCAATCATGTGTATAATCCATTTTTTTATGAAGGAACAAAAACTTATATTTATGAAGTTTACGAACAATTAAAGAAAATCCCAGAAAATATTATAGTACCACTTGGCAACGGAACATTGCTCATCGGCGTGATCAAGGCACTTGAAGAATTTCTTTCGGCAGGCATTATTGATAAGATGCCAAAAATTATTGCAGTTCAAAGTGAAGCCTGCGCACCTTTTGTGGAAGCAGTGAAAAGAAAATCCGCAGTCCCGGTGCAAGTGCAGGTAAAACCAACTTTGGCGGAAGGTATTGCCGTCGGTATACCGATGCGCGGCAAAGAGATATTGGAATATATTTATAAGTACGATATAACAGTACTTGCCGTTCCAGAAGAAATGATATTGCCGACACGCGGCAAGCTTGCGGCAAAGGGAATTTTTTGTGAGCATACAACAGCGGTCAGTTATGCGGCATATCAGCTTTACTGCAAACAATTCGGCAAAATGGGCAAGTGTCTCATTCCGATGTGTGGCGCAGGATTGAAATCTGAACCATGGTGATTTATTATATAATATAAGTATGCTGTTATTAAAAGGGTCAAACGCAGAGATTATTGAATTTCTGCGTTTGACCCTTTTAATGATTATTTTAACTTTCCTGTTGTTTGCGGATGTCGCGCCAATGCAGGATACAGCGCACTCCATGATGCAGATGAGGTACGGCAAAACAGCGATTGCAGGCAAGGCAGGAAGACTTTTCAGCCGTCCCCGCCGCAAACCTTGTCAATATGTCCGGCTCGCAGATCAATGGACGGGCCAAAGAAATAAGCGGTATTTTGCTGTCAAGCACTTTTGCTATGTCATCGACGCTTTTGATGCCGCCGACAATGCTTATCGGCAGAGGCGCACTCCTGGCAAATTCCGCTATTCTGTCAAAATAGTACAGGGAGTCTGCACGTGGCTGATTGATAAAGTCCACGCCGCTCCATTCGACAAATTCCACGTCTAATTCACGGCATTTATTCATAACATAATTCATATCTGCGGCATAATCGTTGTTATCTGTATCGGTATCGTTATTTATTTTAATGGATACCGGAAAATCAGGACCGCATTTTTCTTTTATGCCGGCTATAATTTGTGCGCACAGACGAAATCGGTTTTCAATATTGCCGCCGTATTCGTCACGGCGTTTGTTAAAAGTTTTATCTATAAAGCGTGATAAAAGATAACTGTGTGCTCCGTGTAGTTGTACACCGTCGACACCGGCCCGCTTCAGGCGGCTGGCTGCATTGATAAATGCTGTTTTTATATGACTGATTTGTTTAAGTGACAGCTCTTCTGCATGGTGATTTTTGGGTAAATCACCTGCACTGACATCGAAAAATTCCTCTGTATCGATAGCACGCGGTCCGGCATGATTTATTTGCGGCATGAAAAGACAGTTATTATGATGTATTAGCGCTGCTGCTTTGCTGAATTGAGCGATATATTTGTCATCGTCAATACGTATCTGTTCTTTGTTAGCAAGGCCGCCGGCAAGTACACAGCAATGTCCGCTTATGATAAGGGCGATATTATTGCTGGAAAGTTTTTCATACATTTGAAATTCCAGATCCGTCATGAAACCGTCTTCCGAGCCTAAAAAACTATGTACGGCTGAGCGAATGAAGGGGTTTTTTAATGTTAAATGCGAAAGTTTTGCAGGTTTGTCTAGGGGAATCATTTCTTACGTCCTTTACAAAAAAATAATGAGAATGTGTTGAAAGAATTTTGGCTGTTGAGGAAGTTGTAGATACTAATACGTATCCGCTCTGTATGAATGCTGATTTTCATAAGAGCGGATTGGATGAGAACCGTTATTTATTATTATTAGTTCAATCGTTTATACGTTTTATGTTTGCGCCCAGGCTGCAAAGTTTGCCGACAAGATTGTCATAGCCGCGGTCAATGTGATGTATATAGCCGATTCTCGTTTCGCCGTCAGCTACAAGTCCGGCCAGCACCATAGCAGCTCCTGCCCGCAGATCAGTAGCTTTTACCTGACAGCCGAGAAGATGGGCAACTCCTTCAACGACAGAAGTTCGTCCTTCTATCTTTATATTGGCGCCCATTCTTTTTAATTCATCAACATGCATGAATCTGTTTTCGAAGACGGTTTCGGTTACGAGACCGGTGCCTTCGGCAACGGTCAGCATGGCCATGAATTGTGCCTGCATATCTGTAGGAAAACCGGGATACGGCATGGTTTTAACATCGACAGCCTTAAGCTTTTTAGTGCCTTTTACACGAATGCCCTTTACGTCTTCAATGATTTCGGCACCGGCTTCCGACAGTTTTGCGATGACTGGTTTAAGATGCTCGCTGATAGCGTTTTCAATATATATGTCTCCCATAGTCATTGCGGCGGCGACCATGTAAGTGCCGGCCTCAATACGGTCGGGAATTATAGTATAATTGCAGCCGGTCAGTTTTTTTACGCCTTCAATCTTAATGACGTTGGTGCCGGCACCGCGGATATTGGCCCCCATCATATTGAGAAAGTTAGCTAAATCAATGATCTCAGGTTCCTGTGCAGGATTCTCCAGAAGAGTTTTTCCCTCTGCCATACATGCGGCCATCATGATATTTTCTGTGGCACCGACGCTTGGAAAATCCAGATAGATTTTAGCACCGCGCAGTTTATCCGGAACGGTGGCATTAATAAAACCATGACCTATTTCTATTTGCGCCCCCAAAGCTTCAAAGCCTTTCAGATGGAGATCTATAGGGCGTGTACCGATCGCGCAGCCGCCGGGCAGAGAAATCTTTGAATGTCCGCAGCGCGAAAGCAAAGGACCCATAATGAGAAAAGAAGCCCTCATTTTACGTATAAGTTCATATGGAGCTTCACATGAGGCTATATTTGTACTGTCGGCTGTAAAGGTATGATTGGTTTCATCAAATTTTACAGTAACGCCAAGTTCGTTTAAAACTTCAGAAATCGTTTCGACGTCGTCCAGACAGGGAACTTCTTCCAAAATACAAGGATGGTCCTGACCCAATAATGTTGCAGCGATAATAGGCAGGACAGCATTTTTTGCACCGCTTATTTTAACACGGCCGCAGAGTTTTCTGCCACCGTTTATGACTAATTTTTCCAATTTATATCCCCCGAAAAATGCTTATATCTCATATAGTTTACCATTTAAAAATACATATGGCAAGCCTTATCTTACGGGCTGTAAACGCTTTGTAAAACAGGCAGGAAGGAGCATTGCCGCAAATGTATTTTTGCGATCGCTGTTGAAAAAAAAGACAGTATGCACTACACTTTTATTGAAACTAATATGAGGGGGAATTTATTTTGGATAAACGTATAGAAACACTGGCACATAATCTTATAAATTATTCTACACACCTCGAGGTAAATGAAAAAATACTTATCGAGGTATTTGACGATGGAATAGAGCTGGGCAAGGCATTGGTAAGAGAAGCCTATAAGGCTGGTGCGGTGCCTTTTCTTAGTGTGAAAATGCAGGAATTGCAGCGGGAATTAATTATGGGTGCTAAAAAAGAGCAACTGCAGTTCATTGCGGATTATGAGTCTATGCGCATGAAAGGGATGAGTGCTTATATCGCGGTGCGCGGCAGCAATAACGTCAGTGAAATGAGCGATGTTCCGCAGGAAGAGATGAAGCTTTATCAAATGTATTGGCTCAAACCGGTACATGGTGATATCAGAGTACCGCAGACAAAATGGTGTATCCTGCGTTATCCGAATTCAGCTATGGCGCAATTGGCGAATATGAGCACAGAAAAATTTACGGATTACTTTTTTGACGTATGCAATCTTGATTATGGCAAAATGCATGAAGCTATGACACCGCTGAAGAAACGTATGGAGAAAACGGATAAGGTTCATATAAAAGGACCGGGCACGGACATAAGTTTTTCCATAAAAAATATGCCGGCTGTAAAATGCTCCGGTGAATGCAATATACCTGACGGAGAATTGTACACGGCACCTGTAAAAAATTCTGTAAACGGAACTATAACCTATAATACGCCGGCGGTTTATCAAGGGGTTACTTTTGAAAATATATCACTTACTTTTAGAGACGGAAAAATAATAGAAGCAACAGCAAATAAAACCGCAGAACTGAATAAAATTCTCGATACGGATGAAGGTGCCCGCTATATAGGCGAATTTTCTTTTGGTTTGAATCCATATATAACTTTTCCAATGAAGGATACCTTGTTTGATGAAAAAATAAGCGGCAGCCTGCATTTTACACCGGGCTGTGCCTATGATGACGCCGATAATACAAATCGGTCATCCGTTCATTGGGATCTTGTGCTGATTCAGACGGAAGCTTATGGCGGCGGAGAAATATATCTTGACGGTGAGCTGATAAGAAAAGATGGCATATTTCTTCCCGACGATCTGCAATGTCTCAATCCGGAAAACTTGAAGTAAATCCGTCTTAATGCAACTGGTTTTTATAAAATGGTAGGCGTCCGAATAAATTTAATCTTATGCATAATAAATTCTAAATTTCAGATGGGATAGAATTCTATTTGAAATTTAGAATTTATTTGTATTTGTCATTTATTTGCTAAAAAATGTGCTATTTAAAAATCATTTATACATTTGGATAGATACACATTTGTCACTTACGGGAAAATAATATTGATAGAATATTTATTTGTAACATTCAATATATTTTGAGGAAGAGGAGCATCGGAAATGATAACGTCAATTTTATCAAAAGGCAGGGCTGTACAAAAATAGCTTTTGTTGAATTTTGTGCTGTCTACCAACACAATAGTTCTGTCCGATTGCTGCTGGTACATCCTTTTGATTTGGGCTTCCTCCTCTTTCAGGTCGGATATTCCGCTTCGGCTTATTCCTTTACATGATATAAAGGCGATATCGGCGTTGTGTTCTGCGATGTATCTGCAGGCGTGATAACCGTTGACACTTGACCTTTTTGAGTATACAGCGCCGCCTGTACAGTATACCTGGGAGTCTGATTCTGCTGAAAGAATATAAGCAGTTAATAAGCCGTTGGTCGTGATGGTCAAATTATTAAGAGTTTGCATTTTTTTTGCCAGAAAGAAACATGTACTGCTGGAATCAAGAAATATCTTTTTATTGTCGCCGATGAAATCAAAAGCAAGTTCGGCGATTAATTTTTTTTTGTCTATATTTTCTCTATTGGTTAAAGAAATAGGCCGTTCCAGCTGGGAATTTTCGATAATGAGTGCACCACCATTGACTCGTTCTATTTCACCGCACTGTTCAAGTGTTTTGAGATCTCTTCTGATAGTTGATTCGCTTGCATAAAGCTGTTTGGCTAAAGCAGTGACAGTTTGGAATTTTCTTTTCAAGAGAATCGTTATAATTTGTTTTCCGCGATCATGAGGATACATTTTTTCCCTCCTTATATGTAATACTAAATAATGGTTGATTGTAAAATGAAAATGAACAGTTAGCAAAAAGTCCACAGTGACTTTTCTTTAAATGGTAAAATGGAGTTCTCACAGCACCATTAACCAAAGAGGAGACAATCACTATGGACTGCCATAATTATATCACAGTATTCCCTGAACGAAAACGTGGTCAGCACTTGGGACGGGAAGAACGCGGAGCGATCCAGCAACTAAACAAGCAAGGATACTCTCTGCGGGCAATCGCCCGAGAAATCAACTGTTCGCCAAGTACTATCATGTATGAATTGCGCCGCGGTACACCGCTGCGCAAAAGCCATAGAGGACGTGCACCGGAGTACAGCGCCAAACGAGGTCTTGCAGTATATGAAATGAATCGAATGAAGTGCAAAAGGCCGCATTATATCACACATTGCTCAGATTTTGTTAAGTGGGTGGTTGCGCAAGTCAGGGCAAAAAAGTGGTCGTTAGACGCTTGCGTCGGTCATGCGCGCCTGCACCAGCTCTTTGCTGATAAAGAAATGGCTGCTGGTAATTTGCCGTTATCGCTGTTCGAGCTGCCTGAAATTCTAAAGCGAAAGCAAAACAAAAAAGGAACCCGAAAACATAAACGTCTGAAAGGTCGCAGCATTGACGAACGTCCTGACATCGTAGATTTACGCACAGAATTCGGCCATTGGGAAGCTGACACGGTGATTGGCAGAAAAAAAGGCAGAGAAGCTGCTGTTTTAACTCTGATTGAGCGTGTTACAAACAATTACCTGGCTATTCGCATTCCTGGTAAAAACAGTGAATTTGTCATGGCTGCGATGAAAGAACTACACGCTGAATATGGTGAGCGTTTCAGTTCTGTTTTCAAAACCATTACAACCGATAATGGCTCTGAATTCGAGGAATTTTCCAAGATTGAAGCCTGGGGTTCCAGTGTTTATTATGCACATCCTTACTCCTCTTGGGAGCGACCAGTAAATGAACGGCACAACGGCTTCTTGCGTCAATATATTCCAAAGGGCGTTTCGATTGAGAAATATACTTATGAAGATATATTACACTTTGCCGATGAATTGAATAGCCGTCCGCGCAAGCGACTTGCCTACCAGACACCGGAAGAATTGTTCGACGCTTTTCTCGATAAACTTTATATTGCCTGAGATCATCGGCATTTTACCAAAGTGTTCAATTTGCTATTGCAATTTACGAATTTAATTATATACATAATATATTTTGACTGAAATCAGTCATTTTTTCAAGGCTTTTTTGCTTATTTACCAATAATAACGCCATATATTGTCATTTGTCATGGGAAAATGTATACTCTGAACTGTACAGATAATAAAAATATCTGTGAGACGGATATTTTTCTGTCAGCAGTGCACAGCTTGACAAAAGGATAAGGAAGGTGGTTTCAGTGAAAAAAGAGTTCTGGTTTGTTGTCGGTAGTGTAGAATTCTACGGTGAAAATAACTTGGCAGAAGTTCGAGCACATGCAAGAGCCATGGCAGATTTCTGGAATGAGAAAAATTGTTTCCCATACACGATTGTGCTTACTGAGTTGGGAATTTCTTCCGCTAATATATCGGATTTAGTCAGGGAGGCTAATTATCGGACAAATGTTGCGGGAATTATTTTGTGGATGCATACTTTTTCTCCCGCAAAATCATGGATTGCCGGACTGAAAAAGTTGCAAAAACCAATGCTGCATTTGGCTACACAATTTAATGAATCTGTTCCGTGGGAAACGATAGATATGGATTTTATGAATTTGAATCAGAGTGCGCATGGAGACAGGGAGTTTGCCTTCATTAACCGGCGATTAAATAAGAAGAATAAGATTGTTGCAGGATACTGGCGGGATTCTTCTGTTTTAAATGAAATGAGCAGTTGGATGAATACAGCAAATACGTTTCAGGAATGTGAAGTTGTTAAAATAGCGAGGTTCGGTGATAATATGAGGAATGTTGCGGATACTGAGGGAGACAAAGTGTCTGCGCAGATTCAGATGGGATGGAGTACGGATTACTATGGCATTGGCGATCTGGTTGAGGTTGTTAATAAAGTATCGTCAAATGAAGTTGAAAAATTATTCCGAATATATAAAAATATTTATGAATTTGATTTTGGGAAAAATGATAAGCTTTTTTTTGAAGAACACGTTAAAGAACAGGCAAGGATTGAAATAGCACTGAGGCAATTTTTGACAGAGCGTAATTATCAGGCCTTTACTACCAATTTTGAAGACTTGCATGGTATGAGGCAGCTGCCGGGTTTGGCAGTGCAAAGGCTTATGGCAGAAGGATTCGGTTTTGCCGGTGAGGGTGACTGGAAAACAGCTGCACTGGATTATGTGTTAAAAATATTGTCTGGAAATCAAAAAACTGGTTTTATGGAAGATTATACGTATAATTTTTCCCCGGGAAATGAATATATCGTCGGAGCACACATGCTGGAAGTGGATCCGACACTTGCGGCTGAAAAACCTAAAGTAGTTGTGGCTCCTTTAGGAATTGGCGGCAGGGAAGATCCTGCCAGATTAGTTTTTAATGGTTGCCAGGGGAAGGGTGTTGTCGCTTCTATTATTCATTTAGGGAATAGTTATGAATTGATCATCAATGAAATTGCTGCACAAAAATGTGAAAAAGAATCGCCGAAATTACCGGTAGCTAAAGTCATTTGGAAGCCAATGCCTTCATTTAAAGAAGGGGTAAAAAAGTGGCTAGAGGTTGGCGGAGGCCACCATACCGTATATTCACTGGCATTGAAATCAGATCAGATTATAGATTTATGCACCTTGCTGGATTTGGATTATAAATTGATTAATTAGCTGAAGTATCGAAACTTCAGCTGCGGCGGATATTGTAAGATTGTTGAAATAAAGTAAAGGGAGTATTTTGATATGTTATATACTATGAAAGACTTATTAAAAGTTGCTAAGGAAAATAAGTTTGCTGTGCCTGCTTTCAATATCAGCAGTTTTGATATTTTAAAGACAATTATTGAAACGGCGGAGGAAACACAATCACCTGTAATATTGGAAATCCATCCATTGGAAATAGAATATATTGGAGATAATTTTATATCCATAGTAAGAGAATATGCGTTAAGAAGTTCAGTGCCAGTGGTGATTCATCTGGATCACGGAGCGACAATGCAAGATATTATCAGGGCCATTAAAAATAATTATACATCTGTGATGATTGATGCATCTCATTGTACTTTTTCGGAAAATGTGGAAATGACAAAACGCGTTGTGGAAATAGCGCATGCAGTAAATATATCGGTTGAAGCTGAGCTGGGAACAATTGGGGATAATGGGAGTTCAGAAGGCGGTGCTTCGGAGATAATCTTTACGGACCCTGAAGCTGCAAAGACATTTGTTGAAGAAACAGGGATAGATTCGCTTGCTGTTGCTATCGGTACAGCGCATGGATTATATCCTAAGGATGTGATTCCTAAATTAAATATAAAGCTGCTTAAAGAATTAAATAAACAGATCAATATTCCGCTTGTCCTGCATGGTGGATCAGGAAATCCGGATAATGAGGTGAGCGAATCGGTCGAATATGGTATATGCAAAGTCAATATATCAAGTGATATAAAAAGCGCTTTTTTCACGGCATTGCGTCTTCAATTGACCAGCTGTCCATCAATATATGAACCTTTTAAAGTATATCCACCTGCAAATGAAGCGGCGAAGAAAGTGCTGAAGCATAAATTCGGGATTTTGAATACCATAGGAAAGGCTGATTTGTATTGAGATCAGTCGGCAATGTGCATGAGAAAAAAGTGTGTTAAAAATAGCACCGTCAGATGAACTGCCTGTCAAGTTATTTAACAGTACAATCTGCAATATAAGCACTTTGTGATTTATTCTCAATATTCCCAGCATAAAGGGCGTCAGTTAAGAAAGGACGCTCCTTATGCCTTTGCCTATTTGATACCTGCTTAGAATATAATAAATAAATTCTCAATATTTTAAATAAATGTTAAAAACAGATTTTATTATTGAAGGGAGTAAACGTTCATGGATATAACGGCTGTCATCAAGAAGGATAATATCATATTTAATTTAGAGGGAAAAAATAAAACTGATGCAATCACACAATTAGCGCAATGTTTGTTAAAAAATCGTGTAATTACCGATTTAAATGGCTTTGTGGCAGATGTGCTGAAACGTGAAGAAGAATTTAGCACCGGAATTGGTTTTGGACTGGCCATTCCACATGCAAAATCGGTTTACGTGACAAAAACAGCAGTAGCCGTCGGCAAATTGAATACGGCTATTGGCTATAATACAGCGGATAATGAAAAAGTGAAATTATTATTTTTGATTGCAGTACCGGAAAAAGGCGGAAATGAACATCTTAATATTCTCAGCCAATTGTCCAGAAAATTTATGGATGAGTCTTTCAGGCATAGATTGGATCTGGCACGAAATTCGGAAGAGATCATTCGCTGCCTGATGGATAATTGATGTTTGGGATTGAAGAAGAAGGGGGACTAATAATGAAAATTGTCGGCATTACGGCTTGTCCTACCGGCATAGCACATACCTATATGGCTGCGGAAGGACTGGAAAAAGCAGGAAGAGAACTTGGGCATAGTGTGAAAATTGAAACACAGGGGGTAGAAACAGGCAATATTTTAACTGCGCAGGAAATTCAGGAAGCGGATCTGGTGATTATTTCGGCTTCTAATAATGTAGATCTGAGTAGATTTGATGGAAAGAAAATGATAGAAGTATCGATTCAGGAGTCAGTAAAAAATCCCCAAAAAGTCATGAAAGATGCAATCAGCGGTAAAAATAGCAGAATTTTTCGGTCAGCTGACAATGGTGGGGCAGAAAAAACGGAACAGCAGATGGGCGCAGGTTTATATAAGCATTTAATGAGTGGTGTTAACTACATGCTGCCTTTCGTGATTGCGGGGGGAATCTTGATTGCGTTCAGTTTTATGTTCGGAATACATGCAAGCGATCCTGCTGATCCCAGTTATAATGTTTTGGCGGAAGCGTTAAGCAAGATAGGCGGAGGAGCCGCTTTTACCATGATGGTGCCGATGCTTGCTGCCGGTATAGCTTATTCCATAGCAGGCAGACAGGGAATGTGTCCGGGAGTGGTGGCAGGAATTTTGGCAAATAATATTGGTGCCGGCTTCTTGGGTGGATTGATCGGAGCGTTGTTTGCAGGTTATTTGACTGTTTTCTTGGCACGGAGGATAAAAATACCCAAAGCTGTGGAAACGTTAAAAGGATTGATTATTATTCCTTTGCTGGCAACCGGAATTACCGGTTTCTTTATGCTTTTTATTGTTGGAGAACCGATAAAATATTTACTTAATGCCTTGACTTTATTTTTACATTCGCTGGATTCGACGCAGGGGGTTTTATTTGGTGCACTTATTGGCATCATGATGGCAGCAGATATGGGCGGTCCGATAAACAAATCAATCGCAACCTTTTCCATCGCACTGATGTCTACCGGAGTATACGGACCAGTTGCTGCCTGCATGGTTGCTGGAATGACACCGCCGTTGGGGCTGGCACTTGCTACAACATTATTCAAAAAGAAATTTACGGCAGATGAAAGGGAAGCAGGGAAATCCTGCTGGGTATTGGGACTTTCCTATATTACAGAAGGGGCCATTCCATTTGCAGTGGCAGATCCCATACACGTGATTCCTGCGCTGATGGCGGGTTCAGCTGTGGCGGGGGCGATATCTCTTGGTTCAAATTGTGCCAGTCTGGCACCGCATGGGGGTATTTGGATTTTACCGATTCCAAATGTTATTACCAATTTACCAATGTATATTCTGGCGTTAGCAGCGGGAACAATTGTTACTTGTTTGGGGCTCGCCCTGCTGAAATGGAAAAATAGCTATGAATAATGACGGAAAGCCTAAGATTGAAAATATAAATAAAACGAGGGATGAACATGAAATTTGGCGTCGATACATTTATTTGGACAGAAGCTTTTAGTAAAAAAGATTTATGGATTATCAGAAAGGCTGAAGAATTGGGGTTTGAGGCAATTGATTTTGCGATTGCCCATCTGGAAAACTTTCCCTTGGCAGAGGTGATTAAGGAACTGGAAAAAACAAAATTGCAGCCAGTGACATCGACAACGCTGAATGCTGCTAACAGTCTTATTTCCGGTGATCCTGAAGTAAGGCAGAACGGAATACGATTTTTAAAAAAGATGGTGGATGTCAATCAGGCCATGGGATCAGTTATTATCGGCGGGGTAAATTATGCGGGATGGGGCTGTCTCACCGGTAAACCGAAAACGGATGAAGAATGGAATAATTCGGTGTCCTCTATGAAAACAGTGGCAGAATACGCAATTAAAAAATATCCGGATCTGAAAATTTGTGTTGAACCTGTGAATCGTTTCGAATCACATTTCATTAACACTGCTGAAGAAGGGAGAAGATATTGTAAAGCCGTCGGCAGTGAAAACATGGCTGTGCATTTAGACTGTTTTCATATGATTCGGGAAGAAATAAGTTATAAGGAGGCGGTAGAGACATGCGGCAGAAAATATCTCGGCTATGTTCATGTATGTGAAAACAATCGCGGAATACCCGGAACAGGGCTTGTTCCGTGGGAAGAATTCTTCACTGCGCTTAACGACATAGGCTATGAAGGGCCGTGTGTTATTGAATCCTTTGATCCGAGCTTCGAAGAACTAAACAGACAATGCGCGATTTGGCGAAAATTTGCCGATACCGGGGAAGATCTTGCCGTTCAGGGACTGGCTAATCTGCGAAGAATTGCCGATAAAATACAGCAGAAAACAAAAGTGACTGAAAAACAGTAATTAAATCATTCGATAGATGGGAGAAATGAAATGCAGCGCATAATAAATGAACCGGATTATGTTGTGGAAGATATGTTGAAAGGATTTTTGAAATGCCATGCGGATATTGTCCACGCCGATGAAAGCAATCCAAGGGTAGTTATTTCAAATTTCGCGAAAAGTAAAAAGAAAGTCGGTATTGTCACTGGAGGCGGCAGCGGGCACGAACCCGCATTTATTGGTTATTGCGGGAAAAATATGGTTGATGCTGTTGCTGTTGGTGAAATATTTTCTTCTCCTACGGCAAAATCGTTTTATGATGCAATTTGCGCCGTTGATCAGGGAATGGGTGTGGCCTGTCTTTACGGAAACTATGCCGGTGATAATATGAATGTTAAAATGGCAAGGGAACTGGCGGAGGATGACGGAATCACCGTAAAAACCGCCGTTGCAAATGATGATGCAGCCAGCGCATCCACGGAAGAACTGAATAAAAGACGTGGTGTTGCCGGTGAAATCTTTATGTGGAAAATAGGCGGGGCAAAATCCGAACAGGGCGGAACATTAGACGAAGTAATCAGTGCGGCACAAAAAGCAATTCGTTGGACACGAAGCATCGGTATCGGGCTGAGCCCCTGTACGATTCCGGCAAACGGAAAACCTAATTTTCATATTGAAGAAGGGACCATGGAATTCGGAATAGGGCACCATGGTGAACCTGGTGTAAAAATCGAAAAAATGGGCAATGCAAAAACAATTGCAGCAGAAATGACAAATATGGTAATACAGGATCTGCCCTTTGCTGACGGAGATGAGGCAGCCGTGCTGATCTCGGGATTAGGAGCCACTCCTGTGATGGAGCAATATATTTTTTACAATGAAGTGGAACAGTTGTTGAAAGATAATGGTATTCACATTTACCGTTCTTATGTGGGAAATTATTTCACATCACTGGAAATGAATGGACTGACCTTGTCAGTTATGAAGCTTGATGAAGAATTAAAAGAATGTCTGGACAAAGAGGCAAGAACTGTGGGCATTACGCAGTTTAAAGGGGAGCAGAGAAATGAGCTACGTTAAAAACGCTGAGAATGCCTCCGTGGTTTTGGAAATTATTCAGGCCATTCATGTGAACGCCAGATATCTCAGTGAAATTGATGGTGCCACAGGTGACGGCGATCATGGTATCAATATGAACAAAGGCTTCATGCTGGCAAAAGAAAGAATTGAAACCGGTATGTCTTTAGCGGAGGCTTTTAAAATACTTGGAAGAACGTTGGCTATGGATATAGGCGGTTCCATGGGACCAATTTATGGGACGTTGTTTTCCGAGTTCAGCAGGGCCATGCAGAAAGAAGAAAAAATAACCATGCAGATTTTATTGGCGGCTTTGGAGAACGCAGTGGAAAAACTTATGAATCTGGCAGGTGCGAAGCTGGGGGATAAAACACTGATAGATGCTATTTATCCGGGAAAAGAGGCCTATAAGAAAGTAGCGGATAACAACGGGAGCTTTAATGAAGCGTTGCGCGCGCTTGCCGAAGGTGCGGAGGCCGGTAAGGAAAATACGAAAAATCTAACTGCCAAAATTGGCAGAGCGGCGCGGCTGGGAGAAAGAAGCAGAGGATTTTTGGATGCTGGAGCGGCATCCTGCTGCATAATCCTGAAAACAATGGCGGACGCCATGCAAAAAAGAATGATAGATGACTGATTTTATTAACTATTGAACGCTAAATGAGTTCAAAGCTTCATCTGAAAGATAAAGAGACGGGGATGCGGATGAAAAACTGTACACATAAAATCAGTATGAGTTCTTCGGTTCTCATAGCTTTGATGAACGTCTTCTGCTAGATAGACATTTTCCGTTGTTGCATTACGAACTAATTCGCGCGTAATACTCGAATGATGTCTTCCCGTCTGTATAGCAATTGTCGAGTTGAATAACCAAGAGTACAAAGCGATTGTATACATGCGCGGTCAAACATGCTAATATAGTGGTAGCTCATAGGATAACCTCCGTCGAATGGTGTGTGGTAACTTCATTCTACACGATGGTTAGCTCTTGTGAGCTACTTTTTTTATTAGCTGTCGCACTTCATTTTACAATCCAAGATACTAAAAAGTGCTGATCAAGAAAATCAGGTATTTTTTATATGATACAATAAAGTAAAACTTGTTTGCAGTAAAATATCAAGATAAATGGGTGAATACAACAACCATTTAGTCTGCAATGACCATAACTTTAATGGAAAATTAACCTGCAGGTAATGTCTTTTGATCATGAACATGGCATAATTTATTCGATATGGATTATAGCGGTTAATGATTCGTGCAGCGGTGATGTCTGTCTAGATGTATAGTCCAGTCCATTCGGAATGGTTAAACAGTGCCCGGATTGACGGGATAACAGCAAGAGGTGGAAAAGATGATAATCGACCGGGATAATGGTGTGCCTTATTATATACAATTGATGGAGTTGCTTAGGAAACAGATTGCTGCAGGTATATTGCAGGAAGGGCAGCGAATCCTTTCAGAAGTTGAAATGGGTAAAGTATATCGGATTAATAGGCATACTGTCAGGCAGGCCATTGATGAGCTTTGCCGATTGGGAGAACTGTATAAGATTCGTGGGCGAGGTACTTTTATAGCAAAAGCTCTGCTGGATACAGTGGAATACCAGCTAAGTGCAAAAAACAGATTTACAGAGAATATAAAAAAAATTGGTGCAACACCGAGTACAAAAATTTTGCAGACAAATGAAATAATTGCTCCTGAAAAGGTGAGAAAAGCATTGGACTTGGATCATGATGAAAGAGTGTATTTTCATTATGTGCAGCGTTCTATAAATGAACGGCCTTTTCTGATCGGACAGGCTTTTTTGCCTGTTAAATATTTTCTTAATGCACTGCCCTATTTAAATGTCTTGGAGTCAATGTCTGAGTTTTATGCAAAGTATAATATCAATTATGAAAGAGCAAAATCGACTATTCAAGCAGTATTTCCTACCAAAGAAGAAGCATTACTGCTTGATATTCCAAGAAATATGCCTGTATTGAAAGTAAAAAAGCTTATGAAATCGCAGACTGGTATTATGATTGCATATGGAATTTCCTGTTATCGCAGCGACGTGGCTGAACTCAGTATAAGTTGGTAAAAAATTAATTAATTAGTAATAATTTGATAACATAAATATTGAGGATATGTGTCATACTGAATACAAATTAAAAATTTGTGTGAAGTACGTAAATAAAAAATAAATACATTTGTGATTTTATGGTGCCGCTCTCTTTGGAGAGCGGCACTTGTAGTATAAGGATAATGTCTAGACGTCTAGACTGCAATTTACAGGTGCAAAACCTGTTTATATAAATTGTGTATTTACCGCGGTAATTTATTTTGTTGTGATGAGAATTTTTAGGAGTTGGAAAAATGAAAAAGTATAGTTTTTTATTAATTGCAGCTTTGCTATTGATTTTATCGCTGGTCAGCGGTTGTACTGGAACACAGCCGACACAACAAGGCAAAGAAGCAAAAGTATTGAAGGTAGGAGCCATCCCCAGTGAAGATTCACAAAAAGTACGGGATGCTTATGCACCGCTCGTCACTTATCTGGAAGAGCAAACGGGCTTAAAGGTAGAACTGTTTGTGGCCACCGATTATTCGGGAGTAGTGGAGGCCATGCGTTCCGGCAAGCTTGATATTGCCTATTTCGGGCCATTTTCTTATATACTGGCCGCCGACAAAGCGAATGCGGCAGCGTTTGCCGTAGAGTCGAGAAAGGGCAGCGGTGCTTCTTACCGTAGCATTATTGTGGCTGACCCGGAATCAGGAATCAATAGCATGAAAGATCTTAAGGGGCATAGCTTCGCTTTTGTCGATCCTGCATCGGCTTCGGGAAATTTAGTTCCCCGCTCATGCCTGGAGAAGGAAGGTATCAATCCAAATCAGGATTTTAAGAGTGTGGTTTATTCCGGCGGGCACGATGCAAGTGAATTAGCTGTGAAAAACCATAAAGTAGATGCTGCGGCTGACGCTGATGATAATTATAATCGGATGAAAGCTGCTGGATTAATTTCTGATAAAGATGTAAAGGTCATATTTACTTCCGATCCGATTCCAAATGCTCCATGGGCCTGGCGCAAAGATTTACCGGAAGATTTAAAGGCAAAAATTAAGGCGGCATTTTTGGATATGGCGCAGAAAGATCCCAATGGAATTGCTAAGGTTGGTAAAAATATAGAAAAATACGTGGAAACTGATGATTCTGCCTATAATGGAATTCGGGAAATAGCCAAAATGCTGAATTTGGATTTAACCGGGCAATGAATTGGTGTTGTCAATCAATTTGCATCCATTGGAGGATAGATTATGATTCAAATTCGCGGATTATGCAAGGAATATAATTGCTGTACTACAAAGGCTCTGACGAATATCAGCTTTGATGTTCAACAAGGGCAATTCGTTGTGCTGCTTGGTCCAAGCGGTGCCGGTAAATCAACGTTGCTGCGCTGTATCAATGGATTGGTAAAAGCAACAGATGGTGAGATTTTTATACAGGGAGACAGAATAAATGATTCACGCAAGCTGAAGGATATCCACCGCAGAGTAGGCATGGTTTTTCAGCAATTTAATCTGGTAAAGCGCCTGACTGTGCTGGAAAATGTGCTTTGCGGCAGACTGGCATATGTCAGTGCATGGACAAGCTGCCTGAAATTGTTTTCTAAACAGGATGTTAACATTGCGCTGCATTGCCTGAATCGGGTAGGACTTGTGCATAAAGCTTATGATCGGGCTGATCAGTTGAGCGGCGGACAGCAGCAGCGCGTTGGAATTGCGCGGGCCCTGGCTCAATGTCCAAGTATCATTCTGGCAGATGAGCCAGTAGCCAGCCTTGATCCAAAATCTGCGGAAAAGGTGCTGACCGTTTTGCGAACAATTAAGGAACAGGATCACATTACAGTTATTGTCAGCCTGCATAATATTGAATTGGCTAATCATTACGCAGAACGGATCATTGGAATAAAAAACGGCCGTATGATTGTGGATAAGCCCGTGTCTGCCTTCACAGATGATGATGTGGAAATTATTTATAATGCGATGCCGGATATTGTTGAGACAAAGTTTATTCGTGAGGAGGCAGTCTGTACTCATGTTTAATTTGGATTATTTGCTGTCAAGAACCGCAGTATCGGGTACTGCTGTGAGCCGAGCGGCAATATTCAAAAAATTACTGCTGGTGGTTTTAGGGGCCGGAATATATAGTTGGAGCGCTGTTGGAACTGATCTCAGTTTCAGTGAATTAATCAAAGGTATACCGCATATGGCGGATATTATTAGCCGCATGTTACCGCCGAGTATTGCGGTACTTCCTCACCTGGTTGAACCCACCATCGAAACTTTGCAGATTTCTATTTGGGGGACAACACTGGCCATAATTTTGGCAATTCCGTTTAGCCTGATGTCGGCCAAAAATATCTCACCGCACCCGTTGTTATACCGTTTTGGCCGCTTTATTCTGAATATTACCCGATCAATATCGGAATTGATTTGGGCTCTTGTCTTTGTGGCGGCAGTCGGCTTGGGACCATTTCCTGGTGTGCTGGCACTGACTTTTCATTCAATGGGGATGTTGGGGCAAATTTTTGGCGGATGCCATTGAGAATGTGGAATCAGGCCCGGTGGAAGCGTTATTGGCTACTGGAGCCGGTAAAATGCAGATTCTGGTCTATGCAATTATACCGCAGGTACTGCCGGAATTTATTACGCTCAGTCTTTACCAATGGGAGCTTAATTTTCGGTCGGCAACAATTTTAGGAATTGTGGGAGCCGGCGGAATTGGATTTGAGCTGGTCACCAGTATGCGCCTGTTTATGTATCCCGATATGACTACTATTTTGATTGTTATATTTATTATGGTAACAATTGTTGATACGATATCTTCTTATATTCGAATGAAAATACGATAGGTGAGGCGAAAAAATGGAATTCAGAGAAATAGTAGGGACCGGAAATTTGGCTGTATGGCAGGTCCTGACTGAAAAAATAGCGGCGGGCAATGAAATTAAGATATTACAGAAACCGGAAACCTGTATGACAATGCTGGCGGCTGTCGACAGTGTGGGCCATACCCCGTTTTATGCCGGTGAAGTCTTGATGACCGAAGCTGCTGTCAGCATCGGCAAAATGATCGGCTATGGTTTTGTTCTGGAGAATGAACCAGTGCGGGCGCTGTGTATGGCCATTATTGATGCAGCACTGCAGGCACATGTTGAAGAGGAAGCGGAAATACGTCAGAAACTTGCAGATGAAGAAAAATGTATTTCAGAGTTGCATCAGCGGGAGCAGGAAATGATTGCCGCTACCAAAGTACGTTTTGCCGTTATGGAGGGATAGATTTTGATAGAAGTGCAGTTTGATAAAGTCTTGGACGCCCAGCAGGTATATCGTTTGCTTCTTGATGCAATGGCCAGACCAGGGAAAATCAATACATTATCAATGTCAGAATGTCTGAAGCCGCCAAGGGGGCTGCAATCAGGAACTGCTGCTGTTGCCTTGACTTTGCTTGATCAGGGGACAGGATTCTGTTTTTTATCAGCAGGGAGACAGGAACCTGATTATCTTACCGCTAATACCGGTGCAGCAGCTCAATCAGTTGATGTGGCGGAACTTATTATTTTCAGCGGCTGCGAATGTGTGCAATTAGATAAGGTGTGCTGCGGTTCGCTGCTTTCACCGGAGCAGGGAGCTACCTTGCTTATTATGGTGGAAGAGCTCAGCTCCACAGAGGGAAGACTCTGCCTGCGGCTCACCGGTCCTGGGATAAGGAATCACTGTGATTTATTCATTAACGGGTTGGCTCTGAAAAATCTTGAAACTATCTCCTGCATGAATAAAGAATTTCCATTAGGGATTGATGTCATTTATACAGATAAATCGGGTAATGTAGCTTGTATTCCCCGTTCTAGTTCAATGCATTGGAAGGTGAAGGGATAATGGGATATGCAGCCGTTTCCGGTGGAGCGGAAGCAATATTGAATGCAGAAAAATTGTTAACGTATTTTCGCTTGAAGGGCAATTCGGAACCGTTGACAGCAGTACAAATAAAAGATCAGCTGCGGCTGGCGGTGGACAAGGTTATGGGGGAAGGCGCACTTTATGCTCCTGAAGCCGCTGCTTTAGCACTTAAACAGGCCGAAGGTGATATGCTGGAGGCGGCATTTATTTTGCGTGCCTATCGCGCGACACAACCGCGGCGTTATGTGACGAATCCTGTTGAAACCGGCACAATGCAGATAATTCGGCGTATATCAGGTGTTTTTCAGGATATTCCGGGGGGACAAATATTGGGACCGACGCGAGATTATACACAGCGTTTGCTTGATTTTTCATTACTTACTGAAGATAAGGAGAGAATGGAAAAACTTTTACAAAATCTTGGTGTCAGTAATATCCCTGAGCAACTTCCCAATACTTTTCTGAAAGTAGTGGATTTATTGCGGGTTGAAGGGTTGCTGGCTGATTTGGAACCAAGCCAGGAAATTTATGATATTACGCATCATACCTTAACTTTTCCATGTAGTCGTTCGGCAAAATTGCAGTCTTTGTGCCGCGGAGAAACCGGAGCTATGATGGCATTAGCTTACAGTGCAGTCAGGGGATTTGGCAGCATACATCCTTGTCTGGCAGAGCTGCGTGTGGGATATATACCTTTGTATATCAATCGTCCGGGCTGTGAAAAGGCGGTATTTATCGGCAAGGTGCTTGCAACTGAGGCTGAAATCGTATCTCCGGGCAGTGGATATGATAAAAATGGCAAATCCTGTTTGACATTAGGTTACGGTTTTTGCTTCGGTCATAATGAAACGAAAGCAATTGCTATGGGGATACTGGATCAGTCGACCAGGAACGCTTCATTGGTTAAGGCACCGGCGGAGGATGAAGAATTTGTATTGTATCATATTGATGGAGTAGAAGCCGCCGGGTTTGTAAATCATTGGAAGCTTCCTCATTATGTTACGTTTCAGTCCACGCTTGACCGTATTCGTCAGGCTCAAACACTGGGGAAGGAGAAAAAATATGCTGGATATAAGACAGATAAAAAAACAGACTGAATATAATTTTGCTTTTTTAGATGAAAATACTAAACGGGAAATACGCCGTAAAATACTGAAAGCAGTGGCAATTCCAGGCTATCAGGTGCCGTTTGTATCTCCCGAGCTGCCGATTGCCCGGGGCTGGGGGACAGGCGGTTTACAGATCACTTTGTCGCTTATTGGGAAAAAGGATGTTTTAAAAGTTATTGATCAAGGCTGCGATGACGGTGTCAATGCTGTTAATATTCGCAATCTGATTATTCAGACTACTGGTGTGCAGGCAACATTTGATACTCAGGCAGCGACCATCATACAGACACGGCATCGTATTCCTGAGGAAAAATTGAGAGAAGATCAAATTTTAGTGTTGCAGGTGCCAATTCCGGAACCATTGCGTTATGTGGAGCCGAGCATGGTTAAAACTAAAGAAATGCATGCGGAAATGGACTATAGTCGAATGTGGGTATTCTTGTACGAAAATATTGTAAAGTGGGGTGAAATAACCATTGGTGCACGGTATCCATCTATGGTCAACGATCGTTATTTAATTGATCCCTCACCGATTCCCCGCTGGGATGTTATGAAACTTAATATGGCAGAGACATTGTTTTTATTTGGCGCGGGCCGGGAAAAAAGGATATATGCTATACCGCCATATACAAAGGTTCAGCCATTGGAATTTGAAGACCAGCGTTTTCAGGTCGAAAATTTCGATGGAAAGATATGTGCCCGCTGTGGTTCTGCTGATACATATCTGAATGAAATACATGACGAACGCACCGGCAAAACAATATATATATGTTCGGACAGCGGCTATTGCAGTAAAATACGCAGCAGGAAGGGGGCAGCAGAATAATGCAGCAGTCAGGAAAAACAGTTATGAATATCCATGGGTTGAATAAAATATATGGTGCCGGATGTCCGCATTGTTTTGAGTTGACAGGACCGGAACACGGCAGCAATATTTGCCCTGAATGCGGTACGGTTGTTGCCTGTCATGACATTTCACTGGATTTGAAGCAGGGAGAAATTCTCGGTATCGTCGGTGAAAGCGGTTCTGGTAAAAGTACATTGGTCCGCTGTCTGTATTTTGATGAAAAGATATCGGGCGGTGAATGTTATTTAGCGGCATATGGAGACGGAAAGACAAATTTATTCAAGGAAACAGCCCAGCGTAAGAGGTATATTCGTGATCATCTGATGGGAATGGTATATCAGAATCCACTGCTCGGAATTAAACCTCATTTTACGGCAGGCGGTAATGTGGCTGAAAAATTGCTTACGGCCGATATGTATAATTTCGCCGCTATCCGCAGCAGGGCCAAGGAACTTTTGTTGCGCACCGAAGTACCGACGTCACGTATAGATAGTTTTCCGGCTGATTTTAGCGGCGGGATGCAGCAGAGAGTCCAAATTGCAAAAGCTTTGGCCAATAATCCGCCGCTGCTGTTTCTTGATGAAATTACCACAGGTCTTGATGTATCTGTGCAGGCTAAGGTACTTGATCTGATAAAAGAAATTCAACGAGAACTAAAAATAACTATGCTGGTAATTTCACATGATTTAATGGTTGTTCGTATGCTGGCCGGGCGCACGATTGTAATGAAGAGCGGGCGGATAGTGGAAAGCGGACTTACCGATCAGATTTTGGAAGACCCGCAGCAGCCATATACACAGCTTTTAGTTCATTCAATGCTATAAGAAGAAGGGATGTTAATGGAGATACCAATTTTGAGAGTAGAAGGATTAAGTAAAAATTTTACACTTCATATGCTGGAAGGTGAAATGATTTATGGCTGTGATGATATTAATTTTACTCTTAACAGCGGTGAATTTATGGGAATCGCCGGACCCAGCGGAGCAGGAAAATCAACAATTTTAAAATGCATTTATCGCACATATATTCCTTCGGGCGGAAATATTTGGTATTACAGCGACAAAATCGGAAAAATTGATTTATCCTTTGCCGATGAGCGAAAGATATTGCGTCTAAGATATGGGGAAATAGGCTATGTAAGCCAATTTCTGAAAGTAATTCCTCGGGTTTCCACGATTAATATTCTGAGGGGAGAATTGCTGCAGCGAGGATATAATGCTGCTGCGGCTAATCAACAGGCCTGTGAATTATTGGAAATGATGAAAATCAATACATCTTTGTGGGAAGCATTTCCCGCTACCTTCAGCGGGGGCGAGCAACAAAGAATTAATATTGCCCGGGCGCTGCTCATGAAACCGCGATTGCTGCTGCTGGATGAACCGACAGCAGCACTTGATAATGAAACGAAGAAAATAGTCATTCAGGCCTTGCTGACTTTAAAACAAAGAGGGAGCAGTATTATCGGTGTTTTTCATGACCGCGAAAGTATGAATCAATTGGTTGACAGAGTTTTTACAATGCGCTCCGGACAGTGCAAATCCATTAAACGAAAGAGGGTGGCCGTGTGAGTACAACATTGATAACAAATGGGAAATTGATAACACCTGATAGGGTGATTGATAATGGTGAGCTTCTAATAGATCGGGGGATTATAAAATATATTGGCCGTCGTGGCAGTTATGCGGGCAATTTGGCAGATGTCATTTTGGATGCTGACGGCGGTTATATTCTGCCGGGATTTATCGACACACACAGTGATGCAATTGAAAAGGAATTGGAACCAAGACCAGGTGCCCGGTTTAAAATAGAGATGGCTTTTTGTGAATTGGAAAAAAAATGGCAGGACAGGGAATTACAACCATATATCATTCTTTTTCTTTTGCCAATGCAGTAAACGGTGTGCGCAATGATAAGACGGCCTCTGAATTTATCAGTCGGATTAAAGCGCTGACCGCCAGATATTCGCTCATTCGCAATAAAATTCACTTGCGGTTTGAAATTACTAATTTTAAAGCGCTTGCTTTGATTAAGAATTTAATTGACGCTGAAGTTGTTGATCTTTTGTCATTTATGAATCATACTCCCGGGCAGGGACAATATCCTACTATTGAAAGTTACCGCCGATACGCGGAAAAGACCTATAATTTGCAGGACAGTGGTGATATTGAGCAAATTATTAAACGGCGGCAGATGGGGCAGTTAAAAGCCGATGAATGTGTTGAAGCTATCAGTATAATTGCCCGTCAGGCAGAATTGCCATTAGCATCACATGACGATGATACAGCAGAAAAAATTATGTATTATTGTAACAAGGGAGTTCGATTGAGTGAATTTCCCATCAATTTGGAAACAGCGGCTGCCGCTAAGCAGAACGGCATGTTTGTCAGTGTCGGTGCGCCAAATATTGTGCGAGGGGGATCTACCGGACATGGAATACGGGCAATTGATGCGGTAAGCAGCAGAAATGCAGATATTCTTTGTTCTGATTATTACCCGGCGGCTATGCTGCACGCTGTATTTTCTCTGGCGGAACAGGGACTAAGCCTGCCGGAAGCAGTGGTGATGGCGACTTATTCACCGGCAAAAGCATTGAATCTGCATCAATTAGGCAGTTTGGAAGAAGGAAAAATCGGTGATGTGATTATTGTTAAAAAACACGATAATATACCGGTAGTGACGAGTACAGTGGTTGATGGAATATTGGTTTATGACATGAACTATCGAAGACGTTCAGATGTCGATAATTTAAAAAATCAGGTTGCTAAGGGAGGCTGACCGATATATGAACATACGGGGGATAGCTATTAATGCTGATGCCGGACTACTCGATGGGAAAATTGATATGCTTCGGCAGGTATTAGATTATTATAGCGAACTGGGTTTTTCTCAGGTAGAAATTGCACCGCATGGTATCGGGGCAGTATATTGCGGACATATGGATAAAGTGCGTCTCAGGGAAGTACAAAAAATATTAAGCAGATATTCGTTTACATATATTGTACACGGAATTAATGCATTAAACCTGATGTTGAATGATATGATAAATTATCAGGGGTTCACAGCCAGTATGGAATTTGCAGCTGCAATCGGTGCGCGGATCATGGTATATCATGCAGGTCGCTACATGTCAGAAGAAAACTTTTTAAATAGAAATCGATCGCGTCCAACTCAGTCCGAAAAAAAACTAATGTGGCAGCGGGAATGCACTGCCCTGCAATCCATGGGTGATATCGCTAAAAAATATGATGTTGTAATAGCTGTGGAAAATGCCAGACCATATTTAGATGCGCCAAATTATTGCTATGCAGAATTACTGGAGGATTTGGCCCGAATGATTAAAAATGTAAATCACGGATATGTGGGAATTACTTTGGATACCGGACATGCCTATCTGGCTGCCTGTCAGTATGGTTATGATTTAATGGCTGGTGTTAAAGCTATTGCCCCTTATGTACGCCATATTCACCTGCATGACAACTTTGGGCGCTGCTGTGCCTCATGGGAGAAAAAACAGCATGAATTAGCTGCAATGGGTCGCGGTGACATGCATATGCCAATTGGTATGGGAATTATACCTGCTGATGGGATATTGGCGTGCCTGCAGCAGTATGATGGTAGTATTACTTTGGAAATGCGGCCGCGCTATAAGGAATATTATGCTATCGCCTTAAAAAATGCACAAATGTTAATAAGCTAAAAAGCTGCGATAAAAGTGTTTTGACTGGGATAAGAGAAAATGATTTTTTTACCAGATAAAATTACTGTCAGTCTGCTGTAGAAGTTTTAGTTGTATTTTCTGGATTAGAAAAACGGTTATGTCTTTTTTCACATACATAACTTATAAGAATGGAAAGAATGATGTGGAACTTTTGGTATATGGCAGACACAGTAAAGCTACAAGGAAAGTCCTTTCACCGCAGCTAATAGTTCAGCACTGCCGGTCACTTCTTTATCAGCAAGATTGCAGGAGGTGGGGCAAGTACGCTTTCTATGGTTAAACCATATGGTTTTCCAGCCAGCACCATTTGCTCCCTGGATGTCAGTTTCATATGTATCGCCTATATACCAGGTTTCGGCAGCGGATATGCCTAATTTCCTTTCAACAAATTTGAAGATTTTTGCATCTGGTTTCAGATAACCAGTATCTTCCGATATAAAAATTCTGTCAGGGGAAAACCATTGCTCTAAATGCAGAGCGTTGATCTTTAGATACTGAGACTTTCGCATGCCGTTTGAAAGCAAAGCAATAAATATGTGTTTTGTCCTGCAAAAATTGAGTATTTTAACTATATGCTCCGGAATTGATATATGGGACTGATAATACCGATATTTCGTTTCAAAACATTCCGCGGCTTTTCTTGATATTTGAATGCCAACGTCATGGTATGTCTTTTTTATACGGAGATAAAAACAGTCCTCATGAGGAATAAGCCCCTTTTTTTCTGCTTCAAGTATTTGGTCCGAATATATTCTGGAGAGCATAAACAATTTATTACAATCTATATTTTTGTCGTAATATAAATCTTCATGAGCTTGCCGGAAGGGCTGCATCAAATTGTAAAGAGTATCATCCATATCAAAAATAATATTCAAAGTAGCGCTCCTTTTCTATTTAAGGTAAATTTGCAGAGAAAAGTAAATTGGACAGAATATAAAAACCGAATACAGCAAGGCCGGACGCACCTGCAATTATGATACAGCATAGTAATGATTATAGCAATGAAGGCAGAATATTATGTTTATTCTGCCTTCATTGCTGTTCTGTTATATCATGTCACTTCATTAGTTTGGAAGTAAGGCCTTTTAGGTTAAAGCATTCAACATAACGATCAATAGAATTTTTAATTTTATATATTACATATTTTTCTCCGTCGATCCCGTTGGCGGCCAGATTATCATATAATTTTGCTGTTTCCTGTTTTACTCGATCATTGTTGAATGTGTAATGCCCGCTTATTTCAGTGATAAGAAGCGTTAATTTCTTATCTTTAAAAATTTCTTCGGGGGATAATTTGTCTTTACCGTCAACCATCCATTTTTTCCAACGACCGCTTTTTACGGCTTCTTCCTGTAAGACTTTATGCAGATCGGAAGCTTTATCCAGAAGTCCCTGTTCTGCCAGTCTGTTTTCGACCTGAGTGAGTTTCAGATATGCCTGCGTTTCAACGGTACCGAATTCAGGAGCCACATTCATTGCTGTTACCCCGAGTGCAGGGTGCTCCAGTAAAATCGCATCGTCAAGATAATCGCCATTATGTTCTTTCAGGCCTACATCATATTTTTTTGCTATTGAAGACAGTTTTTTGCATGAGGTAGAATCCACATGCCCCACATTCTCGGTGAGACGCGTGAGAGTTCCTGTATTTCCCACAATAAACGCAGGGTGGGGGAGATTCTTTTCATCAAGCCGTGAGGTCAACGCTTTTATAAATTTTTCGTAGTTTTCACTGGAAGTCAGCCCGCCGTTAGTTTCTTCTGTTCCCACTTCATAACTGATAGCCGGAAGGCTGCGTGCTATACGTTCTTTTTCTACATACTCTATTAATTCTACGGTGCGATCAATATTGACGTTCATGTCAATAACTTTACCGACGGTATAAGGGTCTTTTGTAGGATCAATATGCAGAAGATCGAAGTTATTTATCAAATCTATTATATATGATTTTTTGCCAAGTGTCATAGCTTCTTTCTCAGGCAAATGCGCGTTGCGTTCGCTGTCACGCTGCCAGGGACCGCCATGATCGCGGCAGAGGTAATAAAGGCCGGTATAGTTTATTTCATCTGCTGCCTTTTTAATTGCGTCAGAAAAACGTTTTTGGTCCCAGCTGCATACATAACCACCACCTAATTCATCGGCATCCACTTGATTACGGCTGGCGATAAACATTAAGGGAAAATTTTTTTCCTTGGCAAGCAGCATGGAGGCCTTCAGCAAATTTATTGACATCGGTCCGATACCCAGCAAACTGGCTTTGTTTTTGCCTTTCAGGGTTAACATTTTTTTTACGACTTCATTTAACGTAATTTTATGCATTGTGAAGAACTCCTTTGCGTTTACTATATTATTTTATATCATTGGTCTCTATATTCGGCCGCAGGATATGCAGACAGATGGCTGTGACTACCACACCCACAGCCATATCAACGGCATACCATAATGGGGCTTTATTGACTGCTGCGATGACGATGAGTCCTCCGTGCGGGACCATGCATTCAACACCATGCATCATGCCGAGGCCGGCGCCAACGGCACTGCCGATCATTATGGATGGGATGACTGTTTTCAGACTTTTAACGGCAAAGGGTATAGCACCCTCGGTGATGCCGATAAGTCCCATAAAAGCCGCAGATGGTCCCATCCGGCGGTCATCCGCCCCCCATTTGCTGCGTGATACAAAAGTGGATAATGCTATACCGAGCGGAGGGACTGCAACTGCGATGCGATAAGCTCCGTTCGGACCGTATATTCCTTCTGCCATAAGTGCCAGCGTAAAAGCTGTTGCGGTCTTATTGACAGGACCACCCATGTCGAAAGCCGCCATGGCACCGAGAATCAATCCTAGGATTAAAGCGCTGCCTCCTTGCATTCCGGACAATAGGTCTATCAACCATCTCATGGCAGCCCCTATCGGTCCTACCAGTATATATATATATATCAGGGCAACGATCACTGTGGTGACAATGGGGATTATCAATATCGGCATGATCGCTTTGACAGTATCACTGACCTTCCATTTTTTCACCCATCTGGCAAGAAAGCCGCATAATACTCCCAACAGCATTGCTCCCAGAAAACCGGTCTGTACATGATTTTCTCCTATTGGGGTATTGGCTATGAAGCCGGTGATCATACCGGGGGTTATGCCGGGTTTCCCTGCAACAGAATAAGCGATATAGCCAGACAATATCGGGATCATCATGGAGAAACCGGCACTGCCGATAATGCCGATATTTTGTAAAAACGGGTTCGTGACTACCATACCCTTGCCTGCGGTGGCATCGCCGCCGGCTAACGAGAGCGCAAGACATATACCGCCGACAACGACCGTGGGCATCATATAAGAAACGCCTGTACTGAATGCTTTAGTCAAGTCGTCGATGAAGTTTTTCATAGTAGCGGACATCGTTCCATCCTCCTTAATATATGCAATATAAATTATTTTATTAGACCTATTGCTTTGTCGATGACAGCGGCGGGGTTGCGAATGACTTCTGCTGGATTCAATGTCAGGATTCTGCCCTCATCATCTTTTTCTCCAAAACGTTCTTCTCCTTCTATACCTATAGCTATAGCCATGATCACAACGTCAGCATCGGCAATTTCTTCTTCGCTCAGCTCGTTGTCAATCCCCATACCGCCCTGAGTTTCGACTTTTACGTCATAGCCTCTTTTCTTACATTCTTGTTCAATGGCTTCCTGCGCCATATATGTGTGGGCCACGCCCGTTATACAGGCAGCTACTCCTACAATTTTCATATAAATCAAGCTCCTTGTGTTTTAATAATGAATTAAAATTCCCGGTTAATAGAATTTAAAAGACTGAAGGCATCTTCATTTGTTTCACAGTCGAACAGCTTTTTTCTGAATTCATCGTTTATAAGTTTTTTGCTGACTTCGGAAATGGCCTTCAGATGTAATTTATCAGTATTTTTTTTTGGTACACCTATGAGAAATATTGCTTTTACACGATCTTTTGTGTCAGAGTCCCATTCAAACGGTTTTTTTACGGTTGCATAGGCAATAAATGCCTCTTTTACAGCATCTGTTTTCCCATGAGGGATGGCAATCGCATAGCCTATCGAAGTAGAAATTTCCGATTCGCGGCGCAGCACAGTTTTGATAAATTCGTGTTGGTCAGTTAATAGATTGGCTTCATCAGCTTTTGAAGCAATAAAGCTGATGACTTCGGAACGATTTCGGAATGGCTGGTTAATAAAAATCAGATTTTGTTTGATCACTTTTCACATCTCCCATGTTATGAACTCAGCAAATGAGCTAATTTTTTTCTGAAAATTTTTGCATCTTCATGACCAAATTTTTTGATTTCACTTCTTATATTTGAATGGACCATTTTCTTGTAAAAGGTTGAAAACAATGTCAAATTTGTCACAAATTGCTCCTTGGAAACGGCAAACATAAAAACATAGCGCACATCCGATATTTCCCAGTGTATTGGTTTGTGAAGACGGACGATAACCAATTTACTTTCTTTGACAAAATCTGGATTACCATGCGGGATCGCGATCGAGTCTACATCTGTCGAAGAGATATTTTCTCTTTCTATGACGCTTGCCAAATAGTTTTCTGTTACTAAATTGTCGTCATGAAGTGCGGCAACGGCACTTTTTATGATGTCATTACGTGAGTCGGCCTTTTCCACATCCAGTATTATTGCGTGCATAATGAAAAGTGCTAATAAATTATTGATGCAGTGCATTTCTATAAAATATTTTATTTGCCTGAGTTCATTTTGTGTAAGCAAAGGAGAAATGTAAATTACAGGAATACTTTCTGATTTTATGTTTTCTGTACACAAAACAAGATCAGCATCAATTGTTTTCAGCTGCAGAAAATGCTGAATGGATATGGTATCGGCAATTTCCACGGCGTGAAAGATTCTCTCGACCTTGGTTGCGATCAGACTTGCGGCAGCCATGCCGTAATGACATACAACCAGAATACGAAGTTTTTTTTCACCGCTTTTCATTCGTTCGATTCCCGCCTGAAAATGCAAGGTCAAATAAATCATCTCATCATTGGAGACCTTGTATGAAAATCTTGCTGAAATCACTTCAGCCGCAATAGTGGAAATTTCGAAACCGAGTGGATATTGATGCATTATATCGTGCCAGCTGTAATCAGGAGAAAATGCTTTTAATAAATCTCTGCGCAGAACTGTGGTGTAAATATGGATGGAAAGGCCGTTAAGCAGTTCATGATCGGAACTGAAATCTATTGATGTGCGTTCGAGAATTTTTTGAAATATCTCATTTATTACGTCACTCATATCCTGTACAAAGCGAGCGCTGTCTGACATTCTTTGTTTGCGCAGTGTCATAAATAAATAACAAAAATAAAAGGTTTCATTTTTATCACTGAGACACAGTATGGAAGACATTTTTTCAGCTGCCGACAAATATTCTCTTTCTTTATGCATGCCGTGAACAATATCAAAGAAAGCAGCTTCTATACGCATTTTTGGATAATTACGATGATAAAAGCGGATATAGAGGATCTGCAGAAAGAGCTGGCATACCGCTTCGTCAGTGAAGGTAAAAGCTGAAATGCCTTGAAGATAATTAAGCGCATCCGTCCCTTTCGAGATATCGTCAGAAGTAATATACCGCAGAATGGGGAAGTGTCTGACATGAAATTGTTTCAGCTCTTCATTAAAATCGATGCCTTGAATATACGGCTTCATAATCTCCGCGAAGCGGCTTCTTCTTTCGGCTTGGGTGGCAGTGCTGCGGATGCCGTAATGACGTACTGACTGCAATTCCTCAGGGTATTTTTTTAATAAAGCTGCCATAATTTTTTCGATAAGTGATTTGCTGACATATAAGGTATCAGCTATATCCTGCAAAACAATGAAACTATCATTAAAAAGCAGCATTAAGATTATTTGTTTCTCAAGCGGAAATTCAAGCATCAGGCCGGCAGTTTTTAATATATAAGGCATGTTCTCTATACCGTATATATGCAGCTGGCTTCCCGGCAATACTTCCGCCGTGGTACCATAACCCTGCATGAAATCGTTTATGTTTTGCAGATCTGATTTGACGGTTTGCATAGAAATATTCATAATTTCGCCAAGTTCCTTCAAGCCGGCTTTCGGGTTCTCAAGTATGTATTTCATGAGATTTACTTGTCGTCTTATTAATTTCATGTTATTCCCTCCGTCTGGACCAATCATAACAAATCTCTCCTTTCAGTAAAACTCAATATAATTTTGCAAATCCCAAAAAAAATGTGGGTTTTATTTTTTTATGTAATAATAAAAAAATCTTGCAAAAGCAATGATCCATATAAAAAACTACTATTGCGGTATATATTCTAACATTTAGAAATGTTTATCAAAATAGAAAAGATTTTAAGCTATTGTTAACTTTTAAAATTATATAGTTGACTATAGCTTATTTTTATGATTTAATAATTAACGAAAAGGAAGAGCTGGCTTCATATATATGTTTTTATTGATAAATTAATAATGCAGGAGTTGGTGAAGTATGTTTGAAAAAATAAATCAACGAGAAATCGTTTTATGCGGACTGTTTACGGCATTGATAGCGATAGGAGCATTTATAAGAATTCCGGTGCCGGTTGTACCGTTTACTCTGCAATTTTTATTTACGATGCTGGCTGGACTTTTGCTCGGCGGCAGATTGGGGGCTATCAGCGTAGGTGTATATGTACTGCTGGGGCTTATCGGTATGCCGATTTTTACTGAGGGCGGAGGTCTGGGGTATATATTGCAGCCTACCTTTGGTTATCTGATCGGTTTTGTCCTGGGCAGTTATTTGACAGGCTGTATTGCCAAAACTAAAAATTGCCCGTCATATAAAAGGCTTTTGGCGGCAAATTTGGCGGGGCTTATCATTGTTTATGCATGCGGATTGTTATACTGTTATTTTATTAGCAATTTTTATCTTGGAAAGTCAGTAAGTGCATGGATGGTATTTTTGTATGGGTTTGTTCTGGCTGTGCCGGGAGATTTTATACTATGTGTATTGGCCGCTGTACTGGGGAAAAAGATGATTCCTGTTTCTTGGTTGATATTGAGAAAATAATGCATTGAGGGGAGAAGTATTATCAGAATGAAAAGAAAAGCAAAAGGGCTGTTTATAACAGCTACGGGAACGGATGTCGGCAAAACATATGTAACGGGATTGATAATAAAAAAACTGCGTGAAGCAGGCTTGAATTGTGGTTATTATAAAGCAGCTATAAGCGGAGCGGACAGTGTGGGTGAAAGTGACGCCGGGTATGTAAATCGTATTGCCAATATTGGACAAACCGATAAAATGCTGGTGCCATATCTTTACAAAGAAGCTGTATCACCTCATTTGGCAGCACGCATAGAAAAAAATCCCGTAGAACTGTCTGTGGTAAAAGAAGGTTTTAGTAAAAACGCACAGCAATTTGATTATCTTACAATGGAGGGCAGCGGCGGTATAATCTGCCCTATTCGCTATGATGCGCGGCAAAAATTGTTTCTGGAAGATTTTATTAAAGAATTCTCTCTGCCGTCTGTTATTGTAGCGGATGCGGGGCTTGGTACAATAAATGCGGTTGTGCTTACGGTGGAGTATATGAAAAATCGTTCTTTGCCAATAAAAGGGATCATTCTTAATAATTATACGGGGGGAATTATGCAGGAGGATAATATCAGGATGATTGAGGCTATGACAGGGATAAAGATCGCGGCACTTGTGAAGGATGGCGACAAAGATCTTGATATAGAGGCAGAGGCGTTAGCTGCATTTTATGAATGATAATAAAGGTGAGGCGTATTGAATGAATAAGCTTGTTGAAGATGATCTGAAGTATATATGGCATCCATGTTCGCAAATGAAAGATTATGAGGAACTGCCGCCTATAGTTATTGATCATGGAAAAGGCAGCTATCTCTATGACATCAACGGCAATGAATATATAGATATTATCAGCTCCTGGTGGTGTAATTTATTGGGGCACTGCAATCAGGATATAAATGACGCAGTAAAAAAGCAACTCGATAAATTGGAGCATGTTATTTTTGCCAACTTGTCACATGCAGCGGCTATTGAATTATGCAGAGAACTGATAAAAATAGTGCCGAAAGGATTGACTAAATTTAATTTTTCTGATAATGGTTCAGCATCAGTGGAATGTGCATTGAAAATGGCATTTCAATATCATGCTCAAACCGGGCAGTCAAGGCGGACAGGCTTCATGTGTCTGTCTGAAGGATATCACGGTGAAACGATAGGTGCGCTGTCAGTGGGCAGCATGGATCTTTATGCTAAAATCTATAAACCTATGCTCATGGAAACGATCCATGTAGAAGCGCCGGACTGCTATCGCTGCCCGTATGATAAAAAGAGAGAAATATGCGGCTGCGAGTGTTTTGAGAAAGCCGAGGCAGCATTTGCCCGTTATGGGCAGGAAACAGCTGCGATGATCATTGAACCTCTGCTGCAGGGAAGCGCGGGAATGAGGATATATCCGCCCCTTTACTTGAGGAAACTGCGGAAGCTTTGCGATGAAACGGGTGTACTGCTTATCGTCGATGAAATAGCCACAGGTTTCGGACGCACAGGAAAGATGTTTGCCTGTGATTATGCAGGGATAACTCCCGATATTATGTGTATTTCCAAGGGATTGACCGGCGGCTATATGCCGATGGCAATGACAATAACTACTGAAAGGATTTATGCTGCTTTTTATGCGGATTACAGTGAAGGGCGGGCTTTTATGCACAGCCATACATACAGCGGCAATCCTCTCGGCTGCAGTGCGGCACTGGCAGTGCAGAAAATACTGCGCGAAGGCCGGGTATTGGAACATGCACAAACTACAGGCAAGTATTTACATGCTAAACTCAAAGAAGCTCTGGGGGAACATAGGAATGTCGGAGAGATACGCCATATAGGACTTATTAACGCTATTGAACTGGTTCGAGATAAAGACAGTAAAGAACCATTTGATGCCGGACTGCGTACAGGCTATCAGATATATAAAGAAGCTTTGGAAAAAGGATTATTGCTGAGACCGCTTGGCGATGTGCTGTATTTTAATCCGGCGCTTAATATAGACGAAAAAACACTGGATAAAGCTGTGGAGAAATGTGAAGCGGCAATACGGATGATATTGGGCTGATACATATTTTTGTAATGTATCATTTAAAGAAAACCGGGAGATTTTTACCGGTTTCTTTTTATCCGGGGACTACTATTCATGGTATTTTATTTGCACATTCAAATATTATAAAAGTTATTTCTGGTTGTGTTGCAACGATAATTGTTTTAAAATAATTTTTGTAGCAGGAAAATATAATTTGACGCTGCACAAATGGTGCATGGTGAAGAGAAACACTAAAATTTCGTATAAACCGAAATATAGGGTGAATTCTCAAAATAATATGTAAAATTAAATTGAGGAGGAATTTTATGAAATTATCAATAGTGGAGTCCATAGGAATTGATGAGAAAAAATGTCAGGAGCTTACAAGGAAGATATTGCATGACAGGATTGAAGTGGCATATTATAACAGCCCCGCCGATGACGAAGAAAAGATAAAGCGTTCTCAGGGAGCGCAGGCAGTTATGATTGCAAACAGGCCCTATAAGGACAATATTCTTGAAAAATGTCCGGAACTTGAAATGCTTTCAGTTGCATTCACCGGTGTTGATCATGTGGGGATGGAATATTGTCATAAGAAGAATATAATAGTGTCAAATTGTGCCGGTTATGCCAATGAAGCTGTAAGCGAGCTAGTCCTTGGCATGTGTATTGCGCTGTATAGAAAATTGGCTGAATGCGGCAAGGCTGTATACGACGGAAAGACAGGAGCGGGACTTTTAGGACTGGAGCTTGCGGGCAAAACATTCGGTATTATCGGGGCCGGTGCTATTGGGATGAAAACAGCTGCATTGGCAAAGGCTTTTGGCTGTGAGGTATATTGTTATAAAAGAACTCCTCCGCAAAACAGCGAGTATAAATTTTCTGACATGGATAGTATTTTGCGTACTTGCGATATAATTTCTCTGCATATGCCGCTTAACGACAGCACACGTGGAATGATAAATGCCGAAAAAATAGAATTGATGAAAAAAAATGCTATTCTGATAAATACAGCAAGAGGACCTATAGTTGATGCAAAAGCGTTGGCGCAGGCACTTGAAAACGGACAGATTGCAGGTGCAGGGATTGATGTTTTTGATGGTGAACCGCCTATACCGGAAGACAATCCTTTGCTGAAAGCACCAAATATTGTGCTGACACCGCATATAGGTTTTGCTACGAAAGAAGCATTGGAAAAAAGAGCTGTTATTGCATTTGAAAATGTGGCTGAGTGGCTTGATGGAAAACCGCAGAATGTAATGTAACAGTATGAAGTTCAGGGATCTTAGTTTGTATAGACTTAACTGTTTTGACGGGCATTATCGGCAGAAAATGAAAGGAATATCAACTTTTTTTATCTGGTTGAATAGAAAGTATAAATATGTAAAAGGATTATTATATCTGGGGATAAATATGATGCTTATCGGCATCATAGCATTTTTGAAAACCTTCAGGCTGATATGGATAGAATCAGCCTGAAGGTTTTATCTATTTAATTTCGATATGATATAGTAATTACAGGCTATAGAAAAATAAATCTAAATGTGAAAATATTAACATATAATGATAATTATTTTCACATTTAGATTGTATAAGAACGTAATATATTGTAGACTATTTAAGTAAATAAAATTGAATTATGCATAGCTAAGTGTAATAATTTCAATGGTTCATGGGTTATAAAATAAATGTATGCAATAAAGGGTGAACTTGATGATTTTTTCCAGAGTTAAAAAAGTAGATGAACGGGCTGATGTGGATGCATTGTTACAAAAAATGAAGATCGTACGGGATAATCTCAGCCGGAAAAATTATAAGCAGCAAATCAGCATTGCCAGTGATGATGACAGAGTACTGCAGATAGCAGCGGTGCTGAACGATATTGTTTCCATGTGCGGGCCGGGACAGGAAAAAGTCGTGGTAAAGAATGATTACGCCGAACAGTTGGCGCATGCAGAGACAGAAAATCAGAAACTCAGGGAAAATATAGCTAATATAGAAACAAGGCTGAAGCTGGTTAACAGCGCTTCGCAAGTTGGATTATGGGATTTGAGTCTTATAGGCGGTAATCCGGATAATCCGGACAATATTTACTGGTGGTCTGATGAATTTCGTCATTTATTGGGCTATACTGATGAAACTGATTTTCCAAATGTGCTTGAAAGTTGGAGTGATTCATTGCATATTGAGGATAAAAACAGAATATTGACCGATTTGTCAGGACATCTGCATAATTTGTCGGGGAAAAATCCTTATCCGATGGAATATAGACTTAAGCTTAAAAATGGAGAATATCATTGGTTCAGAGCCGATGGCGCTACTATTCGCAATGATAAGGGTATACCAGTCAGGGTCGCTGGTTCAATGTATGACATAACGGAAGAAAAGAATAAGCAGGAGCGGGAAAAGCAGTTGGTAGTACATTCCGAGCAGTTTTCTCAGGCAATTAAGCAATTGTCAGATACAGTGGGCAGTATTGCCGAGTCTGCACAGCGTATGACGTCCGCGCAGCAGACAACAATAGGAATGGTTAAAAAAACAAATCAGAGTGTCGAAGTGGCACAAGGTATAACTTTATTGATAAAAGGATTGGCAGATCAAACTAATTTATTAGGTTTGAATGCCGCAATAGAAGCAGCAAGAGCAGGACAGGAGGGCCGCGGTTTCCAGGTAGTGGCAGAGGAAATAAGAAAACTGGCGGGAGAAAGCACAGAAGCTGTAGGAAAAGTTGACAGCAGTTTGAATGAAATGGTGATCTCTGCAAAATCCATTTCCGAACAGGTACATAGCATGGATGAATACATACAAGTTCAGGCTGCTACTACGCAGGAAGTGAATGCCAGCGTCGAAGAAATAAATTCGATGTTTCAAAGTATATTGAGCTTGGTCAGAGAGTAACAGAACCTTTGGGTTTAAAAATATAAAATAACGGATAGATCTTGTTGAAAATATCTGTTTGGGACTGTATCTGTAAAACTATGTTATACTATATTTGATCAGTTACGTTAAAGGGTATAATAATTAGTGGAAATGAGGAATACGATGAACGGAACAGAACGAAAAAATATTCATCCTGGAAGCAGGGTAAAAATAGTACAGAAACAGCATCAAAAGACAGGGCAATTGACCGAAGGTATCGTAAAAGATATTTTGACCAATAGTCAGGTGCATCACAGGGGAATAAAGGTGCGGCTTGACAATGGCATTATCGGAAGAGTCCAAGAAATTTTATAAGTGGTCAAAATATATCCGTTTATTCAATATATAGCAGCTTTTGCCGGATTGAGGGCAATGGCAGCCGTGAAGAATAGAGACATTAACCAGGTTATTCAGAGCCAGCCTGTTATATGTCTCTATTTTTTATCGGCAGTATGAAGTTTTTATGTGTATAAATATTCCATCATGAATTTTGGCAAATAATATTGCTGCAGAGAACGTATATTTTATAGTTAAGAAGCTTGCTGAAATATTCTTAGAAAAAGTGGAGAATATATGTATTTTCAAATAAAAGCAAGGAATGTTCATTTCTAAAATTATTTCTATGATATATTTATTTCAGGCTGATGAGCCTTTGGTTAAATTTAGGAATGAACGGAGCTAATTAATGATAAAGCGAAGAGTTGTTATTACAGGTATGGGAGCGATTACCTCACAAGGTGTCGGTGTACCTGAGATTTGGAAGAAAGTAAAAAAAGGGATATCTGGTATCAGCAGGATTGAAAAATTTGATATAGAAAGATTTCCATCTAAAAATGCCGCAGAAATAAAAGTGTTCAATGCACAGGATTTCCTCAGCAAAAAGGATATAAATCACATGGATTTATTCATACAATATGCATTGGCTGCCTCTAAATTAGCCGTTGAAGAAAGTAAGTTTACTGCAGCGAGTATGGACAGCAGGAGGGCAGGTTCTATTATTGGAACAGGTATTGGCGGTATAGGAACGATAGAAAAGCAATATAACATTTTGCATAATAAGGGCATCGGACGAGTCAGTCCTTTTTTGATTCCGATGATGCTTCCGAATATGGCAAATGGGCAGATTGCGATAAAGTATGGACTGGAAGGGTTTTCCGAGTGCGTTGTTACCGCATGTGCGTCATCCAATAATGCCATTGGTGATGCATTTCAATTGATTCGTGATGACAAAATGGATTTTATGCTGGCAGGAGGGGCAGAAGCCCCGATCACTGAGCTTACTATAGCAGGTTTTACAGCAATGAAGGCTATGTCAAAAACAGAGGATGCAGTTACCGCAAGCCGCCCGTTTGATCTTTTCAGAGATGGTTTTGTTATAGGTGAAGGAGCGGCAATACTCGTATTAGAAGAGTTGGAGCATGCCCGCGGCAGGGGAGCGGACATCATTGCTGAAATTGTTGGATATGGCTGTAATAATGATGCTTTTCATATTACGGCCAATAAGCCGGAAGGAATAGCCGAGTGTATGAGGATGGCATTGGCAGACGCGGAAATTTCTCCAAATCAAATTGATTATATAAATGCACATGCAACGTCTACGCCTTTAGGTGATAAGAACGAAACGGAGGCAATTAAAAAGGTTTTCGGCCGGCATGCAAAAAAGATAGCTGTCAGTGCAACAAAATCCATGACGGGACATCTATTGGGAGCAGCGGGCGGCATTGAGACGATATTAACTGCCAAGGCAATACAGGAGCAATATTTACCGCCGACTATTAATTATAAAGCAGCTGATCCTGATTGTGATTTGGATTATATTCCCAATAGAGGACGCTGGCAAAAATGTTTTGCTGCGTTGACAAATTCTTTCGGTTTTGGCGGACAAAATGCTGCACTGGTACTTCGCCGGATTCAAAAGTGAAAATAACTTTTAGGAGCAGTATTCTATGGTCGATACAAGAGACACCATCAATCGCTGCATTTCATTCATAGAAAAAAATATTACAGGAAAACTTAGTTTGGATGAGATAGCGGCACATAGCTTAATATCAAAGTATCATTTGCATCGTATGTTCAGAGCACTGACAGGAGCACCTCTGATGGACTATGTTCACGCAAGAAAATTATCGGAAAGTATAGCCGATTTAATTTACAGTGATTTACGTATTTTGGATATTGCATTAAAGTACGGTTTTGAATATGAGCAGTCCTATATTCGTGCTTTTCGGCAAAATTTTAAGTGTACACCCCAGCAGGCACGCCGTGGAAAAGCATCGCTGAGGATTGTTGAAAAAATGAATATAAATGATATATATGGAGTAGAAAATTCAGCGATCTACAAACCTTTTTTTGTATTTCGCCCAAAGACCTATCTGATAGGAAAAAAGACTAAAATTGTAAATAAATCGGGTGATCGTGCAGCGAATGAACTGGGGAAAAAATTTTTTTATGGTGAACGAAGAAAGATTAAAAATGTATTAAATGAAAATATATATTATGGATATACAGATTGGAGTAATAGTAAAAATGGTTATATTTATTATATGCCTGCAGCACAGGTAGAAAATTTACAGGATGTACCGAAGGATATGGCAGGGATCGAGATTCCTGCCGGTAAGTATGTTGTTTTTCGTTTTGTTGGTTTTTTTCGACCTGAAGATCTTAATGGCCGCAAGATAGGAAGACTTTTAGTGCATATGTATACTAAATGGATTTTTGGCTCAGGCTATCGCTTCTCTGTCCCATTCCGTTTTGAATTAATTGACAGCAGTATAGCCGCTGATGATTACTGCGAGTTGGATATATATCAGCCAATTGAATCGGATCATAAAAATTAGTAAAAGCTGCATTGATATCAAGTAATATTATAGCAATGCAGCTTTTACTGACAGTTTTTTGAAAATAGTCTTGAGAGCTATCATGCAGCCGCCGGGGTAGCATGGTCGGGAATTTTTTGTATACTGATGCTTGACATGAAGTGAAAAAAAATAGTATTATTATAAATAATAGTGTATATACACATAGACTATATAGAACAAAAACAGCGGAGGCAGTTTATCTATGAAGGAACAAATGAATGAAGTATATCCTAAGCAACCCAGTCGATGTAATTGCATGAATCTTCGCAGAGCCTCCAGAGCAATTACCCAGTTTTATGATGATACACTGAAACCGAGTGGACTCACCGTTACGCAATTGTCCCTTTTGCGGCATCTTGGAACGGTGAAAACAGCCACTATCAGTGAATTGGCAAAAATGGTGCAAATAGACCGCACTACCCTGAATCGGAACATGAAACCGCTGATCAGAGAGGAATTTATTGATGTCAGGCAAGGCAGGGATTCGCGTACACGACAGGTAGCACTGACAATTCAAGGGAAAAATGCAGCAATCAGAGGCGTGGAATTATGGGAAGAAGCGCAGAACGCAGTAAAAGAATATATGGGAGATGATTTAACCAGACTTGTTCAATTGCTTTTAAAGTTGGAAACAATTGCTCACTATGATGAAAAAAGATAGTATGTATGAAAATTCTTGAGCAAAACTACTATACATGAATATATGTGTATGTACACACATTGATCTGTATACAACAGATAGAGATAATATAATAAATAATATTAAGCGGAGTGGGAATAATATGCTGATAAATGATATAAAAGCAAAAGTTAATGAATTTGTTTTAAAAAATCACCTGAATATAGTAGAACATCTTGATACTCTGTCCTCACCGCCAACTTCTTTTGAGCCTATGCAGATATATGAATTACCATTGATTGGTATTGCCGGCGCTGAAGATTCATTATGGAATACATTCAAGAGCGTTGATGTGATTGGGCCTGATCATATGTCTCCCGGTGAATGGCTTCCCGGAGCCAAGTCTGTAATCTCATATTTTTTGCCATATACCGAGAGAATCCGTGAGGCAAACAGAATTGAAAAGATGACAGCAACAGAGTGGCTTTATGGCCGCTGGGAGGGCGAATTATTCAATCAGGCATTGCGCCGGGTTATTATTGAATTAGTCGAGGGAAATGGCGGTCATGCGATGGCACCTGCTTTGAATGAACGATTTGCTGTCAAAAATCTTCGCGCAAATTGGTCGGAACGGCACGCGGCCTTTGTGGCAGGCTTGGGAACCTTCAGCTTGAGCCGATCGATGATTACAGCAAAAGGCGCCGCCGGACGGTTTGGAAGCGTGATAGTTGATTTTCCATTGGAACCGACGCAGCGATCCTATACGGAATTTGACGAGTACTGTATAAAATGTATGGCCTGTGTCCGCCGCTGTCCGCCGCAGGCTATTGATAAAACGGGAAAGGATAATGAACGCTGTAGAGTGTATATTGCTAAAGAAAAGGAAATGTACACTCCCCGCTACGGATGTGCCAAATGTCAAACAAAAGTACCCTGTGAAAATAGAATTCCGAACAATCGGCTGAGATAAAAATAATATTTCCGGCAAATATATACATTTGCCAGTTGTATTTTAATGCTTTTTGGGGCTGAGGCTGTGGGAAGGTCAATATATAATAATAAATACATTAGGTGTGAGAATTTTACCGGATCTATCGAAAATGGTCTGACTTTATAAAATTATTCAGACACGAATAATTTACCTTGCCTAAGATTTAAAGTTTCATCACAAAACCATTGCAGAATGGTCCGATCATGCGATATAAACAAATAGGTCATGTCCTTTTCAGTTTTTAATTTGCGCAGAAGCTGCATAATTTGCGCTTGAACGGATACATCCAGCATTGAGACAGGTTCATCAAGAATCAATATTTGTGGTTCAAGTAAAAGTGATCTGCAGATACTCAAACGCTGGAGTTCACCACCACTAAGCTGATGGGGATAACGTGACAGCAGCTGTCTGCGAATTTTAACCCAATATAAATATTTATCAATAAATATAGTCCACTCATCTTTTCTGCATAGACTATGTATCTTTATAACTTCTTCCAGCGATTTACCTACCGTAAATCTTGGTTCCCAAAAACATTCCGGTGACTGAGAAATAAATTGTACACGTCGTCTGAAGTGGAGCCAATTTTTGCGGTTGAAAGAGTTTAATGGCTGTCCGTCAAAAAATATTTTTCCTATATCTGGTGATGCAAGACCCAGTAAAATCCTTGCAAGGGTACTTTTCCCTGATCCACTCGTCCCCATTAGACCCAAGGACTGACCTTGCTTTAATTTTAAATTGCAGTGATCTAAAACCAAGTTGGGCGAACCGGCTTTATTTTGCCATGATTTTGTGATGTTCCGCGCTTCAAGCATATAAAAAACACCTGACCTTATGCATGTCGTCAACACTATATAGATTTGGATGGCTGTGTTTGCATTGTTTACTTGCATATGCGCAATGCGGTGCGAATCTGCATTGTCGGGATGACCCGTTTTTGACTGGACCATCTGGAATAGGATTAAAACCGTTTATTGGCAGGGCAGCGATTAACGCCCGAGTATATGGGTGTAAACCATTTGTATATACACTATTGGTGATTTCCATAATTTCTCCCGCATACATAACAACGACAACTTCACATATTTCTTCGGTTAAAGGCAGATCATGTGTAATCAATATCATACTTTGGGTTTTTTTTGTTTTTAAATGCAGCAGATTATGACTTACTTGCTGTCTGCTTTGCTCATCCAATCCTTTTGTCGGTTCATCTGCAAATACCCATTCGGGCTCACAGCATACTGCCATTGCAAATAATATTCTTTGCAGCATTCCTCCGCTCAGTTCATGGGGATACGACTGTAATATTTTTTCTATATCTGATAGACCCAATGAAGTTAAACTATCGCAAAGTTCCTCAACAGAAAAATTCCCTCGGCTTGCATTTTTACCGATATCATCAAACTGTTTTTTAATTTTTCTTATAGGATTTAAAGCGTCACTTGGTGATTGAGGGATAATGCCCCAGTGTTTTGATAAATTTGACTGTATTATAGCAAAGGGAACAGATAAAACATCAAAGCTATTATAAAAAATATGGCCGTGCACAGATGCGTACTTTGGTAATAGGCCTAAAAGGGCCAAAACCAGCACAGATTTACCGCAACCGCTTTCGCCTATGACCGCAGCAGCTATTCCATGACGGAAAACTACATTTATATCGGATAAAACATTAGCAGATTTCATAGAATTTGGGAATGCTACACACAAATGGTCAACACAAAAATCAGAAGTGATTTGTATGTCCTTCATCTTGTGACCTCATTGAAACGAACATCAAATGCCTCACGTAATGACTCACCAACAGCGTTTAAAGAATATATGAGAGCAAGGATACATCCTCCCGGAATCAAAAGTAAGTGAGGATAACTGCGATAATATACCAGAGCATCGCTGACCATAACGCTCCAATCAGGAGCCGGGGGTTGTACGCCGAGGCCCAGAAAACTTAATGCTGATATGGATAAAATACTTCTGCTCATGCGCATTGTGCCCAGAATCAGCAAGCTGCTGAACATATTGGGGACAATATGATTTATAATAATGCGCCGATTGCTGCAGCCGATGCATATGAGGCCCTCAATAAAAGGCTCCCCCTTGAGCTTTAGAGTCTCGGTCCGAATGATTCGTGAAAAATCAACCCATGAAGTAATTATCAGTGCTGTCAGCAAACTTGGCAAACCCGGTCCAAAAAAACCGGCTATAGCTACCATAAAACAGATTCCGGGGATCCCCTGAAAAATATTGCTAAGCAGCATAATGATCGTATCCGGCCACTTGCCATAATATCCGGCCAGGCAGCCTATGGCTGTGCCCAATAAGACTGCTGCCAGACTGGACAGCAGTGCCAATAAAATTGTGTAGCGACTGCCAAATAATATTCTGCTGAATAAATCTCTCCCCAATGAATCTGTGCCAAATAAATGTGTTGCGCCGGGGAACTGTAAACGATGCAGTATATCGGGCTGGAATGGATTAAATGGTACCAGCAGCGGTGCCGCAATTCCGGCAATTATAATTGTAGTTAAAATAAGCACTGCCAATTTAAATTTAATCGTCTTGAAAACAGTTTTATTTATCATCAATATTCCTCGAATCTTATTTTGGGGTTTAAGAGGTAGAGCAGTAAATCAAGTACCAGAGAAATAAGTACATATGTGCAGCCGGTAAACAATACATATCCCTGTAACAATGGATAATCTCTGAAGCGGATTGCCTCTATCGCCATTGAACCGAGTCCGGGCAGGGCAAAAATATTTTCTATTATAATTGAGCCGCCCAATATTTCCCCAAAAAAATTTCCCAAAATCGCTATTATAGGTAAAATAATATTGGGCAGTGCATATAAAAAAACAATCTGTCTATGCTGTATTCCGTGTGCCAAAGCTATAAAGCAGTAAGGTTTTCGTATTTCTTCAGCCAGCTTGTTTTTTACCAGACGACCGACAACTGCTATCGTTGTAATTGACAGGGCCATGGTCGGCAGTAAATAGCCTTTGTAATCTGTCACACCGCTGGTAGGTAGCAGCCGCAAAATTTCACCCATCACAAAAATCAGCAGCAATGCCAGCAAAAATCGAGGTGTCGCTAAAAAAATATCAAATAGATGCGAAAGTATCCTTATTGGCAGTGTCTTGGGGTCTAAAGCGCATAAAGTTCCCAAGATAATACCGCCTAAACCGGTGAGAAGCAATGCCGGTACTGCCAGCTGCAAGGTGACCGGCACTCGCATCCGCAATTCGGATAAAACACTGTTTTTATTGTGATAAGAATGTCCTAAGTCTCCGTATAAAGCCTTCTTGATCCATGAAAAATATTGTCTGTGCCAAGATGCATCAACCCCCATAGTTACGCGCATCTGTTCTATTTGTTCCTGCGTCGGAAAATATATGCCATTTTGGTCAAGGGTCATTTCTGCAGGATCTCCCGGTGCTAAAAAGGCAATGCTAAAGGTGATAATACTTATGCCAAATAAAACAGGAATAACAGACAGCACTCTCTTTACGATAAAATTCATTTTCATATTCATTCGTCCATTTCAATAGCCGACAAAGTAATTCCGTAGGGTTTGGCATCATAGCCGTGCAGACGGCGATCATAAGCAACAATAGTAACATCATTAAACAAAGGAATCACCGGTTGCTGCTCAACTGATATGTCCTGCAGGTGATCGAAAATTTCTTTGCGCTTTTTTTCATCCACGCAATACTTGACTTCCTGCATATATCTGCTGGCCGCTTCATCGTAGAAGCCTATATGGTCACTGACATTTCTGTTCCCCTGCGGCATCATAAAAGAGTGGAAAATAAAATACGGATCTCCATTTGGCATTCCTTGCTGTGATCTGGCCAAATCATATCTGCCATGTCTGAGCGCAGACAACATACTGGAATATTCCATAGACTGAATTTTTATATCAAGGCCAATTTCACTCAGCCAGAAAGCAATGAGTTCAGCTTCGCCTTTTTGTGTAACATCCGCTCCATTGATGCAATATACCATTGTATATTTTTTCCCCTGCAGCACTTCTGCGGCCAGGTGTTTTGCTTTTTCCAGATCATACGCAACTGGAATTTCTTTATAATACGAACTTGTATAATTGAGGATATTCACAGTAGGCGATGCATATCCTGCATATAACGTCTGCACCAATGCAGTACGATTTATCGCCAGACTGACCGCCCTGCGCATCCGTGGGTCATTGAATGGGAACTTTGTGCCATTTACCAATAAAAATCTTATTATCATTGACTTACTGACAGAAACAGCAAATCTATTATCTTTTTTTAATTCCTCTGCTAATACAGGGGTTATTGCATCCAGATCCATAACGCCCATGATTTCGCCTGATTTCAGCGCTGAATAACGAACCTCCGCATTAGGAATATTTTTGACAACGATTTTTTTAGTTTTTGCTGGAATACCATAATAATCGTCATTTCGTTCAAGCTTTACATATTTATTCATATTATTTTCTGTTATTTTGAACGGACCTGTACCAACAGCTGGTCCGTTAAAATTGCCGTCGTCATCAAAACATGCCGGGCTGTATATAGCGCTGCCATAATTCATCATATTATATGGTTGGGTGGCATTTGGCTGCTTAAATGTAAGACAGATAGTGTAATCATCAAATTTTTCATATTTTTCCAATCCCGGATAAAAAGAATCAATGTTCAGCAGATAAAAGTTTGATGTTTTTATTCCCTTTTTCATACGGTCAAAGTTTTTCAGTACAGCATCTGCGTTGAAACTTGTTCCGTCTTGAAAGCGCACACCTTTTTGCAGAGTGAACAGCCATACTTTTCCATTGTCGCGCATCTCCCAGCTGGTCGCAAGGCATGACTGCGGCCTGCCCGTTAATTCGTTGTCAGTGATCAATGGTTCCCATACCTGCAGGATTTTGCTGCAATAGTATCCGTCTTTTTCTCCCGGGGCCAGATGGCGGCCGGCAGCCAGAATAACAGTACTGGCTTCGGAGGAAGTTTCTGTCGGCTTATAATATTTTCCACAGCTGCAGATTAGTATAGTTATACATATGCAGCCAATTATGAAAATAGATTTTTTTAATGTATCCATATTGTCCAATTTTTTAAAAATCAATGCTGACACTTAATGATAAGGTGCGCGGTGTGGACAAATAAAGATTATCACCACGGGCAATCATCCAGTAATCTTTATTCAGCAAATTATAACACATAAGACTTATAGTGGCCGGATATTTCATTATCCTGGTTTTATAATTCACGCCTAAGTCGAAAGTCGTGTATGAAGGTGCCCATAATTTTTCATATAGGACAGGACTACGTCCGGTATACATAATACGACCAATCACATCAAAAGCATTGTCTGCCGCATATTTCAGAACCCCCACTGCGCTCCATGCCGGTCGTCCTGACTCCTGTATGCCATTATATTGGCCGTTTGCACTTTCTTCATACTTGGCGTTTAAATACGATATGCCCCCCATTGCACTCCATTTACGGGCAAAATTACCGCTTACTGCCAATTCAATACCCCGATGACGTAAGCTGCCCTCTTGTTCGTAATATGTCGATGAATCTTGTATAACATCAATATTATTTGCCTGCTTGATATCAAAAGCACTTAAGGTTGTAAGAAACCCTTTATTTGTGTATTTAATGCCGATTTCATTTTGTTTTGTCTTTGCGGGGGGCAAAATGGTTCCGGCATTTTTATATGTCGTACCGACCGGTGTACCCACATCAAAATTTTCGGAATGACTGGCATAAAAATATATATTTTCTGTTGGTTTATATGATACTGCGTATGTCGGACATATCGCATCGCTTTCCATATGTGAAGAAAGAGCGCCGGTGGCTGTATTGTAAGCATCGACCCTGCCATTGTGTTTGTGGACGCCGACCAGCAAATTAAATTTTTTATAATCGATGGAATCAAGAACGGACACGCCCCAAATGTTTGTTTTATTAGATAATGCTTTAAGATAATAGCCATTTGCATCACTCAGCTGATCAATAATACCGGTGTAGATATTTCCCGTGCCGATCATGTATGTATTGATGGACTTAGCCGCTTCGCGCTGGCGCCAGGTGCGGTCGGCGGCAATGGTAACCGTATGCCCTAGTTCCCCTGTTTTAAATGTTCCGGTTGCACCGGTTTGCAGATAATAAGACTCTTGTGGTGTGGTGGTGCTCTGGGTTTTTATTGCAAAATTTCCGGCATTATCGTTCAATGTCACGGCACTGTTTGCATACATGAGATTTTTATCCAGATTATTGCGCATAAAACCAGCGTTGAAAAATACCTTCCACTGTTTATTAAGTACTTGTTCATGGTTTAAAGCAGCGACCCAGCCGTATGAACCTTTTATCATGCCATCGAAAGAGTAATTTTTGCTGGCATCCGGCACAGAAGGAAACCTTGTTACATTATTTCCCAATAAAAACCAGCGCTGTCCATTAGTTATTTCGATATCGCGATACGACATAAACAGATTTGTAGTGCTTTTGGCACTGCGGTGATCAATATCCATAGATATACCCTTGGCTTTTACCTTCTCTTTGTCGATTGAAGTCTGACCGTTTAAATTCTCAGCGTTGATCCGTATGCCCCATTCATTGTCTCTGCCGAATCTCTGACCGATATCTAAATATTCACCCCATAGACTGCTGCCGGAAAAGGTTTGTGTATACCGGTTTAGCGGTTTATCACCGGCACGCTTTGTAACAAAATTTATAATTCCGCCGGCTGTATTCGATTCGTATTGTGTACCTGTTCCGCTGATACCGCTGTTAGGACCTGAAATTATTTCGACCTTTTCCACTACATTTGTAGGTGCGTTAAATTGGGTCCAGATCCCGGGAATACCGTTTACATATGAACTTGTGCCATTGGCTCGGAAACCTCTGAAAGTAAAATCGTTATGCAGCAGACTGCCGGATTGTCGTATAGAAGGCACATTTGCCAGTATACTGTCCAATGGCTGTGTTGGATCGCCAAAAGCTTCTATTGTTTTTTCCGATAAAAAGTAGGAGGAAAATGGGGTGTTCATTGTATCCTGCCTGCCCAGAAAACCGATATTTCCATATCTTTCTGCAAAACCGCCCGCATAAAAACTCCGGGTACCCTTTATCGTAATATCTTCTAAAATATATGCATCTAGAGCTGGCTTTACCGATGGTTTGCTGTTTTCCGATTGTATTGATGTTTCGCCGTGCTGCATGGTTTCAGATACATTTCTTGCGGCTGTCTTTTGCTTCTGACTTGCGCCGGCAGTATCTTTTTTATCCATGTCAGAAGAATCAGTTGAGGTGTTTTGTTGTGTTGCTGCATCAGCAGCAATACATACCGGGGATGTTGCCATACCTCCCAATAAAAAAAATGAACCGGAAAAAACACTTAAAATTAATTGCCTGGTCTTAATCATATTTTTCCTCCTTAAAATAGTTTCCATTGCATTTTATTGCGGAGGAGGAAAAACAAAAAAATTCTTCTGTGAAAAACAACAGAAGAATTAAAAAATGACAAAATAATAATACTATTCCCCTCCTATCACTCGTAGGTCAGCGGTAATGTTAAGCAGGCAGTTCTCCTGACTTAGGATCATCGTCCAAATGAGCCTTCCCAAAATTTTCATTTCAGTGACATTATTCAAATGGACTCTCCATCACAGTGGCGGGACCGTGCTGGTTTTACACCAGCTTCTCTATTGAGCCCGAAAGGGCACCTTACTCCTTACGATATTCAATTTTCCATATTCAATTATAGTATGTAAAAAAAACACCGTCAAGCAGAATATGGGATCTTTTTTACATTATTGCAAGCTGTGAGTTTGGAATATCAGTTATAAACATGTAGCCAGGAGCATGCGTTATCATAAGCTCTGGCTTAACAGTCATTGCAATTGATTGCGGAGTTACACCGCAGGCCCAGAATACAGGAATTTCTCCGTCCTGTATTTCCGAGCGTTCACCGAAATCGAGTTTGTTGATATCCCTGATGCCGATTGCGGCGGGATCTCCCAGATGGATAGGCGCGCCATGGACAAAAGGCATACGCGTAGTTATCTGCACCGCACGGATCGCATCGGCAGGTTTCATGGGACGCATAGATACGACCATTGGTCCATGAAAAACACCGGCCGGGACACATTCGATATTTGTTCGATACATGGGAACGTTATGATTGTCTGTTATATGGCGCACTTCGAGGCCGTCATCCAGCATAGGGCTTTCAAAGGAGAAGCTGCAGCCTAAGAGAAAGGCCACAAGATCATCCGTCCAATATTTTTCCAGAGTAGTAGTTTCTTCAGTCATTTCACCGTGCCTGTAGATACGGTAACGGGGGATATCATAACGCAGATCGGCATTAGGGGCAGTCAGCTTTGGAACAGGGCTGCCGGCCTCTGTGACATCAAGTACAGGACAAGGTTTTTTATTGCGCTGACAAAATAAAAGAAAATCAAATGCCAGCTCCTTAGGTAAAATGGCCATATTTGCCTGAGCATAGCCGTTACACATGCCGCTGGTAGGCATATCTATTTTGCCGCTGCGGATAAGATCACGCACCTGGGCCGGTGAGAAATTACTGTAATCCATAGTTTTTCCTCCTAAAATAATAAAGATTTTTCAACAGATGACTGTACTTCATACTGAATGTTTAACAGAACTGTTATTTATTTGGCAGCGGTTTTTTTAATATATTTTCGAGATGATCTTCCAGATAATTGGTATCGACTTTTCCCGCACAGAATGTTTCATCAGCAAGCAGGCTGCGATGCATATCTATAGTTGTTTTCACACCGGTAATGGTAAAGTTTTTCAGTGCATCAGACATTTTTTCAATGGCTTTGCCGCGTGTTGGCGCCCATACAATGACTTTGGCTATCATCGAGTCATAAAATGGGGTGATGATATTCCCTGCGTACATGGCGCTGTCAACACGGACACCGCTTCCTGCGGGCGGTTTATATGACTGTATTGTACCGGGGCATGGCATAAAATTATTATAGGGATCTTCTGCGTTGATACGACATTCTATTGCCCAGCCGTTTATATGAATGTCCTCCTGTGTCCATGGCAGAGTTTCACCGGCGGCGACAAGTATTTGGGCTTTTATCAAATCTGTGCCGGTTATCATTTCGGTGACAGGATGTTCTACTTGGATGCGTGTGTTCATTTCCATAAAATAGAAGTTTTTTTGTTCGTCTACGATAAATTCGACAGTGCCGGCCCCGCTGTAATTGACGGCTTTCGCGGCCGAAACGGCAGCCTGGCCCATTTTCTCGCGCAGCTGTTCCGTCATGACAGGAGATGGAGCTTCTTCAAGCAGCTTTTGGTGGCGCCTTTGCAGAGAACAGTCTCTCTCCCCGAGATAGACTGCATGACCGTAGTTGTCCGCCATGATTTGTATTTCTACGTGACGGGAATGAGTCAGATATTTTTCGAGATAAACTCCCGCATTGCCGAAGGACCTTTCAGCTTCCTGCGCAGCCTGATGGAGTGCTTTTTCCAGATCGGCGCTGCTGTCAACGACACGCATGCCTTTGCCGCCTCCGCCAGCGGTAGCCTTTATTAAAACAGGATAACCGATATTGTCGGCTATTTTTTTTGCCTCATTAAAATCAGTTATTAGATCTTTTGTTCCGGGAATGATCGGGACCAGTGCCGCAGACATGGTTCGGCGGGCGATGGCTTTATCCCCCATGCTGGAAATGGCATTGCTTGAAGGACCGACAAAGATTATACCCGCGTTGACACAGGCTTTTGCGAAATTGGCGTTTTCGGCCAAAAATCCATAACCCGGATGGATTGCATCGGCTTTGGCATGAATAGCTATGGTTATTATTCTTGAAATGTCCAGATAGCTTTTTTTTGCCTGAGAGGCACCGATGCAGTAAGCTTCGTCTGCCAGTTTTACATGAAGTGAATTTTTATCAGCCTCTGAATAAACGGCTACTGATAAAATACCCAGCTCGCGGCAGGATTTTATTATACGGACTGCTATTTCACCGCGATTGGCAATAAGAATTTTCCTTAACATGAGTACCTCTGTTTTTAATAAGTTTTTATTTTGAATAACGGTTGACCATATTCAACAAAGTCACCGTCTTTTACGAGAACTTCCACGATTTCGCCTTCTGCCTGCGCCTCAATTTCAGAAAATAGTTTCATGGCTTCTAAAATGCAAATAACTGTATTGGGATGAACTTTGCTTCCGGGCTGGACAAAAGAAGGCATATTAGGTTCGGGCGAACTATAAAAGGTGCCCACCATCGGTGCTGTTATTTCCTCTATTTTGTCGCTTTCTTTATTTACCGCTATTGCCGGAGCAGTGACGTCATCTTTTTTGACAGGGGCAAAATCGGATGGTACACTGTTTTTTTCTAGTAATATTTCTCCGTCACTGAATTTCACTTTAAGACGGTTCAGGGAAGAATGTTCCAGAGCATGCATCAAATCTTTTATTTCATCTAATTCAAACAAAGCATATTCCTCCTGCTAATTTTGCAGCTTGGCATTTACTGCTATTTTAATATTTTCCATATATTTTTCCATTTCGATGAACAGCCTTTCACTCTCTTCGTTGCTGATGAGCTTGAAATGGATATGATCATTGGGCTTCATTTGGGCAATGCGTGCGGCATCAACTGCTATTGCCTGAGCTATGACGGGATAGCCTGCAACGGATTGGTGATCAGCCATCAGTATTATTGGCATGCCCTGAGGAGGAACTTGGATAGTACCGAGGCCGATAGCCTCAGAAATGATTTCCAATGGTTTTTCCGTTTTCAGTGAATCACCTTTTAAACGATAGCCCATCCTGTCTGCATTATTAGTGATAATATAATCAGATGAGAAAAAATTGTATTTTGATTGCTGGTCAAAATATTTATAGTGGAGACCTGCCGTAACGCGTATAGGTTTGTGCAGACTTTCCGCAGAAACATGTGTTTTGCCGATGTACCAGCGGGCTTCGGCGAACGACTGGGCGCCGCGGGATAGTAAATGAAAAAGCATTTGCTGTCCGAAAGGGTTAGGCGAGCCTGTATTGAGGCTGTCTCCCTTTTGCAGGGCACGTCCTTTGAAACCGCCGATGCCGGCCCGCATATAAGTGCTTTTGCTGCCCATAACAGCGGTGATATCAAATCCGCCGGCAACGGCAATATAGGCACGGCAGCCTGTATGACAGCTGCTGAATTTCATAATGGCACCTGCTTTTACAGCAACAGGACGCATATAAGGCACGGGCATGCCGTCTATTATCGGTTGAAAATCACCGCCGGTAACAGCAATAAGAGTATCAGCAGTAAATTCTATAGTGGGTCCGAGCAGAGTGATTTCCAATGTGCCTTCATTTTCATCATTGCCGACGAGTATATTGGCAATGCGCATGGAATAAACATCCATGGCGCCGGATACGAGCACACCTATTTTCTGATAACCGTAGCGGCCGGTATCCTGAATACTAGTGAGCAGACCGGGACGGATTATTTGTAAACTCATGATTTATCCCCCTTTAGCTGCTGATATTTTTCCGGTGAAATGGAAATGAACTTCACCATATCTCCAGAATGAAGCAGGCTGGGAGTGAGTGAGTCGGGGCGGAATAAGTCAATTGGTGTGCGGCCGATAAGCTGCCAGCCGCCGGGAGTGCTGATCGGGTAGCCGCCTGTCTGTTTACCGGCTATACCGATGCTGCCTGCGGGAATGGATAAACGCGGTTCCGCTCTGCGCGGTGTGGCGATTCTTTCGTCCATACCGCCAAGATAAGGGAATCCGGGGCAGAAGCCTATCATATAAACTAAATAAGTATTCTGTGAGTGGATCTCGATCACTTCATCGACAGCCAGTTTATTGTGGTCCGCTACGAAGGATATATCAGGACCGTAATCGCCGCCATAGCATACGGGAATTTCTACTGTGTGCGGTTGTGGCTGCGGCAGACGGGAGGCTGCAGTGATATACGATTCGATTATTTCTGAAACGATTTTATATGCAGTTTTATCTTTTGCAGCGTTCTCATTTTTTATAATAAAAGGATTATAAAAAACAGCCACGCTGGTATAAGAAATAACATATTCATAAAATCCGCTAAAAGAATGTTTTTCTATATAATCAGCCAGATTTTTTACTTTTTTATGGATCTGCGGACTTATCTGGTCACCAAAAGTTACTATAAGTCCTGTTTCACCGAGAGGTCTTATAATGTAAGATGTTTTATCCAAAATTTTCCTCCGAGGATAACAATTTTTGAATTCCGCTGGAATGAAAACAGAACAACAAATAAAATCAATCTTTAAATGATTTTATTGATATGCCGGCTTCATTTAAAGCGTTATTTACCTTTTCAGCAAAAAGAAGAGCTTTGGCATTATCACCATGAATGCAGATCGTATCAGTCTGTACAGATATTTCACTGCCGTCTGCCGTTGTTACAGTTCCTGCTGTAACCATTTGCAGTACCTGTGAAATAGCTGTTTTATCATCAGAAAAAACAGCACCTGGCAGATTGCGAGGCATCAAGCTGCCGTCAGGCATGTACGCTCTGTCGGCAAATACTTCACTTGCTGTTTTGAGACCTGCATGACTGCCGGCTTTTATAAGTTCGCTGCCGGCAAGACCGTATAAAATGAGACTGCTGTCTATATCATAAACGGCATTGGCAATACCTTCAGCCAGCGCTGCATCCTTAGCCGCCATATTATAGAGCGCGCCATGCGGCTTGACATGCTGTATTTGTGTACCTGCTGCTTTGACAAAAGCATATAGGGCACCCACTTGATAGAGCGTTATTTCATAGGCATCCTGCGGTGTTATGTTTATATTGCGGCGGCCGAAGCCGTTCAGATCCGTAAGACCGGGATGTGCGCCTATCGCAGTGTGATTTTCAAGAGCCAGAGCAACTGTTTTGTGCATAACATGAGGATCACCGGCGTGAAAACCGCAGGCTATATTTGCTGAGGAGACATATTGCAAAACAGCACTGTCGTTGCCGATTTTATATGCACCAAAACTTTCGCCAAGATCGCTGTTTAAATCTATTTTTTTCATAAAAGACAATCCTTTCTCAAATTATGATCAGCTGAAGAAATGATAGGTATTTATCCGATGACTAACCCGTTCTAATACTCCCTGGATAATTTCGTACTATTCAGGAGACGTCAAAACGCTGTCTGAATTAAGTCCTCATTTATAAAACATAACAGTTTAAATTTGATTTTTATTGACCAAGAGTAATGAAGAGTAATTATAAGTATATATTATAATTATACAATTTGGAAAAGAAAACTGCCATATCCGATATGGCAGTTTTTCCTCAGAGTGGCCCTACGCAGCAGAACCGCGTCTTGGAAAATAAATGATATGAACTTTCTCACAGCGTAAAACTATTATGGTGTGAAATTATCCAGTCAGCCAAGAAATTGGTTCATGAACGTATGCACACTCATATATCCCATCATGATGACAACTAAAATACCCGTTACGGTCATCCAAACAGGATGGCGGTATTCACCGACGATTTTTCTGCTGTAAGCTCCGACCAATATGGAAGCTAAAGCCAGCGGAAGGATAAAACCATTGATCGTTCCGACGATGATGAGAACTTTTACCGGCTGACCGATGATAACGAAAACAAGTGTAGAGAATATGATGAAGCCAATAATGATTTTACTGTAATAGGCATCGATTTTACTGCTGAAGGATTTTAAGAAGGACACCGATGTGTAAGCACAGCCTATGACCGAAGTAGTGCCGGCAGACCATATAACAATACCGAAAAGTTTGTAGCCAATGTCACCTGCCGCTGCCTGAAAGACCGATGCCGCCGGATTTGCCGGATCAATGGCATAACCGTGAGTGATTACGCCCAATGCACCAAGAAATAAAACTATACGCATGACGCCGGTTATCAATATACCGCTGATAGCACTTCTTGTAGCCTGCGGTATAAATTTTAATCCTTTTATACCTGAATCAAGGAGCCGATGGCCGCCGGCAAAGGTTATATAACCGCCGACACTGCCGCCTATCAATGTTATGAGAGCCATGATGTCAATTGTGTCAGGCACAAACGTTTTGACCACAGCATCACCGACAGGTGGAAGAGCTGCCACGGCCACAAATACTGCCAAAAGAATGCGGACAATGCCGAATGTGCTGACAAATTTGTCCATGATTTCACCGATCTGTTTAAAACAAAAAATAGATAATGCAATGATGCCGCAGACTATAGCTGCCGCCTTTACCGGAACGCCGAAAAGAACATTAAGACCGAGAGCCGCACCGGCAACATTGCCGATGTTAAAACACAGACCGCCGATAATAATAAGGACTGAAATAAAATAACCGAGACCGGGAAGAACGGCGTTGCCGATTTCCTGCCCGCGTTTGCCGGAGGCTACGATGATTCGCCAAACATTTATCTGTACGATGATGTCGATGACCACCGAAGCCAGGATAACAAAACCAAAACTGGCGCCAGATTTTTGAGTGAATACTGTAGTTTGCATCAGGAAACCGGGACCGATCGCCGTTATAGCCATCAGAAAAATTGCACCGATGTAAGAACGGAGCTGGGTCTTTACTTTAAACCGGTCAGCTTCCTTTTGTATTTGATTTTCTGCCATAAAAATCTAACCTTTCCAATTGTTTTAAGTGAGAATAATATAAAAACAGCACTTAAAGCAAAATTATTTACTTCAAGCGCCGTTGCTATAAATAATAATATCATTAAAATGACACATTGTAAATTGAAAAAAGTTATCATTTAATAAAATATTTTATTTGAATTATTTTATATATTAAGAAAAGATGCAAATTACAATAATAAATTTAATAAGATTTCAATTTAAATTATTGTCCCGTTCTGATTTAAAATATTTTATATGTTGAAAGAAAAAGGTATTTCAATTTCATCAAAAAATTCTTTATAGATTTTTTTGCGCAGCAGCAGAAAGTCATAACCATTTCTGTCACGCGGTCTGGGCAGTTCCACTGGTATGATCTTTTTGATAGTCGCCGGCCTGTTGGACATGACTATTACACGATCACTGAGGAATATGGCCTCGTCAATGTCATGAGTAACTAACAATATAGTACTTTTTTCAGTCTGCCATATACGAGTTATTTCCTGCTGCATATGAATACGTGTTATTGCATCCAGTGCACCGAAGGGTTCATCAAGCAGCAATACCTTAGGATGGCTTATAAGGGCACGGGCAATACTCACACGCTGCTGCATACCGCCGGATAATTGCGAAGGATAAGCATCAGCAAAACTTTCCAGGCCTACAAGTTTAATATGCTTTTGGACATCGTTCTTATCATCTTCCGACAATTGCTTATTTTCCAGTCCGAAAGTAATGTTTTTATATACTGATAACCAGGGGAATAAGCGTGCCTCCTGAAAAACAATGCCGATGTCGTGGGTGGAGTATTGCAATTCATGCCCACCCAATAAAATACTGCCGGCAGTCTGACTGCTGAGGCCGATAATCAACTTCAGCAATGTACTTTTTCCGCAGCCGCTTGGGCCGATAATACTTACAAATTCACCCGGAGAGACGTCCAGATTTACATCATTGAGAACATCAATTTTTTTATCCTTGATAAAAAAAGATTTACTTATGTTAAGCAATGACAATTTTTCTAAGTTTTTCATATTTTTCTTGTCACTTCTTCCTGGTAAATATTAGTATTCCACCGCAAAAGATGACGTTCGGCCACCTTTACCAACTCTTCGATAACTATACCCGTCAGCCCGATGGAAAACACTCCTACCAGAACGATATCAATCTGAAATAATTCACGGGCGTACATGATCATATAGCCAATACCTGCTGAAGCGGCAATGAGTTCAGCTGCTATCACACTTCGCCAAGCTACATCAATACCGATCCGTATACCCGTAAAAATTTCCGGCAGCGTTGAAGGCAGTATCACGTCAAGCATTGTTGTCTTGTAGTCTTTTCGTAAAACTTTAGCCACTTCCAGATATTTCTTATCTACATTTCTTATTGCCTGAACTACGCTGACTAAAACTGACCAAAAGCTGCCTATGGATATTGCCGCTATTTTGGAAGATTCATCAATACCCAGCCACAATATTAATACAGGAATCCATGCGATGACTGGGATAGGTCTTAAAATACCAAAAATAAAGCGGACTGATTTTTGTAGATTCTTATTTAATGCAACCTGAATACCGACAATTATACCTAAACTGACACCAATGAAAAATCCTTCTGCAACGCGTATTATACTGATAAGCAGGTTTCTTACCAGTTCGCCGTTAGACAGCAGAATGAAGAATTCTCTTATGATCCATGAAGGTGATGGTAAAAATTTGGTTTCTATCAGGTTGAACCGACTGCAAGACTCCCATATAAGCAATAAAATTAAAGGAACTATTATCGATAAATAATTTTCAGTGAACCATAAATATATTTTTTTCATGATATTATCCTAAATATAATTTATTAACGCAGCCAATAAATTATATTTCATAATTGGCTGCGTTCAATTTGGATTAACTTAATTGAGGAAGGATTGATCTACAAAATCATTTATATCAAAATCTTTTTTTATCTTTCCGTCGGCCTTCATCAAATCTTTTATTTTAGTGAAAGTATTGAGATCGTCCTGCGTGAAATATATATCCCAATTAATTGTCTGCAACGATTTTTTCAATGGAGCCTCCGGTATTTTGCTATCATCGGCTATCAATTTCAGGGATTCGTCGGGATGTTCCTTCAAATAGGTGACAGTATCATTGTGTGCCTTTAGAAATCCCTTGACCAGATCGGGATGTTCTTTAGTAAATTCAGTCCTCATTAAATATACGCCGGCTGTTTTTATAATGCCTTTGGAGCTGATCAAAGTTTTACCTGCCTGATCAAGTTCGATATCGGCAACAAAAGGCTGCCATGTAACAACTGCATCGACATTACCGGCCTGCAAGGCGGTTTTTTGATCAGAGGTGGTCATATTTACTATATTAAAATCATTTTGTGTCAAATTATTTTGTTCGATGAGAAACAGGAAAAAAACATAAGCACCTGAACCAAGCTGAACACCGATTTTCTTACCTTTAAGATCGTTCAAGGAGGAAATATTTGCATCGGGACGAACTAACAGGCTGTAATAATAATCATCCGAGTAGGATCTGCCTACTGCCTTTACATCAATGCCATTGCCTTTAGCCGAGATCGCAGGAAGCGGGCCCATGTTGGCCACATCGATCTGCCCACTGGCGAGTGCCTCATTCATCGGCGGCCCTGCTAAAAATAGTCTGTATTCTATTTTCACATTATCTTTCGCAAATTCATTTTCTAAAATCTTCTTTTGCTTTTGCAGGACAGTCAGTGAGCTGCTGGCCTGATAACCTACCCTTATCACTTTGGTACTGCCGTCCTGAGCCGGCTGGCTGGTCTGTGCCTGTTGAAAGGATAAAGCCGCCTTGATACCGGCTATGACTACTATCGCTATTAATATACCAATAATGACCTTTTTCATATGTATGCTCCTGCTCTGAATAATTTATTTGCGAATTATATCATGCACTGGGATATAATCTGGTTAACACAAATTCCTGCTGACCGAGGACCTCGGCTGCCGTATACTGTCCGCGAGCCGCAGCAGTGAGAGCATCAAGAACTTTATCAGCAGCTTGATCCAAATTGATTTCATGAGTAAGTACACTGCTGATATCTACATCGATATGCTCTGACATTTCGACTGCTGTTTTAGGATTCGCGGTAATTTTAATTACTGGGACTATCGGATTACCGACAATATTGCCTTGTCCCGTAATAAATAAGTGTAATGCTGCTCCCGCGGCGCCCATAAGTGTTATATATTCTGCCGCAGCTGATGAGCTGTCCATAAAATGAAGACCTTTAGTGTGCGGTTTTTCTGCCAGATCGAGCACACTTTGGATAAGAATTTTTTCCTTGCGGCCGGCTTTTTGAATATTGCCTAAAGCTTTTTCTTCTATAGTAGTGAGTCCGCCGGCAATATTGCCTTCGGTAGGCTGTGAACCCAATAGATCTTCTCCGCTGGCTTCGATAATTTTCAGGTAGTTGCGATGAATTTGCAGGTATTTATCACTTAATTCTTTTGAAGCAAAATGCTGCGCCAATATATGTTCGGCACCAGTGGTTTCTGATGTTTCGCCTATTATAACTGTGCCGCCTTCATTAACTAAATGCTCTGCAACACGGCCTGCTGTCGGATTTCCAGCCAGACCACTGGTAGTATCGGATTCACCGCATTTGAAACTTATTATCAAATCAGCCAAATTTGCTTCTGTTTTTTCCTGTGCGGTGGCAAATTGAACGAATTCTTTTGCTTTACGGGAAGCTCGTTCGATTGTTTTAAGCAAGCCGTAACCTTCGATGCCAAAATATGCCACCGGTTTTCCGGTTTGGGCAATCCCGTCGGCAATTTTTTTTGCCCAGTTCGGCTCAATCCCAATGACGATAGCAGCTGCAACATTAGGATTGGCACCATTTCCGATCAGAGTACGAAAATGCAGATCAAGGTCTTCGCCAAACTGCAGACGTCCATACGGATGGGATAAAGCTATGGTGCCGTTTATTATTTTTGCAACAGATTCGGCGGCGTTATTTGACAGATCGTCAACAGGAATAATTGCTACATAATTGCGTATTCCCAAACTGCCATTTTCTCTTTTATATGCCAAAATTTTTTTACTCATATCTATTATCTCCAGATTTTAATTATTTTTTTACCCAATGGATACTTTTCAAATTATGTGTATGAACCCAGCTGCCTTGGTTGATATCCTTAAAGGCACGACCAATTTTTTCTCCGTATTCGATTATAAATTCACCGGATTTTATAGAATTCAGAGCTATCTTATGACCAAGAGGAATAGAATCAGCAGCGGTTATATTAAGAACACCCTCATCTGCCAAAAAAACACCCTTGACGAATTCGCCCTTTTTTATATCGGTTATTGCGACACCAACACTGTCTTTTTTTTCATGAACTAAAAATTTGTGGTAGGCCATATTATAATCTCCTGTCATTTTTGATAATTCGCCTGATAAGCGAGTTTTATTTATATTTTTTCCGGATATTGTAAAAAAGCTGTTTATAAAATCCTGGCGAGATCAGAATCAGGATGATTGCCGCAGCGTCTGTAATCGTCATGATCAAGACGCAACTTATATTTTTTCCTGAGAGCATGCAGTCCCGAGGCCAATCGAATGTAATATTCCAGTGAAGCGTTTTTTTGATTGCCTATTATTGAGCCCGGACGGGGTGACCAGACGGTAAAAACAGTGTTGACTCCATCTGCAGCGAGGTCCTCAGCTTCTTCCAGAACATTTTTTAAAGCTTCATCTTCGCTTTTAAATCCATAAGGCTGCGCAAGTTCTATTCCAGCAACGATGCAGGTATTTACATAACCGCGGCCAAATATAGGAACAGCTTCCTTAAGTCTTTTTTTCCATTCTTTGTAGCCCACCCAATGAGCTTTTCCGGGACAAAGCCAATTGAACAAGCGCTCGTTAAGTACTTCAATATCAGGAGTGTAGCTTAATATACCTGTCTGCTCATAAAGTCTGCCAAGCTGATCCTGATTAAAAGCCGTAGCAATTAACTGACTGGGGAATTTTTTTGTTTTGAAATTTTTTCCGACGGCTTTTAAAATTTCAATATAATAATCAGTTTCACGGTCAAAAGCATTGACACCGTTGAAATCAGAGCCGGATGTCAAACAAATTGCGGTAAAACGGCCTTTTTGTTTTAAAGCTTCACTGATTGTTTCTTCAACATCTTCTGGCTTTAAGCGTGTAGGCATGCTTAGTTCTTTTTTTTGTTTTTGCAGGTTATTAACAATGTCGCAGAACAGACAATTTTGTTTATCGCTCCAGAAAAAACAATAGCGGTTGGGCATTATGTAAATGCGCTGAGGTCTGGCGCTGGCTATTAAATTCATTGGTATGCCGCTTTTTGTGGTTTTGTCATAAAAATCGGGTTTTGTCCAATATTCTATTTCTTCAAGCTCGTTCTGTCCGTCTACAAGAGTCAATTTGTCATTTCTCAGATCAATTATATAAGGGTTCTGCTCCAGCGGAGTCGGTGTAGTAAGAACAGAGGTGCCGTCACGCAGCATAAATGCTTCAGGCCGATGGGTCAGAATACCATCACGTGTTCCGAAAATATGTGTACCGGCTAACTGATGAACAGTAGGATCGGCTTTTTTCAAAGCTTCATGAGTATAATAAATGCCGCGCCTTTGGATATCTGTTTTTAACATTATAAGATATGGAAACTGTGCATATTTTTGAGTGAGGCTTTTTAGTTCACTGGATAAAGGATATTCAGTGCTGATTTTGTTTTTTAATGAAATTGATACCAATATATTCTCTCCTTATAAAGCCAGTCTGTCTAAATGTTTAAAATAAGGTCTTTGGGCACGTTCTTCTTTTTGTCGTACCGATAAAGTCTCATTGACAACTGCATCCGGTTCAAAGATCCATATAGCAGCCAGATCAGTGTCATTATGTTTTTGCAGAGTTTCAGTATAAAATTTTTGAAATACGGGGCCGCTGACGATGCATTTTACCGGAGTGACATTTATTTGATATGAGGTTTTATTTTCGCTTAAAATAAGAACAGTAACAGAGTTTTTAAACCACATACTGAAAGTCAAATTTCTATTTGTAGTAGATGACTCCAGATATTCCAGATACAGCAGCTGATCATCGCAGATCTGCAGAGAATCCTTTATTACAGTGTGGATTTGATTATTCTCATTTATGGTTGATAAAATTTTTATAGTGCTTTCCTTTTTTAACAGTTCGTAAACTTTTGGATTTAATAACATTTTTTACTCCTTTGCTTTAATAATTTTTGATGTGAAATAATATCGTCAAATAAAAAAAATAAAGACCAGGCGCATGCCCAGTCTTCATTTTTATGATCAACTGTGTAGAATAATTGATTGTATATGAGATAATCACGATCAGCGATAAATTATGTATTAAAATAATAATAGCATTTTTGAAATAAAAAGTATGTCGCAGAAACGACAGTGTACAGATAAATTTTTCATATTATAGATGATATCTAATAATATTTTGCAAAAAAAGTATTGGGATAGTGAATATACTTCATCGCATAAACATATTTTAATTGAATTATTGCAAATTTGATATGAGTTTGATATAATAACCATCAGTAGATGATATTAATTATCATTAGGTACAAACATTATTTATTTGTAAGGAGGAATATTATGTCGTTGATTAATAAGGAAGTCGGTGAATTTTCTACTGAGGCTTATATTGATGAGATGTTCACTACTGTAAGCAAAAAAGATATTCTGGGCAAGTGGTCGGTATTTTTCTTTTATCCTGCTGACTTTACTTTTGTGTGTCCTACAGAACTTGAAGATCTGGCAAACACATATGATAAATTCAAGGAAATCGGTTGTGAAATATATTCTGTTTCATGCGATACCCATTTTGTTCATAAGGCATGGCATGATGCTTCGGATACAATAAAGAAGATAAGATTTCCTATGCTGGGTGATCCCACAGGCACCCTTGCCAGAGATTTTGATGTACTTATTGAAGATTCGGGAGTTGCCGACCGAGGCTCATTTATAATCAATCCGGAAGGAAAGATTGTTGGCTATGAAGTAATTGAAGGCAGCGTCGGGCGTAATGCGGAAGAACTTCTGCGCAGAGTGCAGGCAGCACAATTTGTAGCTAAACACGGCAGCGAAGTATGTCCTGCCAATTGGCATCCTGGCGCAAAGACATTAAAACCGGGCATTGATTTGGTCGGAGAAATATAGAACCTGTAATAATAATCAAGCTGTAATTGTGTCCGCCTCAAAGCGAAAGAAATGAGCGGACCATATATAAGATTTCTTGTCGGCTGATTTTGCAAAAAGCACCCTTTAGAACAAGTTATTTGGGGTGATATCCATAAGTTAGATTTTAGGTTTAACTTTATGGAATCACTTCAATTGTTCTGAGGGGTGTTTTTTTGCTGCTGTTTGCTGGTAAAAACATAACTTAGTGAAATTTTTATTTTGCAGAAGAACTTTTATTTTCTATAAGCATAGAGTATACTAAATTTATCTGATGATTAATACTAATAATATTAAATTTTTCGAAAACTATAATGATATAAAAGACTTTTTAAATAAAAAATGACAAAAAATTTTTATTTATTTTAGTTTAAACAGGCTGAGTTCTATTCTTTTTTTTCATAAGTGATAATGTCAACTGACTGGTATATCAATATTTTCCGAATATCTAAAGCTTTGCAAGTGTATACAGCTAAAAAATAATTTGAAAGCAGGTTGTATTTATGATTGAGGACAGCAGTAAATTTGAACTTACAGATGAGTTAAAAAGCAAAATTGAAAAAATTTTGGACAATCATTATCATGATTTTACTCAGATTGTCGGTATCCTTCTTGATGTGCAGGATGAAATACCGCAGCATTATATTCCTAAGGCGGCAGCATTTTATATTGCTGAGAAATTACCGTTGAAATTATCGGTAATATATGACTGCATAACTTTTTATGACGCACTCAATGAGGAACCGCGCGGCCGTTATCCCATCGAAATTTGTGACAGTGTTGCATGTAAGGTAAACGATAACGATTTTTTATTAGGGTCACTAAAAGAACTTTTAGGTATAGATTTTGGTACAGTAACCTACGATGGAAGATTCACGATAGAGAAAGTTTCTTGTTTTGGTGCCTGTGATCGTGCACCTGCGGTGAGAATCAATAAAACGGTATACGGACCGTTGAAAACAAAAGAACAAGTACGCAAATTGCTTGAGCAGTTTGTTTGAATTATCTGGAGGATTGTTTATGCAGAAGATTAATTATATAACAGAAAACTTTGGTAAGTACGATGTCTTTTCCATAGATTCATATATGAATATTGGCGGGTTTCAGTCTTTGCAGAAAGCGATTGATATGGAAGGGGAGGACATTGCCGCAGTTTTATCAGACGCGGGGATAAAAGGACGCGGCGGTGCGGAATACCCAATGGGCAGAAAATGGAGCCAGGCTCGAGCGGTAAAGAGACCGCATCATTGTGTCATTTGCAACGCGGATGAAGGCGAAACATGTACTTTCAAAGATCGTGAACTTATTACAAATGATCCATTTAATCTGATCGAAGCGATGGTGATCGCAGGCTGGGCCGTTAATGCGGAGGATGGTTATATTTATATGCGCGCTGAATATTCTCATCTGAGGCCAAGACTCATAAATGCTATAAAGCAGGCAAAAGAACGCGGTTTTTTAGGAAAAAATATTCTGGGTACAGGATGGGATTATGATGTACATTTATACAGCGGCGCCGGTGCTTATGTATGCGGAGAAGGAACGGCGCTTATTCGTTCTATAGAAGGAAAGGCGGGAAGACCGCGGATGAAGCCTCCTTTCATGAAGCAAAGCGGACTGTTTGCCCGGCCAACATGTATCAATAATGTGGAGAGTCTGTCTATTGTGCCTCATCTTTTGCATGATGCGGTGCCGTATATGCAGGCAGGAACGAAAGAGTCAATAGGGACAAAAATGGTCAGTGTGGGTGGAAATGTCAATAAACCGGGAGTATATGAAGTTCCCTTTGGTATAACAGTGCGTGATATAGTTTACGGGCTGGCGGGCGGAATACAGGAAGATCACAAAATCAGATTGATACAGTTTGGCGGTGCATCAGGAAAAATATCGGATGACCGTATACTTGACATATCATACAGTTATGAAGATTTTGCAAAAAATAATTTAATAATCGGATCAGGGTCAATATTGGTAATAGATGAACGCACCAGTGTCATAGATTTTCTGCGTTATACGCAGGATTTTTTCCTGCATGAAAGCTGCGGACAGTGCACGCCGTGCCGTGAAGGCAACAGGCATATAAGAATATTTCTGGAGAAAATAAAAAATGGGACTTATACTGATGAAGATATACAGACGATGAAAACCTTTGCCAGAGTTATGCCTATGTCATCTTTGTGCGGGTTAGGAGAAACGGCGCAGAATGCTTTAAAATCGGCATTTGATGTTTTCCCTGAGGTTTTTGCATCAAAAACACAAACGGAGGCTGTTGGCTGATGGAAGAAAAGATTACCTTAAAAATAAATGGTATGCCTGTGGAAGTTAAAAAGGGGACTAAGATATTGGAAGCAGCTAAAGTGCTGCACATTGATATTCCGCATTTGTGTTATCATCCTGATCAGAGAGTCAAGGCCCGCTGCCGTATTTGTTCTGTGGAGGTGGTAGGGAAAAAACGCCTTTTGGCAGCTTGTGCCACTGAATGCTGGGACGGTATGGAAGTTTTTACTGATACAAAAGTAGTACGCGATACACAAAGAGGGATTTTACAGCTGATAATGGCTGACCATGAAGAAAATTGTCTGACGTGTCCGCGTAATGGAAATTGCGTGCTGCAGCATTTATGCAGTCGCTTTAATGTACTTCGTCCTAATTTGACACATGTTGCCGAATCAATACCAGTGAAAACGACTAATCCGAGCCTTGTTCATGATCCGGAAAAATGTGTGAAATGCGGGCGCTGTATACGTGTCTGCAAGGATGTGCAGGGAATAGAGGCAATTGGTTTTGCGGGAAGAAGTACGGGTCTGAAGGTTACTACTCCTTATGAGGAGGAATTTAATAAGACTGACTGTGTCTTATGCGGACAATGCACAGTTGTCTGTCCTGTCGGAGCATTAGTAGAAAAAGACGATACAGACAGGGTTCTGGATGCTATCTTTGATCCTGATAAAACTGTTATAGTGCAGACGGCTCCTTCTGTGCGTGTGGCGCTCGGTGATGCATTTGGGCTGCCGGACGGCAGTATCGTGACGAAGAAAATGGTTTCAGCGCTTCGGATGATTGGCTTTGATAAAGTATTCGACACAAATTACGGTGCGGATCTGACCATAACGGAAGAAGCAGGGGAACTCATTGACAGGCTGAAAAATAATAAAACAATGCCGATGACGACATCCTGCTGTCCGGCCTGGGTCAATTTTATGGAAAAGCACTATCCCGATAAGATCGCACATCTGTCTACAACAAAATCTCCTATGGCTATTTTTTCAGCTATAGCTAAAACACAATATGCCAAACAGGAAAATATAGCTTCGAAAAATGTCTTTTCGGTGGCAATTATGCCATGCATAGCAAAAAAATATGAGGCGAAACGTCAGGAATTGACACAAAACGGGCTTTTCGATACCGATGCAGTTATAACGACACGTGGATTGATAAAGCTCATAAAATATATTGGTATAGATTTCAATAATTTGCCGGAAAGCGAGTTTGATAACCCCATGGGCGAGTCTACAGGCGCCGGAGCTATTTTCGGAGCCACCGGCGGTGTTATGGAGGCAGCTTTGCGCACGGCTTATGAATGGATGACGGATAAGCCGATGCCTACACTGGAATATACACCTGTCAGGGGATTTGAGGGTATAAAGGAAGCCCAGGTGGAAATTGGCGGGCATAATTTAAAGATCGCGGTAGTGCACACTTTGAAGAATGCCGCACTCATCATGGATAAACTGCGTGACGGTAAATGCGACTATGATTTTATTGAAGTAATGGCCTGCCCCGGGGGGTGTGTAGGCGGCGGCGGACAGCCGGTGACTACTACTTTTGCGGCTACAAAAGAACGCATAAAAGCACTTTATACGATAGATAGAAGCAGCAAATTGCGTAAATCACATGAAAATCCTTATCTGAAAAAATTATATGCTGAATTTTTGGAGGCACCGGGCAGTGAAACCGCACATAAACTGCTGCACACGCATTATCATGCAAGAGAAAAGGAATTTGATTTTAGCAAATGAAGAAGATAGCGCGCAGGGGCAGGTAATATGCAGGTTTTATCTGGAAACTAATAATTTATGAAGAAGCTGTTTTAGAAAGAAGACGATTTTGTGTATGATGCCAAGTCAGAACATGCAGATGATTTTATAAACCATGAGGAAGTTATGGAAACTCTCGGTTATGCGGAGAAAAATAAACATAACCGGGTGATGCTTGAAGAAATTTTAGAAAAAGCGCAAAAGAACAAAGGACTGTCGCATCGTGAAGCTTCCGTGCTCTTAGCATGCGATATACCGGAGTTGAACGAGCAGATTTTCAAATTGGCAAAAAAGATAAAAGAGGACTTCTACGGGGACAGGATAGTTTTGTTTGCACCTTTGTATCTGTCCAATTATTGCGTGAACGGTTGTGTATATTGCCCTTATCATGCAAAAAATAAACATATATGCCGACGTAAATTGACGCAGGAGGATATAAAGACAGAAGTAATAGCCTTGCAGGATATGGGACATAAACGTCTTGCCATAGAATGCGGCGAAGATCCTGTGAATAATCCCATTGAGTATATACTGGATAGTATCCATACTATATATAATATAAAGCATAAGAATGGTGCCATACGACGTGTGAATGTCAATATTGCGGCGACTACGCTGGAAGAGTACAGAATGCTCAAAAAAGCACAGATAGGAACTTATATTCTTTTTCAGGAAACGTATCATAAAGAAAATTACGGGAAACTTCATCCGACAGGCCCAAAACATAATTACGATTATCATACAGAAGCTATGGACAGAGCGATGCTGGGCGGTATAGACGATGTAGGCTGCGGCGTGCTGTTTGGACTGTCTACATATAAGTATGAATTTGCCGGACTTTTAATGCATGCGGAGCATTTGGAGGCACGTTTCGGTGTGGGACCGCATACAATAAGTGTTCCACGCATAAGGCGGGCTGAAGATATTGATCCGGAGACCTTTGATAATGGCATATCCGATGATGTTTTTGCTAAAATAGTAGCGTGTATACGAGTGGCTGTGCCTTATACAGGCATGATAGTTTCTACACGTGAAAGCAGAAAATGTCGCGAAAAAGTATTGGAACTCGGTATATCACAGATCAGCGGCGGTTCGAGGACAAGCGTCGGCGGTTATGCGGAAGAAGAAGCAGAAGAGGATAATTCCAAACAGTTCGATGTCAGCGATAACAGAAGTCTTGATGAAGTGGTTGACTGGCTGATGGAACGTGGTTTTGTACCGAGCTTCTGCACAGCCTGCTATCGTGCCGGACGTGTAGGTGACCGCTTTATGAGTTTGTGCAAAAGCGGTCAGATATCGAACTGTTGTCTGCCGAACGCACTGCTGACGCTCAAGGAGTATTTGTGTGATTATGCAGGGAATGACACAAAGGCGCTTGGGCTTAAAGTAATAGACAAGCAAATAGCGCATATCACTCGGGAGAACGTAGTTAATAAAGTTCGCGAGGAACTCGCGCTTATTGAAGACGGAGCGAGAGATTTTCGTTTTTAAGTGAGCTTTTATATACAGATAAAAAAGTGAAGGAGAGCTTTTATGGATTTGAATGCCACACCTTCGGCGAATCGTACGCATATAGCCTTCTTTGGCGTAAGAAATGCCGGCAAATCAAGTGTTATGAATGCCGTTACAGGGCAGAATATAGCCATTGTTTCTGATATCAAAGGTACAACGACAGATCCGGTGTATAAGGCTATGGAACTTTTACCGCTGGGACCGGTGACAATTATTGATACACCGGGAATAGATGATGAGGGCACATTGGGACAGCTGCGTATTGAAAAAACCAAACAAGTGCTGCGCAAGACAGACATTGCCGTGCTTGTTGTTGATGCGGCGAAAAACATGACCTCTGCTGATCATGATATGTTGAAACTGTTCAAAGAGCAAAAAATTCCTTATGTCGTTGCGTACAATAAAATAGATAAAGGTACTGTTCCGCCAGTAAATACAGACAATGAGCATATAGTATTCATCAGTGCAAAGGAAAACAAAGGGATATTTGAACTTAAGGAACGTTTGGCCCATCTTGTAAAAAACGAAGATGAAAAAACCTTGCTTAAAGATATAGTATCCTCGGATGATACAGTCATTCTGGTGATACCCATTGATAAGGCAGCACCGAAGGGACGGCTTATTTTACCGCAGCAGCAGACCATACGGGAAATACTTGATGTAGGGGCCACTGCGGTAATAACACAGGATGATAAGCTGGCGAAAACAATTTCAGAACTCAACGTGAAACCTAAATTGGTGATCACAGACAGTCAGGCCTTTGAAAATGTGAATAAACAAACACCGAAGGATATATTGCTGACATCTTTTTCCATATTATTTTCACGTTATAAGGGGAATCTTCTTTCACAGATGAAGGCTGTAAAAACTTTTGATTTTTTGAAGGACGGCGATGAAGTATTGGTCGCTGAAGGCTGTACACATCATCGGCAATGTGATGATATAGGTACGGTAAAACTGCCCCGCTGGATAAAAGATTATACTAAAACGGAACCAAAGTTTGTATTTTCCAGCGGAACACAGTTCCCCGACAACTTAGAAAAATATAAATTGATCATCCATTGCGGCGGGTGCATGCTCAATGAAAAGGAAATGCAGTACAGATTAGCTTGCGCCAAAAAGCAGAAGGTGCCGATGACCAATTATGGAACGGCCATAGCGTATATGAACGGCATATTAAAACGTTCGGTGCAGGTGTTTGCCGACATTGATGAGCATTATACCGATTTTTAAGCAGAGATAAGAAAATAGAGGAGTGATATGTATTGCCGGAGCGGAAGAGATTATGTACCTGAAAACAAAAATGGGCGGCTGCACAAATAAAATGCAGCTGCCCATTTTTTGACGGTGTATTATTTATTCTTTTATATGAGCGGACATTCCGGTCTTACCGACAGCAATATGATCTGCGAGTACATGATGGTCCGGATAATCTCCGTCATTTTGCTGGCGGAAAGCAATAGGTGTCTCTTCAAAGAGATGCTCAAGACGTGACTGCCAGGCCGATTCAGCTGACACTACATCAGTCTGAGTGAGCCGAACCGTTCCATAGACCGCATAGGTTGGTAATACATCCATACCCGAGAAAAAAAGCATTCCGTGCGTGATCGGGAACAGGAGTTGATTCAACGGTCCATTGATACCGCGCGGTGAATAATCCTTTTCTGACCCGCCTACACATACTGATAATATAGCCCGTTTTCCTTTGAAACCGCCTTCGCCATATCGGAAACGATTTCCCGCATCTTTATAACCGTAAGCCAAACCGTAAGCGAATACCCGATCTATCCACCCCTTTAAAATTGCCGGCATACTAAACCACCAAAGAGGAAAATGAAATATAACGGCATCTGCACAAAGGAGTTTTTTTTGCTCTGCTGTAACATCGGTTGTCTGTTGATTTGTCAGAAAGGCATGCCTTGATTCGTCAATGAAGGATAAGCGTTCGGAAAGAACTCTGCCGGGAAAATCATCTTTATCAAAAACTGCCTTCCATTTCATATTATAGAGATCGGATATCATAACATTGTCTCCACGATTCTGAAATGTTTGTTTTGATACATTAACCAATTGACATGTTAACGATGTTGGTTCCGGATGTGCAAAAACGATTAGTATATTTTTTTTCATAATTTACCTCATTCCTCATTTGCATTTTGCAAACAATACTTAAATAAAAACTGACTGTTTATATATTTTTTTAATACATTTATTATCAGGCACAGGCCGATCTTTGTAAATACACACAATAAAGTCACTGAATACTTACTTGCAGGTATGTACTGAAATCAACAGAAAAATGTGCAATAATAAGTTTGTCAGCTGAATTTGGTGGACTAACCAGAAATAAAGAGGTAATTTTATGAAAAAATATCGTTTGGGTATTGAGGCAACCCTTGAAATACTCGGCGGAAAATGGAAAGCGCTAATTATATGCTTATTGATGTCCGGTACAAAAAGAACAGGGGAGCTGCAGCGTCTTATCCCCGGAATTTCCCAAAAAGTTCTTGTACAGCAGCTCCGTGAACTTGAAAGAGATGGTGTTGTGGGACGCCATGAATACAGCGAAATGCCGCCGAAAGTTGAGTATTATATGACTGAATACGGGGTTACGGCAAATAAAATCATTGATATTATGTGTTCATGGGGCAGAGATAATATTAAAATACGGCAACAGCAAGGAGAAGATATAGAACTGTTAGGAAAAGAACAAAAATAAAAATCTTTACTCTTGCTGCTTGGATAGTTTAGATCAAATAGACAGCTTGTGAATCAATTATTGCAGCTGACCGAGAAAAATCACTATTTAAGAAGCAATATAGGATATGTAATAAAAGAATGAAGGATTGTGCATTGGCGGCAAATTCCATCATATATTGTGGAAAAATGCTTAGTGCAACAGTCCTTTTTTTATTCAAGATTGGCATGGCGCGTCTTCATACTATCTGATGTTTCACCATTTTTTTCCATTAACATAAGCACTATACTGTCATAAAGCAGCAGTGAACTTTGTTCAAATAAGGTGCCCATCGGCTGTAGGCTAGTGGGGTTAGTATCTTTTGTTTGGGTTGGAATAATAACTAATATATCAGCTTTTTTCACTAAGGAAGATTCTTTATTCGCAGTAATAACAGCAATTTTTAATTTATCATTTATGGCTTTTTCGGCTTGCTGAAACAAATGGGTAGAGTTGCCGCTGGCGGACCCAATAATTAGTATATCGTTGGGTTTAGTATGAGGAGTACTGATATCACCTATCATATAGGCATTATAGCCAAGATGCATTAAACGGTTAGTAAATGCACGGAGCATTAGACCACTTCTACCGACTCCTGTAAGAAATATATTACTAGATTTATCTATAGTGGATACTAATGAGAATAGGTCTGATGCGTTAATGAAATTATTTATTTCAGAAAGTTCATTTATTATTTTTTTACCCAAATTATTCATAAAAATCTCCCTATTTAGCTAATTATTGTTTTATTTATAACTGGTCAAGTTCATTGTAATAGTTCTTTATATGATTAGTGTATTTAATCAGGTATTCTTTTACATACGAAAAAATAATTTATCCAAATAAATAATAGCATTGAAGTAATTAGAAAAAAAGTAAAAAGTTTTTCATGTTTTGTGAAATAAATTTTAGATTTGGGAATGCTGTAATATATTTTTTTCGTAAATTGCAATAGCAAATTGAACACTTTGGTAAAATGCCGATGATCTCAGGCAATATAAAGTTTATCGAGAAAAGCGTCGAACAATTCTTCCGGTGTCTGGTAGGCAAGTCGCTTGCGCGGACGGCTATTCAATTCATCGGCAAAGTGTAATATATCTTCATAAGTATATTTCTCAATCGAAACGCCCTTTGGAATATATTGACGCAAGAAGCCGTTGTGCCGTTCATTTACTGGTCGCTCCCAAGAGGAGTAAGGATGTGCATAATAAACACTGGAACCCCAGGCTTCAATCTTGGAAAATTCCTCGAATTCAGAGCCATTATCGGTTGTAATGGTTTTGAAAACAGAACTGAAACGCTCACCATATTCAGCGTGTAGTTCTTTCATCGCAGCCATGACAGACTCACTGTTTTTACCAGGAATGCGAATAGCCAGGTAATTGTTTGTAACACGCTCAATCAGAGTTAAAACAGCAGCTTCTCTGACTTTTTTTCTGCCAATCACCGTGTCAGCTTCCCAATGGCCGAATTCCGTGCGTAAATCTACGATGTCAGGACGTTCGTCAATGCTGCGACCTTTCAGACGTTTATGCTTTCGGGTTCCTTTTTTGTTTTGCTTTCGCTTTAGAATTTCAGGCAGCTCGAACAGCGATAGCGGCAAATTACCAGCAGCCATTTCGTTATATAGGGTCTTCGTGCATACCATTTCTTTATCAGCAAAGAGCTGGTGCAGGCGCGCATGACCGACGCAAGCGTCTAACGACCACTTTTTTGCCCTGACTTGCGCAACCACCCACTTAACAAAATCTGAGCAATGTGTGATATAATGCGGCCTTTTGCACTTCATTCGATTCATTTCATATACTGCAAGACCTCGTTTGGCGCTGTACTCCGGTGCACGTCCTCTATGGCTTTTGCGCAGCGGTGTACCGCGGCGCAATTCATACATGATAGTACTTGGCGAACAGTTGATTTCTCGGGCGATTGCCCGCAGAGAGTATCCTTGCTTGTTTAGTTGCTGGATCGCTCCGCGTTCTTCCCGTCCCAAGTGCTGACCACGTTTTCGTTCAGGGAATACTGTGATATAATTATGGCAGTCCATAGTGATTGTCTCCTCTTTGGTTAATGGTGCTGTGAGAACTCCATTTTACCATTTAAAGGAAAGTCACTGTGGACTTTTTGCAACTGTTCATTTTCATTTTACAATCAACCAATATATTTTTTTGATTTATCCTATTAAAGGTTATTTAGCATATAATATTATAAATTTTGGATATATATATTTGACATGTTAAAAAATGCTTCATAAATTATGAATCTATTTTGACTTTTTTCACAAATTATTTGATGTTATTATTTGATCGTAAGCAAGATTGAAAAACTAGATAATAGTGTTTAAAAATTTTCACAAGGGTATATTTAGTTACAATTTAAAGGTTGTACTCAAAGTTATGCATTTGTAATAGACTCAATAAACGAGATTAAGAGTAACCTGGATTAAATATTAATAAAATTTACTGTGTATTAAGGAGCGCTAACGATGAGAAAAGTGCAATTGGCACCATCTGTATTTGGTGCAGATATTGTAAATTTAAAAGAAGAACTCAAAATTATGGAACAAAATAATGTGGACCTTCTTCATGTGGACGTTATGGATGGGGCGTTTGTGAATCGCATTGCATTTGGCAGTGATCATATCCGCATGTTAAAAAAACACACAAACATACCGCTTGATGTACATATGATGATTGAACGTCCAGAAAGGTATATAGATTCCTTTATTGATGCTGGTGCAGATATTATTTCCATTCATCAAGAATCTACGGTGATGTTAGAACACTGTCTCCAGGTTATAAAAAACAAAGGTCGACTGGCTGGTGTTGTTTTGAGTCCAGCAACTACTCCAGAATGTTTAAGATATATTATGAATTTAGTTGATATGGTTCTTATAATGACGGTTAATCCAGGAGAGGGAAAACAAACCTTTATGAAATCTATGTTGCCTAAGATCAGAGAAGTAAAGGAAATGATCCAGGATAAAAACATTGATATAGAAGTGGATGGTAGTATAGATGAAGAAACAGCTGCTATTTGTTTGTCAGCAGGCGCAAATATTTTTGTATCTGGAGGATATATTTTTACCGATACAGAAAAAAATATTTCCATATTACAGAAAATATTGAATATACCTAAAAAGCACATATAAAGAAGCTATAAAGAGAGGAGGCAAACTAATGTCTGATAATCAATATCTGGTAATTGAAGGTAGCGCCAAAAATGCGGAAGATGCGATCAATATATGTGGTGAAGTACTTTATAAAGCTGGTATTGTTGGTAGAGAATTTGGGAAAAAATGCTGGATTCGTGAGTGTAATTACCCGACAGGACTGCCAACAGTAATTCCTGTTGCGATACCTCACTGTAAAGATGATGAAATAAAGAAAAATGCTATCTGTATTTTACGTTTGACAAATCCTGTAATATTCCGTCGTATGGATGACGATCAAGAAATTATAGAGACTAAATTAATCATTAATCTTGCCATAAAAGAAAGTCAAAACCACTTAAAAATATTACAAAATTTGATGACATTTCTCAACGATGAGGAACAGGTTTCAACTTGTCAAAGTATGTCGGCAAATGAATTAATAGTACATCTTACAAAAAGAATTGGTTAGTTTGAGAAAAAAATTGTGATAAAGAGGTGTATCGAAAATGTCAAAAAGTATAAGAATTTTGGTGGCCTGTGGCAGTGGTGTAGCCACTTCTACACTTGCACAAGAAGAAATTAAAACAATTGCCAGGGAAAATGATGTGGATATCACTGTAAGTAAATGCACTCTGGCTGATGTACCAAGTCAGCAGAACTTTGTAGATGTTGTATTTACAACAGCAAATTATCGAAAGCCATTGAAGAAACCGCATCTTAGTGTATTTGGGCTTATTTCTGGTGTAAATGCTGAAAAAAGTAAATCGGATGTAGCGGAACTGTTAAAAAATTTAGCTGGTAAATAATTGATTTTCTAGTAAGATAATTGAATAAATTTATAAAGGAGAATAAAAATGGAAATGTTACTCACTTTTTTCCAAAGTTTTATGAGCCTTGGCGCTGCGGTATTGCTGCCATTTGTTATATGTATACTTGGCTTGTTTTTCCGCATGAAAATAGGGCAGGCAATTGAAGCCGGCCTTTTTGTCGGTATAGGTTTTCAAGGTTTGTGCCTGGCTGTTAATCTTTTAATTGGTACAGTTAAGCCGATCATGCATTATTATGAAGCATTAGGGACTGGTTATAATGTATTGGAAATAGGTTTTGCAGCACTTGGTGGTGCCGCATGGACAGTACCCTTTGCGGTATTAGCTATTCCGAGTATTGTAATCATAAATTTAATCTTGGTTCGACTGAAGATTACTAAAGTTTTGAATGTAGACATTTGGAATTTTATGCACTTTTTAGTACCTGGCGCTTTAGCGTATGCTTTATTTGATAGTGCCGTTATAGGTTTTGCAGTAACAATCTTTTTATCCGTTATTACATTATTCTTTGCAGAATGGGCTGCGCCTAAGTGGGGAAAATTTTTTGGGCTGGAGGGGACCACTACTACATGCCTTTCCTTTATTGCTTTTGCTTATCCAGTAACTGTACTATTGAATAAAATTATTGATAAAATGCCTGTGCTTAATAAAATAGATGTTGATATGGGCTTGATTGAAGATAAACTTGGTGTATTTGGCAGACCTGCCATTATCGGTATTTTAGTGGGGACATTCCTTAGTCTTTTAACCGGTCAGTCTTTTGGTTCGACGCTGACCATATGTATGGGAGTAGCTGCCGCTATGCTTCTTATTCCACGTATGGTTTCTATTATGATGGAAGGATTGTCTCCGATTGGTACACATGCTAACTCATATATGAAGAGCAAAATCGGTAAAGATGCTGATGTCTATATTGGTATGGATATTGCATTAGGCTTGGGTGATCCGGCATGCATAACTGCCACAGCTATTATGATCCCTGTTACTATAATTTTAGTATTCTTGGTGCCAGATATGCATTTCTTCCCATTGGGACTTTTAGCTGAGATTTGTTACTTGTCTCCAATGTGTGTACTTGGTAGTAATGGCAATATTTTTCGTACATTAATAAGTATGACTGCTCTCATGTATATGACGTTATTCTTTGCTAATATGTTTGCTCCTGAAGCAACGCAGATGATGAGTGTAACAGGTGTTCATTTTGATGGTATAGTCACCGCATCTCATTTTGGCTGGAATCCTGGAAACCTAATTGTTTCATTCATACATCGTTTATTTTTCTAAAATAAATGTGTGAACGTTGTTATATAAAATGGATATTTAAATTTGATTCTTGTGTAAGGAAAGGAAATTGATTTATGAAAGCTTTAAGATTTTATGCAAAAAGAGATATTAGATTTGAAAATGCTGATGCACCAATTATTAGTGATGAAAAAGATGTAAAAATAAAAGTAAAAGCTGTTGGAATCTGCGGTTCTGACGTATCCCGTTATGCTAAACTTGGACCATATGTTCCTGGCAATGTGTGGGGGCATGAGTTTTCTGGTGAAGTAGTGGAAGTAGGATCTGATGTAACTAAAGTAAAAGTTGGGCAAAAAGTTACTGCTTGTCCTGCGCTATTTTGCGGTAAATGTGAGGCTTGTCAAAAATCAATATTTGCTCAGTGTGAAAATCTTGATGTTATTGGTGCGCATCGATATGGTGCTTTTGCTGAATACATTGTTATGCCGGAAAGAAATGTAGTGCCAATTCCAGATGAGGTTGATTATGATGATGCAGCTATGGTAGAACCATCCTGCGTGGTGGTACATGGCTATTATAAGACTGGTATTAAAGCTGGTGATACTGTTGTTGTAGTTGGTTGTGGTACGATTGGACTATTAGCAATTGAATGGGCAAAGATTTTTGGGGCGAAGATGGTCATAGCGCTTGATATTGATGATACAAAGCTTGAACTTGCTAAAAAAGTTGGAGCGGATCACACAGTTAATACCATGGGAAAAGAACCTTCTGAAGAAGTGCAGAAAGTTAATAATGGGAAAGGGACGGATATTGTAATTGAATCTGCCGGTACACCAATTACCTCTGCCCAGAGTTTTTCATTGTCGAGAAAAGGCGGTAAAGTTCTTTTTGTTGGTATTCCATACGGTGATGTTATGGTTAAACGTCTTTATTTCGAAAAAATTGTGCGTTGTGAGCTAAGTGTATATGGTTCATGGAATGCGATTTCCGCACCATTTCCAGGGCAAGAATGGGAAACTACCGTGCATTGTCTGAAAACTGGACAACTTAATGTAAAGCCACTCATTACTCATGTTGTACCACTCAGCAAAGGTCGTGAGGTATTCGAAATAACAGCAGAACGCAAAGAACCATTTGGTAAAATTATTTTTCATCCTGAAGATTGAAAAAATTTTCAATATATAACATAGATTATCAGCAACAAAAATAAAACATAAGTTTGGCATAAAAACGTATTTTTGCTGGGCTAGGTTATCAATTATAAAAATTTAAATGATTGGAAAGATTATTAAAGGAGATTTTTATTTTGAAAAAATTATTGTGTCCTTCCATGATGTGTGCAAAATATGAAAATTTTCTTGATGAGATCAAATTATTGGATGAAGCTGGTGTAGACATACTTCATAATGATGTTATGGATGGTAGATTTGTACCAAATTTTGGTATGGGGATGCAGGATATGGAGGTAATATGTAAAAATGCAAAAACTATTACAGATATACATTTGATGGTTGAAGAACCAGAACGATATATTGATAAATTTGCTAAACTGGGTGTATCTATTATATACATTCATCCAGAGTCAAGTCGTCAGGCAGTGAGAACTTTGCAGAATATGAGGTATATGGGTGTTCATCCTGGAATTGCTGTTAGCCCAGAAGTAACTGTAGATATGCTGATACCGTATTTTTCTCTGGTTGATTATATTATGGTTATGACTGTAAATCCTGGTTTTTCTGGACAAAAATATTTACCGTTCATTGATGATAAGATTGTAAATTTAATTGCAGCTAAAAAACAGAATAAATACAACTATAAAATAATGATTGATGGAGCCTGTTCACCAGATATTATTAAAAAATTATCTTCAGTGGGAGTGGACGGTTTTATTCTTGGGAGCACAGCTCTTTTTAATAAAGGACGGAATTATATGGAAATAATTAACGAGTTAAGAATGATATAATGACTGAAGTAAAATAAGCAATATATTTCTGACTTGCAGTATGTGTTGGTTAACACACATTCCTGCTATTAACAGTGTATTCTGGTACTGAAATAATTATACTAAATAAAGTATATAACATTTTATTTTTATTACTATTTGTGCCGCAGGTAATAGCGGCGGAATATGAGGCTTTTATGAAAAAGAAAATTGTTATTGGTTCTGATCATGCTGGATTTGAAATGAAAAATTTCCTGATTGATACATTGATTAAAGACGGTTATGTGGTTGAAGATAAGGGACCATTTAATGACAGTGCTGTTGATGCTGGAGTTTATGCTATAGCAGTGGGAGAAGAAGTGGCTAGGCATTTGGATGGAACGCTTGGTATTTTAGTCTGTGGTACTGGAATTGGCATGTCTATAATGGCTAATAAAGTAAAATATATTAGAGCATCATTGGTAACAGATTTATTTTCTGCAAAAATGACTAAAGCACATAATAATGCTAATGTACTTTGCATAGGGGCGCGTATTTTTGCCAAATCAATGGCAGCAGAGATGATGGATGTATGGCTTAATACGGAATTCTTAGGTGGAAAGTATGCTGATCGTGTACAAAATATTATTAACTATGAAGATGATCATAAGAAATAATTCTTAATGAAAATCCTAATGTTGATTTTAGTGTTATAGATTTTTAGTAATAACTTTCATTTAAAAGCTATCTGTAAAAGCAGATAGCTTTTAATAATAAATAATTATGTTTTTATTTGAAAATAGGATAGCATATAATGAAGTTCGCAAAAGAGAATAGGAAAAACCATCGGTAACTCCGAAAAAGGTAAGTGACCAAACAAACCCAAAAGGAGTTGAAAACCGATGGCTTACTCCCATTCTAACCTACCTTTGGAAAAAATGCTATTACAATTCATGACCGAAGACGATCCAATGCTTGCTATGCTCAAGTGGCTTTGCGGAAAGCTCATGGAAGCCGAAGTGGATGCAAAAATTAATGCTGCCAAGTCGGAAAGAACCGATGAACGGTCCGGATACCGCTCCGGCTATCGTGTACGCCGCTATGATACCCGCCTGGGAACCATGTATTTGTTTGTTCCGAAACTAAGGAAAGGCGGCTACATTCCTTTTTTCGTCACGGAGAAAAAGCGCTCAGAAATGGCGCTCCTACAGGTCATTCAGGAAGCCTATGTAAATGGCGTTTCCACCCGTAAAATCGAAAAGCTGGCAAAAAGTTTAGGGATTGATTCAATCTCCCGCAGCCAAGTATCACAGATAACCAAAGAGCTTAATGATCAGGTTCAGTCTTTTCGACCAGACCGCTACAGAAAACCTATCCGGTGCTATGGGTGGATGCTTTATATGAAAAAATCCGTTATGATCATCGGGTACAAAACATGGCAGTAGCCGTCGTGATTGGGCTGGATGAAAAAGGACACCGCGATGTGTTAGCCGTTGAACCGATGCAAGAAGAATCCACCGATACCTATAAAGCCGTATTTGAAAAGCTCAAACAACGTGGTCTAGAAAATGTGTGGCTAGTCGTTTCCGATGCTCATAAGGGCTTGGTAAAAGCGATCAATGAATCTTTTTTGCAATGCGCTTGGCAGCGGTGTAAAGTCCATTTCATGCGAAATATCCTGGCTCATATTCCGGCAAAGAAAAAAGCGTGGTTTGCTGGACGACTGAAGCAAATCTGGCTGCAGCCTGATTATGACAGTGCCAAAGAGTATGCTCATTCTTTTATAGAATCTGTTGACAAATCCTATCCGGAGGCGACAGCCGTTTTAGAAGATGGCCTGGAAGATTCACTGCAGTTTTATGATTTTGCCCCGATAGACTTTCGTAAAATCGCTTCTACAAATATGCTGGAACGACTCAATCGGGAAATTCGCCGCCGGACAACCGTCGTAGGAATTTTCCCCAGTATGGATTCTTATATCCGGCTGGTTACGGCTTACCTGATCGAATACAGCGAAGATTGGTCCATGAGTCACTGCTATATTAAGCCGGATACTCTGCAGCAGGTTCAAGAAAAAAGGCAGAAACCGGTCGCTTAACTTCTTTGGAGTTACCTTGAATTTTGCGAACTACTATTGACACTAACGAAAATAGTATAAGATGAATTCTACAAAAAATATTTTATCATATGTATAAATTATATCTATATATAATATAATTAAGGATGAGTTTTATGAATAAACGGTTATTTTCGCTAATTGATGATTTGGAGACATCAATTACAACTCTTGCAATACTGGCAGCTAAATATAAAGTATCTGAAAGAACCATACGTAAAGATATTATTGAAGTTAATGAGCTTATAAAGAAGTATCAAACGGAAAATATTGGCATGATTCATTTGGATCGTGGTGGAAAAGTTGTAGTACCGTTAAAATATTCATCTGATGTATTAAAAAATGCCTTTACTGGGGATTATTACAGTTATCGCTTGTCACCACAAGAAAGAGCTGATATAGCGGCTTCTATTATCATTAACACAAACGGCTTCATCACACTTTCTGTAATTGCGGATTATCTGTGTGTAAGTCGTGTAACAATAATAAATGATCTTGATATTATACGTGAACGGTTGCAAGAAAAACAACTCACGCTTATATCACAACCTAATAAAGGGTTGCATGTAGATGGTTGCGAAAAAAATAAAAGAGAATTTTTAGTAAAAATTGGACGTGTAAGACCAGTTTTTGTGAGAAATAATAAAATTAACCAAACAGCAGGTACGGAATCTTTAGAATCAATGCTTCGTCAAATAGTAAATGGAGAAGAGCATACTCATCAATTGTTTTTTAGCGATAGATCTTTTGAAAAAACAATTGATTGTATTACTGTTATAGTAAATAGAGTTTATCATGGAGAAAATATTGAAATTAACGATTTTACCCATAATGAATATTATCAATTAGCTAAAGATATATTACATTATACATCTCAATATTATCATATTGATATAGCTGAAAATGAAGTTATATTTTTAGCAAATTTTTTTCAGATGCAACGTTTTATAAGGCAAAAGAAACGTACTATAGATAGCGTAAAAATACAATTATTAACCCGGCAATTTATTGAAAAAATATCCAATGAGTTAGATATTAATCTTAATAGTGATTTTGAATTTCTAGAAAATTTGTCTAATCATTTAGAGTCAACTCTCAGCAAACCAGAAAATGGTAATGAAGAGATAACGTTATTACAGGAAGTATATAATCGACATGCTAATATTGTAGAAACAGTGAAAAATAATATTGATATTTTCAACAATTATGCGGGACGATATCTAACAAAAATAGAAATGGGTTATGTCATAATACATGTATGTGCAGCGATAGAACGACATTGTAACAGTGAAAAATATTTTAGGGTTATAGTCTCCTGTCATGCTGGTATTGGCACTTCAAAGCTTCTTTTGGAAAAATTAAAGGAACATTTTAATTTTTATGTAGTGGCTATAGTTTCTGCTCATGATATGAAGAAAATTAATGAAACTCAAGCTGATTTTGTTATCTCGACAATTCCTTTAAAGGATTGTTTATTGCCATTTGTCGTTGTATCACCGATTATAACTGATGAAGACTATGTGCGTATTGGCAATCAAATAAATAAAATAAATATATCCGAATTAAAAACTTCCACTTTTGACGGTAAACAATTATCAATACAAGGGATAATGGAAGTGATTGAACCAGTACTATATGAAACGGTACCTCATGAAGTATCTACTATAATGAAAAAAATCCGCAAAGCCATAAAATATTATATTCGTCAAGATGAACTGAGTGAAAAGGAATCTTTTATGCCTGAATTGCATCACTTATTACCATATACACATATAGTTATTGATGCAGAATGTAACTCATGGCAGGAGGCTATACAGATTTCTTCTAATATTTTATTAAAAAGAAATTATATTACTCAGGAATATATTAATTCAATGATTAAGAATATAAGTGATTTTGGCCCATATATAATAGTTGCTCCAGGGCTTGCTTTGCCGCATAGTAAGCCTGATTTTGGTTCTAAAAAGTTAGGTATGCAGTTTACTCGTCTGAAAAATCCAATATCTTTTGGTGATGAGATTCTTGAACCAGTAGAGTTTATTTGCACTTTGAGTCCTGTTGATTCTAATACACATTTAAAAGCTTTTTTTAATTTAGTAAATATGTTGAAGACACCATCCTTTAAAAGAGCTATGCATAATGCTAATACATCTCAAGAAGTTGCTGATATTATACTCGAATATGAATATGGTTTATGGTAAAATTTATTGAAGACATTTGTTTTAAAAAAATTTATGTATAATCATCATTTGATTGTTAAATTGATGATTATACAGTTTCGAGCAGGTAGAAATAGAAAAATAGAGGAGTGATATGTATTGCCGGAGCAAAATGACACCGTGATTTTGGAAATAAAAGAAAACATTGCAGTGATTATCTTGAATAGACCAAGGGTAATGAATGCTTTTAATGATGAATTGGTGAAGATGTTTTACAGTATCCTCAAGAAAATAGCCAATGATAGTTCTATAAGAGCAGTTGTTATCACAGGTGCCGGAAAAGCATTTTCGGCAGGTGGTGATCTCAATTATCTTTCGTCTCTTGGACCTGTTGAAGCGAGAGAGTTTATAAAATCGGTAGGAGATATTGTCAGGAAAATAATGACAATGGAAAAACCAGTTGTTGCGATGGTAAATGGAGTGGCTGCGGGTGCTGGTTTTAATCTGGCTTTAGCCTGTGATATTGTTTTTTGCGCTGACTCAGCACGTTTTGGACAAAGCTTTGCAAAGGTGGGACTTATACCTGATTGCGGCGGTCTTTACCTTTTACCGCGGGCTGTGAGTATATATAAAGCAAAAGAATTGATGTTTACAGGTAAACTTATCGAAGCAGAGGAAGCGCTGCATCTGGGAATTGTGAATCAAATTATAGAAAAAGAAAAGCTGCAGGAATTTGTTTGTCAATTCACACGTGATTTGGCAGAAGGTTCTCCGCTGGCGCTGTCAATTACAAAATCTATGCTTAATCGCAGCGGAGAGATGACGCTTGATGATGTACTTGAAAATGAAAATGCTCAGCAAACTGTTTGTATGCAGACGGAGGATTTTAGAGAAGGTACAGCTGCGTTCAGAGAAAAAAGAAAACCGGTATTTAAGGGTCGATAATTAAGTATAGAATAAAATCGGCAGCTGCATTTGTTTATGCAGCTGCCAATTTTATTTTTCTATAAAGATCTCTAGACACCGGCAGGAAGTTTATCTTCCATTAGATTTCGCAGGTCAAGTGTCGGTCCGTCAGTGACAAATGTTCCGTCTCCGTTGGCGTGAAATTTACGAATTTCTTTGTGCTCTTCATCATACCAGGCATTGATGCCCTGCAGCACAAAGAAATTTTGTGATTCCAGATAATCAGTTACTTTGCATTCGATACAGGCAAGGCATTCACCTATAAGGGGTGCTTTGATCTTTTCAGCAGGTAAAGCAGTAAGACCAAATTGCTGAAATTTGTCTATGGTTTTACCGGAACAATCACCTATATGAACTGTTTTTTCGGCTAATTCTATGGTAGGGACGGCAAGAACACATTCCCTGTTTTTGAGAAGCGCATTGAAGGAATAGTTCCAAGGTCCGGTTGCCACGGCTATTTTTGGTGTGAAATCAAGAACCATATGCCAGGTTATAGCCATAATGTTATAACGGGATTCGTTGTAAGTGGTCACTAAGAGCACAGGACCGGGTTCGATAAAGGTAAATGCTTTTTCAAGCGGATACGATTTCATAGCCATTATAAATTGTCCTCCTGTCGGTAAAATAATATCAATGAATTCGCATGCCATATTGTTTAGGGAAACTGTCTTCATGATAATATTATTATTGTCAGGTTACAATGTATTTTTTGTAAATGATAAATTAAATTTTGTGTATTTAAGCATGAGCCTTTTGCAATGATACGTGCTTTTTCCATAAAAGAGCATTGGATAAGAATAATGCCAGTATTATTGCGCAGCTCAAAAGCAGCACTACACCGATCCAGCCCTGCCAGATAAGGAATTTACCGCCCAATGCACCGATAATACTGGAACCTACATAATAAAACAGCAGATATAATGCAGAGGACTGCGCTTTCCCGGTGGGACTTAATTTTACAACCATACTGCTGGCTATAGAATGACTGCCGAAAAAACCGAAGGTAAAAAGCGCAATACCGAGTATTTTGAGCCAAAGAGGCATAAAAAGAGTGAGCAAAACGCCGGCAAGCATGAAACATAAAGAAATATCCAGCATCTTGAAAGCTCCCCGGTTATTTGCCAGACGCCCCATCAGTGTTGAACTGAATGTACCGACAAGATAGATAACAAAAATGAAGCCGACAATAGTCTGGCTCAGTGAATAAGGTGGATTTATCAGCGGATATTCGACATAATTGTATAATGCCACAAAGCTTCCCATAATAAGAAAACCAATCATATATATACAAAGAAGATTGCCGACCTTTAGATTTGCAGAAAATTGACGGACGATGTCATGAATTTCAAGAGTACGCCTGGTGAAGTTTCGAGAAACGGGAAGATTCCTGAAAAACCAGATACTTATTAGGAGACTTAAAATACTTAATACAGCAATAGCCGCATGCCAGGAAAAAAAATCAGAAATGGTACTGATGATAATTCTGCCGAGAAGACCACCTATTGAATTGCCACTGACAAAAATACCCATTACAATTGCCGTAATGGAAGGATGAAATTCTTCCTGTATATATGTCATCGCAATAGCCGGATAGCCTGCTAAAAATATTCCCTGAAGAATGCGCAGTGGAAGTATCGCTGAAAAATTATCCGTGCAGGCAACAATTCCCGTTAAAATCGTAGAGCCGATAAGAGAAATGCTCATTATTGTTTTTCTGCCAAATTTATCCGACAGCGAAGGTGTAAGAAGCATTGCCACAGCAAGACTGGCAGTAGCCGTCGAGATGGAAAGACTCGCGGTAGACGGAGAAATAGAATATTCTGAAGAAAAAATAGGAATAAGCGGTTGATAACAATAAAGCAGAGCAAAAGTTACAAAGCTGCCAAAGAATAAGGCAATAATTGTTGACCAATATTCCTTGTCGCCTTTTTGGATGAAATTAGAAGACACTATTATGCAATCCTTTCAATATGAACAGATACTTTTTTTTTAATAATAAATAGTATACAATACAAATTAATATGCGGGAAGAAACAAATTTGCACATGCATTGTGAGTAAATGTCATAGAAGGAGAATGGCGATGGACATAATTAAATGCAAAGTTCTGCTGACAGCAGTCGATGCAGGGAGTTTTTCTGCTGCGGCAACGATCTTGGGGTATACGCCGTCAGGGGTGACCCGAATAATAAATGCTTTGGAAAAAGAAATAGGCTTCGCGATTCTTATGAGAAGTCACAAAGGAGTAAAAATTACGAAGGATGGAGCGCAAATGCTGCCCCTTCTGCGTAAGCTGGTGCATTTTCATGAACAAACAGAGCAGCTGGGAGCACAGATTCGCGGGCTTGATGTTGGAAATCTGACAATTGGCACATTTTATAGCATCGCTGCGTGCTGGCTGCCGGAAATAATCAAAGCCTTTCAGTCTGACTACCCTGGCATTAAAGTGCATACAATGGAGGGGGCAAACAGTGACCTGCTGCATTGGTTTGAAGAACATCGGATCGATTGCTGTTTTTTCAGCGAATATCCCGTAGAAGGAGACTGGATACCGTTAAAACGAGATCGGCTTGTCGTTTGGCTGCCGCAGGATCATCCCAAGGCTGATTTATCTGTTTTTCCTATAGAAGAAATTAACGGCGCTCCGTTTATAGAAACATTGCCTGACTGCAACACGGATATTGAACGTTTTCTGCGGGAAAAAAAACTTCGTCCTGATATACGTTTTACGACGATAGATAATTATACAACCTATTCAATGGTCGCAGCGGGACTGGGCATCAGTCTGAACAAGGAACTGATGTCAGTCAATTGGTCAGGCAATGTGGCAATAAAGCCGCTTGATCCGCCATATTATATAACACTGGGAATAGCACTGCCCTCCCTGCATAATGCGTCGCCGGCAACAAAAAAATTTATTGCCTATGCACAAAAAGTGATTCAGAATAAATATGGTGAAAAGATGTGAGTGTTTTTGGGCGCCGACAGAAATTTATCTTCAACAGCATTGGTGAATGTGGGCAGCTGTGTGTTCATATGGAAAGGTATATGATCAAATAATTGTAAGAGTCATCTGGATGTGCGGTATGTCGCATTCGAGAAATTCATCAGAGGTTTGTTGGAAGCCAGCTTTTTCATATAAAGTTTTCACATATAATTGCGCTGCTATTTTTATTTTATCCGCTTTCATTCGCTCTTTTGCAACTTGGATACCGCTGGCAACAATTTTACTGCCTAAACCGCATCTCCTTTTCATGGTCAAAACGCGGCCGATAGTGACTTCTGGAAAAGCAAATCCCTTATCTATCACGCGCAGATAAGCTTGTACCGTATTTTCATCGCGTAAAAATACATGATAGGCATGCAGATCTTTGTCGTCAAGATCTTGATATAAGCATTTCTGTTCCACGACAAACACAGCAAACCGAGCTTTCAATATTTCATAGAGTTCCGAGGTCGATAGTTCTTCAAAACGTTTGACAACTAATTCCATATAAGAGTTTCTCCCGAGTAAAAATATTAATTTATCGTTTATTTTACGATATGTTTGCCGCCTATGAAATAATTTTTCCAATAATCATTATCCAGACGATCGAGGCGAACGCCTTTACTGGTGGAAGCATGGATAAATTGGCCGCTTCCCAGGTAAATGCCGCAATGGCTGATATCTGTGAGATCGGTAGAAAAAAATACCAGATCGCCCGGCTGCAATTGATTTACAGGAACTTTTTTGCCGATTTTATATTGTTCATCGGCGGTACGCGGAATAATAATATTATTTTGCTTAAAGACGTACTGCAGATATCCGGAGCAATCAAAGCCCTTCGGTGTTTCTCCGCCGTAAATATATGGTGTTCCCATATATTTTTTTGCGGTGGATATTATAGAACCCACTTTGCCGGAAGGAAGAAATACAGGTGTTTCAGGAACGCTTCGGGCGCGGATAGCAGAAATGGCCGCAGCTTCAGACTGTGGCTTTTTTGTGCCTGCGGAGGCAGACTTTTTTTGCACAGGAGGCACATAAACGGAAGCAGTCGTCTGCGGTTTGGCGGCAATATGATTGCCGCCGGGAGAAATCGGAGCTGCTGCAGAAACAGAGGCTGGTCTGCCGGTGTCTTTTTCTCCGGTCAGCAGCCACCATGTTTTCCTATCGACAATACCGGTATCCGGTAAGTTGTTGTCAGCTTGAAAGGCTTTGACTGTTTTTTGTGTGGACTCGTCAAAAATGCCGGTTACACTGACGGTATAATTGCCCTTTAATAATAGCTGTTGCAGCACGGTTACATCATGGCCTTCTGAATGCAGCTTCAGGATCGGTGCAGCATGTAATGTACCAATAGGTGAAAGAAAAAAAATGAATACAGCAGGGATGATGCCTCGTATTATTTTATTCATGGCCGAAAAATCCTTTCTGTTCTCAGTCATGCAATATGTGCTGTAATCCCTGCTTCAGCAATATGACAACATGGTTGTCGTCAAGCGAATACCATGCTTCCTTGCCTTCACGGCGGAATTTTACCAGACGGGCACCGCGCAGAAGCCGCAGCTGATGCGAAATCGCTGATTGTCCCATCTGCAATGTTGCAGCTATATCGCAGACACACATTTCATCATTTGACAAGATGGTAAGTATTTTAATCCGAGTAGGGTCACCAAGAATTTTAAAAGTATCAGCCAGATGGCCCGTTGTTTTTTCGTCTAAAAGATGCAGCTTTGATTTATTGATCATATCCTGATGAACATGGTAGATTTCACACATGTCACAGTCTTTGCTTTCAGGTTCTTTTGGCATAAGTTCTCCTTGTTGTTCGGGAAAATAATTATTAACTAAGTATAGTATAGCAGAATTTTAAACAGGCACAAAGCAAATATATTAATTTTGATGTTTGGCAAATCAACGCAGGGATGGGCCTGTATGACATAGAAATTGATTATAGAATAATACTGGGATGGTTATTATTGGGTGAACATATTTTTGTCAGCTTTTTGTTTGGAGCGTCGCTGATTATCTGCAGTGTTTATTTATCTGTAAAATTCACCAAATAATTTTGATATACTCTTGACAACTTTACATCCTCATAGTAGAATAAAACCAAATTAAATATCTGCCTTAAGAAACCATTGATGCGGAGATAAAAATACATCGTGCACTTACAGAGAGCCATCGTTGCTGAGAGATGGCAGGACGCAGGGTATTAAATGGACCGCAGAGGGCACAGTCAAAGGAAGAGAGCAGTCTCTGCCGAGTATTCTGTGACGCAGCACAGGCGTTATCTGTGAGGGATATGTTGGTATCCTGCATTGAGAGGGAAAGTTTTTTCCAAGCAAGGTGGCACCGCGAGTAATTGAAAATATATACTCGTCCTTGACAAAGTAATTTGTCTTAGGGCGGGTATTTTTATTTTGTCCATTTACTATAAAGGGGTGCATAAATAAATGATAAACTACAAACCGGGTCTGGCAGAATTGAAAAAAATGGCAGATAGTTATGATGTGCTGCCGGTGAGCAGAACGCTTTTCGCTGATATTAAAACGCCTATAGCTGTGTTAAAAGCAATGAAAAATGTCAGTGATTGCTGTTTTTTGCTGGAAAGTGTGGAAAGCGGTGAGAAATGGGGCCGTTATTCATTCCTGGGTTTTGATCCGTCGGTGGAGATAAAATGCAAGGATAATAAAATGATGATCAAAGATAAAAATGGTGAAAAGTCATTTTATACGGAAAATCCTTCTAAAGAACTCCGCACTCTGCTGCAGCAGTACAAAAGTCCGCGATTTGATTTTCTGCCGCCGCTGACGGGTGGATTAATAGGTTATTTTTCCTACGAATATATACGATACAGCGAAAAAAAATTAAACTTTGCCGGTAAACAACAAGAGCTTAATGATGTGGATCTGATGCTTTTCGATAAGATCGTCGCTTTTGACAATCTGAAGCAGAAAATATTTTTGATCGCCAATATACGGACGGATGATTTAGAAAAGAACTACGAAAAAGCGCAGGAAGAGCTGGATAATTTAGCAATGCTCGTCAGTAACGGTGCACCATGCAATGAGCAGCCGGGAAAACTTACTACTCCCTTCAGCGGGGAAATGACGGCAAAGGAATATGAAAAATTAGTCGAAAAAACAAAAGTGTATATAAAAGAGGGCGATATATTCCAGGCAGTTCCTTCCAATCGACAGGAAGCCGGATTTACGGGAAGTCTGCTCAATGCTTACCGTATGCTGCGCACGAGCAATCCGTCTCCATATATGTTTTATTTGAGCGGCAGACAGATAGAGCTGACCGGAGCATCACCGGAAACTTTGGTAAAACTCAAAGACGGTGAACTTTCTACTTTTCCGATAGCAGGTACTATGCCGCGCGGGAAAAATGCGGCAGAGGATGCGGCATTGGAAGAAAAATTATGCCATGATGAAAAAGAGCTGGCAGAACACAATATGCTGGTCGATCTAGGGCGAAATGATCTTGGCAAGATAAGCGAATTCGGCACCGTAAAAGTCAAAAATTTTCATAAGATAGAACGCTTTTCTCATGTTATGCACATAACATCGACAGTTACCGGCAGGATACGCAAGGATAAGGATGCACTTGATGCCATAGAGGCCACGCTGCCCGCGGGAACGCTGTCAGGGGCGCCTAAGGTCAGGGCCGTGCAGATTTTGCATGAATTGGAAAAAAGCATGCGCGGCATTTATGGGGGAGCGGTCGGTTATATAGATTTTACCGGCAACATGGATGTATGCATAGGCATACGAATGGCTGTTGCCTATGATAACAAGGTCTATGTCCGTTCCGGCGGCGGCGTCGTTTTTGACAGTGTGCCGCAGACAGAATATATGGAGTCGCAGAATAAGGCCAGAGCTATGATCGAGGCAATTGAAAGAACACAGGAGGTCGGAGAATAATGTTGCTGTTAATAGATAATTATGATAGTTTTTCCTACAATCTTTATCAGCTTTTGGGTGAAATAGACGCTGATATAAAAGTAATCAGAAATGATGAATTGACCGTTGAAGAGATCAGAGCGCTTTCTCCGGCTCGAATCGTTCTGTCACCTGGACCGGGCAGACCGGAGGATGCCGGTATCTGTAAGGATGTCGTGCGCGCACTGGGCAGTAAGATTCCCATATTAGGTGTCTGTCTGGGACATCAGGCTATCGGTGAGGTATTTTCGGCAACAGTCGGTTATGCGAAGAAAATCATGCACGGTAAAAAAAGCATGATCACAGTAACAGGCAACATGCCCATTTTCAAGGGAATGCCAGAAAAATTTGAGGCGGCCAGATATCATTCGCTTGCGGTTGACAGGAATACTATTACCGATGAACTGATAGTGACGGCACAGACTGATGACGGTGAAGTAATGGCTATGAGGCATCGCGATTATCCTATTTACGGTGTGCAGTTTCATCCGGAATCTATTCTGACATTTGGCGGAAAATGTATTTTGCAGAACTTTTTGCAGACAGGTGGTGCGGTGCAATGATAAAAGAAGCTATTCATGAAATAGTAAAGGGAAATGATCTGGATTATAAAACTGCTAATACAGCCATGCTGGAAATAATGGAAGGTAAAGCTACAAATGCACAGATAGGCGGTTTTTTGACAGCTCTTCGTCTAAAGGGAGAAACAGTCGACGAAATAGCAGCCTGTGCCGCAGCCATGAGGGAAAAATGCACACAGGTAGGACACCGGAGTGACGATGTTTTGGAAATAGTAGGCACCGGCGGTGATGAAGCGAATACTTTCAATATTTCAACTACGGCTTCCTTTGTTGTCGCGGCCGCCGGTGTAACTGTGGCAAAGCATGGCAATCGCAGTGTCTCAAGCAAATGCGGGGCTGCCGATTGTCTGGAATCGCTTGGTGCCAGGTTGGAGCTTGACGCTCTGCAGAATAAAAAAATGCTGGATGATATAGGTATGTGCTTCATGTATGCACCCGTTTACCATGCATCCATGAAATATGCGGCGCCTGTACGAAAAGAGCTGGGTGTCAGAACCATTTTTAATATACTGGGACCATTGGGTAATCCGGCAGCAGCCAATATACAGCTCATGGGTGTTTATGACAAAGAGCTTATACGTCCTATGGCAAAAGTTTTGGCAAAACTGGGAGTGCAAAGAGGTGCCGTGGTCTACGGTGACGGACTTGATGAAATTACAGTGTGCGGCAAAACAACTGTGTGTGAAATTGCTGGCGGCAAATTCAATGAATATGAAATAGATCCTAAAAATTATGATATGGAATATGCTGCACTCAGTGAGCTGGTCGGCGGTGCGGGCATGGAGAACGCGCAGATCACGAAAACGGTTTTGTCAGGTGCTCCGGGCGCGAAAAGAAATGCCGTGCTTTTAAACGCGGGAATGTCATTATATTTGGCGGGCAGGGCAGCAAATCTGGCAGACGGCATGGAAAAAGCAGCAAATGCAATTGACAGCGGAAACGCTTATAAAAAGATGGAAGAATTTATAAAAACAACCAACGAGGTGTGACGAGTATGATCCTGGAAAAAATTGCCGCAAAAACACGCATCCGTGTGGAAGAACGCAAGCGGCAAAAATCGCTCGAAAAAGTGAAGAAGGAGGCATATGGCAGAAAAAACAAAAATCCGTTCTTATTTGAAAAAGCTTTGCGTGGAAAAGATATATCCTTTATTTGCGAGGTGAAGAAGGCATCACCGTCAAAAGGCATTATTGCGGAAGACTTCCCTTATCTTGATATTGCCAGGGATTATGAAAAAGCGGGTGCGGCGGCTATTTCTGTATTGACAGAGCCGGAGTTTTTTCTGGGGAGTGACGTATACCTGCGCGAGATAGCCGCTGCTGTGGACATCCCGGTACTGCGCAAGGATTTTACAGTGGATGAATATCAGATTTATGAAGCGGCTATTCTGGGTGCGGGAGCGGTTTTACTGATCTGCGCGCTGCTTTCAACCGAACAGCTGATTCGTTTTCGGCAGATAGCTGATGAACTGGGAATTTCGTGTCTTATAGAGGCACATGACGATGCCGAAATAAAAAAGGCTTTGGCCGCAGGAGCACGTATAATCGGGGTCAATAACCGCGATCTGCGTGATTTTTCGGTGGATATAAACAACAGTATAAACCTCCGCAAAGAGGTGCCGGCAGATGTTATATTCATATCGGAAAGCGGCATTAAAACAGCAGAAAATATTGAAAGATTGCGGAAAAATAATGTACAGGGAGCGCTGATCGGTGAGACATTCATGCGCAGCGCAGACAAAGTGAAGGAACTGACGAAGCTGTATGGGCCGGTCAGGATACCCCGTACGAAAATATGCGGTGTTTCCCGTATGGAGGATATTGATGCGATAAATATGGTCCAGCCGGATTACATAGGCTTTATTTTTGCACCAAGCAGAAGACAGGTCACTTCGTCGCGTGTCCATGAAATGAAAGTGCCGCTTTCATCTTCAATAGATGCGGCAGGTGTTTTTGTCAATGAAGTAACAGCGGCCATAATCAATGCGGCACATTCGCTTGCGCTGGATGTGATACAGCTGCACGGTGATGAAACGGAAGAGGATATCATCCGCATAAAAAAAGAAACAGGCTGTGCTGTATGGAAGGCGGTTCGTGTCAAGGACAGCAGTGATATAGATAAATGGCAAAACTCAGCGGCTGATTTGCTGCTTTTTGATACATTTTCGGGAACTGAAGCAGGCGGTACCGGGCATAGTTTTGATTGGTCACTTCTGGAAAGAGTTGACAGACCCTTTATGCTGGCAGGCGGTCTCAGCAGTAAAAATATTGCCAGAGCAATAAGACAGGCTGCTCCGTGGGGCGTAGATATCAACAGCGGTGTGGAAACAGACGGTGTGAAAGATGCGGTAAAAATAAAAGAAATAATGTCGATCATAAGGAGATTGAAATGAGTAAAAAAGGCAGATTTGGCATTCACGGCGGACAGTATATACCGGAAACACTGATGAATGCTGTAATAGAACTGGAAGAAACTTATAATGAATATAAGAACAATGAAGCATTTGTAAAAGAACTGGACGATTTATTGAAAACATACGCAGGCAGGCCTTCTCTTTTATATTATGCCGATCGTATGACAAGAGATCTGGGCGGTGCAAAGATATATATAAAACGTGAAGATCTCAATCATACAGGCTCACATAAAATAAATAATGCATTGGGGCAGATCCTGCTGGCAAAAAAAATGGGCAAGACACGCGTCATTGCCGAAACGGGAGCCGGACAGCACGGTGTTGCCACGGCAACAGCTGCGGCTTTTATGGGAATGGAATGCGAAATTTTTATGGGCAGGGAGGATACCGATCGACAGCGGCTCAATGTTTATCGTATGGAACTTTTAGGTGCGAAAGTGCACGCAGTGACAAGCGGGACACAAACGCTGAAAGATGCAGTCAACGAAACGATGCGTGAATGGACAAAACGGATTGATGATACACATTATGTACTGGGGTCGGTAATGGGGCCTCATCCTTTTCCGACAATTGTCAGGGACTTCCAGAGTATTATAAGTAAAGAAGCAAGACAGCAGATCCTTGAGACGGAAGGCAGGCTGCCTGATGTTGTAATGGCGTGTGTCGGCGGCGGCAGCAACGCTATGGGCATGTTCTATAATTTTATCAATGATAAGAGTGTGCGTCTTATCGGCTGTGAAGCGGCAGGGCGAGGTATTGAAACGGGTAAGCACGCAGCGACGCTGACTACCGGTACGGAGGGAATATTCCACGGCATGAAATCCTATTTCTGCCAGGATGAATACGGGCAGATAGCACCTGTATATTCTATTTCGGCAGGCCTGGATTATCCGGGAATAGGACCGGAACACGCATATCTGCATGACACGGGCCGTGCGGAGTATGTGCCGGTAACGGATGATGAAGCGGTAGACGCCTTTGAGTACCTGTCACATGTAGAAGGTATAATACCGGCCATAGAAAGCGCTCATGCAGTGGCGCATGCTATAAAAATAGCGCCAAAAATGAAAAAAGACGCAGTGATGATTATCTGCCTGTCAGGCCGTGGTGATAAGGATGTGGCAGCAATAGCGCGTTACAGGGGGATAGATATACATGACTAAAGTACAGGACGCATTCAAAAATAAAAAAGCCTTTATTGCCTTTATCACCGCAGGTGATCCTGATATGGAAACCACGGAAAAAATAATTATTTCGATGGCGGAAAATGGTGCCGATCTAATAGAAATAGGCATACCTTTTTCTGATCCGGTTGCGGAAGGACCTGTCATAGAACAGGCTAGTCTGCGATCTCTTGCCAACGGCACGACAACTGATAAGATTTTTGCCATGGTGAAAAAAGTACGAGAGAAAGTACAGATACCGATGGCCTTTATGACATATGCCAATCTGCTGTTTGTTTATGGGAAAGAAAAATTTTTTGCCAAATGCCGTGAAGCGGACATAAATGCTATCATTATTCCTGATATCCCTTTTGAAGAAAAAGATGAACTTATATCATACGCAAATAAAGAGGGGGTTGAAATGGTGTCATTGATAGCACCTACTTCTCTGCAGCGTATAGGCATGATAGCAAAAGAAGCGCAGGGCTTTATTTATCTCGTATCTTCATTGGGTGTAACAGGTGTGAGAAACGAAATAAAGACAGATCTTGCCGGTATAGTAAAAGTTATCCGCCAAAACAGTAAGATTCCAGTCGGCATCGGTTTCGGCATAGCGACTCCGGAACAGGCATATAAAGCGGCAAAAACAGCTGATGCAGCTATAGTGGGCAGTGCAATAGTAAATATTATAGCGCAGCATGGCAGGAATGCACCGGAACCTGTCGGTGCATATGTGAGAAAAATGAAAGAAGCGGTTATGCGGGCGGCAGAATAAAAGCAGATAAAAATAACGTATATATGTTTGCAGCTGTATACTGGATATTCCGGCAAAAAGCTCTCTGATTTCAGAGGGCTTTTTGTTGTTGATAAAAGTTCTTCCAATGTGAAGAATATAATAAAAAAATAATATATTGATAATCAAACATGACTTTAACAATTATATTATAACAGTATAAATATGCTGAAAAAGGAGTTTTAAACCATGAGGCTTTTAAAAAATTTCCGTATGCTGGGTGTTGCTTTGGCAATGACGGCAATCTGTGTATTGGTAAGCCCCCCGGTTACTGAAGGAACTGCGGCAGTTTCAGAAACAGAAACTGCCAGCACACCGCAGCTGCAAAGTGAGAATTGGGCGCCGGAAGTCAGAGGCACACTAAATGATTTTTTGCTGACTTACGGAAAATATTCACCAAACTATGATAAACATGAGCGTCCCTATGCCGTTTTTGATTTTGATAATACGACATCGGTTTTGGATGTGGAAGAACAGCTGATGATCTGGCAGCTTGAACATCTGGCATTTGCCGTTCCTCCTCAGAAATTGGCTGAAGTACTGGAAACAGGCATACCAATCGAAAAATTATCCTTGACATATGGGGCTGATGACGGTTCCGGTTGGCCTGTGACGATCCAAGCCGGTATAAATGATGCGGTCAGGGCTTATGCTTCTCTCTATAAGGCGGGAGTGGTTTCAGCTGAAGGACGGGAACAGTCCGGACAGATCAAACAGAGTTTTGAATATCAGGAATTTGTCACTAAAATGCGTTGGTTATATGATGCTATATCAGAAACGATGGACACATCGGTCTCTTATCCGTGGGTGACATACTGGTTTACAGGTATGACGCCGGGGCAGGTTTATAATCTTGCTTATGCCTGTGACAGCTATTATGGTGATCCGGCCAAAGCACAAACATGGTCAAAAGGGAAATATACAAGTCCGGCTGACAGAAAAAGTGATACCGGTGTTATTACCGTGTCATATAATCAGGGAATCACCGTTACACCGGAAATCAAGGAGCTATATAAAGCCTTGGCTCAAAACGGTATGGATGTCTGGATCAATTCGGCCTCGGCAATTGACGTAATACGTGCCGCTGTGAAGTATTTTGATATACCGGGGGTAAAAGGCATCGTGGCAATGACTAACCGGCTCGGCAGTGATGGTAAATATATCAATGCCTATGATTATAATGCACATCCTCAGACGCAGGGAGTGGGCAAATCACTGACGATCGAAAAAGTTATCGCGCCGTTATATCATGGGAGAGGTCCGATTTTTACGGCAATGGATTCGCAGGGGGATTTCAACTTTTGTACAGAATTCAAGGATACTAAAGCTGTACTCATTATGAATCGCCGCCGTAAGGACGACGCTGCTTTATGTGCGGCTGTAGCGGAATATCAAAAAAGCCATAACATAACATTGCAGCAGGCCAATGCGGCAGGTGATACGAAATTCGTTCTGCAGGGACGCAACGAAAACACAGGGCGGCTTTGGCCTGATGACCAAACTTTGCTGCTGGGGAAACAGGATAAAGTATTTTTGTCTGATAAAGCAGATAAAGCTGTTACCGAGTTAAATAACGGTGCAAGTATTGCTGAAGTTCTGCAGAAAAACACCAAATTGAAGGACTATAAAGGATATAAGACGCGCTGAGCGAAGCGGATTGGAAATTTGAATAAGCATGGAAATACTCCCTGACTTTTTTAGTCCGGGAGTATTTTTTTCGAAAGAACTGTTTACATATTTTGATTAAGTGAGACAGTTTTTTGTTTTGCCCATAAGGAGATGTGGCATTGAATATTGCTCAAGTAGAGGACTCTTTTTCTTTAGTGGATTGAGCGCAAAAATTCTTTAGCAAACAAATGAATTTTTGTGCAGCCCTGGATAAATAACGATTTTTACGCCAAATGACAATAGCTATGCGGGATGGTTTTTCGATAAGCGATGTATAGCAAGGTGCCAACTTAGGCTGCACAGATTGGATTAATGTGTGAGGTAAAAGTGTGACGCCGATACCTGCTCCAGCAAGCGCCTGTGCAGCATCCATGCTTTGTGTTTCCAGTTTGATCTGAGGAGAAAAACCAGCTTGACGGCATAATTCAAGTAATGTGCAATGCAATTTTTGACCCTGTTCCATCAGAATGAAAGGAGTGTTTTTTAATTTTGATAAATTAATTATTGGCGGTTTTGAGAAAATACCGGGAGATAGATTATATTCACGACAGATAGGGTGATACGGCGGAATGGCTAAGAGGAGTCTTTCCTTAAATAGTTCCTCATAAGAAAAATTTTTTTTGTTAATTGGCAAAAGAGAAATTGATATATCTGTTTCTCCATTTAGGGCAAGTTCTTCCAGCCGTAAAGTCGTATCTTCACATAATTCCAAGGTAATAGCAGGATATTTTTTCTGAAAATAAGGGATAAATTTAGCTAATAAATATGTACTGCGAAATGGAGAGCATCCTATTGTAATATGTCCTTGATTTAAATGCATAACGTCATCTACCTGTTGGTAGAATTGTTCACTTGAGTCAAGAATCTGCCGTGCTGTATTTACATATAATTCACCGATATAAGTTAACTTTAAAGGAGTTACACTTCTGTCAAATATAGGAGCACCAATTTTTTTTCTACAGTCAATAATAATTGACTTAAAGATGGTTGTGATATATAGAGTTTTTTTGCCGCCAATGAAATGTTTTTTTCTTCAGCTATTTTTAGGACATAACGTAATTGTCTATATTCCATAAATATAAGCGACCTCCATAGGCTTTATACTATGATAATCATAATAAAACAAGTATTTTACTTATATTATATTATAATCTACAATAATTTCATAGAAATATTTATTTTTTTCTATAAAAACTAAATATTGAAATAAATTTAATGCATTAGAGGTGATAAGATGAATCGTTTAGTACGAGGCAGCATCGTATTGGTATCATTAATGTTGATATGGTTGCTTCCTGTTCCTGCTGGTCTTACTGTAGAAGCATGGCATATATTTGCCATTTTTGCAGCTGTAATTTTAGGATTTATTTTGCAGCCAATGCCATTGGGAGCAGTCGCATTGGCAGGTGTTACTTATCCGGCACTTATTGGATTATTGAAACCATCAGAAGTACTTGCCGGTTTCAGTAATACAACAATATGGCTTATAATATCGGCGTTTTTATTTGCAAAAGGTTTTATCAAAACAGGTCTGGGGAAACGTATTGCTTACAAATTAATTTTTTGGTTTGGCAGTAGTAGCTTGAAACTCAGTTATACGCTTGTTATCAGTGACTTCATTATTAGCCCGGCGACACCCTCAAACACAGCACGGTCTGGGGGGATAATGTTTCCTATTGTGAGAAGTCTGGCATCGGTATTTGATTCAGAACCAGGCCCCACTGCCCGCAAGATAGGGGCGTTTCTTTTAGCTGTTTCCTTTCAGGCTGATGCGCCTATTGCAGCAATTTTTTTGACTGCATGCGCACCGAATCCCCTGATGGCTACGTTAGCTAAACAAACTGCAAATTTAGATATTACGTGGGGCCTTTGGGCGATAGCGGGTATTGTACCGGGGATTATTTCTATTATTGTAATTCCCTTCTTCCTTTATCGGACATATACACCAGAAATAAAAGATACACCTGAGGCACAACAGCTTGCGGGAAAAGAACTTAAAAATATGGGTGAAATGACACATAATGAAAAAATTATAAGCGGTGTTTTTATCGGAGCACTGCTCCTCTGGAGTACATCACAATATACACATATAGATGCCACAATAGTTGCCTTACTGGGAGTGTCGGTTATGCTGATATTTCATGTACTCGAGTGGGAGGATGTTATCAGTGAAAAGGGCGCATGGGATAGTATGATGTGGATGGGAGGAATCATCGGTCTTGCTGAGGCACTAAATAAATCGGGTTTTATTCAATGGTTCGCCCAAAATGTTACACAATCATTGAACGGAGTGTCTTGGGTAATAACACTTGGTGTACTTTTTCTTGTATATCTTTATAGTCACTATGCATTTGCAAGTCTTTCCGCTCATGCAACTGCTATATATGCCCCCTTTTTAGCAGTTGCCGTTGCAGCAGGTGCACCGCCTTATTTTGCTGCAATTGGTCTTGCTGTACTTTCAAATCTTATGGCAGGACTTACTCATTATGCTACAGGAGCTGCGCCGGTCTATTTTGGTGCAGGATTTATAGGCCAGAAAGACTGGTGGAGAATTGGTTTCACATGTTCAATAATAAATTTCATCATTTGGATCGGTATTGGTTCGCTTTGGTGGAAACTTATTGGTATTTGGTAGTAATTAATTTTACTAAAGAGGGATGGTATTATGATAGAAAAAGAAGCCGCAGAAAAAATTACGGATACGATGGTAAAATTTATAGATTATACGGGTAAATGTTTGCCCGATGATGTGCGTGGAAAACTTGATGAACTTAGCAGACAGGAAACTATTCCACTGGCAAAAATAATTTATGATACAATGATGAAAAATCAAAAACTTGCGATAGATTTGGATAGACCAAGTTGCCAGGATACAGGAGCTATACAATTTTTCATAAAATGCGGTGCGAAATTTCCTTATATTGGAGAGCTGCCGGCGTTATTGAAAGATGCCACAATGCGTGCAACCAAAGCAGCACCTCTCAGACATAATTGTGTGGAAACTTTTGACGAATATAATACAGGTAAAAATGTGGGAACAGATATTCCCTCAATTTTTTGGGATATTATACCTGATACCGATAAACTTGATATTAACACTTATATGGCAGGTGGAGGATGTTCTCTGCCCGGAAAAGCTATGGTATTAATGCCGGGAGAAGGATATGAGGGTGTCACGAAGTTTGTACTGGACCAAATGACGACGTATGGACTAAATGCATGTCCGCCGCTTTTGGTCGGAGTCGGCATTGGAACCTCTGTCGAAGTTGCAGCTGTGCTGTCTAAGAAAGCACTCATGAGGCCTTTGGGATCACATAATAAGAATGCACGTGCAGCTGAAATGGAAAAACTTTTAGAGGAAGGTATAAATAAAATAGGACTTGGACCACAGGGACTCATGGGGAAAAATTCCGTAATGGGTGTCCATATTGAGAATGCTGCACGTCATCCATCCGTTATAGGTGTGGCTGTAAATGTGGGTTGTTGGTCTCATCGCCGCGGACATATTGTGTTTGACCGTGAACTGAATTATGTTATCGACTCACATTCGGGGGTGAATTTTTAATGGATAAAAAAATATTAACAACACCAATTCAGGCAGAAGATCTTGAAGATATAAATGTAGGAGATATTATATATCTTAACGGATATATCACGACTTGCCGTGATGTCGCACACAGAAGGCTCATTGAAGAAAAACGTGATCTGCCTATTGATATTCGTGGAGGAGCAATTCTACATGCAGGGCCAATAATACGTACATTGGATGAAGATAAATATGAAATGGTTTCGGTAGGACCTACAACCAGCATGCGTATGGAAAAATTTGAAGAAGAATTTATAAAAAAAACAGGTGTTCGGTTGATTGTCGGCAAAGGAGGTATGGGGAAAGGCACTATGGCAGGATGCCAAAAGTATAAGGCATTACATGTGGTTTTTCCTGCCGGATGTGCTGTAGTAGCTGCGAAATGTGTAGAATATATTGAAAGTGCAAAGTGGAAGGACTTAGGGATGCCCGAAACACTTTGGACCTGTAAGGTAAAAGAATTCGGGCCGCTTATAGTATCAATAGACACACACGGACGCAATCTTTTTGAGGAAAATAAGATTATTTATGATAAACGAAAAGATGAAGCGTATAAAGAAATATGCAAGCATGTAAGCTTTATAAAATGAGAGGATATATTATGTTTTTCCCTCTGAGTAATCAGAGGGCTTTTTTCTTTGCCAGAACATGAGCCGGGATATTTCGCGTGAAATGAACTTTACACTGACTTTTAACTATTATATTTTTTGGGTATGAAATACTTTATAATAATGTTCCAGCGTATCTGCCATGCCCTGCTCTATAGAATCTCTTACTTCAAAATAGTTTTCAGGCAGATTTTGTCTTAACCTGGTATAAGCATTAACTATAAAATCAGTATAGATATTTATCTTAGCTATACCGCCAAGTGCACATTTTTCCAAATTTTCGTAACCTGAAGATGAACCTCCGTGCAGTACCAATGGCACATCTATATGTTCTGCTAATTCGCCCAGTCTGGCAAAATTTATTTTTGGCGTTCCTTTATAAAGGCCGTGTGCAGTGCCTATAGAGACGGCCAGACTGTCAAGACCGCTCTGTTCAGCAATTTTTTTTGCTTCGTTAACAGTCGTATAAATACTATTATCACCAAGGTCAGTTTCTCCCTGTCCAACATTTATGCCCGTCCCTACATGACCTATTTCTGCTTCTACTGTTATATTATGCCTGTGGGCGAACATGACGACCTTTTTTGTTATTTCTATATTTCCTGCAAGATCATGCATTGAAGCGTCAATCATTACTGATGTAAAACCAAGTTCCACGGCTCTTTCTATAAAGGCAAGATCCATTCCGTGATCCAAGTGTAAAGCCACTGGGACGGAAGCCTTCTTTATATACAATTTTCCTAGAAGTGCGGCTTCCTCTATATCTAGATATATTGAGTGTGCTTGTGCATATGATAATATCAAAGGCAGTCCCAATTTTTGGGCAGTTCTTATGTGTGTTCTAACCGATAATTGGTCGACAAAATTTGCCGATGGTATTGCAAAACCCCGCTTCTTTGCCTCTTGCAGCATCTCTTTTGTTGATACAAGCATATTATTACCTCTTTTTATAGTTTTATTCGATTATTTATTTTGCCCATAATGATCAAAAATTTTGATAGCCTGACTGATTTGTTCTTTGGTCAGAAAGGCTATATCACTACTGACAGCTCTGGCGGAAAGATAGGTTTTAGCGGCTTCTTCCAAATAAACACAGGAGCAGAGTGCCTGTTTCAAATCTGTTCCTACGGATATTACGCCATGATTTTTTAATATTACCGCCAATTTTTCTCCAATATTTTTTACGGTTTCCACACCCATTTGTTTGCTGGCTGCAGAGCTGAACTTACAGACTTTCACACTGCCCTTGACGGCATTTGCCAATGTCGTAAGAACGCATGGTAATTCATCGGCAACAAGACCGACTGCAGTTGCGTATGGCTGGTGTGTATGAATAATTGAGTTAATATGAGGCATATTATTATATATATACAATAATGCTATTGTATCAACTGAAGGACGTCTTGTACCTTCTAAAATTTTTCCGTCAATGTCCATCATCAGAATATCGTCTGCCGTGAGTTCTTCATACACCATTCCTGAAGGAGTCACCAGGATTTCTCCCGAGGGCATGCGCCAGCTTACATTCCCGCCTGAAAGGGCAATAAGACCATAACGATCAATTTTTATACCCGTATCAATAATTTGCTGCTTTTCTTCTTCAAACAATTTATCTTCCCTCCACATGTGAACACCGATTACCTGCAATGCTTTTCAATGATTCAGGATGTATCCTGTTTTCAAGATTTGTTATATATTTATACAGAGCATTGCCATTGTTAAAACTGTTTGCATTAAACCAAAATCGTCCTTTACCGAATAATGGTTTATTTATTCTAATGAACATATCTCTTGAATATCTTGATTCCCTTACTTTAAAATATTTTATGCTGCAGTAACTATAGTACTGAACTCTTCCCATAGAATAAAATGAAATGTAATCATCAGCTATGATAATTTTATCAGGATAACTGCCGGCAAAAAAAGTATTATAAACAGTATACAGAGATATTATTCCCGCCAAAAGGCAAAACGTGCTGTATTCTGGATAAATAAATAATACTGTCATACAAGCTGTTAATCCGCATACAGAAGTTGCTGCAGGAATTAAAATCCGAAAAATAAATTCTTTTTTCGAACAAATATATATTTTCATAATATTAAACACCTAATTATCATTTACTGCATGTAGTTCGTCAGCTTCTTTCATAATTCTTTTTCTGTTCATCACGGCCATTATTAATGCTACTGCTGCCAATATACATACACCGATCACACCTATATCGCTTAAATGAACAATAGCCCATGTAAGTGGATTAGCTCCATCACAAATACTTGAAATAGCCATAGCTCCTTCCGGCATTTTAAATTTGGCGTTTATTGCCGCTGTGGTCATCAATGGTGAGAGATTCGTAGCAATCAGAAGGCCTGCTGCTATGGTTAAAATGCCTGTCACTAATGCTCTGAAACCGTTGCCGTTTACCATCGGTATTATCAATACAAACATAAAAGGTATGACTGCGAGATCAGCAAAGGGAAGAACTTTGTTTCCCGGAAGTATAACTGCCATAAATACTGTCAATGGTACGAGAATAAGTGAAACTGCCAGTGTTATCGGATGACCTATCCCTATCGCCGAATCAAGGCCGATATAAATCTTACCTCTGTTTTTAAATCTTTTTTCTATGAACTCAGAAGCTGCATCTGATATAGGCAGCAGTCCTTCCATCAGCATTGCCGCCATTTTAGGAATAAGTACAAGAACTCCGCCGAGTGTTATACCAAGAGTGAGTACAGGACCTATATCATACCCGGCAACTATACCTATAATCAAGCCCAGTACACTTCCTACTAAAACAGGCTCTCCGAATACACCAAACTTATTTTGTATTTTATTGAGATCAATATTTATATTCCTTACCACGGGAATCATATCTATCATTTTATTAATTATTAAAGCAATTGGAACATATGCTCCGCTGAAGCCATGCGGCAGCGATATTCCCGCCAGATCGTTGGTTTTTTCCAGTGCCGGTGCAGTATAATCTGCTATGACCATTATTATTATCATATTCAATACAGCTGCTATAATGCCAAATATCTGGCTGTCGGTGATTATCGCAACCAATGCACCGGTGAAAGCAAAATGCCAATAATCCCATATATCGACATCCACCGTCTGTGTCGTATTCGTAAGTAGCATAATAATATTTATCAGCAAACACAACGGTATTATTACCGTTCCTACCGTAGATGCAAAAGCTATAGCCGCCGCTGCCGGCCAGCCTACGTCAATTACTGACAGACTCAAGCCATATCTTTCCACCATCTGCTGTGCCGCCGGACCGAGATTTGAGCTCATAAGACCAATTACCAGATTCAACCCGATAAATCCTATACCTACGGTCAACCCTGCTCTTATTGCTTTTCCTACACCTGTTTTCAGGATGACTCCAAGAATAAATATTATTATGGGCATCATTACTGACGGTCCCAGACCTTGCACAAATTTAAAAGCAGCCAATACAGTATCCATTATTTTCCGCCTTTCTAATTTATCAATTATTATTTTTTCAGTTCAGTAAAAATTTTTTTTACAGTATCTTCAAGACCCCGTCCCGTTAAAAAAGCAATTCCCATTATAAAGGGACATTTTACCTCGGAAACCATTGTGGTGGCCACACACAAATCAAAACTTGATGATTTTGAAGGCACTTCTGCAATTTTGCACTGAGCTAATTCATACTGTCCCTTAAAACCATTATCATCAAGAATTTTTTTCATTTTACTCAATACTGCGGTAGAGGTGCAAACACCGGCGCCGCATGCTACAAGAATTTTTTTCATAATTTTCTCCTACTTTCTTAAAAGTATCTTAAACTTATTTAATAACTCATTCTTTGATTCGCTTTGAATTAAACTTGTTAATACACCATTTTTTTGAAATTCAGTCATCAATGTCTGTAAAAATTCTACTTGGCTATGGGCGGCTTTTATTGCCAGCATAAATATTATTTCTACATTCACTTTTGTCCCAGGTGTGCCCATTTCCTGAAAACTCAAAGGATTTTTTAATACTGCAATACTCACTGCAGGTAAATTGACATGCTGTGTATCGGTATGCGGAATAGCTATTCCTGCTTCGTCAAATTGTAGTCCTGTGCAAAAATTTTTTTCTCGTTCTAAAATAGCTGATATAAAACTTTCTTTTACAACTCCTTCCTTATTCAAATTTGCAGCCATTTTTTTTATTGCATCCATGTCATTCTCAGCCTCAAAATCCATAAATATATATTTAGGATCTATATGCATATCCAATGAGTTGTCATCTTGGAATATCATTAAAATACCTCCTGATTTTTTATTTCGTTTTGTTAACTTAAATGAAAATTGAGGCACCGAACCTTTCAATGGTACAATGTTTCTGCTAGAAAACACACCAATCGAAAGGACGATGCCTCATGCAGAAAATTATACCGATTGTATGCCCTAAATGCAACAATAATCACCATTTCCATAAGTTTGGCAAAGATAAATTCGGTAATCAAAAATATCGCTGCCTTGCTTGTAAACATCAATTTGCACCAGATGCTCTCCCCAGTGTCAGAGGTAAAAAGTATCCTCCTTGCCCTATGTGTGGAAAATCGTCTTTCTTGCATCACGATTATCGTGATTATTCTAACTTTCGTTGCTCTGATAAAAAATGTAATCATTCATTTTTTCAACCAAAATCAACTGCTACTTTGCCACCTTCTGTTTCTAAACTTTTTGGTAAATCCAATTTATCACGCATGCGTCATCCAGTTCATTTAATCATCACTGTTTTAACTCTTTTTTTCATAGGCAAAAGCTCTACTCGTAACATTTCTCTCATGCTTTATCAGCTCTACAGCATCAAGCTTTCTCATGTTAGTGTTGCTGAGTGGTGCAAAAAATTCGCTCCGCTTTTTGATAATATTTCTTTAAAGCTCATACCTTCTATGAATTTCAATTCTGATGAATGGCATGCTGACGAAACAGTGGTTAAAATTGCTGGAAAGAAATACTACATCTGGTTCATCATCGATAGTGAAACCCGCTTTGTTCTTGGTTTTCATCTTTCACCACATCGTTCTTCTCCTCAGGCACATGCTTTATTTCAGCATGTTTCCCCTTTAGGTAATCCCAATGCCATTGTTAGCGATCGCTATAGTGCCTACAAGATTCCTACTAAGTGCTACTTTCCTCATGCTAAACACATTCGTGTCGAGAGCTTTAAGGACGATATTAGCAACAATCTTATCGAAGCTTTTAACAACCGTTTCAAGGCTTGGTATAAAACCAAACGTGGCTTTCATTCTTTTCACTCTGCTAATGCTACTATTTCTGTTTTTGTCTTCTTTTTCAACTTCATGCGCCCTCATACTGGTCTTAATCATTTAACTCCTGCTCAAGTTGCCGGAGCTAACTATAATCCCAATATGAAAAACTTGTTTTCTTTAGCAAGTTGATAAAATTTAGTGCTTTTCTACAGAAACATTAGCTATCTTTTCATTTTTACTTAACAAAGCCTTTTATTTTTTTAATTCTGTAATCAATGTTTCAAACAGAGGTGATTTTAATAGATTTTCACCGCTGTTTCCTTCTATGAAATTATCATATATTTTTTTGAATATACTTTCCCAAACGCTATGGAGTCTCTGTGGTATTCCCAATAAAAATACTATCTGCACCTTTTCCTTATTCCATAAAACAGGATCCCTCAAAATCGCTGCTGCTATCGCCGGTTTTTCCATATTATTTTCCAAAGGATGAGGAATTGCTATAAAATTGGAAAACTCGGTGGAAGCCATATTTTCTCTGTCAAAAATCGACTTTTTAATTTTTTTGTCAATATAGCCTGCTTTTATCATATTGTCAGCTATTTTTTCAATAACTTCATTTGATGATGTTGCATTTAAGGAAGAAAAAAATAAACTTTTCTTAAAAAATTCATCATAATTAATATCATTTTTTTCAGATGAGACATTGTTTATTCTTTTTTCTATCTTTGCAAGATCATATTCCGTCATTATAGGCTCTACACGAATTATTTTATCTGATTTTATATGTTCCACCGGTACTGTCGTAAATATAAAATCAGTATCATTTATTGTCTGACTGTTAAGTTCATAACAGCTCATTACTTTTTTTATCTGCAATATACCGCCAAATCTTCTCTGCAGCTTGCTTTTCAGCAGCAGTGCGGCAGAGAGACCTGTTCCGCAGACAATAACAGCTGTTTTGCCCATTTGATTATTAAGCTTATTACGTTCCAGAGCGGCTCCGAAATGAATAGCCAAAAATCCTATTTCATTTTCATTGGTTTTTACATTTTCTTCCCGCTCCATTATTTCACTGGCTATCACTGCCATATCAAATGCCAAAGGATAATTATTCTTAATTGAATGTAAAATATCATTTCGTATATTCATATTAAATCTCAGTCTGCTGATTGCGGCTATCAAATGGATCATTATACCGGAAAATAGTTCATCGTCATCAAATAAATTTATTCCGATGTTTTCTTTTATTTTCAATAAAATATCATTAATCAGTTTTTGAAAATCGTCTCTGTTTTTCGATGATTCGATAAATTTTTGACTGGCAATAAAATGCTGCGTCAAATAATATATTTCATTATTAATATCGACACCAAGATGTTCTTCAACAATATTAAGTATTTCAGCCGCTGGCAAAAAATACGCTGACTGTTTTAACTTCATACGTTCATTTTCAGTGTATTCTACCGTATTTTTTTTACCTGAGCGTCGCATAGTTATGATAATATGAACCAGTAAATTCTTAAAAGCTATATCAGTCAAATGAATATTATGCTGTAGAATCACTTTCAGCAAAATATGTTTTACCGCTTCAATCTCCTGTCTGGGAAATATATCATTAAAAAATTTATTGTTCGATAAATTTAATAACTCGTCTCGATTAAAAACATATTCGGATATGCAATATCTTATCTGTGCCTCATTGCCATTTATCTTTATACCGTTTTTCCTATCGGCAGTAAGTTCAAGATTGAAGCGGGCAACACTCTTTTTTATATCACCGAGATACTTTTTTAACGTTGATAGACTGATAAATAATTCATCAGAGAGGTCTTCCTGTCTGACTACTTTGTTGTGCAATGAATTCAGCAAAATTCTGGCAATGATAAAAGATATACGGTCGTTATAGTCTGAAGGAACGATATTTATTCCCTTGTAATCCTTTGATGCATTAATGGAATGTTCATCAATGAAATTTTCGTATTTTTTTTCATCATCAACAATCAATAAATATCCACTACCCGTTTCAGCAGTGATATGTGCTCCTTTATTTTTTAGAAAACAAGCAACCTCTTTCATATCGGTTCTTATCGTGCGACTGCTCACCCCAATCGAATCTGCCAGATGTTTTCCTGTAATAATTTTGTTACTCTTATTAAGCAATCTCAAAATATGCAAAATTCTTTTATTTTGAATAACCATTTTTATATCCTCCAATATTGTCATTATATAAATATTATTATGATAATTCCAGCTATTAAATTTCCTTAACCTGCGGAAATAAAAGATTTTCTTTTATAGTATCATATTCGTAATATCGGTTATGGATAGTAAATTGTATACTAATCTTTGGATTGAGCTGAAGAGTTGTTTATGACGTGCTTTTATAATAAAATGTTATTTTTCTGAGAAATAAACTTTGAACAGCAATGATTTCACCGCTTAGTAAGAATAGCTTTTTGGCAGTAATAGTAATTTTACATTTAATCCACATTTTTGATTAATTATGCGGAACGCAAATAAATAACAAAAACAGCCAAGCTTTAAAATAGCGCTGGCTGTTTTTGTTGCAGCATTTAAAAAAAAGCAATTTATCCCCAATTTTTCAACTGCCCAATATCTGGTGTTTTATGGAACTATTTTTCATATATTTCTTTGTATTTGCCACTTTGGTAAAGATGGTCTAGGTAGCATCTAAAAAAATGTGTAAACCTCTAAAAACAGGTGTAAAGTAAAAATATCTGAACATGGAAGCTTTACTTATGAAAAAAAAGACAGCAGTAAACTACGGGAAATAATCGCCGAATATGTCGTCAAAAGCATGACTGATATCCATGAATTCATCAAAATGCTCACTGCCGAAAATGATGATAAACCAAATTAAGAGAAAATCCTCAATACGACCATTCCTGTAGATACTCCCTAACAAGCAGTGCAAGCGCTATTTAGTAGAGAACCTCAAAATATTCAAATTATGTAGGTTCTATATATCCGATATAACTCTATTTTCATTCAATCGAAGTAAAGTTTTTAAAGGGCATCACTTTTACAAGCAATCCCCTTAAAATATATTACTATTAATTTTATATTAGCTTTTAGGGTTTACACAAAACTTGAAGAACTCTCGAGTATAGACTTACGACCTCCTACGCTATCACAGGAGGTCGTTTTCGCTGTTCACAAATATAAGATTTTTTATTCATGCTCTGTCATCATGCGGTAAATGCATTTTGACGATACTTATTTATTAATTTCTTCTTGGTAAAAAGAAATTTTACTATCAAGATTTTTTAAGTATTCTGCCCATTTTCTTTGTTCGCGAAGAATGTATACTCTATGTTCCTGGAGCATTGCCAAGCGTTCGGGCATGGTAGAATCTCCTTCGTAGCGAAGGTTAGCATATTTTTCTATATCTTTAAGGAGCATGCCGGTATCTTTTAATCGCTTTATAAAAAAAATCCAACTAATGTCATTTTCGGCGTAACAGCGTCTGCCTATCCTGTCACGGCTAACGCGCAATAATCTTTTTTTTTCATAATAGCGTAAAATATACTCACTTATATTTGTTTTTTTAGATAATTCTCCAATTGTCATATATTATATCTCCTATAAAAAATATTGACTTACAGTATAGTCTAAGTAATACAGTTATATTGTAATAATCTAAGGAGGTAACTGCAAATGGAAAAAACACGATTTGAACGCGGTATGGAGCAATTAAAAAGTATTGATGGATTAGGCGGAGAAAAAGTTATTGAATCATTGGAGGATATATCTCCAGATCTGGGAAGGTATATCGTAGAATTTGCATTCGGGGATATTTATACAAGAAACGGACTGAATTTGCAAGAAAGGGAGCTTATAACAATTACCAGCCTGCTTACTGCCGGTGGATGTGAGCCGCAGCTAGCAGTTCACATTAATGGAGCGTTAAATGTGAAAATTCCACCACAAAAAATAATAGAGACTTTTTTGCAATGTATTCCATATACAGGTTTTCCAAAAGTATTAAATGCTGTGTTTGTGGCCAAAAAGATATTCAAGGAAAAGGGGTTACGGATATTATAAAAAAACAGCTTAATATATGCAAGATAAATATGAAGACACAAAAATTATTTTGCCGCCACAATATCAATTTCGAAATTTGCCCCACCGGGCAGACGGCTGACCTCCATACATGATCTGGCGGGATAGGAGACAGTGAACATTTCCTGATAGACACGATTGATAACAGGAAAATCATCTAAGTCAGTCATATATATATTGACTTTAATTGCTCTTTTCAGACTTGAACCGGCCTGCTTAAGAACGATTTCAGCATTTTTTATTGCCTGTCTGACCTGAGATTCTATATCAGAAGGAATTTTACCTGTGGCAGGATCTATGGCTATCTGTCCGGATATAAATACCAGATCGCCATAGATCATTGCCTGTACATAAGGACCTATTATAGTAGGGGTGTTTTCGTCCATTATGCTTTGTAAGGATTTATCATATTTATTTTCCATTAATTTTATTCTCATGTCATTTTGTATATTTGCCATGAGGCCCCTTTCTTCTTATTATGCATAGACAGACAGTGCCTGGAGAAAATCTTCCACCAGATCGCCGCTGTTTTCAATGCCAACGGAAATACGCATCATACCGTTGGTAATACCGATTTTTAAGCGATCCTTTTCCGGCATATCATAATGAGAGGACAGGACCGGATAAGACAGTGTGGTACGATAACCACCGAGTGTCATTGCGTAATGGGCAAGATTCAGCCTGCGCATGAAAGCATTCATTTTTTTCCTGTCTTCCGGTAAAATAATGCTCATCATACCGCCGAAGCCGTTGGTGAATAATTTGCTGGCCAATTCATATTGTTTATGGGATTTTAATCCGGGATAATTAACTTTTTCTACATATGGAGATTCTTCCAGTGCCTCTGCCAGTTTCAGGGCATTTGCCATTTGTTTTTCGACACGCAGATGCATAGTTCTCATACCGCGTGAAACGAGCCATGAAGTAAAAGGGTCTGCTGTGCAGCCGGTAAGAATCTGCATTTTATATGCCTGCGCTATCAGTTCACTTTTACCGACGATGGCGCCGCATACGGCATCACTGTGCCCGTTGGCAAACTTGGTCAGGCTGATGACTGTCAGATCAGCATTATGCTCAAGCGGTCTGAAACCGACTGCGGTCATAAAGGTATTATCAACCACAAGAAAGGCATTATTAGCATGAGCAATATTGCCAAGCTCATCGATATCAGCAACAGTAATCATTGGATTAGCAATTGTTTCTGTATAGAACAGCTTTGTATTAGAACGAATATTTGCCTTTACCATGTTAAGGTCTGTGAAATCGGTAAAAGTGGTTTCTATACCGTAATTTTTCATTATCTCTGTGAATATTTCTATCGTTTCACCATATAGTGTCTGGTCAGCGATAATATGGTCTCCCGCCTTAACTATAGAGATGATCGAAGTATAGATAGCTGCCATTCCTGATGAACAGACGATTGTATCATCACCGTTTTCTGCCTGTGTGAGCAGTTCTGCCAGAGCACTGCGATTGGCATTGCGATTGCGGTTATAACAAAATCCTTTTTCTTTATATCTTTGTTCAAGATCATCTAAGTCCTCTACATTAAAAGCTGTGGTCATATAGATGGGCATAGCTTCTGGATTGGTCACCGGATAGCGGGTGTATGCGCCGCTGCGTAATAATTCAGTTTCAAAAGAAAATTTTTTATTTGTTTCTTTAAACATTATGAATACCCTCCTGTATTTTCTACAACGGCAGTTTATTGTTTTGGGAAGACAATATCTTGCTTAGAAATGCTTTTGTACGTTCTTTTTGAGGGTGAGAGAAGAGCTCCTGCGGAGAATTTTCTTCAACGATGTATCCTCTGTCCATAAAAATAATACGGCTGCCGACTTCACGGGCAAAACCCATCTCATGTGTTACTACTACCATAGTCATACCCTCTTTAGCCAGATTCTGCATGACTGTTAAAACTTCACCGACCATTTCAGGATCAAGTGCTGAGGTAGGCTCATCAAAAAGCATAATGTCGGGTTTCATGGCCAGCGCTCTGGCTATGGCTATGCGCTGTTTTTGACCGCCTGACAGATCGTCAGGGTAAGCGTCAGCTTTATTGGCAAGTCCTACTTTGGTTAAAAGCTGTGAGGCTGTTTCATAAGCTGTATCGCGGGATTCTTTTTTTACTTTTATCGGCGAGATCATGATATTCTCCAGAACGGTCATATGCGGGAATAGATTGAAGTCCTGAAAAACCATACCGATTTTTTGGCGTATTTTATTTATGTCTACTTTAGGATCAGTTATGTCCTGCGCATTGATATAGACATGACCGCTGTTAATGGTTTCGAGTTTATTCAAACAGCGAAGAAATGTTGATTTACCGGCTCCTGACGGGCCTATGAGCACGACGACTTCTTGAGCTTTAACAGTTAGGCTGATACCTTTTAAAATGACATTTTCATCAAAAGATTTTTTCAGATCTTCTATTTTTATCATTTTACGGGCACCTTCTTTTCGAAATGTTTGAGTATAAAATTGGCGGTAAGAGTGAGTATAAGATAGATTAACGCCACAGATACATAAGATTCCCATACACGGTAATACTGGGCATTCATTGACTGAGCCCAATACATCAATTCTGGAGTAGCTATGGTCGAAGCAAGCGAGGAATCCTTGATAAGACTGATAAATTCATTACCCAATGCAGGAAGAATGCGGCGTATTGCCTGCGGAAGTATGATATAGCGCATGGACTGAATTTTAGTCATTCCCAGAGATCGTGACGCTTCAGACTGTCCTCGGCTTATCGATTGGATACCGGCACGGATTGTTTCGGCGATATAGGCCCCGGCATTCATAGATAATGCCGCAATAGCTGAGGCAATACCATTGGCTTCACCAAAAAGAGCGGGAATAACACCAAAATAAATGATAAGTATTTGCACGAAAAGAGGAGTACCACGAAAAAAACCTACATAAGCCTTGAAAATAAAGGCAATAAATTTATTTTCAAGCAGTTCTCCTATGGCAATAAATAATCCCATCAGTGAACCAAGAAAAACTCCTGCTAAAGATAGGCCTATAGTCAATAATGTTCCCATGAGAAAAAAATGGGAGTATTCCGCAATGATATCGAAGCGAAAATCCATCATTTATATGTCCTCCTTCAAGATTATTTTTGCTGTGCCTTAAGTTCATCCAGATTTGGTGCGGTTTTAAACCATTTTTGATAGATTTCAGCATATTTACCATTATTAATGATATGCTGGAGTGATTCATTCATCTTCACAGTCAGATCACTCCCCTTAGGGAACATTATGCCAAAATATTCGGGAGAAAAATTTTCTTTGTCTTCAATGATTTTAAGTTGTTCATCAGGATTTTCCTGAATAAAAATCTTGTTTGCAGTGTCATCGCCGACAACCGCTTTAGCGGTGCCGTGAAGTAATTCTATATAAGTCAGCCCGCCTTTTATTTTCTTGATATGTTCATCATTTTTGCCCATCAGTTTTTCCACGGCCTCCTGCCCGGTGCTGCCACTTTGTACGGCTACCACTTTATCTGTCAGATCACGGGCGCTTTGGATATTGCTGCCATCCTTAACCACTATGGACTGTCTGGAAATAAAGTAAGGATTGGAGAAATCATATGTCTGTCTGCGGTCATCAGTAATGGTAATACCTGCAATTGCTGCATCAGCTGATTTGTCCTTGATCTGAACAAACATCGGATCCCAGCCCACATCCTGAACTGTACAGTCATATCCGGCATCTGCGGCCAGCGCATTAATAAGATCAATATCAAAACCAACTACTTTACCATTGTCCACATATTCAAAAGGATTCCATTTTGCGTATGTGACTACTTTGATGTTTTTCTTGCTGTCCGCCTGGCCGGCAGAAGAACCGCAGCCGGTCATAAGTAATCCGAAAAGGGATAGAATGATCCCTGCAATAATAAATTTTTTCATTTAGTATGCACTCACTTTCTTTTAAAAGGTTGACGATATATATTGCAGAAAAATAATGTGAAGAAAACCCTCCTTAAAATAAACAAAAAGATGTTTCGGAAAATTTTCAAAAAAGAAAACTACCCAAAACATCTTTGTTTTGTCTGTTATTAAACTAAAGTCAATAATAAAAATACAGCCGTTAAACAGGTGGCAGATATTTACTGCAAAAAGTCTGTCAATCTGCTATGGACACATCATAATCTCTATATTTGATACAGAGTCAACAAGAAAATAAAATTATTTTTGCCAGATAAGAATATAGATGCCGCAGATGACTGCTGCGAGTCCGATAATATCGGAACTGCTGATGACCTCACCTAAAATTAGGTTGCCGAAGATAAGTCCGGTGAAAGGTGTGACATTGTTGAATACAGCACCCTTGACACCGATGAGTTCAATGCCCTTATTCCATGCCAGCATGGCTAAAACACCGCCGAAAATAACAACAAATATATATGAAAGCACAGATGTCATATTCGGTACTGTCCAGCTTAAATTTCCTATGCTTAAGATGTAGGGAATAAAAGTGCCTATCCCGGTAAAGCTTGCCAGAGCGGTGACTTGTAATGGCGGCAGGTTTTTCAGAACATAACGGCTGGCTATGATATAAACAGACCAGGACACTTCATTGATAAAGAAAAGCAGATCACCGATGTTAAGAGATTCGTACCAAATATTGCCTATATTGCCTTTGGTCAGCATAAATATGACACCAAAGAAGGAAAGCAGGATGCCGCCCCACTGCAATAAAGAAAGCTGATCCTTGAGAAATATTCTGGCCAGAAATGCTGTAATGGCAGGGACTGCAGCACTGAATAAGACACAGTGGAAAACAGGAGCGTAGCGCAGGCCCTCATATTGAGAAATGCTGCAAATGGTGGTTCCGGTAAGTCCCATTAATATTAAAATAGACCATTCTTTTTTTGACAGCGCAGGCCATAGATTCATATTTTTGACTTTTATTAATGCAAAATAAAAAAGCAGCATAGCAGCAGAGCGAAAAAGAATTATGGTAGATGTCGAATATTGCAGCAATAGCATTTTTAAGGCGATCGGCTGTATTCCCCAAAAAAAAGTGGCGGAAATCAGAGGCAGAATTTTCCCGATATTAGTCAAGTGGCATCATCCTCGATAGGTAATATTTCGGCAAACCTTTTATATTCATCTGCCAAACGCAGAAACTTTTTTCTGTTGCCGGGAGAATCATCAGGGAAACCCTGTCTGTAGCAGTCAGAAAGACGCAGATAATATTCACGGCAGGGCGATTTTTCGGCAGCTCGCAATATTCTGCCAAGACGCCATGAGTAGGCCTGTACTAATTCTGTATGATCAGGATAATCTTTTTTATATAGGTGAAATAAATCTTCCATGGCGAAGACGGCTCTTTCTTCACCCATATCATAGGCTTTGCGCAGATAAAAAACAGCGTTTGGCAGATCTTTGGCAAAGGATTTTCTGTCATCAATAAAAAATAAACCCTGCTCATAAAGTGCAGCTTCGATTTTTTCTGAACAGTTTGCAAATAAGTACCAGATATGTTCTTCGTCTTTAAGGGAATCTGAACCGTAAAGATAACACATGCCTATGTAATAACGGTGACGGGCCTCTTTTTCGCTGGCAGATTTAAGCAGTCTGCCGAAGCAGCTTGCGGCTTTCCGTTTATCTGTGGCAGTACCGTAGCCGTGCATAAAGCACCAGCCAAGCTTGAATAAAGCACCGATTTCTTCATTTGCTGCGTGTTTATAGGCAGCAAAGGCCTTGCGAAATTCGTACAAGCGAAAAGCGTATTCACCATAGAGAAAGAATTCAGCAGCTGTTTCAGGCGGATGTACTAGCCAATGAAGTGTAGCCAAACGTCCTTTTTCATGCTCATTATCTGTATAAAAACTCATGCGGTACTCCTTAAAAACCTTTGTCAGCACATGGCCCGGAGCTGCACACGGGGCAGCCCTGCTGATCATCACGTATATTTTTTCCATCCAGATAGGCATTACAGCGAAACCTGTCGAAAAATTCTTCTGTAAGAGCACCACTGGGGCATTTTTCTGCACAAACCCGGCATTTCCCGGATTTGTAATAAAGACAGTATGATGAGGACGGACGCGTGGATGGCGGTATGGCTGCGTTTATGATCACGCTGCCCAGTCTTCCCGCGGTGCCGAGACGTGTGATAAGCAGATGATTAAGACCAAATGTACCGATTCCGGCAATAACGGCGGATGCTTTGTGGGCCCAGTGCCCTGTGAGCGAAATAGAATCAAAATTTTCTGTCGGCGGGTCCATTGCTCCTTTGATATTAAGAGCAGACATTTTTATCAGGATGTTTTTGCCAATTTTTTCGAGTAATTCGTTCGTGGTGTCGTAGTATTGCGACCACATGGGAACAATATGCTGCTTTTGTCTGATGGCATGTATCAAAGATAATGGAAACGGGATAAAATAGACAATAACTGTTTTGGCGTCCGGCAGCATTTCTTTTGGATGAAACTGTCTGGCGCCGATTTTGTCGTCCAATGTGGCATAGAGAGGATCATCAGCTGCCGCATAGCCTATTATCGGTTCACGATATTCGAGAAAATTATTTGTTACTTCAGTACGGACGATTTTTTCGATTGTATGCGATAGTTTCATAAAATTTTCTCCTGTATAGGATCAGTCTGAGAAGACACTCAGTGCCTGAGTGAAATCCGCTATGAGATCGTCAGCTTCTTCAATGCCGACAGATATACGCATAAGACCGTAAGATATGCCCATCTTTTTCAATTCGTCCTTTGGAACATGATGATGTGAAGAGTGAAGCGGATGAGAAAGTGTAGTCCGTATACCGCCGAGGGTAGGCGCGTAATGAGCCAGATGAAGCCGGTTCATAAAACAGTTTATTTTTGAGGGATCATCCGGCATTTCGAAGCTGAGCATGCCGGTCATAGTGTACTTGTCTTTAAAAAGCTTTTTCGCCAATTCTTTTTGCGGAAAGTTGTCCAAGGAAGGATGATTCACATGCAGGATCTTCGGATGTTTGGCCAGTGCTGCCGCCAAAAGCGCAGCATTTTTCATTTGCTTGCGGACACGCAGATCAAGTGTGTGAATGCCTCGATAAACAAGCCATGCGGCAAACGGACTGCCGGAAGTTCCGGTCAGCATGCGCACAGAATGTATGATATCAAAAATTTTTTCATCTTTTACGGTAATTGATCCGAGCAGAGCATCGCTGTGTCCGTTCATAAATTTTGTAAGACTGCTTATGACTATGTCGGCACCAAGTGCCAGCGGTTTTATCCCTATAGGCGTGGTAAAAGTATTGTCCACCATCATCAGCGCATTTTTTGTGTGGGCTATATCTGCCAGAGCGCTGATATCAGCGAGTCTGTCTGTGGGATTAGAAGCAACCTCTGTATAAACAATGCGAGTATTGCTGCGAATTGCTTTTTTTACCGCGTCAAGATCAGAAAAGTCTACAAAGTCAACATCAACATGCATCTTTTTCAGAAAGATGTTGATGGCATCGAAGGTTTCTCCGTAAATATTTTCATTGGCAAGGAAATGGTCGCCCGGGGCCAAAAGGGCAAAATACGTTGTCGTTATAGCGGCCATTCCTGATGAGCAAATAAGGGTGTTTTTGCCTTTTTCCAGGAAGGAAATCAATTCTCCCAGCGAACGCCTGTTGGGATTTCTCGTACGGATATATGTATAGCCTTTTTTATCATAAGTTTGCTGTACGTCATCAAGATCGCCCATATTGAAAGCTGTGGTCATATAAATAGGCGATGCCTCAGGCTTTAGATGCTGTGAGTAATCTTCACCCTGATATAAAATTTCTGTAGCTTCGGAAAAATTTGTGGAATCTTCCATGTTACATCCTCCTTAATATGAATGCGGATTTAACCGTCAATGCAGGAAGCGGAATCTGTACTGAGGTATGAATTAAGTCTAAAGTCTATAGCAGTTATAAAGTCAAGCTGTTTTTGCCTGTTTCGTAAAAATGGCCTCAGGCGGTATTTTATTGTAAAAATACAAACCTGGGGCCGTCAAAAAACAGTTTACGTTATTAATGCCTGAATTTCATACGGACAATGATGATATTCAATCAGACTGTCTTCATATTCATTAGCAACAGCAAAAGAAGGAGAAGGATGTTCAGCAAAAAACTTTTTTACCAGTTCAGCTTTTATGGCAGAACGATCAGTGACCCACAGACAAAGATAGAGTCCGGCCGGAAGATTCAGATACTTGCCATTGATATCATCCTCAGGTTTCTCTTTTAGATATGTGAAATATTTCTGGGGAGTGAATTTGCCGTTTAGAAAATCGGGAAAATCAATTACGTAACCATACTGGCGCCGATATGGTATATTGGCCTTATTTTTCAATTTTGCCAATCTTGTTTCGACACTTTCAATAGTATCTTGACGGAGATGGTCCACATACATCAGGTGACGTGCCTCGAACTGCAGAATATAAGGAACATTTTCTATACGGTATCGTCCAAGATAACGGAAATAATCTATGTACCATTCAATATCTTCGTAGCGTTCTACCATTTCTTTGAGTTCCCATACAAGCTTTTTTTTCTGTGCCTCAAGATGAATAAGCAGTTTTTCCGGTTTTCCGGCCCGGAGAATTTCCGCTATTTCTGCCAATGACATGCCAAGCGAGCGTAGATATTTGATACGGTCAATATAGTGAAATTGTTTAAAAGAATAGTAACGGTAGCCTGTCTCAAGGTCTATATGCTGCGGGATAACGAGGTTCATATTGGTGTAATTGCGCAAGGTTTGTACGGAAATACCCATAATTTTTGCAGTGTCGCCTATGGAATAAAGTTCCTGCATATTATTACCACATCCTTTCCTGGAAATTGAAAAGACGCATACGGCAAATTTTATGATCTGCCGTAAAGTTTTGATCAGTGGAAAAAAAGAGCACCCGCCGCAGCAGAAATTATCAGAATAAGATTGACCGATATCCGTTTCGTATAGGCAAGAAAAGCACTTGCAGCCGTGATAAAGAGCAGAATGATATCAGGACTGCTGTTGAAATATATAGTTGCAAGGACAACGATACTGAAAGTTGAAACCACAAGTACCATTCCGTCAAGTATTCCCTGTGTGGAAGGGTAAAATCTTATCCGGGCATAAAATTTTCTGACGAGAAGAATAAAAAAAGGAGGCAGTATTAAAGCTATGGCACCAAGAACAGCACCTGTCATGCCGCCCGCCAGATTGGCAAGACTGACAACCCACAAGCCATTGGGGCCGGGAGCAATCTGCCCTATGGCGATAGCTTCGGCAAACTGTTGCTCAGTAGCCCAGCCATTGGCAAGAAAATCGGCATGAAGTGACGGTAAAGGGCCGAAGCCGCCGGTAGAAAATAATACAGCTTTCAGGATAGTCAGAAAAAACAGGCACCAATAGATTATCATTTAGGCGACCTCGGTTTCTTTTTTATAATAAAGGTATAGACAAATATTCCCGAAATGCTTCCCATTATATAGAGCAGGATGACAGAAACGTGAAAAACACAATATAATATGGCAGTAGCAGTCATTATGAGTAAAAAGGAAAGCAGCGGCAGAGTGCCTTCATGGCAGCCGTGCTGCAGAATAGGTTTTATATTGCGCCAGTTAGTGACTATCGATACTCCAAAAATCGCGGCAAATGCAGCTTTCAGACCGTTCTGGACGGCGGGATACTGACTTATGTTCAAATACACTGCAGATAAAGCAAGCGTTATGGCGGCACTGGGGATGATAAGACCCAGTACGGATAAAATACTGCCGCGCCAGCCGGCAAGCTTTCTGCCGATTAAAATAGTATAAGCCAGAATATTGATACCGGGAGTGATCTGTCCGATACCGATAATAGTGGTGTACTCTGCTTCTGTAAGCCAGTGATGTTTGTATATGAATTTATCCTGGATCAGAAATTGAGTGATGGCACCGCCGCCGAAAGAAGTAATGCCAATGCTGCACCATGTAAAAAAAAGTTTTTTCATTGAAAAAGGAGAAATATCACATACTTTTTCCATATAAATATCCTTTGCGAAAGTAAAATTCGGACAGACCAGGACGAGTGTCACCGGCTGATTCCGGCATCAACGGGAAAACATCAGTATAACACCGCCTAGTACAGGCATAGCCACCATGAAAAACCTTAATACAGGCAGGGAAACCATACGGGTGAATTTTGCCCCGATGAAAGCACCCGCCATCAACCCAAGTAATGTCTGAACGAAAAGAGAAAGTTCCAGATGCCCCGAAATGAGGTAACCGAGGCCGCCGAAGGCAGATATAGGGATAATGATCATCATGGTTGTGCCCACCGCTTTATATAAGGGCAGACCAAATATAAGCAGCATGCTGAGCTGAATGAAAGCGGCAGCGCCGATACCAAAGGCTCCTGATAAAAAACCATTTATTATACCTGTAATAAGAGCGATGATCCAAAAGCGGGAAGGAGAGGAAAATGAATGATTTATATGCAAAGTACTCGTTGTAAACTGAGAGTGAAAAAGTCTTACATACAAAAGAAGTGCAGAAATAAGCATCATCGCAGCTGTGGCTGCTTTTAAATCAGCGGAAGAAATATAATTGGAAACGCCGGCACCTATAAAAGCACCGATGGCGCCGCCTATGCCCATGGCACAACCAATTTTTAAATCTACGTTGCCTTCGCGCAAATGGCTTATCGCTCCGGATAAAGTAGTAAACATCATGGTACCGAGAGCTATGCCAAGAGCTGTATGGATTTTCACACCGAAGCCGACAGTCAGAAGTGTGATTGCCACACCGGCGCCGCCGGCACCGACAAAACCTATCATCGTACCCAGTATGAGCATGGCAGCAAATATCATGTAATCGCCTCGCAATTAATATTATCAGCAAAAAAATGAAGCATCCTGATACGGAACGCTTCATTAAAAACAAATCGTTGATTTTTAGTGGTCAGAAGTTTTGCTTATATCGATCCAGCCGACAGCATGCGAGTATTTTTCCAACTCAGCTGTTGTCAGTTCAATTGCACTGTTGGAACTGCCGCATGCGGGGAACACAGTGGAAAATCGTTTAAGTGATTCATCCAGATATGTTTTTATTCCTTCTTTCACAGCAAAAGGGCATACTCCGCCTATAGGATGCCCTGTCAAATTTTCGACTTCATCGGCTTTAAGCATAGCTGCCTTTTTACCAAAAAACTGTTTATATTTATGATTGTCAATTTTTTTGTCTCCGGCAACAACGATCAATATGGCTTTATCATTTAATTTTAAAGATAAAGTTTTTGCTATACGTGCTTCGTCACAATTCACCGCTCTGGCTGCCTCTGCGACGGTTGCACTTGAAACAGGAAATTCCATGACAGAATCTGCTCTGCCCAGTTGAGAAAAATAAGCCTTTACGTTATCAATAGACATTTTTACTGCCTCATTTCATACAATATGTTAACAATTATAGTGCAAAAATGTTTAAGCGTAAAGTTTATTAAATATTGGGGCATAAAAAAGATGATCTTTCATGTTTATATGGCTGCCGAAGATTTATATTATCTAAGTAAAATAGAAATTGATAATTGCACTCCTGAAAGAATGCAGTGACAGTTTATTTTTTTGTGTGGAATATCAGCCTGCCGAACGGCAATAAACCTAATCTTTAAACAAGTGTGCACACACAGCGACAGACTGCGATGTCAGTCCGACAATGCATGTTCCGATCCAGCCGAAATGTTGAAATGCCCATGCACCTGTATACGTTCCCAATGCTCCGCCAATAAAAAAAGTAATCATGTATATTGCTGTGATGCGGCTTCGCGCCTTTTCGCTCAATTGCTGAATTTTAGTCTGGCTGCTGATATTACAGCACTGTACACCGATATCCAGCAAAATGATGCCTGTGATCAATCCCCATAAATGATAGCCCCAGATAATAAATACAATATATGAAAAAATAATAATTGATATACTGATGCCAATACTAAAATTTGGTCCTTTTCTGTCTGAAATACTCCCTGCCATCGGAGCCAGTAAAGCTCCCGCAATACCTATTAAACCAAACAGACCGGCAAAATTTGATCCCAGATGGTAATTTTCCTGTAATAAAAATGTGAGCGATGTCCAAAATGCACTGAATGCGCAAAATGCCATCGCACCTATAAGACTTGCCTTGCGCAGTCCCCGAAAATTTTTGACTATTGGAATAATAGACCGCAGCGATTCACTGTAAGTTATTTTTGATAAAGCATCAAACCGAGGCAATTCCAGATGCAAAATTATCATAAGACAGAGCATCATCAATGCCGCTATGAAATAGATGGTTCGCCAATTATATATTTGGGCGATAAAACCGCTTGCCACACGAGATAATAATATCCCCGTGAGGATTCCGCTCATAATACTGCCAATAACTCTGCCTCGCTCTTTTGGCGCAGCTAATTGAGCGCCGAAAGGAAGCAGGATTTGTCCTATAACTGAAGTGAATCCGACCAAAAGTGATGCGGCAGCTGTTACATACAAATCTGGTGAAAAATATATGGTCATAAGCGCACAGCCTGAAGAAAACAGGACAAACAGAACAAGCCGGCGCCTTTCCAGTATATCGGCCAGCGGTAAAATGAAAAAAAAGCCTAACGCCAGACCCAGCTGTGTCAATGTTGCAGTTAATGCGGCACTTGACTGCGTGATATGATACTCAGCGGCCAACTGATAAAGCAACGGCTGCATATAATAAAGATTGGCCGTCACAATACCGCTGGCTGCCGCCATAACCCAAATAAGTCTTTTTGTGAGCCGAATCTGACCTTCCGGTAAATTTTGTTTGCTGTGTATAAATATTTTTTCCATAAAAGATTCCCGGCTTTCCTGTAGTTTTTAATTTATCACTATATATTGTTTTTTTATAAAAATAACTATACAATGTTTTTATCCTATTACAAGAAGACCAATTATCATAGTATAATTTCTATTAGTATATAACAGGGGGAATTATTATGGATGATAACATAATACAGCGCAGAGAATTAGGAAATTTCTTAAAGACGCGCAGGGAAAAAATACGTCCGCCGCAGGTCGGTCTGCCGGACAGCACGAGGCGCCGCACTCCGGGTCTGCGGCGTGAAGAAGTTGCCTTGCTGGCAGGGGTCAGTGTCACTTGGTATACATGGCTTGAGCAGGGACGTTCCATAAAGGTTTCAGATGAAGTAATGCACAGTATTGCCAGAGCATTGATGCTGAATTCTCATGAAATAGCCTATATCTTCGAATTGTCGCAATCATCCTTGAGACATAATATATCGGGCATGAAGACAGCACATTCTATATTTCAGAATGTATTGGACAGTCTTGTCTGTTCGCCATCAACTATGATGGATAAATATTGGAATGTGATTGCCTGGAACAAGGCTGCTAACGCTGTATTCGTAGATTTCGATAAGCTTGATGTCGTTAACAGGAATATTATCCAACTGATGTTTACCAACGAAAAATATCAAAGCTTATTTCCTGATTGGCCCACAAAGGCAAAAAAAATGCTTGCTGTTTTTCGTGTCTCCTGCGCCGAATTTATCAATGACCAGTGGTTAAAGGAATTTGTTGGTTCTTTGCAGGCAAAGAGCAAATACTTCCAACAATGGTGGCCGCTGCATAATGTGGCCGCAGAACAGGAATTGAAAAAAATTATTCGGCATCCGACTATAGGAAAATTGTATTTTGAACATACTGTTTTTTTGACACCGGAAAATAATTTTAAAATATATATTAATACACCTGCAACAGGTACAAAAACAAAAGAAAAAATTGAAAAACTGCTTAACGTGCAGCAGAAAAATATCTAAACAAGACCTTATAATGCGCCTGATATGATTCATAGTCTGCCGTTTAAGAAGAGTCTCCAGTCGACACTGTGCTTTTATTTGGCAGCTATGAATAAATTTGTGCCATATTTATCTTCAGGGAACACTGTTGTTTTTATCCATATTAATTTACCTATGATAAATATAATATATTTGTATTTTACTTATGGATGAACGGCAGGTATACTTATCCTCAGTTGGAAGGAGAGGATAATAGTGCGGAAATATATCAAAGGAACTTTATATGCACTCGTTTTTGCGGTTCCCGCTTATTTTCTTGGGAATATGTTTCCTATTATAGGCGGGCCGGTTTTCGGCATACTTTTGGGAATACTTGCCTCAGGTTTCAGACGGCCGAAATCTTTTGAAGCAGGCATAAAATTTACAGGGAAAAAAATACTGCAATATTCCATAATTCTTTTAGGATTTGAAATGAACCTGTTCAATGTGCTGAAAGTCGGATCACATTCTCTTTATGTAATGATTTTTACACTGCTGACGGCATTTTTGACAGCGTGGCTGATAGGTAAATATCTGGGTCTTGACTATGATACGACTATACTTATCGGTGCGGGTACAGCCATATGCGGCGGTTCAGCAATAGCTGCCCTGGCTCCTGTCATAGGGGCAAAAGATAAGGATATAGCTTTTTCTATATCGACGATTTTTCTTTTTAATGTTATTGCCGTTTTTCTTTTCCCGTTTCTGGGACATACAATGGGAATGTCTGATACAGGGTTCGGTATGTGGGCAGGAACAGCTATCAATGATACTTCTTCTGTGGTTGCGGCAGGCTATTCCTATAGTACTGCGGCAGGAGGGTATGCCACTATTGTAAAATTGACACGTGCATTGATGATTGTTCCTGCTTGTATATTTTTCGCGGCACTAACTATGCATAAAGGAAATAAAAACAGAAATTTCAGTATAATAAAAATTTTTCCGTGGTTCATCTTATGGTTTGTCACAGCGGCTGTTGTCAATACAACAGGCATTCTTTCTCCGCAGTTTTCACATACTCTGGCAGGAACAGGAAAATTTTGCATAATATTGGCGATGAGTGCGATCGGTTTGAACACAAATCTTCGATTATTGGTAAAAAATGGTTTTCGGCCTATCTTTCTGGGGTTGTGCTGTTGGTTTGCCGTCGCGGTGGTTTCGCTTGTTGTTCAGCACATGGTGGGGCTTGTATGAGCAGAAGGGAAATATAAAAGATTATCAGTCTATGCTATAATGAATGGCAGAATATAAGTTTATAGGTGGAGGTATAACAATGGCGGATGAAAGAATTATCGCAGCACTTGATTTACGGACGCTGGCAGAAGCTGAGAAACTGGTGGAAAAGCTTGGTGACAGTATTGTCTTCTATAAGGTTGGCATGGAGCTTTTTTATGCCGTCGGCCCGGAGATAATAAAATATTTGAAAGGGAAAAACAAGAAAATATTTCTTGATCTGAAGCTGCATGATATACCCAATACGGTGGCTGAAGGTCTCGTTTCGCTCATGAGGCTTGGTGTCGATATTTTCAATGTTCATGCTTCAGGCGGTTTTACCATGATGAGCAGAGCGGCACAGCGGGTGAGGGAAGAAGCGGATAAAATGGGAATAAACCCTCCCAAATTGATTGCTATAACAGTACTCACAAGTATGGACGGAGATGATTGGGATGGGCTCGGTATGCACATGCCTATAGATGAACAGGCGGTGCGGCTGGCGCTTTTATCTAAGGATGCAGGGCTTGACGGCGTTGTGGCATCTCCTCATGAAGCCGCAAGAATACGAAGGGCATGCGGAAAAAACTTTATGATCGTGACTCCTGGGGTGCGGCCGACAGGCAGTACTGCGGATGATCAAAGCCGTATTGCAACACCTGAGCAGGCATTGAAAAATGGGGCCAGCCAGATTGTCGTCGGCAGACCTATTTATAAGGCTGATGATCCGCGTAAGGCGGCAGAACAAATACTTGCAGAAATAAATCCAGCAGACTGTTGAGAGGCAATTATGATAATATTGGCATCGGCATCACCAAGGCGCAGAGAATTATTGACACAGATAGGCTGTGAATTCATTTTCGAACCATCTGAGACAGAAGAGGTAAAGACAGGCTCTCCTAAGAAACTGGTATGTGAGAATGCTTTATTGAAAGCCGGACAGATAGCGGCAACGCATAAGGACATGTGGGTAATAGGAGCAGATACCGTCGTGGCAATCGGCGAAGAAGTATATGGTAAGCCTGCCGATGAAGCTGATGCTATTTCTATGCTCCGAAAGTTGTCAGGCAGATCACATCAAGTTTATACTGGGATTGCGCTGGTTTATAATGATAAATACTGGCAGGATTTTTCTGTCACTGAAGTTGAAATGGCAGTCCTGACAGAAAAAGAAATAGAAAGATATGCGGCCAGCGGAGAATCTTTGGATAAAGCGGGATCATATGCTATACAGGGGAAAAGTGCAGTTTTTATAAAAAAAATAGATGGTTCATACTCAAATGTAGTGGGACTGCCTCTGCATAAATTATATGCGCTTTGCAAAAAAGCGGGCTGCAATCTGATAGAGGAAAACTAACACATAACTCAGCCGTTTGCCTATATAGTTAGAAAAAAACCGCCAGTCTTCAATGGTGACATTGGGTGAAGCTTCTTCTTCATGGGGCAAGGGTTCACCTTTAGAAAAGTCGATGTAAGAATCATATGCATCAGAGCGAGAATAATTAAAAAAGATGAAGAAAAGGATCAGAACAAGCAGCAAGGAAATGCAGTACCTGTTGTTGAAATGGTGTATGAGCATAATAACAGCCTTCGTATGGTTTTTTTAATTGTATATAAAAAACGTATGAGTGTAAGGGAAACACGCTTGATTTGCACAAAAAACATATGAACTTGATTTTATTAAACATCAGGAGTTTCCTCAGTCAGCCGTTATGGACTGGGGGCTTTTTCATTTTATGACGGCTGTTATTGCCTGGGTGGCAGCTTCTTTATGTCAGAAAAATTCTTACAAGAAAATCAGATTTTTTCTGCTATATATGTTAAAAATAATGTACTATACTGGCATTGTCAGTAGTGGAAGCGGATTCAACTAAAAGAACAGGTTGAGTTTCATCCATCAAAAAGAAAGGAGTTTTTTTATGTTCAATCTATTATATCAATTTTTTAAAACCGGTCCGGATATCGAACAAATCAAGGAAAACGGAGCTGTCAAGAAAAAATTCAACAGCATGCGTTGGCGTGTATTTGCCTCTATCACGATCGGATACGCATTTTACTACATCATTCGCCAGAGCTATTCGGTCATCAAAAAACCGCTTTTGTCTTCCGGTATTGTAACCCCAGAGCAAGTAGGCATTATTGGCTCTATTTTTTTTATTACTTACGGCTTGGGCAAATTTACCAACAGTTTCCTTGCCGACCGCATGAACAATAAACGGTTTTTTTCATTCGGTCTTTTCATTTCATCTTTGACAATGGTCGGTATGGGGCTTGTAAATTCGTTTGTTCCGTTGGCAGTCCTATGGGGGTTAAACGGATGGTTTCAATCCTATGGCGCGGGTCCATCTATCGTTGCATTGAATCAGTGGTTCAGCAACAAAGAGCGGGGCACTTTGTACGGTGTATGGTTCACGAGCCACAATTTAGGTTCTTCCTTTGCATACTTTGCTATTGCGGCTGTTGTATCTGCTTATAATTGGTCCATGGGATTTGTTGCTGCAGGAAGTATCTCTTTAATCGGTACAGCCTTCATTTATTTTGGCATGAGTGATCGCCCGGAAACACAGGGCCTCCCCAATGGGGCTGTTTATTATGGAGAAAAAACGCAAGCGCAGGCAGAGGCAGAAAAACAAAAATCCGTTGGTGCTATGCAATGGAATACCGTTGTCAAAAATCCGGCGGTCTGGATCCTCGGATTTTCTTCTCTTTGTGTATATATTGCCCGATATGCCGTTGAAAGCTGGGGCGTTGTATATCTTACTTCTCAAAAAGGCTATGATATGATGGGAGCTGCCGGCGTCATGGCATATATGCAGGTGGCTGGTATCTTCGGGGCACTGCTGTGTGGTGTTATTTCCGATAAATTTTTTAATCATAAACGGAATGCACCGGCGCTTATTTATGGCATATTATACTCTTTATCAATTGCTGGTTTTGTATGGGCTCCCCAGTCCTTCACCATGGATCTTTTCTGCATGACCTTCTACGGCTTTACTATGGGAGCATTGGTTTGCTATATGGGTGGCCTTATGGCCGTCGATATCGTACCGAAGCGCGTTACTGGTGCTGCTATGGGGATGATTGGTCTGCTGAGCTACGCCGGTGCCGCTATTCAGGAATTCGTCACGGGCAAATTGATGACCATTTCTGTCGTAAACGGTGTTAAAGTATATGATTTTGGCTTGGCAACAGAATTCTGGGTTGGTGCAGCCGTTGTTTCCACCTTACTGGCACTTCTTGTTTGGAATACCAAACCCAGGGAAGATTAACAAGTTGTCTTTTTTCTCTGGATATTGCAGCTTTAGCGTGGGACGGAGGATTATGATTGGATAAACTTAACGGGAATATGTGTATAAAATGCAGAATTTACTTAAGATTAATACAAAAGGGTGGACAGTGTGCTATAGTTGATTAAGCATATGAATAGATTAAGCATACTATACTTGAAGTTTAAAGGAGAGCGTACAGGAATGAAGAGAAAAAAACTTATAATGACTGGGCTTGTGGCAATCAGCCTTTATTGCGGTGCAGGAGTAATATATACGCCGGCTGCACAGGCAAAGGTATCCTATGATGTATTCGATTTTGAAGCGCATCGGGGCGGGCGTGATGCCAGACCGGAAAATACGCTGTATTCCTATGCTTATGCAATGGAAATGGGAGCGACATCTATCGAATGCGATATGCAGCTCACAAAAGACGGACAAATAGTTATGAGTCATAATCCGATACTGAATCCTGATATAACCCGTGATGAAACAGGCAAATATGTGCCCGGAGGGAAATATGACATACGTACAATGACAATTGACCAACTGCGCAAATTCGATGTAGGTGTGATGGACCCTAAGAATGGCGAATACTATGATCTGCACGGGCGTACACAAATAACGCATGACGCCAAGATCCCCACGCTTGAAGAGCTGCTGCAGCTTATACAATCCTATGGGGATAAAAAAATCATACTTAATATAGAAACTAAATCTTATCCTGACCCGGCTAGTATAGGCTATAAAAATAATGCCGATCCGAAAAAATTTGTTCAAGTATTCAATGATATCATAAAGAAGTATGGTATGGAAAATCGTGTGGTGCTCCAATCCTTCGATTGGCAGACATTAATCGAAATGAAAAAATTAAACCCCAATATTACTACATCAGCATTATGGCAGGAGCAGCCCTCTTGGGGACGGGATTCCGAATCACTGCGCCGTTATGAGAAAGCGAAGTCGCCCTGGCTTGGAGGGCTTGACATAAAGGACTATAACGGTGACCCTGTGCGCGCAGCGCATGCCATCGGAATGGATATAATATCGCCGTATTTTACAGAACTGTCTAAGCAGGATGTGGAGGAAGCGCATTCACTGGGCATGAAGGTAGTACCGTGGACAGTGAACAAAGAAAGCGATATAAAAATGTTGCTGGATATGGGTGTAGATGGAATAATATCCGACAAACCATGGGTTTTGAAAAAAGTATTGGAAGACCGCAAAATAAAATTGCATGATCCGGTAGTTAATGTACAAAGTCCATATCATACGGGGACAGCCCATAATGAAACAATATCCGGTGAAAGAAAAGGCGGCAATGATGCGGCTTACTGATTCATCAAATGAAAAATAGTTTACAATAATATGGGAGACAAGTAAATATAAGCTTGTTTCCCATATTTATTGGTACAGCTAAGCAGATTGGAAATAATTTAATGTCCATTGAATCTTTTCCCTTGAGATTAAAATTAATACAATTTATCGTGGTATATTTACTGCTGGTCATTGACAATTATAGGAAAGGAAAGTATATTTTTATTGTAACTGAATATTGTTGAACAGGTGTCGTAAGACTTGATAGAGAAGCCGGTAAAAGCCGGCACGGTCCCGCCACTGTGAGGGGAGCTTATCGCATGATGTCACTGGAAATTTTTTCCGGGAAGGCGCGAATGGGCAATGAACCTGAGTCAGGAGAACTGCCTGTTTGAAAATCACCATTATTACCTGCGAGCGATAGGGAGGAGATTATCTTGGTCACTTCATAGATAAAAGCCGTTTCTTTTTAGGAAGGGCTTATTTTTTTGCTGTTTTTCAAGGGAAAAATTTATTACCCAATAATGTAGATCCTGGAATTTTAATAAGAATATAACAAACAAAGAAGTCAAAATATATCATAGAAAGAATAGTTACTAAATTGGAAAAAGTAAATAGGAACATCTGCCTAGTATAATTTTCTATCTAAAATTGTCATGTTTCCGACTGACAAATTGTTATCCTAGGCATATTCTTAAAATATCATTTTTATTATGTAATTGTTTTCTAGCATCATATATTTTGTAAGAAATAATTGTTTATGAGAAAAAGACATAAAATGAGAGTTATTTGGGCAGATATAGTTTAAAATACTAAATTTTATTTCCAATTACTTAATAAATAATGAAAATAGAAGAGATACATAAAACTTTAAATATTGCATATCTTTACTTATTATGTGGAAAGAGTTAAACATGGATTTTTTTGATGGTCTTATTTTAGGATTTACACTGCAGCTTTCAATAGGGCCTGTTTTTATTGCTGTACTGCACCACTCCATTACAAGAGGCTCTATTGAAGCAATTAAAATGGTATTTGGTGTTGCGTTAGTGGATTTTTGTTATATTCTTTTATCAGCAGGAGTTGTTGCTAATTTAATTCAATTACCATCTGTGAATCATATCTTCACTATAATTGCTGCAATAGGACTAATTTTATTTGGAATATCTTATATTGTAACTGGGCTAAGAAAGAAAAACAGTGATATAGGGGAGAAAGAAAAAAATGTCTGCAATAGTTTTTTATATGGCATTAAACTTACATCCATTAATCCACTTACAATAGTTTTATGGGCAAGTACGCTTGGCGCTCTGCTCAGTTTAAAAAAGATCAGTGGATTAATAAATATTGCGTTAACTATATTGGGGTGTGTTTCTGCTACTATTATATTCTTAGGCGCAGTTTCAATTGCCGGAGGGAGGATCAAAAAACACTTGAATATCAAGCTTGTACAATATTTGGATATTGGTGCAGGTGCAATTTTAATTGCTTTTGGTATTACTATTATATCTGGATTCAATTAATATAGCATAGCATTACATATTGTTTGAATAAGTTGAAATTGTCAGGGAGGTATAAGCATGAGTAATGTCTATTCAACAAATTCTCCAAAATATAATTTACATTTAAAATGGAATGATACGAGAAAAGAGGCGTATTTGTATGAAAAATTGCAAAATCAAAAGGTTCAATGTGGATTATGTCCACGTAAATGTGTAATCCAGTCTAACTCTGTTGGTTTTTGTAAGGTGAGAAAAAATATAAACGGAAAATTATATGCTCAGTCGTATGGTAAGGCCGCCCATGTCACGGTCGAAAAAATTGAAACAGAGGCATTATTTAATTATGCTCCTGGAGCACAAATATTATCACTTGGAAATTTTGGATGCAATTTGGATTGCGATTATTGTCAGAATTGGATGTATTCTCAATTTCAATATACTAAACCAGAATATATTCACGAGTACACTACACAGTCTATTGTTGAAATAGCCTTAAAAAATAATGTAAAAATACTATCTTGGACGTATAATGATCCTGCAGTTTGGTTCGAATTTGTAATTGATACTGCACGAGAAGCGAAGAAATACGGAATAAAAAGCCTATTTAAATCGGCGTTTTTTCTATCGAGAGATGCCGTAATACAATTATGTGATGTGATTGATATTTTTGCTATTTCTATTAAAGCTATGGACGAAGCTTATTATAAACAATTTACAAAGGGATGGTTATTGCCCGTATTGGAAAATACCAAATATATACATTCTACCGGGATACATTATGAACTCAGTAATTTGGTGGTTACTGGTCTAACAAACAATGTTAATAACTACGATAAAATGATTGATTTTATTCTCAGTGAATTATCTCCGGATATCCCTATTCATTTTACAAGGTTTCATCCTGATTACAAATATATGCAATATGCTAAAACTCCAGTTGAAGATGTTATGGAAGCGCGTAAGCGTGCATTAAAACGTGGGTTAAAATATGCATACATTGGAAATGTTTTTGAAAGTATTGGGTTAAATACTTATTGCCCAAATTGTAAAGAACTGCTTGTGGAAAGATATGGTTTGTGCACATATGTAAAAGATTCATTGCTTTCCAACGGTAAATGTTATAAGTGTGGGTATCAAACGGGAATTGAAGAACCATATTTAATGACCAAGAAATAATCTGGTAATATGTTAAATCCATAAAAATAAAGAAAACATTCAATGCTGAGTATTATTTGCACAAGATGAATATGGAAGCACAATAAACAAAGGCAAGAAAAGATGTTACCAGCTTTTCATAGTGAGTAGCAACTCTACGAAAAATTTTGCCATATGACTTATCGTCCAAGATATTACTATCTTTCATTTCATGTAACTTTTATCTATAGTATAAGGTAGTTGTTAAGCTTTTAAGCAAAAACTACAGGGTTTAGCCAGAGGAGGAAAAAGAGGTAACATTTGCCACAATTACTATATCTATTGCAGTATTAAAATTTTTTAAACAACATGTAATAAAAAGGAAATACGCTTTGTACGTTGGCAGATTTCTGCTTACAAAACTTATTATACAAGGAGAAATTGCAATATGAAGAAACTAGAGCATATTTGGGATAATGAGTTCTTTTTAATGCATATAGAGTTAGAGCCTCAGAGTGATAAATCATATTTTATCTATATAAAGCGGAAATTAGGTTATGAGATATTGGTTGAAGAAAAACATTTTGATAAAACTAACAGTAGTCCAAGGTTTATTATTTCAAGAACACATCCTAAAGAAAAAGGCCTAATCATTGAATATCCTGATGAAATTATTTTGACTGCATATAAAATTGATGATAGAGCTTATTATCCCACACAATACTTTTATAGATTTTAAGTTAGTACATATTTGCAGTAATTTATTGACAATTATAAGAAAGGAAAGTATATTTGTTATTGTAACTGAATATTGTTGAACAGGTGTCGTAAGACTTGATAGAGAAGCCGGTAAAAGCCGGTACGGTCCCGCCACTGTAAGGGGAGCTTATCGCATGATGTCACTGGAAATTTTTTTCGGGAAGGCGCGAATGGGCAATGAACCTGAGTCAGGAGAACTGCCTGTTTGAAAATCACCATTATTACCTGCGAGCGATAGGGAGGAGATTATCTTGGTCACTTCATAGATAAAAGCCGTTTCTTTTCAGGAAGGGCTTATTTTTTTGCTGTTTTTCAGGGAGATGACGAATTTGCGATACTGGTATAAGCTTCATCGATGGATCAGCCTGATTTGTGTAATATTTTTTTTGATGCTTTGCATCACGGGGCTGCCCCTTTTATTTAAAATGGAAATACATGATCACAATATGATGCAGGAAAATATGTACCATAAGGCATTTGACTATTCTTCTGTATGGGATTATGCAGAGACAGGTGCTGATACAATATTGAACAAATATCCGGATAAGGTCGTACGGGCAGTCTCTGTACAGCCGGAGGAAGGGCGTATGCTCTACCGGGTGCAGGATAAATATAGTAAAAAGCTGGTGGATGCACGCTTGAGCATGGGCGGAGAGCAGATCGCGTTTTATCCGGATACGGCTGCGCTGCAAAACTGGCACAGAGAGGACGTAAAATCACAATTCATTGCCCAATTTATGCATGAAATGCATGTGCTGCATATGTATATGGGCTTTGGTAAGGGGGGGATGATATTTTTAGGATTTATGTGTCTGCTGAGTTTTATATCGGTGGTATCGGGAATGTTTATTTACGGACCGTTTATGAAAAAAAATAGATTTGGCAAAATAGACAATAGGACATCGTCTGCAAAGTGGTTCGGTTGGCACAAGTTTTTGGGGATTGCCACAGCGGCGTGGGCGGCACTTTTATGTTTCAGCGGTGTAATGATAGTTATCTTTTCTCTTGGTTATGGAAGTTACATCAGCAGTGCAAAAGCGGAAGCGGCAAAAAATATGTCTGCGCAGGTAACTGCTGACAATATTGGACTTCCGGCAGCGATCAGTTTCATTAATCAGCAATTCAGCAAAGATTATATTTTATCGGTTGATATGCCCGATAAAAAACTGAATCATTCGCGTTATGTTTTTTATATGACACCGGCTAAGGACAGACCCACAGAGTTTATGGGCCAATTGGTTTTTGTCGGCGCCGATGCACAGGGAAATATGCAGTATTATACAAAAGAGCTGCCGGTTTATTTGTCAGCTGCTGCAGCTTCACTGGATCTGCACGTGCATAATCATGATACATTGGCACTTAAAATTATCTGGGCAATTTTAGATATAATCACAATAGTTGTTATCATAGCAGGCTTTGCAGGATGGTGGAAACGTGCAGCAAAAGTAAATAATACTTCTGCGAAAAGCAATTTTTCCGCAGAAGTCCTATCAAATCAAAATATTTGGTTAATGCCTGTTTGGATATTTGGGCTGAGTGTGGCCGGTATGGTATTGCCTTTGTACGGCGCTGCTGGAAATATGGAAGGCAGTGCGGCGTGGACAGCAGCCTTTGTGTTGTGTTTTTGGCAATGGTTCAGAAAAAAGCAGCAGTGAGATGGGGGCAGTCTTTTCAGGATATCTATTTACGCGGGCTTAGAGTATTGTATAGTGGCAGTGCATGACAAAAATTTTGCTAAATGATATAATAACGTAAATAAGAATTAGGAGAGATAATAATGACCGAACAGGAAGTAAAAGATCTGCTGATGCAAACAAATGCTGTAATGGAGGGACATTTTCTGCTTACGTCTGGATTGCACAGCCCAATGTATGTGGAAAAATTCAACGTGTTGCAGCATCCCAGGTATACGGAGGCTCTTTGTAAAGAGCTGGCTGAACGTTTTGCTGATATGCAGGTTCAGACTGTGGTCGGTCCTATGACAGGCGGTATTTTATTGGCTCACGAGGTCGGCAAGGCATTGGGGACACGAGCTATTTTTACTGAACGTGTAGATGGAAAAATGGCTTTTCGCCGCGGTTTTTCACTTAAAAGGGGAGAACGTGTTCTTATCGTTGAAGATATAGTTACGACCGGCGGTTCAGTCAAGGAAGTTATTGACGTCGTCCGCAGTGAAGGGGCTGTACCTGTCGGTGTAGGGCTGCTTGTCGACAGAAGCGGCGGTAAGGCTGATTTTGGGGATGTGCCTCATAAAGCTCTTCTGAATCTTAGCGTTACGGCTTATAAACCGGAGGAATGTCCTCTTTGCAAAAATAACATTCCAATGACAAAACGCGGTCGTACGGGTAAATAAAATTACAGCGGTGGTAGTATGAAGGCGGCAACAAAAGAAAAAATACTGTCTCAGGTCAAAGCATGGGATTATATGAAAAACCTGCCGGAACAGATGCATGGGTTCAACTATGTTCTGCTGATGGAAGAAAAGGGAGATGTGCTGGATCTTTATCGTTACGAAAATAAAGAAGCACACCGCAGTATAACGGTATATTACCATGAAGAGACCAGTGAGTATAAGCTGCGTATGCGGATTGGGCTGACAGAATTTTGTGTCATAGAATATATTTATGCTGAACTTGAAGCTTTTCAGGAAATACTTCAGGAGAGATGTTCTGGCCTGCTGGCTGATATGCAGACTTTTAATCCGGAACATATAACTTCCATCATTCATGACAAAAAAATTATGCAATGGGATTATAAGAAAAAATTGCCGGAAACTTTTGCAGGATTCAGATTGTTTATAACGCCTGATCAGCCTGTTCGTATTATAAATGGTTCATATATTGTTTTTGATTACAGCGATTTTACCAGCAAAAGTAATTTTATAATTTATTATAATGTTTTTCGTAATGAATTTTTTGGGGAAAGCCGTATTTTTGATATCCCTGAGGTCAGCTATGATTTTGACTCGCATGAATTGCAGGAACTTATCAATAAACTGGATGTGAAGCTTTTTCCTTATTTGCAGGAAATAAGGACGCGGATTGACTCAAAATAATGAAAATCAGCTCTGCCGGTGGTATAGGCAGAGCTGATTTTTATTTTCTGACATAGGGAATACATTCAACTGCGCTGCAGTTTTTTTATATCGCGGAAGATAATAACGGAGCAAATAAGAGCAGCGCATGCCAGAATGAACAATAAAAATAATGCATTTTGACTGCCCAGCATAGTAGCATAAGGCAGCTGGTCCGGCAGACGTTTTTGTTCGGCAGAAATCAAGGCACTGACAACGGCTGTGCCAATTGCTCCCGATAGTTGCTGGAATGTTGTACATACGGCATTTCCATCGGCTCGTAATTTTGCCGGAAGCTGCCGCAGGCCATTCGTCATTGATGTACCGCTGCTGAATCCCTGACCGATTGTGAATATCGTATAGATGAGTACAAAAAGCATTGTTGTCAGATGCTGCGCCAGTATACTGTATAAAAAGGTTGCTGCGATCATGCAGATATTTCCTATGATAATGGGTTTTCTGGCACCGATACGATCCATTATCCGACCGCTTAATGGAGTAATGAAAGCACCGATAATACAGCCTGGCAGCAGCAACAGCCCGGCCACCAATGCTTTTTCCCCGGAAACAAGCTGTGAATAATTGGGGATCAAAAAACCAAGGCCGAGACAGAGAAACTGCACGATGCCTATGACTATTACACTAAGTGTAAATGTTCTTATATGAAAAACAGACGGATAAAAGATAGGATGCGCGCTTTTGCCTGCATACTTATAAAAAATTATAAAAGTCATAATACATATGAAAAATGCACCAAGAATAAAGGGATCGTTCCAACCAGTGTTCCCTGAAGCGCCGGCAGCAAAAATGAGACAGCTGAAACTGATGGACAGAAGAAGGAACCCGGGCCAATCAAAAGGTGTCCGCACAGGATTTGCAGTAGAACGTATAGAAAATACACCGACAAAAAAGGCGGCGGCAAGCAGAGGCAGCAGGGCGATAAAAATCATTCTCCAGCCCCAGTAATTGATGATAAAACCACCGAAGGAAGGCCCGACAGCCGGAGAAATAGCGATTATAAGGGTTGCTGCTCCCATCATTGTGCCAAGATGATTCAGGGGGACCTGATCCAAAACTATGTTGAACATCAGAGGCAGAGCAATTCCTGCCCCAAAACCTTGCAGAATTCTGCCTGAGAGAAGAATAAAGAAGCTTGGGGCAAATGCATCAAGAATTGTACCGGCTGTAAAAAAAATTTCAGCGGTTATGAATAAGGATTTTAATGTGAAATTTTTTTTGAAATAGGAAGAAGCGGGGATAATTACTGAAAGAATCAGCAGATAACCAGTAGTAAGCCATTGTACGGTTGAGGTGTTTATTTGAAATTCTCGCATAAGTGTGGGAAAGGTAACATTCATGGCTGTTTCGATGACGACACCGGTAAATGCCATAATACCTGTGGCAATGATTGACATAATTAATTTTGTATCAATTTTTCGTTCGTAATTTTCCATATGAAAAATTCCTATAATTTAAATTGTATTGGGTGTTTTTCCATGAGCTGCGCCATAATTTTCAAAGTATGGACAGTAGTACGACAGTCCTGCTCATTAAGGGAGCTGAGTAGTTCAGCAAGCTTACAATGATATTGATGGATATATTTGGCAACATATTTTTTGCCAAGCGGTGTCAAGCTGACAGTTGTAACGCGATGATCTTTGCTATAGGCACGGTTTTTGATCAATGTATCAAGTTCTTCAAGCTCATTAATCAATTTTGTGATGCTGGGCATAGTGGTACGGAGAACTTTACTTACATCACTAATGCGTACAATATCCTGGGCTGATAAAATCTCAACGGCATGTAGCACGTGCAGATGGCGCGGTTTCATCCCAAGCGGCAGAGCCGGCATCTTTTCAATAATTTGTTTGCCGTAAAAGCAGGCATCAAGCAGTTCTCTGATTAAATTTGGAGTCATAAATACCACACTTTATAAATAATTATTAAAAGTAATTACTAACAGTAAATATTATAACGGACTTTTTACAAATAGTAAATCCAAAATATAAAAACAGCCTTGGATATTATCCAAAGCTGTCAAAAAAATATTCAGTTCCTAATGATGGATAATTGTAAATAGATGGCTTTGTATCATTCTGCGCTATGCAGAGCCTTCAGCACTTTTACTGCCATTCCACGCATTTTATCGGTGGGAACAGAACAGACAGCAATGCGAACACCTGCCTTAAGCGGTACGGCAAAGATAAGATCATCGTGCATTTTATCACATACTGCGGCGGAATCCTTGGCGGGAATTGAAAGGAAAAAGCCTGCCTTATATGGCAATGCATTCAGGCCGCATGCTTTTGCCTCTTCCATGAATATGGCACCGCGGCGGCGTGTCATTTGATAAAGAGCGTCACGTTCTGCCTCAAATTGTTTTTGGAGAGCAGTATCCTTGTTTATGGCAACGAGCAGAGCCATAGCACCATGATTTATGTTGGACCAGGTGGAACGGCTTGTATATTTGTTTATATCAGCAAACTCTGTGATGACTTCTTTGGAGGATGACAGGCCTATCATCGCCCCGCAGCGCTGACCATAAACAGTATAGCCTTTGGACATGCTAAAGGTAAATATTGTGAGGATATTATCAGGAAGATCAGAGAATTGGCGCATAAACTTGCGTGTTTCATTTTTTTCACCGGCGAAATCAATGTAAGCAATATCGACCATTATGGTAATTTTCTTATCCGATTTTTTTGCATGCTCTCTGCAGACGTCAAGGACAGCCGACCAATCTGTTTCAGTGAGGCTGTAACCTGTAGGATTATGTGCAGGGGTATTTATTATTATCAGCAGAGAATTCTGCTTGGACATGAGTTTATCTACTTCAGCGGTAAAACCTGCTATATTGAAATTTTGTTTTTCGTCAAAAAGTGGATAGGTTACGAGCTTTCTGCCCACTTCACGGCAAAGCATATTATATGTACCCCAAAACCAGTCAGAAGTGAGTACGCTGTCACCTGTTTCGGTGTAATTCCAGATTGTATGATGAATACCGCCTGTGCCGCCGGCAGTAGCCACTGCGGCCGTGTACCCGTCTGGCCTATGGTCGCCGAATGTGAGTGAGGTAGTCATATCAAGATAATCGGGAACACCGGAAATAGGAGCGTAAGAAATAAGATCATTTATGGGCAGTGTGCGCAGGACTTTTTCTACGATCGGTATGCAAGCCAATTGCCCATTATCATCCATGATAGCGCCGATTGTTGCGTTTGTTACTTTAGCACTGCCATACTTATCGACAGCTTCCCTGCAAGCAGCGCTTGCTCCGAAAATGACATCCTTTGCTACCTTTCCCACTGAATGAGAGGCGGCCATGCTTGAAGTCAAAATAATTCCCCCTAAAATTTTAATTAATGCAATATTGTTATGAATTTATAAACTTCTGGATAAACTACAGATATCCTGCCAATTTAAAAGAGTATTCTTGTATACTTCTGTATTCTTTAGGATTGCAGAGGAAAAAACTATACGGTCAGGGTAAGCAGCAAAAGAGCATCTGAAGCAAAGGACGATGCTCTTTTTAGACTGCGAAATTTTTGATATTATGCTATAATTAATGAATTAAGATTCGTTATATCAGGCTTGGACAGGGTGTGTAGATATTGGAAGAAAAAATTTTTTTATTGTATACGGATAATCCTGCGCAGACAAAACGTCTGGGAGCTTTTTTGGGAGAAGCCGGCCGCAGTGGTATAGTTGTCTGCCTTGAGGGAGAGCTTGGTGCAGGAAAAACGACGCTTACACAGGGGATGGCAGCTTTTTTGCACTGCAACAGCGCGTCAAGTCCTACTTTTAATTTAATGAATGTGTACGAAGGCGATGTATCTATTTATCATTTTGATCTGTATCGGCTCAACTCAGAAGATGACTTGTATGAAATCGGTTTTTATGAATATGTGCAGGAAAATGGAGAAATAATAATTATTGAATGGCCGGACAGATTTTCTGATGCCCTGCCCGAAGATAATCTATATATTAGAATGTGTGAACAAAAAGACGGAAGACGTAAAATAACTGTAACGCTGAACGGCATGAAATACCAAAAACAGTATGAGGAGTTGAAATATTTATGCCAGTCCTTGCGATAGATGCGGCAACGATGGTTTCCAGTGCTGCCGTGGCAACGAAGGATAGATTGCTCGCGGAAGTTGTTATGCAGCTAAAGAAGCCTCAGTCTGAGGTGCTTATGGGACATATAATGGATGCATTGGCAATAGCGCATGTTGATAAAAGTGAATTGACAGGTATTGCGGTCAATATAGGGCCAGGTTCATTTACAGGTTTGAGAATTGGTCTGGCAGCGGCTAAAATGATGGCCTATGCGCTGGACATACCTATAGCGGGGATCAGGATTGACGAGGTACTGGCCTATCATTATCCTGTCGAAAATATCTACTCAGCAGCTTTTGTTGATGCTCAAAAGGGAAATGTCTATTTTTCTCTTCAAAAATGGGATAAAGGATGTCTGCAGACTGTACGGGAAATGACTGTACTTGAAATGGCTGAGGCTGTAGATATTTGTGAAGGCATGGACAGACCGGTTGTTGCTATGGGGGATGTTGTGCAGCGGCGACCGGATGAATTTGCGCGGTGCCTTAATACCAGACCGGCGCTGCCGCATCATATAATGCCTCGGGCGGCAAATACTGCATTTGCAGGTATACATAGATTGGCATCCGGCAGGTGTGACAATGTCATGACATTGGAACCGTTATATATAAGACGTTCCGAGGCTGAAGAACTCTGGGAAAAGAGACGGAAAGAGCAGGGTAAGAATTGAAAATAGGCTTTAGAAGAATGTTGCCTGAAGATGCAGAAGGGGTAGAAAAAGTGGAAAAATCCTGCTTTTCCATGCCATGGTCAAGACAGTCGTTCTGGGAAGAAGCGGCAAAAGAGGATGCCTGTTATTTGCTGGCAGTGGATGAAGAAGGCGGCAGTGAACAAATAATCGGTTATGCGGGAATGTGGCTGGTGTTCGGTGAAGGACAAATCACCAATGTAGCTTTGCTTCCGAAATACAGGGGCAGAGGGATAGCAGGATTATTGCTGAAAAAAATGATAGAAACAGCGAAGATAAAGGATATTTCATCTATAACACTGGAAGTTCGCCCCAGTAATGAAAAAGCAATCCGCCTGTATGAAAAATTTGGTTTTAAAAGTGTCGGCAGGCGCCCGCATTATTATCTGGACAATAATGAAGACGCCGAAATAATGTGGCTGATATTTTGAATGTATTATATGGATGGAGATGATAATAAATGCATCAGTATTTATTTTATATAGGTGATTTTCCCATACGTTCTTATGGTCTGGTCTTGTCGCTGAGTATCATTCTTGCTGTAGGTGTGGGATATTTTCTGGCAAAGCAGGATGGAAGATGGCATGAACATATAGTCGATCTGGGAATTTATTCCGGTGTGGCCGGTATTTTAGGTGCACGCTTGTGGGATGTCTTCTTTTTTGACTGGGACTATTACGGAAATCATATTACAGAAATATTCAATGTATGGCAGGGCGGAATGGCTATACAGGGAGGCGTGTTTTTAGGAACGATAGCGGGGATTATATATGCAAGAAAGCATAATATAGATGTATTGGCATTGGCGGATATTCTGGCACCAGCTATAATTTTGGGTCAGGCGATAGGGCGATGTGCAAATCTGCTCAATGGTGATGCTTTTGGTACACCGACCGGTACAGGATACGGAATTATATACCCTGCTACTACTTTGGCACATCACGTATATGGCAGTCAGCCTCTCTGGCCGGCAGAAGTTTGGGAAGGTCAGCTGGATATGGTCATTTTTGCACTGCTGCTGCTTTTCCGTTCGTTTAAGCATGGCAGAGGACAGGCCTTTACTCTTTATGTGATGCTGTATTCGGCAGCCAGATTTTTTCTCGAATTTTTGCGCGGTGACTACAGTGAATTGGTTTTCGGTATATGTACATCAGCTCAGATGACAAGCATTATAGCGTTTGTACTTGCGCTTGCCGGCTTTATTTACTGTGGCTGGAGAGACAGAAATAGAAAAGATACTGCAGAACCTATAAAAACAGGCAGGACATCTAAAACGAAAAGAAGATAATCTGCTCAGGGCAGCAGTGAAGGAGGCGAAAGTATGAAATGTCTGAAAATGATTGTACGGTTTTTACTCATAACAATTGCCGTGTCAATATCTTCTTCTACCTCGGTATTGGCAGCGGAAGCAAATATCCGCGTTGGTTTGTGGACAGGTCAGTCAAGTATAATGATCTCTGCCAATAAGGTTTTTTCAGTAAAGGATCCAGGGACGAATGATATATTCGGCAAGTATAATGCCGGTGAAAAAATATTGGTAACACAAAAAAACGGACGCCTGTATATAAATAATCTTCCTGCTAAAAGCATGGTGCTTTCTGTTCAGGCAGAGGGAGAAGATGGCCGTACAGAAGTAAATAAGAAAGCATATCGTGGGAGGATTCTCATAAAAAAGGCAGCTGAAGGAATGACAGTTGTAAATGACCTGCCGCTTGAGCAGTATCTGTACAGTGTGGTCCCGGAGGAAATGCCGTCAACATGGCCGGCGGAGGCATTAAAGGCACAGGCTGTAGCGGCGAGAAGCTACGCACTGTATAGTCTTAATCGTCATGAAAATGAAGGGTTTGATGTCTGCGCGCTGGCACATTGTCAGGTGTACGGCGGCAGTAACGTAGAAAATGATATAGCAAAAAAAGCGGTGGATGATACAAGAGGGCAAGTATTGGTTTATGCGCATAAACCTATTTTTGCGGCTTTTCATGCCAGCTCTGGCGGAAATACAGAAAACAGCGAGGATATATGGGGAACCTATATTCCCTATTTGCGCTCAGTAAAAGACTACGACCGGAAATCGCCCGCTTATCATTGGACTTTACAGATATCGCCCACAGACTTGAGTGAAAAATTGAGACAGTATGGCTATGATATAGGAAATCTCCAGACTGTGACATTGTCAGGATTTGGCAGCGGTCAGTCTGACCGGTCTGAAAACGGTGCAGTAAAGACAGTTATATTCAGCGGTGATAAAAGCATTGTAAAATTGACGGGCAGCGAAGTACGCCGTGTAATGGGATTAAAAAGCACTAAATTTGCAATTGATGTAATCATACCTTCTCCAAAAAAAATAAATGTGACAATTGATCAATATTCTGGGTACAGCAAGGATATTGATGTTGATCTGCCGGATTACAAAGTTCCTAAGATGATGACGGGAGCGGGCAACATACACCCGATCACGAATCGCAGCGGAGAAGTTGTGGAAATAGAAGGATATGGATCAGGACACAGAGTGGGCATGTCACAATGGGGTGCAAAGGCACTTTCTGAACAGGGCTATGATTATCAGGCTATTCTGTATGCATACTATAGTGATGTTTCTATAGAAGATTGGTATTGATCAATATCAGTCGGCGGTGCTGTTTCTGCCGCAGCAATGATTATTGTGAATGAATTGGAATCGGCTCTGCAGGACAGGCTGATTAAAAAGGAGATTTAAATACTATCCATGTTATTGACAGATTTTGATTACGATTTGCCCGAAAACCTTATCGCACAGACACCGTGCCCGCAACGTGACCATTCGAGGCTCATGGTGCTGAACAGAAATGATGAAACTATAAAGCATCAGCATTTTTTTGAATTGAAGAAATATCTCAAGGCAGGAGATACGTTAGTTTTTAACAATACAAGAGTAATTCCTGCCAGACTTATCGGCAGGCGGGAAAAAACAGGTGGGAAAGTAGAGGTCTTCCTCCTGCGCAGACTTGAAGGCGATGCATGGGAAGTGCTGGTAAAGCCCGGAAAGAAAGCACTTGTCGGCAGTTTGATAAATTTTGGCACGGAGCTTAGCTGCGAAATAAAAGAAAACACTGATTTCGGCGGCAGAATTGCCGAATTTTCTTATGAGGGCATATGGGAAGAGATACTTGATCGGCTTGGACAAACACCTCTTCCACCTTATATTCATGAGAAACTTGAAGATAAAGAACGTTATCAGACAGTTTATGCCAGAGAAAATGGATCGGCAGCTGCTCCTACAGCAGGTCTCCATTTTACCGAGGACCTTTTGGCTGAATTGAGGGACATGGGAGTGAATCTGGAATTTGTGACACTGCATGTCGGGTTGGGTACTTTTCGTCCGGTTAATGAAAATAATATCGAAGATCATGTGATGCATAAGGAATATTTTCATATTGACAGCCAGACTGCGGCACGGATAAATGATGCGAGAGCACGGGGCGGAAGGATAATTGCAGTTGGCACCACATCAATAAGAACTCTTGAATCGGCAGCTGCGGACGATGGTACTTTACCGGCCAAAAGCGGTGAAACGGGGATTTTTATCTATCCTGGCTACAAATTCAAAATAGTAGATGGGATGATAACGAATTTTCATCTGCCAAAATCAACTTTGATCATGCTCATAAGCGCCTTTGCCGGACGGGAATATGTTTTGCGGGCATATAACACTGCTGTCCAGGAAAAATACAGATTTTTCAGCTTTGGTGACGCAATGTTGATATTATAACAACATAAACAATAAGACACGAAATGCCCTGCAGACTTGCGCTGCAGGGCATTTTCTTACTTATAGAAAAACTAAATACCATTATATGTGAATATTTTCGTTCATATAATCAGAAGGTTCTTTTAATTTTAGAAAAATTTTTATATAATAGCAATATGAACATACATAATTAAATCATGTGTGAAGGGAAGAAATAATTTGGATTTTTATACTTATAATTTTATTGAAAATCAATCACAGATAAATTATTTCCTTGAATATACTGTATCTTTTTTGATTTTGAGCGGATTTCTCTTTGCCAGTATTAAATATATGCGCAATCGTTTAAAAACAAAAAATAGAGATTTGCTTATTATATTTTTATTATTGATTATTTTATTAATAGGTTTTCAAATGACTGATTATCAAAAAAGTCAGACTGATGCGGAACAAACATCTCAAATGATAGCGTTCATTAAAAGCGTGGCAGAAGAAAGACGTGTTTCTAAAGATATAATAAGTGCTAATTCATCACGTATAAAGAATGAAATGATTATTTGCATAGGGGATTCTTTTTATCAGGTGAACTTCTTTTCGAATTACAGCGCATATGAATTAAAAAGTATTTCTATCATAAGTCCCGATATACGGTTTATTGATAAATAGGGCGTATGAACAATAAAATTTGAAGAAAGGATTATGGTATTTTCCTATATCAATATCATAGAAAAATATGCTTATTTATTATCCTATAATTATGAAACTGACATTGGGTTTATTATGTCTGATACTGCAGATCAATGTACTGGGTAAAGGCAATCTTGCACCAACGTCGGCAATGGATCAAATCCAGAATTATGTTCTGGGCGGTATAATTGGCGGTGTCATTTACAATGACAATATAAGTGTATGGCAGTTCGTTTTAATATTAATGATTTGGACATTATTGGTCCTGGTGTTAAAATTTATAAAAACAAATAGCCATCTGGCAAAAGTGCTAATTGACGGACGTCCTGTGCTGCTGATTTTGAATGGTAAAATTTTTGTAAAGCAGTGTATGCTGTATGGAATATCCGCACATGATCTTATTTTGAAACTTAGAGTGTCGGGTGTTTATCATATAAAGAACGTTAAACGGGCGGTCATGGAGCAAAATGGGCAATTAACAATTATCCAGTATGGAGAAAAGGATGTCCATTATCCGCTTATCCTTGATGGGCAAGTTGATGAAACTATCTTAGAATTGATTAATCATGATAAGCTCTGGCTTTTAAATGAGGTCCAAAAAGCTGGTTATCACATTGATGAAATTTATCTAGCTGAGTATATTTCCAATGAATTACATATATACTCCTATTAGACAAATAATATTACAGTGGAAAATATCGAGCCGCAATGTAAAAGGAAGTCATTGTTTGACAGCAGCCGTCGATGCAAAAATCAATACAGCAAAACCGGAGAGAACTGATAAATATTGCAGATATCAGTTCTCTCCGGTTTTTTGTGAAGTTTTTATTGCTCAGGTGCGGTGTGCCATTGGTAAAAGGAATATATAGATATTGAGCAGTGTCAACAGAATAAGCAGTACAGCGTAAGGAATATAAGAATTTTTCTTTCTTACGGTCTGACCATAGCTGGATTTAGCTATACGATAAGCGGTGTAAACCGAACCCGCTGCGCCTAAAAACAGTAATAAGAACTGCATTATTTCTATAGTACCTGAAGAGAGTACGGCTGTGGATGCGGGATGACTGGTAAAGCCGAACATTGACAGTGCCGAGTAGAATACGGATTTTCCCTCTGCGAATAAATGAAATAAATTATGAGCCATATGACCGGCAAAGTCCAAGGGAATCAAAGCATAACCGAAGCGTGCAAAATTCATATGCACAGAATCTTTATTGAGACGAGAGCCAAACCAGCTGGCTGCGTAAAGCAACGCAACGGGGATCGACATAGCTACAGCAAAAATTACGGTGAAGGTTATCGCATAATTATTTGTTCCTAAAAATACCTCCAGATGATGCTGTGCTTGTGCCCAGATATCAAGCATTGTAATATTTTGCACAAAGACGATTCCCATAATTATAACGGCTAAAAAGGCTTCATCAAATCTTGGTTTGCGAATGAACCAAAGCTCTTTGGAAGGGATACGCACGGAAAGTTTGATGGAATCATTAGGGCAGTTCTTTACGCAATAACCGCAAAAATTGCAGCGGGCATTGCTTTGCATTGTCCTCGGAAACTCGAACATAGGGCAGCCGGGGGCTTTTTCTCCGCCTTTATAGCAGGCAGTTACCGTACATTTTTGACATTTTTCCGGTGTGCCTCTGAGTTCAAGCGAGGCGCTTCGTGAATAATTTCCGGATAATCCGCCGAGAAAACAAAGATATCGGCACCAGGTTCTTCGTTCAAAGAATGCACCTGAGATGATGACTCCGGTAATGAGCAGCAGCATAATGATTCCGGAGCCGCGCGGATTTTCTACCATGCCAAAGACATGGTCGTTCCACGTGATTAGAATATACAAAAAATCAATGATCCATATGCCATATTTTTTTAAAAAACGAGGTACCGGCCGATGGTTTCCCACAAATTTTTGAATAACGTCACTCAATGTGGCGAACGGACAGATGGCACACCAAAATCTGCCTAACACCAAAAATGTCAGGGGGATTATTGACCACCAGAAAATCCATGTCATGGCCGTTCCAAAATTGTCATGAGGGGAGGAGTCCCCAAATAAAAGTTGATATACGATGACGGCAAATACAGCTGCCGTCGGCCAACGAAATATTCCGGGATACCATCGGCTTTTTAGAAGCTCTTTTAAAAAAATGTTAATTTTTGTCTGCATGATGATATACCCTCTTCTTTTTATACTTCATTGCAGCGGCAACCGCAATGGCAATGATGTTGACAGTTAAAAATACATAAATGAACGGCCAGTCAGGACCGATTCCTGATTTTCCGGTAGTTCTTTCATCATGCGTGTGTCCTTCGGGTTTATCTCCGTGATTGTGTTCTTCCGTGCCTGAATTTTCGACAGCAGAATGGTTCATTTCATCACTTTTCATCTGCATGCTTCCGTTCATGTGCATTTGCTGGTCCATGTTGTCTCCGTGACTGTGTTCTTCCATGGCATGGGGCTGATGTTCAACGTTTTGTTCGGCGGCATAAACATGCGGGTAGATACTGCCCATGATTATAAACAGCACAAAAAATCCCATAAAAAATTTCCGCAAAATTTTGACCTTCTTCCTCAAGATAATTTAGGAACAGACGTGCTTATCAGATTATGTAGCCAGTTATATCAGTATTGTTGACTGAGAAAAAGGATCTACATCAAATAATTTTACAATTTAAATATGCAGAAAATATGGAGAAGCTATGTGAAAGCTATGTGAAATTTACCATGAAATAAAAATAAAACCGCAGCATTATATGCATTTTTATAAGTATATGCATAATGCTGCGGTTTTTTATCTAAGGGACAATTGTTATTTAAGCAAATTAGGCGGTTGGTTTTTGATCCGAAAACAGCTCTTTATCGGATAAGCTGCGTAAGATAAATCGAATAGGCTACGTTGTTCTGTAATCTATGAATTTGAATATAAAGGCACCTGCAAGTCCTGATAAAATTGAACCCAGAATGATCCCCAATTTGGCAGTTGTAAGGTATTCCGGAATATCTGCAAAGGCCAGCGAGGCTATAAAAAAGGACATAGTAAAGCCAATACCGCTTAATACACCTGCCCCCAAAAAATGACTGTAAGTGGTTGATTCTGGCATTTTTATGAAGCCTGTTTTAAATAATAAAAAAACTGTACCAAATATACCCAATGGTTTGCCCAAAGCCAGGCCAGCCAATATTCCTATGCCTTCGTGTGTAAACAGATCGTTTATTTCGGAAAAGTTCAGTTTTATGCCGGCATTAGCTAGAGCGAAAGCAGGCATGATAAACCATGCTGACCATGGAGCGAGAATGTGCTCCAGTCTGTGCAGAAGTGATTTTTTCATGTCTTGTGCGGCATTGGCAGGAATGATCAAGCCTAATGCAACCCCGGCTATAGTCGGATGTATACCGGCATTGTAAAAGGAAAACCAGGCTGCCAGACCTGTGAGCAGGTAGATGGTAATATACTTGCAGTTGTATCTGCTGAAGAGGGCGGCTGTCAATAAGGAGGCCAATCCGCAGCTGAGTGCCGAGATTTGGATATCAGTGCTGTAGAATAAAGCAATTATAATAATGGCGCCCAGATCGTCTACTATTGCCAGTGCAGTTAAAAATATTGCTATACTACGTGGTGCACTGCCTGCTGCCAATGATAAAATACCCAGTGAAAACGCTATGTCAGTAGCCATTGGAATACCCCAGCCTATTGAGGTAGGTTCACCTTGATTGATAATATAATATATACACGCAGGAACGAGCATGCCGCCTATGGCAGCCACAATCGGCAAAACCGTAGCAGATAGAGATTTAAGCTCGCCAAAGAGAAATTCACGTTTTATCTCCAGGCCGATTACGAAAAAAAATATTGTCATCAGCCCATCATTTACCCAATGTAAGACAGACAACTTGATGATGCCCATTGAAAAATACGAATTTAATACTGCTTGATATTCAGCGGATATGCCGCTATTGGCAAGCAGCATTGCTAATATGGCGAATAATAGTAATATTACACTGCTGGAGGATTTGTGCCTGAAAAAATGATTAAAAGGCTTTAGCAGAACAGTAGCTTTTTGGGTTATATTGTATTTCCGATATTTCAATGATATATTCCTTTTATATTTTTGATAATATGATAACTAAAAAAATTTTACTATGGAAGGTAAGCGAATATGTAAATACTGAGGATCAGTGAATATAAAAACGGCACCTTTCACTGGCAGCAGATGCCGTTTTTATATTTGGTGCATGAAAAAAACTCAAAGTCAAATTATATATTGATTATACTATCTATCAGCAGCATAACAGTTACCAAAACTGGTATGATTGAACCCAAAATATCAAACAGAAAATCCTGAATCATTTTCATTCGTAAAATCCTTTTCGATTTATCAAATTGATCAATTAAATTACTTTGTTAATCGGCTCACGAGCTGTAACAGATAAATGTGGAAGACATATTAATTGAATGGCCATTTTTGAGAGCTTATATTATTTAAAACTCCTCATAGACAGCCGGATCCTGAGCGAAGCTGCGGCCGTCAGTCCGAGTCAAACCTGAAATTTGGAGCATTTCTTCATCGGATAATTGAAAATTAAAAATATCAATGTTTTCACGCTGATGAGTAATGCCGGAGGCTTTTGGAATAGGCAGCGCATTGAGCTGTACATGCCAGCGGAGAATAATTTGCGATACGGATTTTTGATGTGTATTGGCAATATTGGCAATGACCGGGTCTGTGAGTAAGGCGTTGCCACGGCCCAAAGGACTCCATGACTGGGTGACAATATGATGGCTGCTGTTATAGTTTCGCTGAAGTTCTTGGTTGAAGTATGGGTGTAATTCAATTTGATTAATACAAGGGCATACATCAGTTTCCTTAAGCAGCCGGTCAATATGTTCAGGAAGAAAATTGCATACACCTATAGAGCGTATATAGCCTCTTTTTCTTGCTTCTATGAAAGCCTGCCATGCTTCCACGTATTGATCGATACGTGGATTCGGCCAATGGATAAGATAAAGATCGTAGTAGTCGAGATCGGCTCTGTAAAGAGATTCTTCGATCGTTTCCAGGGCTTCCCGATAAGCTTGGCGGCGTCCCGGAAGCTTGGAGCAGACAAACAGCTTGTCTCGTCCGATAAAGCATTTTTTTATAGCGTGTCCTACTGTGCCTTCATTTTCGTAATTGAAAGCAGAATCAAGCAGGCGATAGCCTGCATTGACAGCATCTTGTATAGATTTGATGCCGTTTTTACCTTTCAATGTATATGTGCCGAAGCCTATTGCCGGTATTTTAAAACCGTCGTTCAATGTTATATCAGGTATTGTTTTACACATATAATTCACCTCACTATTAATTTTATATAATAATAGTTCTATATTGATGCAATATCCCCTCTTACCGGTGATATATTATCTATTGGCACGGACCGATTATTTATAAAGCAGAAAAATATAAAATGGCAGACCAGGCAAAAAAAGACAAGGATAATTAAGCGCAGGTTTAATTTGCAGCTTTAGTGTAAATAAATCCCGCTGCTTTGAAAAATGGTAGCGGGATTTATCGACAACAAAAGCAAAAGACAAATTTTATTGCAAAATATTAAGGAATTCAGGCAGTAATGGGAAGCTGTTTCCATAAGCGGCGAAAAGCACTTTTTTGAACTTCCGGTGTGCGGATTATCCTTTTTTCCAGTTCATTTTCAGTTTTTATTTCTCTGACAGCAGCATACAGATCATCTAATTTTTTAAAATCTTCCATACGCAACGAATTCAAATAGGCATATTCTGGGATAGCATCCATTTTTTTGCGCAAACGATCACGATAGGCATCGGCATTGGCATTGTGTACACCGTTAACTATTTCGGCAAGTTCCTTTAAATCAAGCATTTCACGCATAGAATCGCTCATCATAACAATATCAAATCCCTTCGTACTTATTAAAAAATATATATTAATTATACTGCGTTGTTTTTTTAGAAGCAATATTTATTGTAAACAAAGTTTTGCTAAAAAGGATGGTGCTAATACCGGGCAATATAAAAGGCACGGTATCGTTTAAATGATGCCGTGCCTTCTTATAAAAATTGTTGCTATATATTATTGTAAGCAGATACTATTTTTCCAAATAAAGGATCGCTGCTTGTAAGCTGAGAATATTTTTCCACAGCTTTTTCGATGCCATTGCTTTTTATGAAATTTTGAATTTCCGCGGCCTGTTCATCTTCTGCGTAATCAAAGTGATATCCGGCGGCGATGGCTGCTGCCAAGTGTTCATTAGGAAGAGCATATTCCTGAGCCAGCATGGCAGGGCCGACCAAACGATCTTTTCTGCCAAGTTTCCTGATCGGTGAACGGCCGACACGGGTAACTTCATCATGCAGATCTTTAAGTGAGATACGTTTCAATATTTTCTGGATGAAGGTTTCCAGCTCTTCTGTTGTGAAAGGAAATTTCTTTGTCATCATGACAGCAGATTCGCGCATGGCAGCTACTACAGAAGCGTAAATGGCCTTATCATTCAACGCGTCATAAATTGTCGGTAATTTTTTTGCATAGCCAAGATATGCTGCCGTAGCATGTCCGCAGTTGAATACATAAAGTTTTCTTTCCAGATACATACCAAGATTGTCAGCGTATTCAGCTCCCTTGATGGGTTGGCTTGACGGATCTTTAAGTTTGTTTTTTTCGATGACAAGTTCAAAAGAAATCTCTATCTGCGGAATACGAATGCCGTCCTGCTCTGTGCTTAATGCAATGCGGTCGACGGCTACGTTAGGAAAACAGCCGATAGAATCAAGCTCTTCTTCCGTCAAAGCGAATTTACATTCTGTCAGAGCTTTTTTCAGCATATCAGTGGCGTAAAATGCGTTTTCGCATGATAAAATATTTACTTTGCTTCCACTTTTAGCAAGACGTTCCTTAAGTCCTTTTGCCAAAGTGCCGGCAATTTTCGGCAGATTATCGACACAAACGGACGTGGTTATTATATCCGCTGCAATGATTGCATCAATAGCCTTTTTCTCATCAGTTATGGGGGAAACCGCACAAACATTATCAATTACTTCTTTACGATAGTTGTCGTTGATAATATATACATCATAACTGTTGGTTTTATTTATATAATCTACTGTGTGTTTGTCTACTTCGATAAAAGTGATCTCAAAGCCGGAATTATGGAGCAGTTCTCCTATAAAACCACGGCCGATATTGCCTGCACCAAAATGTACTGCTTTCAATGTGAACTCCTCCTGAATAGTTGTGTTTAATTTCTGATCAGCCTGAGAAAGATATATCTGTCTCAGAAAAGCTTTATCAATAATTATTTCGTGAATAGATCATAGATTTCCTGCGGTGTTTTTGCATTCTTAAGGATCGTTACGGCATTTTCATTTTCATCCAGCATAGTGGCTATATTGGAAAGTATAGTTAAATGCTCGTTGCCTATGCCGGCTATGCCGATAACTATATAGGCTGTTTCGTCGCCAAATTTCACACCCTGCGGAAATTGCAGTACGGAAAGTCCGGAAGCTTTGATTTCGCCTTTTGCGCTGCTGTCACCGTGCGGTATGGAGACGCCCTTGCCGATGTAGGTACTGATCTGTTCTTCGCGGCGCAGCATGGCGGCAATATAGTCGTTATTTACATATCCGCCGTCTACGAGGATTTGTCCGGCCATTTTGATGGCTTCATCGTGGGAAACGGTGTTTAGGCCGATTTTGATATTTTCGATCTTCAAGACACTGCCGTTAAAAGCAGCCGGTTTGTCATCTGGAACAGCGGCGGGGACATCAGCGGCAGCTGAATTTTGACGTATTCGCTGGGCCAAAAGATCAAAGACATTGTTCTGCAGAAAATCAGTGACGAAGATATGTTCTGCCTGCGGAGATGCTTTTTCTGCCCGTTCCGCCAATTTTTCATGGGAAACGACTATCTGGGCATCGGCAGGAATATTTTCGATGGCGCAATTAGTTATGGAAATATTAGTAAAGCCGGCTTTTTTGAATTTGTTCCGCAGAGCGCTCGCACCCATTGCGGAAGATCCCATTCCTGCGTCGCAGGCATAGATGATTTTCTTTATTTGTGTGCCGGGAATAATTTTATTTTCATTTGAAGCCTTACCAAGATTTTTCATTGATTTCATATCTGCCTTAGCAGCTTCCAGTGCGGTATTGTCCCCAGTATCTTTGGAAGATTTGAGAATGATCGAAGCTATGATGAAAGAGACTGCTGTGGCAACTACTACGGCCGCTATATTGGCAAAATATGCGCCTTTTGGTGTCATGGCCAAAACGGCGAAAATGCTGCCGGGAGAAGCGGGAGCTATGAGACCGCCATTTAAGATATGCAATGTCAGAACACCGCACATACCAGCAGGGATTAAAGCCAGCAGAAGCATTGGTTTCATGAGGATATAAGGAAAATATATTTCATGTATACCGCCGAGAAAATGGATTATGACGGCACCGGGGGCAGAACCTTTGGCACTGCCCTTGCCAAACAGGCAGAAAGCAAGAAGAACACCAAGACCGGGACCAGGATTTGCTTCAATCAGGAAAAATAAAGATTTACCGAAGTTTTGCGATTCTTGAATTCCTATAGGTGTAAAAATGCCATGATTGATCGCATTGTTCAGGAAAAGTATTTTTCCCGGTTCAACGAGTATGGAAACAAGAGGAATAAGGTTTATATTTACGAGAAACTCGACGGCAGCCCGCAGGATATTGTTTAAACCGAGCACGATCGGACCTACGACTACATAGGCAAGCACAGCAAGTATAGCGCCGATGATACCTGCGGAAAAATTGTTGACCAGCATTTCAAAACCGGCAGGGATGCTTTCCTGAAAAGCATCATCAAATTTTTTGATGACCCATCCGCCTAAAGGTCCCATTATCATGGAACCAAGAAACATCGGTATATCCGCACCGGCGATGACACCAGCCGTTGCTATGGCACCTACTACACCGCCTCTGTGATCATATACAGCCCGTCCGCCGCTGTAACCTATCAGTAAAGGTATAAGCCATTGGACCATTGGACCGCTGGCTTTGGCAAGATATTCGTTAGGCAGCCAGCCCGTGGGTATGAATAAAGCTGTCAGCAAGCCCCAGGCAATAAAAGCACCTATATTGGGCATTACCATACCGCTTAGAAAGCGGCCAAAAACCTGAATGCTTTCCTGAATGGTATTTGTTTTAGCATTTTCATTCATGATGTTAATACCTCCGTTTTGTAATTTTTAATAAAATTAATAATAATTTAGGTTAGCAATAGATTGATCTTTTTTTGCAGGAAACTTTTTAGAATTGTTTCCAAAGCTTTTAGAATATCATTTTTTGTCCCATTAGTTATTGTGGAAGAAAAAAGCCAATTTTCGGCCATCGCCTCAGTTATGGCACCCATTGTTTCGGCATTTTCCTGATAACCGTTGATCGGGATGACCAGCGCCACCGCAGCTGTGAGCTTGACAGAAGCATCCGTGTGCGAAAAACCATTTTCTATTCTTGCAATAGACAGACGCGAAGAGCTCACGGGAGCGCGGCAATGCAGAAGCATGATTTTCTGGTCATAAAGAAAGGTACTGCCGTATTTTTCCCTCTCCCATATTGCCTGGGTAACAGCGTCATCGGCATTGTCATCGCTTAGCAAAGATCCTATTTTTTTGATAAGATCATTCACATGTATTGGCCCGGTTTCATCAATAAAGATAAATTTGTTTAGTATATCAAAGATAGCGGTTTGATAGTGAGTAAGCTGCAATAAAGCGTCCTGAAAGGGAAGCTGCTCTTTTGAAGCGGAACGTATATTTTTTGAAGAAGACTTACAGACTAAAAGAAATTTATTGATGGAATGAATATCCTCGGAACGAAGCAGAGCATTTACTACCAAAACGGGAAGCGAAGCGTCGGGAATAGGGACTGTGGATATAATAAAGTCAATATTTTCCTTTGAAAGTTTGTTCGAGTCAAGACGCAGGGCAGAAATAATATCCACGATGTGGATCCTATTAAATTCATGCTTTATGCGAGAGGCAAGAAGTTTAGAAGACCCCAGTCCTGTCGGGCATGCTATGGCCACATGATATTTTGTCTGGGAAGTGTGCTTTGTGTCTTCTAAGGCAGCACCAAGATGCATGGCAATATAAGCTACTTCAGAATCAGGAATATGCGGGCCGACTATTTTATATAAAGGTGTGCAGCATATGCGGCTGAGCTGCATGAGCTGTGCATAATCTTTTTTTATATCGGACAGCAGGGGATTGCGTATTTCCATACCCATTTTCAATCGGCTTATGGATGGACCGAGATGATTTACAAGACCGATAAGCAGTTTTTCGTTATTCTCAAGCTTTTGACCAGTCTCAGCCTGAGCAGTTTTTATAATTTTTTTTGCCAGCTGTACGAGCTGGAAATTGGGAATAAAAGGAGTGCTGCCGGTGTAATATTCATTCCGTGTTCCGAGCAGATGCATTGCGATATATCCTATTTCTTCGCGCGGAACACTGATGCTGAACATTTTTTCTATTGATAAGGCTATTTGTTTGCTGATCGTAAATTCTTTTTTCCCGGAAAGCTGCTTTAAAAATGAATCATCAAAACTTATTTTTTCGTTTTGTCCCATACGCTGTATTGCCAGTGCAAGATGAATCAGCAGACCGACATAGGCATTGTCGGATAATTTAAAAGAATCCTTTGTTTCGATTTGCCGAAGAACGGTTTCCAGCCTGTGCAGGACATGAGTGTCAACAAGATTCAAAAGTCTTTGTGAAGATTGATCGACCAGGTTTTTTACGTCATGTTTTCGGGAAAGTGTATCATGAAGGATACTTACCAAAGATTTTTCATCAATATTTTCATAAATACAATGAAGGATAGCTTTGCGTATATTTTTTTCCGAGCCGCTCACATATACGCCGAGCCCCGGTTTGCGTATGAGTATAAGCTTATGTTTGATAAACCAATCTTCGAGCTTGTCCAGATCACTGCTTATGGTGCTTTCAGCGACATTGAGTTCCGTTGAAAGTTCAAAAAGTTTGATAGGAGCCTGATTTTGCAGCAGCCGTGCTGTTAAAAAGGTAGAGCGTTCTTTGGGTTGATAAATAAGTTTTTCCGGAGCTGTGTCAAATGCTGCTTTTATCCTTATTAAAACATCTTCACTGCCTTGCAGACAAATGCCAACACCCTGTTTTTTGTCCAGATGTGCATGATATTTTCCTATAAGTTTTTCTATTTCTGGAAGATCGCGTATTACTGTTTTTGTACTGACAGATAGCTTAACAGCGATAGCTCTTATCGTCATAAAATTTTTCTGGGCGCACAAAATAAGAATAATGCTTTTTACTCTTGGACTTATTTCCCCTTTATTCAATTTTCATCCTCCTAATGATCACTCAGAAGATTCATCGTTGACAAATTGCTTAATTAAGTTATTTTAATTATAGAATATAATAAAAATATATACAATCAAAAGACATATTGATAAGTACCAATCAATTTAAGACAAAATCGAATAGATAAATTTAATATTTGGAATATACATTGCAAATAATATAATTTTTTGCTGTAAATAAAAGATAGGGGATAGTTATCTTATTGGTTGATAATAAATAAAAAGCCTGCCAAAATGGCAGACTCAAAGAAGGCAATCTTGCATAAAATATATTGTGATGAATAATAAATTAAAGAACCGAAATGTCAATTTGAGTCACACTGTCAACGATCATATCAGCCTTGCTGATATCCTGAGTGCCGCTGTTGGGGTTCTGGAAACCTATACAGGTCATGCCGGCAGACTTTGCCGCAGTGACACCATTATGCGAATCCTCAAGAACGATACATTCCTGAGGCAGGACGTCAAGTCGCTGTGCCGCTGTGAGATAAATGTCAGGAGCGGGTTTGCCGTGCTTTACCTCATTCCCGCTGAGCAGAAATTGAAAATATGCGTTAAAGTTTAGTCTGCTTATATTGGCCTCGATAAATTCAATAGGAGAAGATGACGCAACGGCAGTTGGTACATTATGTTTTTTAAGATCAAGCAATAATTTGTAAATACCATTGATAGCTTCTATTTTATTTGTTTGGACATGTGATAAAATTCTGCTGTTGTATTCATTGATAAATATATCAGCGGGGATCGAGAGTCCCTTTTCTTTTTTCACTTTACGATACATCGCACTGATATTAAGGCCGCTTAGTGTGAACATATATTCTTCATCTGCGGTGATATTGTATTCTTTCAGCATTTCTGAAAGAGTCGCGTTATGCATCGGTTCACTGTCAATAATAACTCCGTCCATATCAAAAATAAATGCTTTCATAAAAACCTCCTGATAATATGCAGTTTAATAATATTGCAGCGGTAAATATGGACTGCGCTGATGAGAAGATATACAAAATGGAAAAGGCTGCCGCAATCAGCTGCGGCAGCCTGCGAATAACTATTTACTCAACTGTTACGGATTTTGCCAAATTGCGAGGTTTATCTACATCGCAACCACGGGTAATAGCAGCATAATACGCCAACAATTGAAGAGGGACTACTGTCAAAAGCGGGATCAAAAGTTCATCGGTAGCAGGAACCTTTATCACATGATCGACGCATTTTATCAGATCATTATTGTTTTCTGAGGTAATACCGATAACAACAGCATCACGCGCTTTTATTTCCTTAATGTTGCTGATGGTTTTTTCATAAACACTTTTCTGTGTTGCCAGCGCTATAACCGGTACACCCTTAATTATAAGTGCCAGCGTGCCATGTTTCAGTTCGCCGGCAGCGTAAGCTTCAGCGTGAATATAAGAAATTTCTTTCAGTTTTAAAGCACCTTCAAGAGCAACGTTATAATCCAAGGACCGGCCTATAAAGAAAACATCCTCGTTAAAGCCATATTGCTTGGCAAATGTTTTGATTGGTTCTGTATCTTCCAGTGTTCTATCAATTTGAGCAGGCAGTTCGCGAAGTTGTTTTAAAAGCTGTTCGGTACGATCGGCAGAGATGCATTTTTTTATTCCGGCCATGTACATTGCCAATAGGAACATAGTCACGAGCTGGGTTGTATATGCTTTTGTAGAAGCAACAGCTATTTCAGGACCAGCCCATGTATAAATGACTTCATCCGCATCTCGAGCAATAGAAGAGCCCACTACATTGGTAATAGCCAATGTTTTTGCACCAAGTCGTTTTGTTTCTTTTAATGCAGCCAAGGTGTCAATAGTTTCGCCTGACTGGCTTATAACTATTACCAGCGTATGTTCATCAACTATCGGATCACGATAGCGGAATTCTGATGCTATATCTAGTTCAACAGGTATGCGGGCAAGTTTTTCAATATAGTATTTGCCGACGAGTCCTGCATGATAAGCTGTACCGCAGGCAACGATAAAAATTTTGTGGAAGGAATCAAGGTATTCTTTATTCCATTTTAATTCGTCAAGCACCACACTGAGATTATCCTTGGCAATACGAGGCATTACTGTGTCACGAACAGCTTTAGGCTGTTCGTATATTTCCTTGAGCATGAAGTGCTCATAGCCGCCTTTTTCAGCAGCTTCTGCATTCCAATTTACTTCAAAAACTTTTTTCGTTACGGGCAGGCCCTCATGATTAGTTATCCATATAGAATCTTTTTTTACTACAGCTATTTCGCCGTCATTGATTATATAATTGCGGCGTGTATAGCCAATTATAGCCGGGATATCCGAAGCTATGAAGTTTTCTCCGTCACCAAGTCCGACAATAAGCGGATTATCCTTTTTGGTGCAGATAAGCTTATCAGGGTCTTTTCTCGACATGAACAGCAGAGAGTATGAACCTTCAATCCTCTTCAGAACTTCGCGGACAGCAGTTTCAAAATCCCCGTCATATATGTCTTCAAGCAAGTGAACTACTACTTCTGTATCCGTTTCGGATAAAAATTTATGGCCTTTTTCTATGAGCTCATCTTTAAGCTGCATGTAATTTTCAATAATGCCGTTATGGACGACAGCAAAGTCACCCTTGCAGTCCATATGCGGATGGGCGTTGATGTCGGACGGACCACCGTGGGTAGCCCATCTCGTATGACCGATGCCAATGACGCCTTTCGGTTCATGTCCCTTGATTTTTGATTTTAACGCATCAAGACGGCCAACTGATTTTTCCAGATTGATTTTATCGCCGTCAAAAACAGCGATTCCGGCAGAATCATAGCCGCGATATTCGAGTTTGGTCAAACCGTCAATGAGAAACGGTTCAGCCTGTTTGCTTCCTACATAACCAACAATTCCACACATAAAGATACCTCCAAAATAAAATAATTATTAAAGATGTATCTGCCGATCCTTATTCTCTGTATTGTGCCATGGGTTATCCCGTGGTTTTGCCAGATTTTGACGACCGGATCACGGCCGAGAGGCATCCGCTGAATAATTCGACGACCTCTTCCTCGTCCTCTCAATAACAAGAGCCAGCGCTAAGCGATATGCTTTTGGGTGAAGCCTGAAACCTCCTTTGCTGATCATCTGTCTGTACCGCGGCAGATTGCAGTACATAGATATGATGGATGCAGAGAAACGCGATGTTTCTGTGTCTTCCATATTCTAATATATACTTGTAATTTGGTCAAGTTATTTGTTAATGGTGATATCTGTGCATGATGCGATGGGCTTAACAAATAGTGATGCTTTTAAGATCAGCATATTTTTCCAGCTCTTCATCATGAAGGGCTCTTTCTGTTACAAAGGCGCTGAAATTATAAAAATCTGCATAACGGTATAGACTTCGGCGCTGAAATTTTGATGTATCTGCAAGTAATATATTTGTGTCGGCTTTTTTTATAATATCTTGTTTTATGCTGAGTTCTCTGAAGGAGTCAATGGAAGGACCTTTTTCTTGAAAACCGCTACAGGATAAAAATGCAATATCAATTTTTATTTGTTCAATAGCCATATGTGTCCATGGGCCAACATAGGATAGGCTCTTTTTTCTTAATTCACCGCCGGTAATCAATATTTGGCAGGAAGCATTGTATAAATTCGCACCAATAATAGCTGAATTTGAGACAATAATTATGTCATCACGCACGGACAATATTTTTGCCAGTTGTAAAGTAGTTGATCCCGAATCTAAAAAGACAACATTATTTTCTCTGATAAGACCAGCTGCTTTTTTAGCTATCAGAGTTTTAGCTTTGAGATTTTTTTCTTCCTTCAGGGAAAAGCTATTTTCGGTATAACTCTTTGCAATATTAACGATTCCATGTCCTTTTTCAAGGAGATTATTGGAGGTAAGATAATCAAGATCTTTTCTCATTGTTACCATAGACACATCAAAATTTTTTGCTAACTCACTAACTGTCACAGAGCATTTAGCAAGCACATATTGAACTATCTGATTGCGTCTTTCTAAATTTATAGGCTTGGCCATATTTACAAGTCCTTTTTTATTTTTATATACATATTAGCCCAAATGTTAAAAAAAAGCAATAAGAAAGTTAAAAGAAAATAAAAACATCTTTACAGAAGAAATAAAGTGTGATATCATTTCTTTAAAGTTATTTATAAGCTTATTTAATTTCTTTTTAATTTCTTTTATAAGGAGGACATATGGATATGAAATTTGGAGTAGATACCTTTATATGGACAGAGGTATTTACTGAAAAAGATTTGTGGATAATAAAGAAAGCCGAGAATTTAGGATTTAAGGCAATTGATTTTGCTATCGCTCATCCGGAAACATTTCCTACGGAAAAAGTAATAATAGAATTGAAAAAAACCAGACTTGAACCGGTGACAAGTACGACCTTAAATGCTGATAACAGTATTATTTCGATGGATTCTCAAATAAGAAAAAAAGGTATTGATTCATTAAAGAAGCTGATAGATATAAACAGAGCTATCGGTTCTAAAATATTGGGAGGTGTAAATTATGCGGGCTGGGGATGTCTGACCGGCAGGCCGCGTACGGAAATAGAATGGACGCACTCCGTAAATGCGATGCAGGAGGCCGCAGAATATGCGCTTAAAGTACATCCGGAGCTGAAGATTTGTGTTGAGCCGGTAAATAGGTTTGAAACACATTTCATCAATATTGCAGAAGATGGCGTAAAGTATTGCCAGGATGTGGGAACAGGAAATATGGCAGTGCATCTCGATTGCTTTCATATGATCAGAGAGGAGGAAAGCTACACAAAGGCTGTGGAGATATGCGGAGTAAAATATTTAGGCTATGTGCATGTATGCGAAAGCAATCGTGGGATTCCGGGGACAGGGATGGTGCCGTTCAAGGAGTTTTTTACTGCACTAAAAAATATAGGGTATAAAGGACCATGCGTGATAGAATCATTCGATCCAGGTTTTGAAGAACTGAATGGGCAGTGCGCTATTTGGCGGAAGTTTGCAGATACAGGAGAAGAATTGGCAGTTAAGGGATTAGCCAATTTAGAAGCTATTGCAGTCAGAATTTGATTGGCAGAAAAATTATAAATTATGAGGTGTAATAATTGGCGAAATTATTAGATATTTTAGAAAATTTTCCCTTCAAAGTAAAAGATAAAAAACCTATGTTGATAAAAAGAACAGAATATTCTACAGCATTATATCCGCCTGATAATGCATTTACCAGTGATAATACGTTTACGCTTGTATCAACAGATACATTTATGCTGGGAATTTATGAGTTGGGTCCGGGTGGAGTATTTGCTCCGCTTGATATACATCCGGGCGATGAATCGTATTATATCCTTCAAGGACCTGTGGTACAGAGAAGCGGTAATGGACAGTTTGCCTATCTCAGAACAGGAGAAGGGTTATTTATGCCTGAAGGAGCATGGCACTGCTGTCATAATTTTTCTGATGATAAGGCACGCATACTTTATTTCATAACACCTAAGGCTTGGAGTACAGAGATCCCTCCGGCGATTATACCTACTGACGAAGAAACTAAATTTTATAAAGGGCCAAATAACGATAAACTGCCCAACATGAATGAGAAAATATATGATATTTCCAGACAGGGATGTACCGATGATATAGGAAAATGGCCCGTAGATGCAAAAGAGGCAAGACGGACGGGAGCAGTATATGGTGTGCGTGACTTTGAAAAGCTCAATAATGTTCACGGAACAAAACATCCAATGCTTATGCGATTTATTACCAGCAATGATTACGGGCACTTTGGCGAATTTATTCTGCCAAACGGCGGCGGATATGGACCACGCTGTTCAGATATTGATTCACATGAAGGCGATGCAGCTATTTTTTGTATAGATGGTCCTATTACTATAAATCTTCCTGATCTACAAGAAAGTTTTGTATTAGAACGAGAAGATACATTTTTTATACCGGCCAAAGTAAAATATCAATTGGTTAACTTTGAAAAACATCAAATTAAGGCTGTATTTGCAATAACAAAACTTTAATTTTATTAAACATGGGAGGTCATATAATGTTAGTTAATATGCGTGAAATTCTTGAGGATGCCGAAAAAAATCATTATGCAATCGGATGCATAAATTCGCCAAATGAAGAAACGATCAGAGGGCTTATAAAAGCCGCAGAAGAGATGAATACACCGCTTATTATAGATCATGCGCAAGTGCATGACCAGCTCATTCCTATTGAAAGAATAGGTCCGTTAATGATAAAGTATGCTGAAAAAGCCAAAGTACCTATCTGTGTGCATCTTGACCATGGCAGTGATTTTACGTTTGTGATGCGCGCTATACGATGTGGTTTTCCTTCTATTATGTATGACTGCAGTGCAATGTCGTTTGAAAAAAATGTTGAGGAATTGGCAGCTTTTACCAAGATTGCGCATAAGCTTAATATAACAGTTGAAGCTGAACTGGGAGTCATGTCAAGTACGGAAGAAGATTCTCATGGAGGTAAACCGCTTACACGTGAAGATATTAAAAAAAGCTTTACTGATCCGGCTCAGGCTGCTGAATTTGCTGAACGTACAGGTATTGATGCACTGGCAGTATGCTTCGGAACTATGCATGGAATCTATGCGGAGGAGCCGTTGCTTGATATTGAACGTGTGAAGGAAATAAGAAAGCAAGTTAATGACAAGTGCCGGATAGTAATGCACGGGGGCAGCGGTGTAGATGCAGATCAGGTACAGCAGGCCATAACTGCAGGGTGTTCGAAAATAAATTATTATTCTTATATGGCTAAAGCCACAAGCAAACATGTTTGGGAAAAGTTGAACGCAGCGAAGGGCAGTATGTTCTATCATGAAGTTCAAGAAGATGCGTATCATTTTATTAAAGATTATGCTCAAGATATAATAAAAATGTTTCGTAATAATAAATAGGCTTTGTTAAGTAAAAATGAAAAGATAGCTAATGTTTCTGTAGAAAAGCACTAAATTTTATCAACTTGCTAAAGAAAACAAGTTTTTCATATTGGGATTATAGTTAGCTCCGGCAACTTGAGCAGGAGTTAAATGATTAAGACCAGTATGAGGGCGCATGAAGTTGAAAAAGAAGACAAAAACAGAAATAGTAGCATTAGCAGAGTGAAAAGAATGAAAGCCACGTTTGGTTTTATACCAAGCCTTGAAACGGTTGTTAAAAGCTTCGATAAGATTGTTGCTAATATCGTCCTTAAAGCTCTCGACACGAATGTGTTTAGCATGAGGAAAGTAGCACTTAGTAGGAATCTTGTAGGCACTATAGCGATCGCTAACAATGGCATTGGGATTACCTAAAGGGGAAACATGCTGAAATAAAGCATGTGCCTGAGGAGAAGAACGATGTGGTGAAAGATGAAAACCAAGAACAAAGCGGGTTTCACTATCGATGATGAACCAGATGTAGTATTTCTTTCCAGCAATTTTAACCACTGTTTCGTCAGCATGCCATTCATCAGAATTGAAATTCATAGAAGGTATGAGCTTTAAAGAAATATTATCAAAAAGCGGAGCGAATTTTTTGCACCACTCAGCAACACTAACATGAGAAAGCTTGATGCTGTAGAGCTGATAAAGCATGAGAGAAATGTTACGAGTAGAGCTTTTGCCTATGAAAAAAAGAGTTAAAACAGTGATGATTAAATGAACTGGATGACGCATGCGTGATAAATTGGATTTACCAAAAAGTTTAGAAACAGAAGGTGGCAAAGTAGCAGTTGATTTTGGTTGAAAAAATGAATGATTACATTTTTTATCAGAGCAACGAAAGTTAGAATAATCACGATAATCGTGATGCAAGAAAGACGATTTTCCACACATAGGGCAAGGAGGATACTTTTTACCTCTGACACTGGGGAGAGCATCTGGTGCAAATTGATGTTTACAAGCAAGGCAGCGATATTTTTGATTACCGAATTTATCTTTGCCAAACTTATGGAAATGGTGATTATTGTTGCATTTAGGGCATACAATCGGTATAATTTTCTGCATGAGGCATCGTCCTTTCGATTGGTGTGTTTTCTAGCAGAAACATTGTACCATTGAAAGGTTCGGTGCCTCAATTTTCATTTAAGTTAACAAAACGAATAAATAAATGAGGAGGATGGCATAATGTCAATAATTGTTGGCATTATGCCGATAAACAAATGGGAAAGGTTCTAATATCAAATGCATTGCAAAAAAATGCTGTCGTGTTGAATGTTGATTCATTTAATGACAAAGAGGCAGTCTTTGATTTTTTGGCTGACAGATTAGAGCAGGTGCAGGTTGTGAAAAATAAGGACGATTTTGTTGCTGCTCTTAATTACAGAGAGAAATTGGGACCAACCTATATGGGGAATTTTATTGCCATACCACATGGTAAAAGTAAAACGGTTGTTAATCCGGGAGTGGCTTTTTGCAGATGCAGAAAACCTTTTATCTATAAAAGCGCTGATACGGCAGGAGAGGTGAAATATATTTTTATGCTGGCTATTCCGGAAAGTCAGGCAGCAAATGATTACCTTAGAGTGTTGGCGGCATTAGCAGGGATGCTGGTACATCAGGAATTTATAGATGCGCTGGAAACTATCGAGTCATATGAGCAGCTTCTGCTGATAATTGAAAAATGGCAGTAAAATACAAATAAAGTAAAGAAAATTTGCTTAATTCTTATAATATTAACAGGAGGTTCTGTATGCAGGTTATAGCAATTACTTCTTGTGCTACCGGAGTAGCACACACATACATGGCCGCAGAAGCCATAAAAAAAATATGCAAAGAAAAAAATTATTCCTGTAAAGTAGAAATGCAGGGAGCATTGGGGTTAGAAAATAAATTATCACCCGCTGAAATAGAAAATGCCGATTTAATTGTTTTTGCTAATGATATAAAGGTCGTTAAGGCAGAGAGATTTGATGAATATAAGGATAAAATCGTAAAAGTCAAACCGCATGAAGTAATTCAAAACCCAGAAATAATCTTTAAAAATATAGTGGAGGGATAACATGATGAAGGAGCGACTGCGTGAAATTCAGGAAGCATTATTGTCAGGAGTTTCCTATATGCTGCCATTTGTTATATCAGGAGGAATTTTGATAGCAGTAGGGTTTGCAATCGGCGGTTATAATATACCTGATTCGGTTGAAAAATACGGCGATCTTGCATCAACATCATTTTGGGTGGGTAAGACGGCGTTTTCATTGATGTGTCCGGTGCTGGCTGCTTATGTGGCATATTCAATAGCCGATAAACCTGGAATTTCCGCAGGTATGGTAGGGGGACTTTTGGCATCGGATCAAGGATCGGGTTTTTTAGGAGCATTGATAGCAGGGATTATAGCAGGATATATTGTTAATCAGCTGAAACGAATACCGCTGCCGATGTCCTTGCGATCACTTTTGGCCACACTTATAATTCCTTTGCTGGGAGTCGGTATTATGGGGCTTATAATGGTATATATTATAGGCGGCCCGATTTCATGGCTGAATAAATTTTTACAGGACTTTTTAAATGGATTAAGCGGTAGCGGGTTGGTAGTTTTGGGTATTATTCAAGGTTGCATGCTGGCATTTGATATGGGCGGTCCCTGCAATAAAGTAGCCTATGCATTTGCGATAGCAGCTTCGGAAGCCGGTAATTGGGCCCCGATGTCGGCTAATTTTATTGCGTCAATGTCGCCACCATTGGGGATTGCTATCGCATGCATGCTGGCAAAAAATAAATTTACAGGTGCTGAAAAGGCGTCGGTACCGGGACTTTTTGCAGGAGCCTTTGGAATGATAACTGAGTTTGCCATTCCGTTTGCGGCATCCGATCCGTTTAGGGTCATTCCAGCATTGATGGCAGGTTCGGCGGTGGGGGCAGTGTTGTCCTACTCATTTGATCTTACAATGAATGCGCCGCATGGTGGTTTGTTTGTGTTTTTTCTCTGCAATAATATATTGTTATTTTTACTGGCATTGATTATCGCAGGTTTTGTAACAGCGGGATGCTTGATTTTGTTCAAAAAGAATACGGAAAATGAAAAGTTATAATAGCGGTGGTGAATAAAAAATATGAATATGTTGAAATACGATGGAATTATTTTTGACTTGGACGGGACATTGCTGGATACACTGGAAGATTTATCAAATAGTGTAAACGAAGCATTAGGTATGTATGGCTATAAAAGATATGCGAAAGAAGATTATAAATTAAAAATTGGCGGCGGATTCAGAGATTTGCTGGAACGCAGTTTACCGACAGATACTCCGGCAGAAATGATTGATAGAATTTTAAGCAGTTTTTTGGCAGTATACGATAAAAATTATAGAAAAAATACAAAACCTTATAATGGTATCGGGCAAACATTGATAAAACTCAGAGATGCAGGAATGTCACTGGCGGTTAATTCCAATAAACGAGATGATTACACCAAAATATTACTGAGTGATAAACTGTCAATGATTTCATTTATTGCCATATACGGGGAAAGAACAAATATTCCTAAAAAACCAGATCCCGCAGCTGCAGAGATAATAATAAAAACAATGAATATTCCCAAAAGCAAAATTATATATGTCGGAGATTCAAAAACAGATATATTAACAGCCAAGAATGCAGGAATAGAAAGTATTGGTGTTACCTGGGGATTCAGAGACAGAAAGGAACTTGAAAAGTATGGGGCAGTGTATATAGCGGACAGACCAGAAGATATTTTAAATATAGTGGGTACCGATATAATAAATTGATTCTAAATAGGAGGACAGTATGCAGAGAATAATAAATGACCCTGATAATATAGTGGATGAAATGCTGGAGGGATTTTTAAAGGCACATGCCGATATTGTGGAAGCGACTGCCAATCCTCGCGTGATAAAAGCCAGGAACATCCCGGGAGCCAAGGTCGGGATAATAACCGGCGGCGGCAGCGGACACAAACCTGCCTTTATCGGCTATGTGGGCAAAAATATGTGCGATGCCGCAGCTGTCGGCGAAATATTTTCCTCCCCTACAGCCGCCGCTTTTCTTGACGCGGCCAAAGTCGCCGATCAGAAAAAGGGCGTGGCCTGTCTCTACGGGAATTACTCCGGTGATAATATGAACGTCAAAATGGCTGTTGCTATGGCAAAAAAAGAAGGAATTGCCATAAAGACCGTAATTGCCAATGATGATGTGGCATCAGCTCCGGCAGACCAGCGGGAGAAACGCCGCGGTGTGGCCGGAGAGATTTTTATGTGGAAGGTCGGTGCTGCCAAAGCGGCACAGGGTGCTTCGCTTGACGAGGTAATAGCCGCAGCGCAAAAAGCCGTGGATTCTACCCGAAGTGTCGGTATAGGCCTGTCTCCATGCACACTGCCGGCTGCCGACCATCCTAACTTTGCAATAAAACCTTCAACGATGGAAATCGGTATAGGACATCACGGAGAGCCCGGCATGAAAGTAGAACCTCTTGGTTCAGCCGAAGATATTGCCAAAATAATGGTCAATATAGTGCTTCCAGATTATCCTTTCAAAGAAGGTGATCAGACTGCCGTGCTTGTTTCCGGACTGGGTGCGACCCCGGTAATGGAGCTTTATGTACTGTACAATGAAATTGAAAAACTGCTTCAGCAAAAAGGAATTAAAATCTATAAAAGCTATGTCGGCAACTATTTCACATCCCTGGAAATGAAAGGAGCGACCTTTACAATGATGAAGCTCGACGACGAACTAAAGGAGCTCATCGATATGCCTGCCTGCAGTATGGGGCTTAAAGAGGGAGTCTGCTCATGAAAGCATTTGATAATAAAAAAGGCCGTCCTATCCTGCTGGCAATGGTGCGGAGCATACAACAGAACAAAACACATCTAAGCGATATTGACGGACTGATCGGTGACGGCGACCACGGTATAAACATGAACAAAGGATTTTCTCTGTTTGAGAAGGAATATAAAGACAAAGAACTCAGCTTCAATGAAGGACTCGAAAAACTGGGAACAACCTTAATGAATAAAATCGGCGGTTCTATGGGGCCGATATACGGCACATTGTTTATCGGAATGGGTGAAGCTGGCAGCCGGCTGACCAAGATAAGCCTGGCGGATCTCACAGCGATGATCGAAAAAGGATACAGCAAACTCAGTGAAATAATCGAAGCCCGCCCCGGCGATAAAACCCTTATTGATACGCTCGCTCCGGCACTTGAAAGCCTCAGAAAAAGCACCGAGAAAAAGGAAGACTTTAAGACAGCCCTGATAAAAATGAAAGCTGCGGCAAAAGCCGGCAGCGATTCCACCAGAGAGCTTAAGGCCAGATACGGCAGAGCCAGCCGACTGGGCGAGCGCAGCATCGGCGTGCCCGATGCTGGTTCGGTATCCTGCCGGCTGCTGCTGGCAGCTATGGGTGATGCCATTGTTGAGCTGCTGGAATAAAAACAATAGAAAGACTAGTTCTAAGATTTAAATTTTTGCAGATTCTCTATCAGTTTTTCGTCGTGAAAGTTTAAGTTATTATTTATACCTGTTCCAAGTTTAATGGATGGTTTTATTTTTTCACCATGAAAGTCGCTGCCTCCAGTAATAAGAAGGTCATATTTGTGGGCGAAAGCCAGATATTTTTCTATGTCGTTTTTTGAATGTTCGCTATGATAACATTCTATGCCGGCAAGTCCTGTATTTTTTAAATGGACAATCAATGCTTCGATTTCTTTATTTGATTTTTTCTGTAATGCAGGATGTGCAAGGACCGGAATGCCAGACATGGTTTCTATCATTTTTATTGCCTCTTCGGCAGTTGGGCGGGGACGTTTTATTTTGCGGAATTCCTCGGTATCAAGATATCGTTCGAAGGCTTCACTGACCGTAGAAATATAACCTTGTTCGATCATTGCCCGGGCAAAATGCGGTCTTGCAAATATACCGCCGGGAGCATATTTTTCAATGTCTGCCCAAGTCAGATAAATATTTTTATCCGCCAAATAATCAAATATCATTTTGGCTCTTTTTCTGCGCATTTGTTTGTTGGCAGCACAAATATCCTGCGTAGCAGAGCTCTTATAATTGATATTATAGCCTAATATGTGAACATTTTTTCCTTGGGCGTTTATTTCAATCCCGGGGATGAAACGTATGCAGGACTCCTTAGCTGACAATTCTCCCTGCCAGAGGCTGTCTACAGTATCATGATCCGTTATGGCAAGAACAGTAATGCCGGTTTTTTTCGCTAGTTTTATGAGCTGAACAGGAGAGTATTGTCCGTCCGATGCTGCGGTATGACAGTGCAAATCCATCATAATATTAAAACCTCACAATAAAAGATAATAATATTGTAACGAAAAATAATGATCTAGACAAGTGAAAACAGGAGTTTGCAAATCAAGCTGCAAACTCCTGCTGTGATACTGTTGTGTAATAAGCAAAGGTGGGTCAGCTGCAATCACCGTCCTCGTCACAGAAAATAACTTTTTCACCGCTGAGAATTTTATTTGTTGTGCGCACTGCACACATTTTGCCGCACATGGAACAGGTATGTTTTTGTGCGGGCGGTACGCTTTCATAATAGCGTTTGGCTTTTTCAGGATCTATGGCTTCTTTGAACATGGCATCCCAATCTAGTTTTTGACGGGCATCCGCCATGCGATTGTCCTGATCTCTGGCACCGGGAAGTTTATTGGCGATGTCGGCAGCGTGCGCAGCAATTTTAGCGGCTATAATGCCGTCACGAACATCAGTCAGATCCGGCAGGCGCAGATGTTCGGCCGGAGTGACATAGCATAAAAAATTTGCACCGTTTGAAGCGGCGATGGCACCGCCGATTGCAGAGGTTATATGATCATAGCCGGGGGCTATATCAGTGACTAATGGGCCCAGTACATAGAAAGGTGCATTATGGCAAAGTCTTTTCTGAAGCTTCATATTGGCGGCGATTTCATCTATGGCCATATGTCCGGGGCCTTCGACCAGCACTTGAACACCGGCTTTCCAAGCACGGTCGGTGAGATAACCAATCTCTATAAGTTCACCGATCTGCCCCGCATCGGTGGAATCGTCAAGACAGCCGGGACGCAATGAATCTCCTATAGAAATAACGGCGTCATGCTCATGGAGTATTTCTAAAACATCATTATAATGTTCAAAAAATGGATTTTCGTTGCCTGTCATTTCCATCCAGGCGAACAGAAGCGAACCGCCGCGGGAAACGATATTCATGCGGCGTCCTGATCTCTTGAAGCCTTCTATTGCGCGGCGATTGATACCGGCGTGGATAGTCATGAAGTCAACGCCTTCTTTTGCATGTGCTTCCACCACGCGGAGAAAGTCGTCAGCGGTCATTTTCAGCAGATCCTTCTCCAGATAGCCTATGGCATCATACATGGGAACTGTTCCTATCATAGCAGGTGAATATTCGATAAGTTTTTCGCGAAATTCATGTGTCTTTCCGTAATTGGAGAGATCCATGATAGATTCGGTCCCCATTTTGACGGCCATTTTTACTTTATTCATTTCTAAATCATAATTTTTAGCATCACCTGATATACCCAGATTTACGTTGATTTTTGTTTTTAATCCATCACCGATGCCTTCAGCTGAAAGTGACTGATGGTGGATATTAGCGGGAATAGTAATAACTCCGTTGGCAAGACGCTCTCTGATCCATTCTGCCGAACGGTTTTCTTTTTCTGCAGCCAGTTTGACCTGATCCGTTAAGATACCCTGTTTTGCTGCTTCTATCTGTGTTTTGTAATGCATGTAGTCCTCTTTTCTGCCTTTTGCGGCTTCATATTACAGATAATTTATCCAAATAAAAAAGTCTGCCTTCATAAGAGAAAGCAGACGGTAGATGACAATGTCAGCTTCCCTACGATGGTATTAACCAACAGGTTCAAAGGGTTGGGCAAAATTGCCCTCTCAGCATAAAGCACCCCTGCTGCGTTCAGTCTAGCAAAATAAACAATTAGTGTCAAGGTTCTATCAGTAACTGCTGAATAGATTTTGCAGAATAAATAAAAAGTCGGCGCAAAACTTGCACCGACTTTTTATTTATTCTGCTGTGAAAGGCAATAAAGCAATATTACGGGCACGTTTGATCGCTAAAGTTACCTGACGTTGATGATGTGCACAGTTACCAGAGATACGGCGCGGTAAAATCTTGCCGCGTTCGGTAATGAAACGACGTAATTTAGCAACGTCTTTATAATCAATTGCTTCTACTTTATCTGCGCAGAAACTGCAAACTTTTCTCTTTGGTCTTCTACCTCTATCACGTTTAACCAATGGTATATACCTCCTAATTAAAATGGAATCTCTTCGTCAGGGGGCAGTTCCGAACCGAATGAGGAAGCCGGACTAGATGCGGCAGGCTGCTGGCTTGGTGCTCCGGAATAGTCATTGTCGGAATGAGCCGGGCGTGTACCCATAAATTCTATATCGTTAGCCACTATTTCAGTCACATAACGCTTGGAACCGTCCTGAGCGTCATAATTACGTACCTGCAAATAGCCGTCCACTAGAATTTGGCTGCCTTTAACCAGATTATTACCGCATATTTCCGCTAATTTCTGCCATGCGATGATGGAGAAAAAATCAGCTGTATTCTGCTGATCACGGGAAAATCTTTTGTTTACAGCCAGACGGAACGAAGCTACAGCTTTCCCTGTCTGAGTATAACGAACCTCAGGATCAGTAGCAAGTCGTCCTGCCAGGATGACTTTATTCATATGCGTTTCCCCCCTAAACGAATCATTTTTCGTCTAATCTAACAATCATGTGCTTTAAGATTTCATCAGTAATTTTCATTACACGATCAATTTCATCAGCACAAGCAGATTCAGCACTGATATGAAGCAGACAATAAAAACCGTCCATACTGCCTTTTATTTCATAGGCAAGACGTTTTTTGCCCCAGCGATCTTCTTTATCGATGGTGCCACCGTTGTCAGTGATAAGTTTAGAAAACTTTTCAATTACGGTATTGGTCTGTTCTTCTTCCATTGGTCTTACAATGAATATGACTTCGTACTTTCTCACGAAATCACCTCCCTCTCTGGACTATCGGCCCCAAAACAGGGGCAGGGGATTCAAAAATAAATTTTGAAACCAGTCTAATAAATTATTAACTTTATAAGTATAGCATGGTTGATAAGCTATTACAACAATCAGATCGAGAAAACTTATACTGAGTTATGTTTTTTTGATCCTCTGGCTAATGAACAAAAAATCCCTGCTGTGCAGGTGAGAGATAAGACTATAAAAATTTTCTGCATACCTTCAAGCAAGGCTGGAAGATACGCTGCGGCGACAATATCGTTGGTGTACACAGTCAGCAGCAATGATACGACAGACATACTGGCCGCCTGGCCAAACATTCGCATGGCAGCTAAAATTGATGAAGCTACACCGTACAGACTGGGGGAAACTGCACCCATGATAGCATTGTTGTTTGGCGAAGAAAAAAGGGCAAAACCTATTCCTATTACAAGTAAGATCAGACCGATATGATAAAATGAAGTTTCATATGTCAAAAACGAAAGTGAAAAAAGGCCGGCAGCGGTCAATGTCATACCGCAGGAAGCAACCAGACGCGGTTCGAATTTATCAGACAGAGCACCGGCAAATGGTGATAATACAGACATCATTATTGGCTGTAAAAGCAGCAGCATGCCTGCGCTGAATGGATTGAGCCCGCGAATAACCTGCAGGTACAGAGACAGAACAAAGGAAATGCCGAATGTTGCGCTGTAGTGGATGAACGCAGCAATATTTGACATGGTGAAGATAGTGTTTTTAAACAAAGAGAGATTAAAAAGTGGAAAAGGTGTATATTTTTGTCTGACTATGAGAATTATTCCTAAGATAAAACCTGAAAGACACAGCCATTTCATGGACGGGTGTCCTGAATAGTTGGAAATTCCGTATAGTATTAAGGAAGAAAATAAAAAATAAAGTACAGAACTGATGATGTCCAGCTTTTCACACTGATTGCCGTACCACTCCTGGCGGACAGTTTGCATTATGCAAATGCTGGCCAAGATGCCAAATGAAGTGAAGATAAATACGGTACGCCAACCCCAAAACTCAGTAAGGGCGCCACCGAGTACCGGCCCCAGAGAAAGTCCGAGATATACGCAGGCCGCAGAATAACCTATTACCTGCCCGCGCTTTTGTGCCGGGTGGCTGGCTATCAGCATAGCCATGCCTGTAGAGAAATTCATGGACATACATACACCTTGAATAAACCGCAGTATGAGCAATATTTTAAGACTGGGAGAAAAAATACACAAAAATGTACTGACCGCTACACCAAAACAACCATATTGGTATATTTTGCGGCGGCCTTTTATATCGGCAATTTTGCCGAAAGGAAGTAAAAAAGAAACAGCGCCTAATAAAAACAAAGTTAAAACCCCTGTAAGCTCTGCAGCGTTCAAGCCGTATTCCTGAGCCATGGAGGGAATGGCAACATTTACAGAGCTGGCCATAAAAGGACCGAAAAAAGAGGTTAACAATACAGAGATAAAAACTTTCTTTTCATCCATTACATTATCCGTCCTATCCCATGTGATCTTTCAAACTATAGAAAATATATTACACTCATTATAATATGGTTTTATTCATAACCCAACAAAATATTTTTAAATAAATTGAAAAATCTGAGACAGCCAACAAGAAATATTTGACTTTATAAATTGAGCGTGCTAAAATTGAAAACATAAACATAAGAAGCGTCAGTTATTGATCAATTTTAGCGGACAGCAAGCTGATTAGAAAACTAAAAGCTTGGAGGGGTGTGAGCGTATCCTTCCAGGCTTTTTTTAGATTATTTAGCTTTACTTGAAGACTATTGGCATATGCGGGCGCTGGGAAAATAAATCATTATTATATGCACTATAACAATATAAATGGAGGTTATTAAAATGGCTAAAGTATATGACAGTATCACACAACTTATAGGGGGAACGCCCCTTTTAAGGGCAAACAATTACATAAAGAGTCACGGCTTAAAGGCTGATATACTCACTAAATTAGAGTATTTTAACCCGGCCGGCAGCACAAAGGATCGTATTGCAAAATCAATGATTGAAGATGCCGAAGAACATGGCATATTGAAGAAGGATTCTGTTATTATTGAACCTACCAGCGGAAATACAGGAATAGGATTGGCTGCTATTGCTGCCGCACACGGTTATAAAATAATAATAACAATGCCGGAAACGATGAGCGTGGAGCGTCGCAATTTGTTGAAAGCTTATGGTGCAGAAATCGTACTGACTGATGGCAAGGCTGGCATGAAGGGCGCTATCGCAAAAGCTGAAGAATTAGCAAAAAAAACTCCCAATGCGTTCATCCCGTCTCAGTTCACTAATCCCGCTAACCCAAAAGCTCATTACCAGACTACTGGTCCGGAAATTTGGGATGATACAGAAGGCAAGGTGGATATTTTTATTGCCGGAGTTGGTACGGGCGGCACTCTTTCGGGCACGGGCAAGTATTTGAAGGAAAAAAATCCTTCAGTAAAAGTTTATGCGGTTGAACCGCAGACATCGCCCGTACTGAGTGAAGGAAAAGCCGGCCCGCATAAAATCCAGGGAATAGGCGCTGGATTTGTGCCTGATACCCTTGATACAGATATTTATGACGGTATTATAACTGTTTCCAATGAAGATGCATTTAAATACGGCCGTGAATTTTCTCAGTCAGAGGGGGTTTTGGTAGGAATTTCTTCGGGGGCTGCTTTTGCCGCTGCTGTAGAACTGGCTGCAAAACCTGAAAATGCAGGCAAAACGATAGTTGCTGTTCTTCCTGATACGGGCGAAAGATATTTGTCTACAGCCTTATTCAGCGAATGATAAATAGATATAGCTGCAGATGATAAAAACCCGCAGGGCACTTTTAAAGTGCCCTGCGGGTTTTTTAGGAAAAAATAATTTCTATTATTGCGAATTTACTGTCATAAAATGAAATTTTATTGCAAATTACCTGACCTTCCTTTATAATAAAGACAGATTTGCGATATCTATGCCGAAAGGATATGTTCATTATGGATGCTATTATGAGTATTGCTGCAATGTCAGTTGGCATAAGTCAGGAACGGACACAGGACAGTGTGGGAGTGGCAGTTCTTGGCAAGGTTTTTGATGATATGAATTCATCTGCTGAAATGATTACTGAAATGTCTGCCGGCTCGGATCCAAACCTTGGTGTTAATGTGGACCTTAGTGTTTGATTATACGGCTTTGCCGTAAATTTATATAAGCTTATTTTGTTCTATTTTGCACAGCTAGACATTACGGCGATGGAGAACGAACGGGCTTGAAATGTAAGGAGATTTTACAGATGGATTATCAAGACAAGACTTTGGTATGCAAAGACTGCGGCAAAGAATTTACTTTTACCGCAGGGGAACAGGAATTTTATGCGGAAAAAGGCTTTGCAAACGAACCGGGGCGTTGCCATGATTGCCGCGACTCAAAAAAACACAGCCGCGACGGACAGTCGGCGCCGCGTAAAATGTATGAAGTGGTTTGTGCGAAATGCGGCAAGGAGACACAAGTTCCGTTTGAGCCAAAATCTGATCGCCCGGTATACTGCCGTGATTGCTTTAATACTTTTCGTAAATAAGACTGTGTGGCAATAATGAACGGTTACGTGTATGGATAGTCGGCAAAGGAGCATGGGAATGAGCCGTGCTCCTTTTTACGTAGTGAAGCAATAACGCCGCAAGTAAGACTGTAAATTAAAGTATGGGGGATTCAATATGAAAAAAATATTATTCTTATGCATGACGGCTTTGATGAGCGTGGCAATGCTCACCGCTGGCTGTGGTGATAATGCAGCAGACAGGGACTCTTCTTCTAGCTCCAGCACTGCGAAAACATTAAAAATAGGTTCCAGTGCTGATTTTGCTCCTTTTGAATTTCAAGGCGCAGACAGCAATGAATATCAGGGATTCGATATGGATCTCATAAGAGCCATAGGCAAAGAAATGGGCACTGATGTAGAAATAAACAATATCGCTTTTGATGGACTGATACCAGCGCTTCAAAGCGGCAACATAGATATTGCCATTTCAGGGATGTCGATAACTGATGAACGCAAACAGCAAGTGGGATTCTCTGATCCTTATTATGATTCAGGGTTGACGATAGCAGTAAAGGCCGATAATAATGATATCAATTCTTTTGCGGATCTTAAAGGAAAGAAGATTGCTGTACAGATAGGTACTACTGGGGCTGAAGAAGCAAAAAAAATTCCTGACGCACAGGTGAAGGAAATGAACAGTTCAGCGGATACCTTTCTTGAGCTGAAAGCTGGTAATGTCGATGCAGTGGTTAATGACAAGCCTGTCAATGATTATTATATGGTGAAAAACAGCGATAATACGGTAAAACGTGTTGGCGAAAAACTTACTTCTGAAAGCTATGGAATAGCAGTTAAAAAAGATAATACTAAACTTGTGGGAGAGCTCAATGCTGCTCTTAAAAAGCTCAAAGAAAACGGCGAATATAATAAAATTTATAAAAAATGGTTCGGTACTGAACCGACAGATAACAAATAATCGGCAGTGCTGAAAAAATGTATAGGATGTTGACCAGATGAGTTTTAATTTGGATTTAGTTATTAAATCGTTCCCGCTTTTATTGGCTGGCGCGCTGATTACTATAAAGATAACGCTGATCAGTGTGACAATAGGCATTTTTATAGGGTTGTTTGTTGGTATAGCACGCATTGTGAACATAAGGGCTGTAAAATTGTTCGCGGCCGTTTATGTTGATTTTATCCGCGGAACACCTCTGCTAGTACAGATCTTTATAATTTATTTTGCTATGCCTATTGTCCTTGGTATAAAAATCGACCCGCTGATAGCGGCAATCACTGCCTGCAGCATAAACAGCGGTGCTTATGTAGCAGAAATATTTCGCGCAGGGATACAGGCAGTTGATGAAGGACAAATGGAAGCGGGCAGATCGCTTGGATTGACCTGGCCGCAAACTATGCGTTATATCATCATACCGCAGGCTTTCAAAAGTGTTATTCCACCGCTGGGCAATGAGTTTATTGCTTTGCTGAAGGATTCGTCGCTTGTTTCTGTCATAGGCTTTGAAGAACTTACCCGCCGCGGGCAGCTTATAATAGCCAGAACATATGGTTCTTTGGAGATATGGCTTAGCGTAGCCTTTCTGTACCTTATAATGACAGTTACTATATCTCGCTTGGTAGCTTATCTGGAGCGGAGGTTTGATACAAAATATGATAGACGTTAAGAATCTGCGCAAATCATTTGGATCTGCCGAGGTTTTAAAAGGAATAGATCTCAGTATAGAGAAAAGTCAAGTGGTAGTGATAATAGGACCGTCAGGCTCAGGAAAGAGCACTCTGCTGCGGTGCATGAACTATTTGGAAGTACCTACTCAAGGGCAGATATTGATTAATGGAACGGATCTGCAAAAGGCTGACATCAATAAAGTTAGATCTGAAATTGGCATGGTTTTTCAGCGGTTTAATTTATTTCCACATATGACGGTTTTGCAAAATATTCTGCTTGCCCCTATGAAGGTGAGGAATATTGACAGAAAAACTGCAGAGCAGGATGCGCTGGTACTTCTGGAGAGAGTAGGACTGGAAAATAAAGCCGATGCTTATCCGACACAGCTGTCTGGCGGGCAGCAGCAACGTGTTGCAATAGCCAGAGCGCTGGCTATGCGTCCTAAGGTTATGCTGTTTGACGAACCTACATCAGCGCTCGATCCGGAAATGGTCGGAGAAGTTTTGGATGTTATGCGGAATTTGGCAAAAGAAGGGATGACGATGGTTATCGTCACTCATGAGATGGGATTTGCCAGAGAAGTAGGCACAAGGCTGCTGTTTGTTGATGACGGTAAAATAATAGAACAGGGCGAGCCCCGGGTTGTCTTTGAAACACCGAAGGAAGAGAGAACAAGGCTGTTTCTTTCGAAAGTGCTATAAAAAAACTGCCGCAGATATACAGTGTCCCTATAAGCTAGATTTTCGATCTGAACTTATGGGAAACTCAATATATTTGCGGCAGTTTTTTATCTGAAAAGCAATTTTTTTGTTGTTCGAAAAATATAAATGACACACCAGGAGGCGTGTAGTAAAAAATACTTATAAACAAAGTGTTGACATAGGTTTTTGAGCATGGTAATATATATGAGTGTCTAAGACTGCGGTAATGTTACAGGAGTGATATTAATGCTGGAAGAACTGAAAAATGCAAAACGAGTTATTGGAATAAAACAAGTAACAAAGGCTGTCAATAACGGTTTGGCACAGTATGTTTTTTTAGCTATTGACGCAGATGACAGAATCCTTAAACCACTTAGGACTTTATGTGAAACAAAAAGAATTGAAGTGGTGACGGGAGCTACGATGGCAGAACTTGGCAAGGCCTGCTCAATTGAAGTCGGCGCTGCAGCAGCAGCTATAATAAACAAGTAATTGCCGATATGCCCATTAAGGGTTTTATCTTTTAGGAAGGAGGTGCATGTATGCCTACAATTAATCAGCTGATCAGAAAAAGCAGACAGAGCATGCAGGAAAAATCTACGGCTCCGGCACTTAAAAACTGCCCGCAGAAACGTGGCGTTTGCACCAGGGTTTATACTACTACCCCGAAAAAGCCTAACTCCGCATTGCGTAAAGTTGCCCGTGTCCGTTTAACCAATAGTATTGAAGTTACGGCTTATATCCCTGGAATTGGGCACAATCTTCAGGAACATAGTGTTGTTTTGATACGCGGCGGCCGTGTAAAAGATTTACCGGGTGTTCGTTATCACATTATACGTGGTTCACTTGATACCGCAGGGGTTCAAGATCGCGCACAGGGAAGAAGCAAATATGGCGCGAAGCGCGGTAAGAAAAAATAATTTTTAAAATGTTTAATGATAAGGAGGGACATAGATGCCGAGAAAAGGTCCTGTACCTAAGCGTGATGTGTTGCCGGATCCAGTTTATAAATCCAAAAAGGTGACAAAATTCATCAATAAGATAATGCTTTCAGGAAAGAAAAGTGTCGCAGAACAAGTAGTATATGACGCATTTGATCGCATTAAAGATAAAACGGGAAAAGATCCGTTAGAAGTTTTTGAAACAGCATTGAATAATGTAATGCCGGTTCTTGAAGTTCGTGCACGCCGTGTCGGCGGTGCTAACTATCAGGTACCTATTGAAGTTCGCCCAGATCGTCGTATGACGCTTGGAATTCGCTGGCTGGTAAATTATGCTCGTTTGCGTGGCGAAACGACAATGAATGAAAGATTGTCGGGAGAACTCATGGATGCAGCTAACAATACTGGTGCTGCTATCAAGAAAAAAGAAGATACTCATAAAATGGCGGAAGCTAATAAAGCATTCGCTCATTATCGTTGGTAATTTATAGAACAAGGAGCGATGTAAGTGGCCAGAGAGTTTTCACTTGAAAAAACTCGCAACATCGGTATTATTGCCCATATTGATGCCGGAAAAACCACTACGACCGAGCGTATACTTTTTTACACCGGTATTGTTCATAAGATTGGGGAAGTTCATGATGGCGCAGCTACCATGGACTGGATGGCTCAGGAACAGGAAAGAGGCATAACAATTACCTCAGCTGCTACTACCTGCCATTGGAAGGATCATCGTATCAACATTATAGATACACCCGGTCACGTGGACTTTACAGTGGAAGTTGAACGTTCATTAAAGGTGCTTGATGGTGCAGTAACAGTTCTTTCAGGAAAGAGCGGTGTTGAACCGCAGTCTGAAACTGTTTGGCGCCAGGCAGAACGCTACAATGTACCTCGTATGGTTTATGTCAATAAAATGGATATCGTTGGTGCTGATTTTTACAATGTTATTCAGATGATGGTTGATCGTCTGCATGCCAATCCTGTTCCTATCCAGATTCCTATCGGAGCAGAAGAGGACTTTCGCGGTATGGTCGATCTTATAAAGATGGAAGCCATTCTTTATGAAGATAAAGAAGGCAGACTGGAAACATTCGGTCCTATACCTGATGAAGTTAAGGAAAAGGCTGAAGAGTACCGTCAGAAAATGCTTGATGTTATAGCTGAAACTGATGATGAGCTGATGATGAAGTATCTTGAAGGTGAAGACCTTACCGAAGATGAAATCAAAAGAGCAATCAGAAAGGCTACCGTTGAATGTAAAATCTGTCCGGTAGTTTGCGGTTCTTCTTACAAAAATAAAGGCATTCAACCAATGCTTGATGCTGTTATCGCTTTCATGCCTGCACCTATGGATATCCCAGCTATAAAGGGAACAGATCCTGATACTGGAGAAGAAGGCGTACGTGAAGCAAGTGATGATGAACCCTTCTCAGCACTTGCATTCAAAATCATGGCTGATCCGTTTGTCGGTAAACTCGCATTTTTCCGTGTGTACTCTGGTACGCTGTCTGCGGGATCCTATGTGTATAATTCGACAAAAGATAAAAAAGAACGTATTGGACGTATTTTACAGATGCATGCGAATCATCGCAAGGAACTTGATGTCGTATACAGTGGAGATATTGCTGCTGCAGTTGGCCTTAAAGACACGACAACGGGCGATACACTCTGCGATGAAAAGAAGCCGATTGTTCTTGAATCTATGGAATTCCCGGATCCTGTTATTTCAGTCGCTGTAGAACCTAAAACAAAGGCTGATCAGGAAAAGATGGGTATAGCTCTTCAAAAATTGGCTGAAGAAGATCCTACTTTCCGTGTGGCAACTGATCAGGAAACAGGACAAACGATTATTTCCGGAATGGGTGAACTTCATTTGGAAATAATTGTAGACCGTATGCTTCGTGAATTTAAAGTAGAATGTACTGTCGGTAAGCCACAGGTTGCTTATCGCGAAACTATAAAGAAAAACGTCAAAGCTGAAGGCAAGTTTATCCGTCAGTCAGGTGGTAAAGGTCAATATGGTCATTGCTGGCTTGAACTTATACCTCAGGAACCGGGTGCTGGATTCTCTTTTGAAAGCAAAATTGTGGGAGGATCTATTCCTAAAGAATATATCAACCCAATTGAAAATGGCGTGAAAGAAGCTATGGGAAACGGTGTAGTAGCCGGTTATCCTATGGTTGATATCAAAGCCGTTGTGTATGACGGTTCTTATCATGAAGTCGATTCATCGGAAATGGCATTTAAGATTGCCGGCTCCATGGCATTCAAGAGCGGTGCCCAAAAGGCTGATCCAGTGCTTTTAGAACCATATGTAAAAGTCGAAGTTACCGTCCCTGAAGATTATATGGGTGACGTAATCGGCGATTTGAATTCTCGCCGCGGACGTATTGAAGGGATGGAACCTCGTAATGGCGTACAAGTCATTAACGGTATGGTGCCTCTTTCTGAAATGTTTGGTTATGCTACGGATTTGCGCTCAAGAACACAGGGTCGTGGGAACTATTCAATGGAAGTATCTCATTATGAAGAAGTTCCTAGAAATATATCAGATACAGTTGTTTCAAAAAACAAAGGTGAATAAGGGAGGAATTACTCACAATGGCTAAACAAAAGTTTGAAAGAACTAAACCACATGTTAATATTGGTACTATCGGTCATGTTGACCATGGTAAAACAACTCTTACAGCTGCTATCACAAAGGTTCTCTCTACAAAAGGGCTTGCTCAATTTGAAGATTACAGCATGATTGACAAAGCTCCGGAAGAACGTGAACGCGGTATTACAATTAATACTGCACATGTTGAATATGAAACTGAAAAAAGACATTATGCACATGTTGACTGCCCGGGCCATGCTGATTATGTAAAAAACATGATCACTGGTGCAGCACAGATGGATGGTGCTATTTTAGTTGTAAGCGCGGCTGACGGCCCTATGCCTCAGACTCGTGAACATATCCTGCTTGCTCGTCAGGTTGGTGTTCCTGCAATGGTCGTATTTCTTAATAAATCAGATCAGGTTGATGATCCTGAGCTTTTGGAACTCGTTGAAATGGAAGTTCGTGAACTCCTTTCTTCATACGATTTTCCTGGCGATGACATTCCTGTTATTACCGGTTCTGCATTGAAAGCACTCGAAGGCGATCCCGAAGCAGAAAAAAAGATTTTCGAACTCATGGATGCTGTAGATGATTATATCCCTACACCTGTTCGTGATACCGATAAACCTTTCCTGATGCCTGTCGAAGATGTATTCACCATTACAGGCCGTGGCACAGTTGCTACTGGTCGTGTTGAACGTGGTGAAATCAAACTTAATGATGTAATTGAAATTATTGGTCTTTCTGATGAAAGAAAATCGACAACTGTAACCGGTATAGAAATGTTCCGCAAGAGCATGGACAATGCTGTTGCCGGTGATAACATCGGTGCGCTTCTGCGCGGTGTTGATCGTACTGAGATCGAACGTGGTCAGGTTCTTGCTAAACCTGGTTCAATTCATCCGCATACTAAATTCAAAGCTCAGGTATATGTATTGACTAAAGATGAAGGCGGCAGGCATACTCCGTTCTTCTCAAACTACCGTCCTCAGTTTTACTTCCGTACAACTGATGTTACCGGTGTTGTCAAATTACCTGAAGGAACAGAAATGGTAATGCCTGGCGATAATATCGAAATGGATATTGAACTTATAACCCCGATCGCTATCGAAAAAGGTTTGCGTTTTGCTATTCGTGAAGGCGGCCATACAGTTGGTGCCGGCCGTGTAATTGAAATTGATAAGTAATTTTAGAAAATATAAAATTTATATAAGGGCGGCGAAACGCCGCCCTTATATAAGGCTTTTTTTTGTCCAATGCGATGATGTGTTAGATTGCTCGTTTTGTTGGACGAGGTAACTAACACAGAGAAATGTCTGGATCAGAGAATCCGGGCGATAAGGAGGAATTATTTTGTCTAAACAACAGAAAATACGTATTCGTTTGAAGGCTTATGATCACAAAGCACTTGATCAGAGTGCTGTTAAAATAGTTGAAACAGCTAAAAGAACCGGTGCTATGGTTTCCGGTCCGATTCCCTTGCCTACCGAAAAAAATATCTATACAATTTTGAGATCTCCACATGTAAATAAAGATTCTCGTGAACAGTTTGAAATGAGAACACATAAACGTCTTATTGATATTTTAGAACCTACATCTAAGACAGTTGATGCTTTAATGCGTTTGGATTTACCGGCTGGCGTGGATATCGAAATTAAATTGTAATAGGAGGTGGCAAAATTGGCAAAAGCAATTTTAGGTAAAAAACTCGGCATGACTCAGATTTTTACCGAAGAAGGCGGAGTAATACCCGTTACAGTGGTTGAATCCGGTAAAAACGTCGTGCTTCAAAATAGAACAGTAGAAAATGACGGTTACAATGCAGTGCAAATCGGTTTTGGTGAAATAAAAGAAAAAAAAGTAACTAAACCTATGCGCGGTCATTTTTCAAAAGCTGGAACGGTTCCAGTGAAAGTTATTCGTGAGATACGACTGGCTGATGCGTCGGAATATAATGTCGGTGATGCAATCGGTGTTGATATATTTGCTGAAGGCGATCTGGTGGATGTTATTGGTACATCTAAGGGTAAAGGTTTTGCCGGCGGCATCAAGCGTCATAACTTTGCTTGTGGTCCGATGAAACATGGGTCTAAATCTCATCGTGAACCGGGTTCGACAGGCGCTATGATCAGTGGTCATGGCGGAAGAGTTTTGAAAGGCAAGAAATTGCCGGGACGCATGGGGGCAGATCAAGTTACCATTCAACGTTTAAGTGTTGTGCGTGTTGATAAGGATCGTAATCTTTTACTCGTAAAGGGTGCTATCCCTGGCGCAACAAACAGCTTTGTAATGATAAAAGAAACTGTTAAACCAAATAAAAAATAATCGGAAGGAGGATAAAGAGGTAATATGCCTACAGTAGAAGTATTTAATATGACCGGACAAAAGGTCGGTGACGTTCAGCTTGCTGAAAATGTATTCGGTGTTGAAATAAATGAAGGACTGGTACATCAAGCTGTTGTTATGCAGCTTGCATCACAGCGTTTGGGAACACACGCTACTAAAACAAGAGGTTTTGTACGCGGCGGCGGTCGCAAGCCTTGGCGTCAAAAAGGTACGGGACGTGCAAGAAGCGGCAGTACACGCTCTCCTATTTGGGTCGGCGGTGGTACTATTTTTGGACCGCATCCCCGTTCCTATGCATTTTCTATGCCGCGTAAACAGCGCCGTTTAGCAATTAAATGCGCACTTACAGATAAAGTTAACAGCAACGATTTCGTCGTGCTGGAAAATCTTGACTTTGCCGTACCTAAAACAAAAGATGTTGTAAAATTGCTCAATGATTTCAGCGTAGATAATAAGGCACTTTTCATAACTGCTGATTTTGCTGAAAATGTGGAAAAATCTTCCCGTAATATCCCGGGTGTAAAGGCAATAAATTCTAATGGATTGAATGTTTATGATATCTTGAATCATAATAAGCTTTTCATAACGAAAGATGCTGTTACCCGTATTGAGGAGGTATTGGCATAATGGAAGCAAGAGATATTCTTATTAAACCGCTTGTGACTGAAAGATCCACAGATTTAATGGCTCAGGGAAAATATGTGTTTAAAGTTGACAAGAGAGCTAATAAAATTGAAATCGGTAAAGCGGTAGAAGAAATTTTCAAAGTAAAAGTAGCGGATGTAAATACTATAAATGTTACCGGCAAAATGAAACGCATGGGCCGTAATATCGGCAAGCGTTCCGATTATAAAAAAGCTATCGTTAAGCTCGCTGCCGGAGAAACTATTGAATTCTTCGAAGCGTAACTTGAGGAAAAGGAGGTAAATGAAGTGGCAATAAAAAAATTCAAACCATATTCCCCGGGACGAAGATTTATGACAGTATCTTCTTTTGAGGAAATAACAACAGATAAACCTGAAAAATCTTTGGTAGAAGAATTAAAAAAGACAGGCGGTCGTAACATGCATGGCCGGTTGACTGTAAGACATCAGGGCGGCGGACACAAACGTCTTTATCGTATAATTGATTTCAAACGCAATAAGGACACAGTTCCGGCTCGGGTGGCAACTATTGAATATGATCCTAACCGCAGTGCACGCATTGCGTTGCTCAATTATGCTGATGGTGAAAAACGGTATATTCTGGCACCAAATGGATTAAAGGTCGGCGATACAGTTGTATCTGGTCCTGATGCAGATATTAAACCCGGGAATGCACTTCCTATAGTTAATATTCCTGTCGGTTTAATGATCCATAACATTGAATTAAAAATTGGTAAAGGCGGACAGCTTGTTCGTTCAGCAGGAACCGCAGCTCAACTTATGGCAAAAGAAGGCAGTTATGCACTTTTGCGCATGCCTTCGGGTGAAATCCGCAAGGTACACGTTAATTGCCGTGCGACTATTGGTCAGATAGGCAATCTTGAACATGAAAATATCTCCATCGGTAAGGCAGGTCGTTCACGCTGGCTTGGTATTCGTCCGGCTAACCGTGGTGTAGCTATGAACCCGAATGATCATCCACATGGCGGCGGGGAAGGCAGAAGTCCTGTCGGACGCAAGCATCCTGTTACCAAGTGGGGTAAATGCGCAATGGGCGCTAAGACACGCCGTAAAAAACCGTCAGATAAATTTATTGTTAAACGTCGCGTAAGTAAGCGCGAAAAATAATAAATTGCAGCAGTAAATATATTGCTGCGCAGCTGGCTGAAAGGAGGATGTATCTTGTCAAGATCGATTAAAAAAGGACCTTATGTCCATCAGAGCGTTGTGAAAAAAATTGATGCGATGAATGCAGCCAACGAAAAAAAAGTTATAAAGACATGGTCAAGAAGCTCGACCATTCTGCCTGCATTTGTGGGTCATACAATTGCTGTACATGACGGCCGCAAACATGTGCCTGTATATATAACTGAAGATATGGTCGGACATAAGCTGGGCGAATTTGCACCTACACGTACTTTCAAAGGTCATTCCGGCGAAGAACGCAAAACCGCTTTAAAATAATTGCCGAAAGGAGGAACTTTGGTGGAAGCTAAGGCAACAGCAAAATATATTCGCATTGCTCCGCGCAAGGCTCGCGTAGTTATAGATCTGATTCGCGGCAAAAACGTGACGGAAGCTTTTGCAGTTTTGAAATTTACGCCTAAGGCAGGCGCTGATGTAGTAAATAAAGTATTGAAATCAGCTGTGGCAAATGCTGAAAATAATTTTGATATGAACGTCGATGCTCTTTATGTAGCTGAGGCATATGTTGATCAGGGACCTACTCTCAAACGCATTCATCCGCGCTCTCGTGGGCAGGCATTCAAAATTTTGAAGCGTACGTCGCATGTTACGGTTGTAGTAAAAGAAAAATAAAAGGAGGCAATAGATTTGGGTCAGAAAGTTAATCCGCATGGGATGCGCATTGGCATCGTTAAGACATGGGATGCCAAATGGTATGCCGACAAAGACTACGCAGCAAATTTATATGAAGATATAAAGATTCGCGAATATCTCAAAAACAGTCTCAAACAAAGCGGCGTGTCAAAAATTGAAACTGAACGTTCTAAAAATCGCCTTAAGCTCACAATTCATACTGCAAAACCCGGTATGGTAATTGGTCGCGGCGGTTCTGGAATCGAACAGATCAAAAACAGTTTGAAAAAGTTAACCACAAAGCATGTAGATATAAATATTGCTGAAATTAAGCAGCCGGATATGGATGCGACACTTGTGGCAGAAAATATTGCATCACAGCTTGAACGCCGTATTGCATTCCGTCGTGCTATGAAACAGTCCGTGGGTCGTACCATTCGTATGGGGGCAAAGGGCATAAAAGTTACTGTAGGCGGACGTCTCGGCGGCGCTGAAATAGCTAGAAGTGAATCTCATCGTGAAGGCAGTATTCCACTTCATACATTAAGAGCTGATATTGATTATGGGACAGCTGAAGCACATACGACATACGGTCGTATCGGCGTAAAAGTATGGATATTTAAAGGCGAAATCCTTCCAGAAAAAAAGCAGCCTGTTCAGGTCGCAGCTGAAGGGAGCGAAGCTTAATGTTAATACCTAAGAGAACAAAATTCCGTAAACAATTCCGCGGTAACATGAGAGGAAAAGCTCATCGCGGCAATAAAGTATCACATGGTGAATATGGTCTTCAGGCACTTGAATCCGCATGGATTACCAACCGCCAGATTGAAGCAGCCCGTATTGCTATGACACGTTATATTAAACGTGGCGGACAAGTCTGGATCAAGATTTTTCCTGATAAACCGGTAACTGCAAAACCTGCCGAAACTCGTATGGGTAGTGGTAAGGGATCGCCAGAATACTGGGTAGCAGTGGTAAAACCTGGCCGCATCATGTTTGAAATGGGCGGGGTAACTGAAGAAACTGCAAAAGAAGCTATGCGTCTTGCAGGACATAAGTTACCTATTAAGACAAAGTTTATAAAACGTGAAGAACAGCAAGAGGGCGGTGAAGTAAATGAAGGTTAAAGATATACGTGATATGAGTGACGGTGAACTTAACCAAAAACTTGCTTCGCTTAAAGAAGAGCTTTTTAATTTAAGATTCCAGCTTGCCACAGGTCAGCTTGAAAATCCTATGCGTATTAAAGATATCAAAAAAAACATTGCCCGTATTAAAACAATTCAGCGTGAGCAGGAATTAAAGGCTAATGCTTGATGATGAACGATATGCATAAGGAAGGAGGCTCTTTTATGAGTGAAAGAAATGAACGCAAGACTAAAATCGGTAAAGTCGTAAGCGATAAAATGGATAAAACCGTTGTAGTAGCTGTTGAGGATCTTGAACAGCACTCTCTCTATAAGAAATCTATCAAAAAAACGGTTAAATTTAAAGCTCATGATGAAAATAGTGATGCTCATATCGGCGATACCGTTTCTCTCATGGAAACACGCCCGTTATCCAAGGATAAACGCTGGAGAGTCGTTAAAATTCTTGAACGAGCAAAATAATTTTATTAAAGCCGAAGGATTTTAATAAAGGAGGTAAACCAATTGATCCAACAACAGACAATGCTTAATGTTGGCGATAACACTGGGGCAAAGGAAATAATGTGCATCCGTGTTTTAGGCGGTTCCTATCGCAAATATGCCAACATCGGCGATGTAATTGTCGCCGCAGTAAAATCCGCATCTCCTGGTGGTATGGTTAAAAAAGGAGATGTCATTAAAGCTGTAGTTGTTCGTTCTAAAAAAGGACTTAGAAGAAAAGATGGGTCTTACATCCGTTTTGATGAAAATGCAGCTGTAGTTATAAAAGAAGATAAAACCCCTAGAGGAACTCGTATTTTTGGACCAGTAGCCAGAGAATTACGTGACAAAGATTTCATGAAAATCATCTCGTTGGCTCCAGAAGTACTTTAATGGTGAGGAGGTGCAAGATTGTCGCAATATAAGTTAAAAGTAAAAAAGGATGATACAGTCTTAGTATTATCCGGTAAAGACAAAGGTAAACAGGGCAAAGTTCTGCAAGCTCTACCGAAAAAAGATAAAGTCGTGGTTGAAGGAATAAACAAAGTAAAACGTCATACGAAACCTAATCAGAACGTTCCTAAAGGCGGTATTATTCCTAAGGAAGCACCTATGCATGCATCCAAAGTCATGATCGTATGTTCAGCATGTTCCAAACCGACCCGTGTAGCTAAAAAATTAGTCGATGGGAAAATGGTTCGTGTATGCAAAAAATGCGGCGAACTTTTAGACCAGACAAAATAATAAGGGAAGGAGGAATTATTGATGGATAGATTGCAGGAAAAGTATGTAAAAGAAGTTATTCCGGCTTTGACCGAAAAATTTGGCTATAAAAATGTTATGCAGCTGCCGAAAGTTGAAAAGATCGTTATCAACATGGGTGTCGGTGAAGCTGTCAGCAATTCCAAAGCACTTGATTCTGCTGTTGAAGATTTAACTATCATTGCAGGGCAGAAACCTATTCTTACCAGAGCCAAGAAATCTTTGGCTGCATGGAAATTACGTGTCGGCATGCCTATTGGCTGTAAGGTTACCTTGCGCGGTGTCCGCATGTATGAATTCTTAGATAAATTTGTTAGTATTGCCTTGCCGCGTGTACGTGATTTTCGCGGTGTCAGTGGAAAGGCTTTTGATGGTCGTGGCAATTATTCCGTGGGACTCAAAGAACAATTGATTTTTCCGGAAATTGAATATGATAAGATTGATAAAGTTCGTGGTATGAATATTATTGTTGTAACAACGGCGAAAACCGACGAAGAGGCCAAGGAACTTCTCCGCCTTTTGGGAATGCCGTTCAGCGCATAAAAGGGGAGGTAAATTTTTAATGGCCAAAAAGGCACTGATTGAAAAGTGGAGCAAAGAACCAAAATATAAAGTTCGTCAATATAATAGATGTAAAATTTGTGGCCGTCCGCACGGTTATATGCGTAAATTTGACATGTGCCGTATTTGCTTTAGAGAACAAAGCTATAAAGGCGCAATTCCTGGTGTAACGAAAGCCAGCTGGTAAAGTTAGAAAGAAAGGAGGATATCGATTTTATGGGAATGACTGATCCGATTGCAGATATGCTTACACGTTTGCGCAATGCAAACTCTGTTTTACATGAAAAAGTTGAAATCCCTGGTTCTAATATCAAAAAAGCTATTGCTGATGTTTTGAAAGAAGAAGGTTTTATAAAAGATTACACCTTCACGCAGGATAATAAGCAGGGTGTTCTTACAATTAAATTGAAATACGGTCCTGACAGTGAACAGGTAATAACCGGTTTGAAACGTGTTTCTCGTCCCGGCCTTCGCGCTTATGTTAAAAAAGATCAGCTGCCACGCGTTTTGGGTGGACTTGGTATCGCAATAATATCTACATCAAAGGGTATTATGAGTGATAAGAAAGCCCGCAGCACAGGAGTTGGCGGCGAAGTATTAGCTTACGTTTGGTAATTTTTGGAACTGGGAGGTGTACAAATGTCAAGAATAGGTAGAGCACCTATCGAGATCCCAGGCGGGGTTACAGTGACGGTTGATGATAACAATCATGTAATTGTAAAAGGCCCAAAGGGTGAATTGTCTCGTACGTGCCATAAAGATATAAAAGTAATAGTCGAAGGGAATGTTGTCACTGTACAACGTCCTTCAGACGATAAAAATCATAGAGCATTACATGGTCTTACGCGCAGTCTTGTTAATAACATGGTTGTGGGCGTGACTGAAGGATTCACTAAAAATCTTGAAATCAATGGTGTAGGCTACAGAGCTGCACAACAAGGGAAAAATCTCAATCTTTCTTTGGGATTTTCTCATCCTGTTGTGGTTGAACCACCGACAGGAATTACACTTACTGCTCCGGCGCCTAATAGAATTATTGTGTCCGGAATCGATAAAGAAGTTGTTGGCGAAGTTGCTGCCAAGATTCGCGGCTATAGAGAACCCGAACCTTATAAAGGCAAAGGTATCAAATATGAAAATGAACATATTCGCCGTAAGGTCGGCAAGGCCGGCGGTAAGGGCGCCAAATGATTTTTTTAAGAGAAAGGAGCAATTGACGTGTTTAAAAAGCAGGATAAGAACAAGGCTCGTCAAAAGCGTCATTTACGTGTACGCAATCGTGTGTCCGGTACGCCAGAAAGACCTCGCTTGAACGTATTCCGCAGCCTCAGCAATATATATGCACAGGTTATTGATGATGTGAATGGTGTTACGATAGCAGCAGCAAGTTCAAAAGATAAAGGTTTTGAAAATTATGGCGGAAATGCCGAAGCAGCAAAAGCTGTCGGCACTGCAGTTGCAAAATCTGCTGTAGCTAAAGGAATCACAGAAGTTGTGTTTGACCGCAGCGGATATGTGTATCATGGTCGTATAGCAGCTTTAGCTGACGCAGCTCGTGAAGCAGGACTTAAATTCTAATTTATGGAACAGGAGGTTAATTGATGGCCAGAATAGATGCTAATGCGCTTGAATTACAGGAAAAAGTCGTTTATATAAATCGTGTAGCCAAGGTTGTAAAAGGCGGTCGTCGTTTTTCTTTCAGTGCTTTGGTTGTCGTCGGTGATAAGAACGGTCATGTTGGTGCAGGACTCGGTAAAGCCAGCGAAGTACCAGAGGCAATCAGAAAAGGCATTGAAGATGCAAAGAAAAATATCATTACAGTATCATTAGTAGAAAAGACAATCCCGCATCAGATAACAGGTGTTTTTGGCGCCGGCAAGGTTCTTTTAAAACCGGCAGCAAAAGGTACTGGTGTTATAGCCGGAGGTCCTGCCCGTGCGGTATTGGAACTGTGCGGCATAGGCGATATCCTGACAAAATCGCTCGGTTCATCCAATCCTAACAATATGGTACGTGCTACTATTTGCGGCTTGGATCAGCTTAAAAAAGCAGAAACAGTTGCGCAGCTGCGCGGCAAAACTGTTCAGGAACTTTTGGGTTAAGGAGGTTGTTTCAATGGCAAAACTGAAAGTTACTCTTACCCGCAGCCTTATCGGTCATCCGCAGGATCAGCGCGCGACAGTTAAAGCTTTAGGCTTAAAAAAAATAAATTCCGTGGTAGAAAAAGATGATAATCCAGCTATCCGCGGTATGCTTCATAAAATAGAACATCTTATCAAAATAGAAGAAATAAATGCATAATGAAAAAGGAGGTGCCAGGTGACTATGAACTTACATGAATTAGCTCCTGCTCCAGGATCTAAGAAAACACGTACCCGTGTCGGACGCGGTCTTGGCTCCGGATTAGGCAAAACCTCTGGACGCGGACATAAAGGGCAGAACTCTCGCTCCGGCGGTGGTGTTCGTCCCGGATTTGAAGGCGGTCAGATGCCATTGTACCGCAGATTACCGAAACGCGGCTTTAAAAATATCTTCGCTAAAGAATATGCACAAGTCAATGTTTGCATGCTGGAACGTTTTGAAGACGGCAGTGTGGTTGATGCAGTTGCTTTAGTGGAATCCGGAATATTGAAAAATGTGCATGATGGTATTCGTATTCTCGGCAACGGTGAAATAACGAAAAAAATTACTGTAAGAGCACAGGGATTCACCAAATCTGCCGAAGAAAAGATCAAGGCAGCAGGCGGGCAAATTGAGGTGATCTAAGTTGATTTCAGCCCTTGGGAACATATTTAAAATTCCTGAATTAAGGCAAAAAATCATCTTCACCTTAATAATGTTTGCAGTGTTTCGTTTGGGAACGCATATTCCTGTTCCGGGAGTCAATCCCGACGCACTCGAACATCTTTTTAATAGTGGTAATTTATTTGGATTGATGGATTTATTTTCCGGTGGTGCTTTAAGTAAGTTTTCCATATTTGCAATGAGTATCACTCCTTATATCAACGCTTCCATCATAATGCAGCTTTTAGCTGTAGTAGTTCCTACCTTGGAAGAATGGTCTAAAGAAGGTGCGGAAGGTCATAAAAAAACGACTAAGGTCACCCGTTATTTAACGGTTGTCCTTGCGTTTTTACAGGCTATTGGCATGTCCATCGGCTTACGGGCTGCTATAATAAATCCAAATCCTGCATCCATATTGATTATCGCTATCACATTAACAGCAGGAACTGTTTTTTTAATGTGGGTTGGTGAACAGATAACAGCCAATGGTATAGGAAATGGGATTTCTCTGATAATATTTGCCGGCATTGTAGCGGCACTGCCTCATTCTCTGGGCACTATGTACCAGTATTTGCAGGCAGGAACAATAAACTATTTCAATCTGTTTTTGTTTTTGTTTATAGCATTGGCTATGGTCGTTTTCGTTATAGCGATTCAACAGGGACAGCGCAGAGTGCCTATATCTTACACTAAACGGGTCGTTGGAAATAAAACTTATGGCGGGCATTCGTCTCATATACCTCTTAAGGTAAATCAGGCAGGAGTTATTCCGATCATTTTTGCTTCGTCTCTGCTGATGTTTCCTGCAACTATAGGACAGTTTGTAAGTGTGGGATGGGTGAAAACCGTTGCTTCTTATTTTCAATGGGGAACACTCACGCATACAATAACATATACCTTGCTGATAATTTTCTTTACTTATTTTTATACAGCTGTTACACTAAAAATACCTGATTTAGCTGATAATCTTAAGAAATATGGCGGATTTGTTCCTGGTATAAGACCAGGACAGGATACAGCGGATTATCTTGATCGGATAATGACAAGGATAACGCTGGCTGGTGCGGTATTTTTAGCATTGATTGCTATTTTTCCGATGCTTATTGCTAATGCAACACATATTCAAGGTGTATATTTTGGCGGAACGGCACTGCTCATTGTTGTAGGGGTAGCCCTTGATACTATGAAGCAGATAGAATCCATGGTGGTCATGCGCCATTATGAAGGATTCATGAAATAAGGAGGAATTTTATTGTGCACATTCTGTTAATGGGACCTCCTGGTGCCGGTAAAGGTACGCAGGCGGCAAAATTAGTTGAAGAATTTAAGATACCGCATATTTCTACGGGTGATATGTTTAGAGCGGCAGTTAAAAATCAGACTGAACTTGGGAAAAAAGCAAAAGCCTGCATGGATCAGGGAAAGCTTGTACCTGATGATATCACCATCGGTATAGTCAAAGAACGTCTTTCTCAGGTGGACTGTAAAAAGGGATTTATTCTTGATGGATTTCCCAGGACAGTGGAGCAGGCGAAGAATCTTGACAAGATAATCGATGAATTAGGTTTGAAACTCACAGGTGCTCTCAATATAGACGTGCCTGCACAGGACCTTGTTGAAAGAGCCGTGGGACGCCGGATATGTAGAAAATGTGGTGCAACGTATCATATAAAGTTTAAAAAATCTCTTAAAGAAGGCATTTGCGATCTTTGCGGTGGGGAGCTTTATCAGCGTGCTGATGACAGTGAGATCACTATGAAAAACCGCCTGTCGGTTTATGATGAGCAAACAAAGCCTCTTATCGAGTATTACAAAGATGCAGATCTATATAAGAAAATTGATGGCAGACAGTCGATGGATAAGGTGTATGGCGACATTGTGGCTGTACTGCGCGGCTGATATAATGGAAAAGTTTATGTCGGATAGTAGTTTTGTGAAGACACTATTAAGACAATTCATTGCAATAATGTTGGGCAAGGATGGTTCCTTAGAAAAAAGGTTGCCTGAAAAATTAGTTCGCCCAACCTTTATTCGAAAGGGAGCAGGTTCATGTCTAAACAAGATGTAATTGAAGTTGAAGGTAGAGTACTTGAAGCATTACCAAACGCAATGTTTCAGGTAGAACTGGAAAACGGCCATGTCGTTTTAGCTCACGTATCCGGCAAGATTCGTATGAATTTTATCCGCATATTGCCGGGCGATAAGGTTACGATTGAGCTTACGCCGTATGATCTTACGAGAGGCCGTATTACCTACAGATTTAAATAAACGGCTTACCGGGATTATAGGAATATTGCTGAAAGGAGTAAATGCAATGAAAGTACGACCATCAGTGAAACGCATTTGCGAAAAATGTAAAATAATTAAACGCAAGGGCCATGTAATGGTCATTTGCGAAAACCCTAAGCATAAACAAAAACAAGGATAATAGGAGGTGTGTTAATATATGGCACGTATTGCCGGTGTAGATTTACCACGCGATAAACGAATGGAAGTCGCTTTAACATATATTTTTGGTATCGGCCCGAAGTCGGCACGTGATATTCTGGCAGTCACAGGAATCAGTCCTGATACTCGCTCTCGCGATCTGACTGAAGATGAAGTAGCCAAACTTCGTGAAACGCTTGAAAAAAGTTATACTGTAGAAGGTGACCTTCGTCGTGAAGTATCACTCAATATTAAACGCTTAGTTGAAATAGGCTGCTATCGTGGCAGACGTCATCGTTTCGGACTCCCTGTACGCGGACAGAATACGAAAAATAACGCGCGTACGAGAAAAGGTCCTAAAAAGACCATTATGGGTAAGAAGAAAGAAGCATAAGGAGGGTTAGAATTGCCAGCAAGTAAATCTCGTCCGAAAAAAAAGGAACGTAAAAATATTGAATATGGCATAGCCCATATTCGATCAACTTTTAATAATACAATAGTTACCATTACTGACAAAAACGGCAACGCTCTTTCCTGGGCAAGTGCCGGCGGTCTTGGCTTCAGAGGATCACGCAAAAGCACTCCGTTTGCAGCGCAGATGGCAGCAGAAGTAGCTGCAAAAGCAGCCATGGAACATGGTTTGAAACAGGTAGAAGTTTATGTAAAGGGACCGGGAGCAGGCCGTGAAGCAGCTATCCGTTCTCTTCAGGCTACAGGTCTTGAAGTGAATATGATCAAGGATGTAACCCCAATTCCGCATAACGGATGCCGTCCGCCAAAACGCAGAAGAGTATAATAGGAGGGAAAAATAGATAAATGGCAATTGATAGAGTACCGTCTCTGAAAAAATGCCGTTCTTTGGGCATAGAAACTGCTGTTGTTGGTCTTGGCAAAAAATCCAAGCGCCAGCCTCGCCGCACAGGCCGCAAGGTAAGTGAATACGGTATGCAGCTCAAAGAAAAGCAAAAGGCAAAATTTATATACGGCGTATTGGAAAAACAATTCCGCCTTTGTTATGATAAAGCTAAAAAAATGCAGGGAGTTACCGGTGAAAATCTTTTGATTTTACTGGAAAGGCGCCTTGATAATGTTGTATTTCGTTTGGGCCTTGCCAATACACGCCGTCAAGCAAGACAAATGGTTACACACGGTCATATTACAATCAACGGCAAACGTCTTGATATTCCGTCTGCTTTTGTTAAAGCAAATGATATAGTGGGTGTAAAAGAAGGCAGCCGTTCAAGCGAATTGTTCAAAGCTATTGCTGAATCAGGCAATAAACTGAGTGTTCCGGCTTGGCTCAGTGCTGGTGAATTAGGCGGCACTGTCAGCAGATTTCCTAATCGCGATGAAATCGATGTTCCAGTAGACGAACAGGCTATCGTCGAATTGTACTCCAGATAATATGTCATATTGGTCATATTGTGGCACTTTATGTGCATAGAATAAAGGAGGGGAACCTTAGATGATCGAAATCGAAAAGCCGAAAATAGAAATTGTAGGAATAAGTGAAGATCAAAAATACGGTAAGTTCATTTGTGAACCACTTGAACGTGGTTATGGGACTACTCTCGGTAATTCGCTGCGCCGCATACTTTTGTCTTCTTTGATGGGGGCTGCGATAACATCAATAAAAATTGATGGTGTGCTTCATGAATTCTCTACAATACCTGGTGTGCGGGATGATGTCACTAATATCATTTTGAATCTCAAATCGTTGTGCCTCAAAATGCATAATGATGAACCGCATACGATCAGTATAGATGTCACAGGTGAAAAAGAAGTAACCGGTGCTGACATTAAAGCTGACGCTGACATTGAGATATTAAATCCCGATCTGCATATAGCAACTGTCGACGAAAGCGGTTCACTCAAAATAGAAATGACTGTTGAACGCGGACGCGGTTATGTACCGGCCGATAAGAATAAAAGAGCCGATCAGCCTATCGGTGTTATTCCTATAGATTCAATTTTTTCCCCTATTCAAAGAGTGAATTATACTGTAGCGGATACTCGTGTAGGAAATGTCACAGATTATGATAAGCTGACTCTGGAAGTATGGACTAACGGTTCGCTGCGGCCAGAAGAAGCTATAAGTAAATCTGCAAGTATATTGATTGCACATTTTAAACTTTTCCAAAGTATGGCAGGCTGTTCAGAAGAAGAAAATGAATCAGAAAGCACTTTTTTGGAAAATGAAGAAGATGATGCAAACAAAGTAATGGAAATGACTATCGAAGATCTTGATTTATCGGTTCGTTCCTTCAATTGTCTTAAACGGGCAGAAATTAATACAGTAGCTGATCTTGTCCAAAAATCCGAAGACGATATGATGAAGGTCAGAAACTTAGGACGTAAATCACTTGATGAAGTGAGAAATAAGCTGAAAGAACTTGGTCTTTCACTTTCACATAATGAAGAATAGGAGGAAAGAAATTGGCTTACAGAAAATTAGGTCGTGACAGCAGTGCCCGTCGTGCTCTTTTCCGCAGTGTGCTGACTTCGTTATTTAAATATGAACGTATAGAAACAACCGAAGCCAAAGCGAAAGAAATCAGTGCCCTTGCTGAAAAAATGATTACTTTGGCTAAACGTGGTGATTTACATGCTCGCCGTCAGATAGCTGCAGATTTGCTTGATGAAGCGGTAATCAAAAAATTGTTTGATGAAACAGCACCTTCGTATAGTGAACGTCAAGGCGGCTATACACGTGTTCTTAAGCTTGGTCCTCGCCGCGGTGATGCCGCTCCGATGGTTATTCTTGAACTAGTAAAATAAAAACTTGTTATTGCAGGTGATGCCTGTCAATGATAAACTTGATATCTATAAGAACTGTCTTTTGGCGGTTCTTATTTTTTTATCCCAATATAGCTATGTTGTATTATTTTAAAATAACTATTGATTTTTTTATTAATAAAGTTTACTTTAAAGATAATACAATGAAAGGATGGCGCTTAATGTGGAAGAATACAATGTTGCAGTTATACCTGGCGATGGAATCGGTACGGAAGTAATAGCTGAGGGCATAAAGGTTTTAAAAAAGGTGGCAGAACTGGATGGCAGGTTTGCTTTTTCATTTGAATACTTTCCATGGGGATGTGAATATTTTTGCAAAACAGGAAAGGTCATGGATGATGACGGATTGGAACGTTTGAGTAAATTTGACACTATCTATCTTGGTGCAGTGGGTGCTCCAAATGTGCCGGATCATATATCTCTGCGTGATCTGCTGATCAAGATACGGCAGGGTTTTGACCAATATGTTAATCTGCGGCCGATTAAACTGCTGAATGGAGTTCCCTGTCCCATAAAAGGAGTAAGGCGTGAAGACGTAAATATGGTCGTAGTAAGAGAAAATTCGGAAGGTGAATATGCGGGTGCAGGTGATTGGCTTTATAAGGGAAAAGAGCAGGAAGTAGTTTTACAGACCAGTGTATTTTCCCGTAAAGGAACAGAACGAATAATTCGCTATGCATATGAATTGGCCAGACGTGAAAAGAAAACAATAACAAGTATAAGTAAGGGAAATGCTCTGAACTATTCAATGGTATTCTGGGATGAAATATTCCGTGATGTAGGAAAAGAATATCCTGATGTCAGACAGTATACATATTTGGTAGATGCAGCAGCTATGTTTTTTGTAAAAGATCCGGCGCGTTTTCAAGTTGTTGTCACTTCAAATTTGTTTGGTGATATATTAACTGATCTGGGAGCCGCTATTGCAGGAGGAATGGGGCTGGCAGCCGGAGCTAATATTAATCCGGATAAAAAATATCCGTCTATGTTTGAGCCTATACATGGGTCCGCTCCTGACATTGCAGGTAGAGGAGTGGCAAATCCTATGGCAGCAATTTGGTCAGCTTCGCAGATGCTGGAATTTTTTGGCAAAAAGGTATGGAGTAATAAACTTATCCTCGCCATGGAAAAAATTTTGACAGAAAAGACTGTTCTGACAGCTGATTTCGGCGGCAGCGCATCAACTGAAGAGGTTGGGGCAGAGATAATACGGCAAATGATTCTGCTGTGAAAATAAGAAAACTCCGATCATTTATGATCAGAGTTTTCCTTATCAGATGGGGATTATTCAGCAGTCTTTTTTTCCTTGAGCATTTCGTTTAATGTGTGCCAGGCCAAAACTGCGCATTTTACTCGTGCGGGCATATGCGCAATATCCTTTAATGCCATTGCCTCGTCCAATTGTTCCAGCTTTTCTTCATCTTTTTCCTCGCCGCGTACCATCTTTATAAATAAATCAGTTAATTCTACGGCTTCATCGATTTTCTTGCCGATTATCAGGTCGGCCATTATATCGGTCGATGCTTGTGAGATGGCACAGCCTTGTCCGTTAAAAGCAGCATCTTTTATAATATCGTCCTCAATATTGAGTTCTAATACTATTTCATCACCGCAGCTGGGATTGATTCCTTTTTTTACTAAAACCTCATCGCCGCAGTTCGGATTGATGGCTGTTTTGCAATCACTGCTTACAGACAGCTTATGCTTATGGTCAGGATGTGTATTATGCTCCATAAGAATTTCATTGTAAATATTATTGAGCGCCATTGAAATAACTCCTTATGTATTTTGTTCTGTTGATAAGTTTGGTGATGTCTTCTTCATCATTATAAAAAGCGATACTTGCTCTGCAGCAAAAATTGCATTTTAAATAGCGCATGAGCGGTTGGGCACAGTGGTGTCCGCCGCGTATGGCAACGTTGCCGGAATCCATAAGAGAAGCGACATCATGAGGATGAATACCTTCAATATTGAAAGCAATAACTCCATGGTGCTGGGAAAAGTCATTATCACCGTATATCGTAACATATGGAAGCTTGCTAAGTTCTTCTCCCGCAAAACGACCCAGCTCAGTTTCTCTTTTGATAATAGTATCATAACCGATTGACTCCATAAAATCAATTGCGGCCGATAAACCCACAGCTCCGCCGACATTCTGTGTGCCGGCTTCAAATTTATAAGGCAGTTCAGCGAAAGTGGCACTTTGTTCATCTACATAATCGATCATTTCACCGCCGGTAAGAAACGGAGGCATTTCTTCAAGATATTTTTCTTTGCCATAGAGGACGCCTATCCCCATAGGCGCATACATTTTATGACCGGAAAAAGAATAAAAATCGCAATCAAGAGCCTGAACATCTATTTTATTGTGAGGAATAGCCTGTGCGCCATCAACAGAAACGATGGTTTTATTGGCATGAGCTATTTTTATGAGTTCTTTCAGATTTTGTTCCGCCCCCAGCACATTTGAAAGTTGTGTCAGAGACAGTATTTTTGTTTTTGCAGAAAGTTTGTTTTTTAATTCATCTATTGTTATAAGTCCATTTTTATCAGGATACAGATAAACCAGTTTTGCCTGATGCCGTTTTGCGGCCTGCTGCCATGGAAGCATATTGCTGTGATGTTCCATGACGGAAATAAGTATTTCATCATCTTTGGACAAAAGAAGATCAGAAAGCGAATAAGCTACTATATTGAGTGACTCGGAAGCGTTTCTTGTATAAATAATTTCCTGCTGTTTTGCGGCGCCGATAAATTCAGCAATTTTTTTGCGGGCATTTTCGTAAGCATCAGTGGCTTTTTGGGAAAGTTCATACAGACCGCGCAACGGATTTGCATTTTCCTGTTTGTAATAATCAGCCACGGCATCTATGACCATATCCGGCTTTTGACTGGTAGCAGCATTATCAAGATATGCCAGATCTTTATAGTGGCGCATAATGGGGAAAAAATTTTTATACTGATTCATTAAAAAGCACTTCCTTACTATAGTTATCGATTTTTGCCGCTAGTATTTCTGGTAATAGATTTTTCAAACGGGAGACAGCAGAATCAAGAAACAGCTGTCGGGCAGCTTTCTCATCAATACCGCGCGATTTCAGGTAAAAGAAACGATCCTCATCCAATGTGCCAATGGCGGCTCCATGCGTACCGGCTACATCATCCTCATCGCATAAAATCAAAGGAACGCTTTTGTTTCTCGCTTTTTCACTCAAAAGGAGTACATTTTCGCTTTCGTTGCCGGATGAACCCTTGCAGCCTCGGTGAAAATCTATGGTACCACGGGCTGTTTTCCTGCTTGCATCCGAAAGCAATCCGGTCATTTTTATGTCAGAGAGAGTTTTTTTGCCGTAATGGCGTACCACATAATTAAGATCAATATCCTGCTCAAGGTGACCGATATAGTCAGATCGTATTGAGGCGGATGAATGATATCCCCGCAGATCTGCTGTTGCGGAGGCAAGTGCAGTTCCCGCGCCCAAAGGAATTTGCAGTATGCTGATTTTGGCATCGTTTTCAAGACGGGAAACAATGTTATTGAAGGATACAGCTGAGCTTCCCAGCAGCTGCAGACAGGTGAGTTTCAGTGAAGCACCATTTGCTGCATGTACTCTGATAAGATCGGCATATTGTGCGGTACTCTGTGCAAGAGAGCTTACCGAGATCATTATGTTGGCGGAGCTGTTCTCTTCAAGGCTTATGTCAAAAATACCTGTAAGCTTATCAGTCGGCTGCAGTGTCAGGTCAAAAATGAGAGGTGTTGCCAAGGTGCTGTTTTTGGGAATAATTATAGATTTTGTCACTGAAGCATTTTTCAGTATATATGCTTCAGTTTTTTTGTCACTGCCGGAAAAAACGATATCGTCAAGTGTACGATTATCATTTATTTTAATAGCATCATTGTCTGTAATAATCTTGGGAGTGACTGCGGAGTCTGGTTCGTTTGACAAATGAAGCTCTTTGCTGTTTACATTGAAACGGTTCCATGTGAGAACAGGAAGTTTATTTGCGTTAAGTGCAGTATACATCAGCCTATGCTCCCTTCCATTTCAAGACGTATGAGATTATTCATTTCTACAGCATATTCCAAGGGCAGTTCTTTTGATATAGGATTGGCAAAGCCATTGACGATGAGCGTTTTTGCTTCTTCTTCGCTGAGCCCGCGGCTCATCAGATAGAAGACCGCATCATCGTCAATACGGCCGATGGAAGCTTCATGACCGACATTGACGTCATTACAGCGGACGTCCATTAAAGGAATGGTGTCAGAGCGTGATTTGTCATCTAGCATAAGCGATTGACAGGAAACGCTGGTTTTGCTTTTATGAGCTTTTTCTGTCACGGTGACGGCGCTTCTGAAAGTACTGATACCGCCGGATTTAGAAAGAGATTTTGTACTGATGACAGAAGAAGTATGAGGTGCGTTATGCAGTATCTTTGTACCGGTGTCAAGATTTTGACCTTCGCCTGCAAATGTTATACCGGTAAATTCTGATTTTGCATATTCACCATTTAAAATAGTCATGGGATATAGATATGAAATATGTGAACCGAAGGACCCGGATACCCATTCCATAACGCCGTTTTTTTCTACTTTTGCTCGTTTAGTATTTAAGTTATACATGTTTTTGGACCAATTTTCAATGGTCGAGTACCTTAAATGAGCTTCTTCACCGACAAATAATTCAACGCAGCCGGCGTGAAGATTGGCGACGTTATATTTCGGTGCAGAGCAGCCTTCGATAAAATGCAAGCGCGCACCCTTATCGACGATGATGAGAGTATGTTCAAACTGCCCGGCTCCGGGGGAATTTAAACGGAAGTAAGACTGCAGGGGAATCTCAACGTCCGTATATGGAGGCACATAGACAAATGAACCGCCAGACCAGACGGCTCCGTGCAGAGCAGCAAATTTGTGATCGGTGGAAGGGACCAGCTTCATAAAATGTTTTTCTATCATTTCGGCATATGGACCGCTTAAAGCTTCTTCAATACCGCTGTAGATTACACCCTTTTCAGCCACTGATTCCTGAATGTTATGATAAACCAACTCTGAATCATATTGTGCGCCGACGCCTGCGAGTGATGTACGTTCAGCATCGGGGATGCCAAGACGTTCAAAAGTGTCTTTAATATCTTCGGGAACGTCATCCCATTTTGCCGCCATTTTAGTATTGGGACGAACGTAGGTAACAATATTATTTATGTCAAGTCCGGAAATATCCGGGCCCCAATTGGGAACTTTTAATTCATTATATATTTGCAGAGACTTGAGACGATGATCAAGCATCCATGCCGGTTCATTCTTTTTTGCACTTATTTGACGGACTATTTCTTCTGTAAGGCCGCTGGCGAGTTTTTCTACGTCTTTTTCTTCTTTTGTAAAATCATATAAGCTGCGATTGACATCAGTTATTGACGAATTCTTAGTTGAAATATCAGACATTTCCATCACCCGCCTGATTTTCAAAACGAATAAAGCCGTTTTCATTTATTTCCTGTATCAATTCACTGCCGCCGTCGGCTACAATACGGCCTTTTACAAGAATATGTACTTTATCTATCTTGAGCCGATTTAAAATATGCATATTGTGTGAAATTATGAGCATTCCCTTTTCGTCCGTCTGCTGGAATTCATTGATACCCTTGAGCATGATATTGACAGCGTCCACATCAAGACCGGAATCAGTTTCATCTAAAACAGCCATTTTGGGAGAAAGCATGAGAAGCTGAAGCATTTCTACTTTTTTTCGCTCACCGCCGGAAAAACCGACATTGAGATCGCGTTCAAGATATTCCTGTTTTAAGTCTAAGACTTTTAATATTTCGTTGAGCTTTTTGCGGAAAAGTTTTCCTGTCAATGGAGTTTCCGCATTCTTTACAGCAGCCCGCAGAAAACTATAAAGAGAAATTCCCGGTATTTCGACAGGCGCCTGAAAGGACAGAAAAATGCCCTTCTTAGCTCTTTTATCGGTAGATAGTTCCGTTATATTTTCTTTTTCAAAAAAAATACTGCCTTCAGTGAGCTTGTAAGCCGGATTGGATAGAAGCGACGAGCCGAAAGTGGATTTCCCCGCACCATTAGGGCCCATAAGAACATGAGTTTCTCCCTTTTTTATAGTAAGATTCAATGAATGCAGTATAGGTACGTTGTCTGTAGAGGCAACTGAATAATTTTTTACTTCAAGTAAATTATCGCTCATATTGAAAACTCTCCTTCAAATTTGACTAAGTGATTTGATGTAAGGTTTATTGAATAAAATCTTATAATATGATTAAATTAGTGTATAGCTCATTGATGATATTATACTACTATGATAAGATATAAACAATAGTTATTTTTTCACTTTTATATCTAAAAATGATTTATTGCAAAAATAACAGAAAAATTGCTGTTCCCGAGAGCCTTTTACTTATAAATATAAATAATAGATATATAGGTATTTATAAATAAAGGCTTTCGATACAGTAGTTTTTTATTTTATAAATTAATAACGCCTTATACAAAAGTATAAGGCGTACAAAATGGCAAAATATGATAAACTGCTTACAGGTTTTTGCAGCAGGATAAAGCATTTTTTACACTGGCAGCAGAACTGAACAGTAAATTTTGTTCAGTCTCGGTCAGCTTTACTTCAAACGATTTTACAACCCCCTCCGCACAAAGCATGCGAGGGATACTCAGAGCAATGTCACGCAGTCCGTACTCTCCCTCAAAAACCGCTGACATGGGCAAAATAGTGTGTTCGTCATATAGGATGGACTTTATGAAGCGGCAGGCTACCATGGCTATGCCGGTATTGGTCCAGCCTTTTAGATTTATTATATCATAGGCAACCTGAACGATTTCATCCTCAATTGCCTGTCGGTTTATCTTTTGAGAAAAATTGAAACACTCATCGAGATGTTCAAGAGGCATACCTGCTATATTAACAGTGCTCCATGCCGTGAAAGCAGAATTGCCGTGCTCTCCGAGAATATAACCGTGAATGTTTTTGGGGTCGACGTGGTAATGATCCGCCAGAATGCGTCTGAAACGAAATGTTTCCAGCATTGTTCCGGTGCCGACTATTTTCTCGCGCGGGTAATCAAAATGAGTGGAAATATAGTACGTTGCCACATCGAGAGGATTCGTTATCGCGATTATCATAGCATCCTTGGTATATTTGGTTATTTCGGTCATAATGCTGTTCATTATTTTGATGTTGGTTTTTGCCAATATTAAACGATCGGGTGTTTCACCGGGTCTGATACTGGGACCTGCGGTAATAATTATTATACCGGCATCCCTGCAGTCGGAATAGGTGCCTGCATGCACATTGATATTCGTGCTGTATATGCACGAAGTGGCGTGGCTGGCGTCGAGCGCCTCACCTTTTGCTTTGTCGGCGTTTATGTCCAGCAGGACTATTTCGGACGCCAACTGAAAATCGGTTATTTTATTCAGTATTGCCGAACCGACATTACTGGCACCGATGATCACGATTTTACCCTTGTTAATCATAGAAAATTCTCCTCCCTATCACTCGTAGGTGTACCGCATACATAAATTTACGGTATGGTGACTGATGAACAGGCAGTTCTTCTGGCTTTGCTTCATTGCGTCCTGCACCTTCTCAAGGTTAATACCTCAATGGTCCCTGCAGGTTACTCCGCATCACAGCTGCGGGACAGCTCCGGTTTATTTTTCCCGGATTCTCTATTAAGTCGCTGACACCTGTTCCTTAGACAATAATAGATCTATTATATTAGTTTATGGATTTTAATAAATCAACATAATAAATTCTACATCGACATTGTTGCATATGGCAAAAAAAATGTCAATAGAGAGAAGACTTTATCAAAAAATTAGGATCTTATCACAAAGACATTAGTGATAAATTACAGTTATACGTTTGCAGATATAAAAAGATAATGGGTGATGATTATGGCACAGAAGCAGTTATTGCTGTAAAATAGAGTATAAAATTGCAGAAAATAATTGGTATATACAGCAGCAAGAATTAAAAAGCATCATGATGACTATGGCGGACGGGAGACAAAGATGGATAAAATTGAAGTAAAAAATCTTGCTTATGAATATGTACAGGCAGATAATAAGAAAAAAAAGGCACTCGATAATATAAACCTGATAATAAATAAGGGAGAATTCGTTGCTGTTATCGGCATGAACGGTTCAGGAAAATCCACGCTGGCCAGACATTTTAACGGACTTTTACTGCCATCAGAGGGATCGTGTACAGTGAATGGACTTGATACTAAGGACGAAGCGTCAATATGGCAGATCCGGCAAAAAGTGGGTATGGTTTTTCAGAATCCGGATAATCAGATAATAGCGGCCATTGTTGAAGATGATGTTGCTTTTGGACCGGAAAATCTGGGAATAATGCCGGAAGAAATAAAAAAACGAGTTACAGAAAGCCTCAAGGCGATAGGCATGGAAAAACAACGAAATCTTGCACCGCATCTTCTTTCAGGAGGGCAGAAACAGCTTATTGCCATAGCCGGTGTGTTGGCCATGCGGACGGATTATATGGTGCTTGACGAGCCGACGGCGATGCTTGATCCCTCCGGCAGGGAGGCCGTGATGGAGGCAATTTGTGCTGTGCGTGAAAAATATGGCATGACAGTGATATTGATAACACATTTTATGGATGAGGCAGTATCTGCTGACAGAATAGTGGTAATGAGTAATGGAAAAATCGCTGCGGACGGAACACCGCGTGAAATATTTCGCAACAGCGGGAAGATAAGAGAGTTAGGGCTCGAACCGCCCTTGGCTGCACAAATGGCATACGATTTGAGAAAACGCGGGATAAATATTCCGGCGGATATTTATACGGATAATGACCTGGTAAAATCGCTTCAAAAATGAAGCAGGCGGGTATTGTCATATTTCAAAGATCCACCAATGCTATTGAAAATTTCAACCGCCAATTACGAAAAGTAACAAAAATTTTCCGGCACTCCTTGTTCTAACGTTTACTGTTTTTTCTTCGGTAAATCTGATAAGTTAATATCTTCATTCTCCGGCAGCTGCAGCTGTCGGACATGATAGATTGCATACTCTTCTAAAGCCTTACACTCCATAGCTTCATGCGATATAATTCCCTTGTCCTGCAAAATTTTCCGATGACGGAAAGTCAAGAATTCATTGACGCTGACGGCCCAATCCTGCATAGTCATCACCTGACCATGACGAGCAAGATCCTCTGCATGATCCAGAAACATCGTTACAATGCGATTCAAATCTTCAAATTCGTCCTTTTGCAAATAATTTTTTGCGATCACGACATCTGCTTTACGAACTTTTGCTCCCTTGAAGGAAGTCAGGCCCATGTTATCCTTATGCGCATTAGCACGTTCCATAATGATTTCAGCAGCCGTCTTTCCTGTTACGGCATATAGCATCTTATTTTGAACCGATGCAAAAAAGTCTTTGGTTATCGCTAGAGACGGATTATAATCCACAGATAGTGCATAGATATCTCGTACCTTTTGATAGAAACGCTTTTCTGATGCCCGGATATCACGAATCCGTTCGAGTAATTCATCAAAATAATCTTGTCCGAACTTTTGCGGATCTTTCAACCGTTCATCATTCATGACAAACCCTTTTTTCATATATTCCTTGAGAATATTACTCGTCCAATTGCGAAACTGAATACCAACAGAGGAACGTATCCGATAGCCGATAGCCAGAATCATATCAAGATTATAGAATTTTGTTCGCCGTGAAACATCACGTGTTCCCTCTGATTGAACTAGTAAGTGATCCTTACTAGTTCCCTCTTGTTTCAATTCATTATCATGATAGATGTTTTTTATATGCATGGAAATATTTTGCGGCGTCGTGGCATAAAGTCTTGCTATGTTCACCCGGCTCATCCATATCGTATCCTGATTGAGATACACATCAACTTTAGTATCTCCGAGCTCCGTCTGATAAATCAGGATTTCTCCTTGGGCTGGTTGATGCTTTCCACTCATCATTCAATCTTCTCCTTGATTAGTTTATCCAAATTCTTGGTTTCTTCATTCAACGTTGATTTTTTATCTTCACTTCAGGCATCAAGCTTTTTGCATTCTTTCAGAAAATAGTTCTTATTTGCCGCCTGAATTTCCGTCGTTGTTTTACAATTTTGATAAATATTGGCAATTCCCATGATATTATTTGATTTATAAACATTAAAATTCATTGCTTATTATTTTAGCATATCTTATATATTTTTATTATATTTCGTAGTTTGTAATTTATGCCTGCAGTTTCTGAGGCAAAATCAGAAGAAACATTTCTGCGACATAGGATAATTCGGTATCAGGTATTGCTATTCCGTATGTCTCTTCTATGACAATAAAACTTTTTCGGATTGTGCTAAAAAGCATTTCGTGGCCGCACTTTAATTTGTCATAGTTTTTGTACGGAAGCTCTTCTTTGCGGATAACACGTTCAAGCATGCAAATTGAATGAAAAATAAATTTTACAAATATATGCTCATTGAGCGGTTGGTTATAATTTTTTAATATATCATTAAGCGATTGGCCCAGCAGGTCTGTCGCTTTTTTTACGTCAATAAAAGTAGCGATATCGGCTAGAGCGGTGATTATTTTGTTTAGCAGCCAGGCATCTATGGACGAGGCCCAGGAAAAAAGCGGGGGATTATTAAGCTCAGAAGACAGCTCAGATGCATAAGCAAGCTGATTATTGAGTAATTTTACAATAGCATCCAATGTAATATCAGGCATCAGGCAGCGCCGTGCAGCCTCAAGTAAAAGAGGCGTAGAAATGTTGCTGATGGTTCTTATGGGAATGGCTGTTTTTGCAGTGATCATATCGCCAAAATCTATCAATGATCCCATATCGACAAGAATCAGAATACCACGCTCATAATGAAGTTTTTCGGCCAACCCCGCGGCGAGTGTCAGAATAGTGTCGACCTTGGCATCAAGAGGCATATCTATAGCGTATATTTCCGAGTTCCCTATCAATGTTTTTACAACCTCAACCATACTGCTGGCAGTGCTGCGTCCGTGGCAGATAACAATTATAGGAAGAGCAGCAGACTTGTTTTGCTTGATGGTGTATAAAAATAAAGCGATAATGGCTGTTTCTTCTGGCGGTATTACTATATCGAACAAGCTGGCCGCATCAGTGCATATCATTTTTGCCAGCTTATATTCATTAGGATGTTTGGCTGTTATTTCGTTAGCATTGATACCTGTTGCGGCTTGACCATTTTCCAGTCTGTCCTTAAGCAGTTCAAGATGAAGTGCCAGACTGTAGATTGTTTTATTGTCAGCAATAGTAATTTCACTGGGATTAAGATGTTTTTTTATTATGTTTGTCAGATCAGTATTGACTATTTTATTAAGAATATCTTTGTCGATTTTTACTTTTTGACTGTCATTGGTTACGGTTTTGTAGTGATGCAGTTTAGAATGGATTTTTTCCTTTATGGTTTCTATAGCGATACCATCATTATAAAAAGATTGAGCTGTTTTAAGAATGTATTCATAAAAACCAGCATCGACAGCATAGTCATCTTTGAGCAGCAGATCGCTTAGCTGATCATTATCACCGTCGAAAATAATAGGTTTAATATCATTGAAATTAAAAGTTTTATAAAGTTCCTGACGATTGGATGCCGATTGAAAAAATTCATTTTTCAAGTTATCAGTCAGCTGCGATAATTTTATGCTTATATTTTGTTTATCCCCTGAACCTGATGATAATACATTTTCTATAAAAGCATTGGCACACAGGACTTGAATGTCATTATGCAATTGACCGATATTGCCGCTGCATTTGTAGGTAAGAAGTACCTTTAAAACTTCTTTGGAAACGACAAGCGGTTTTTTTATAATTTTCGATTCAGTCTGAAAAAAATGATTGATAAGTTTCATGCGCACTTTTAGAGGACGTTCGTTAAGTTCAGGCAAAGTAATAAGAATGGGAATACGGCGGAAAAATGTTTTGAGTATAGCTGACTGGGGATTTTCTGTCGTGGCTGCCAGAATTAGTACATTCGCTTCATGGTAGCTTTCCGTTTCGCCAAGTTTACGATATTTGCCGTGATCAATGAGTGAAAAAAGCATTTCCTGTCCTTCTGGGGGCAGCCGATGTATCTCATCAAGAAAAAGAATACCGCCGTTGGCTTGCCCGACGAGACCGGTAGTGTCCTTAAAGGCACCGGTGAAGGCACCTTTTATATGTCCGAAAAGATGAGATAAAAGCAGCTGTGTATTTTCCGCGTAATCGGAACAATTAAAAATTATAAAGGGAGCATGTTCCGATAATGTTTTCATTTCTATCGCATAGCGGTACATTATATTGGCAAAAGTAGTTTTACCGCTGCCGGTAGGTCCTGTTATAAGAGTATGAAGACCGTTGGGCGGATACAGGACAGCTGCTTTTGCCTGTTTGGATTGGGTATAAAGATCATCGGTCACTCCTATCAGATTGTCAAAAACATCATGTGGTGTGCTGGCCGGTATGGTGTCTTTATCTGCTGACGGTATAAGTGAAATGTCACCGACGGATAATGACTGAGGTGATGTATCAGCGGCAGAGAGATGCAGGCAGTTTTCGAGAGCGGAGAAGCTGTTGAAAACATTTGCGGTCAGATGTGTATTATAGGCGGTTTCCAGCAAATTTTTTTCAATATAGATGACAGGCTTGCCATTTATTTTTATTACCAGATTTTGCTTCAGGGCGGCGTTGAGTTCCATACTCACATTATTCCGCAATATACCGGTGGCAGCCGCAATATCCATGGTAGTGCAGCCCAGCTGGGGCGATATTCCGGGATAAAGTTTTTCGAGGACAGTGTTTCCGTGCTTTTTGAGAATATGCAATATTTTTTGTTTGCGTGAATAATGCATATAAAAAACTCCTTTATTTCTTAATACAGATCAAAATAATAGCTAATACGGATAATTATAACATAATAATCTGTATTAAAATTAATAAATTTTAGGATAATCCATATAAAAAGAAAAATCTGAATAAAACATTTAAACGTATATAAAATGTGGATATTTTTAGCATGCCAATACACATTTTAATGTGTATTGGCATGCATATTGCTTATATAGTAAGCGAGACAGCAACACAGGGAGGAGTTCAAATGATTGCAGTTTTACTTTTAACTCATGAAGATTTCGGGAAAGCCATGCTTAAAAGTGCCGAATTGGTATTGGGAACTGTAGAAAGAGTAAAGACGCTGGGTCTGCATAGAGGAGATGATATTACAGAATTTTGCGGTAAAGTAAAAAACGAGATCGAAGAGCTGGATCAAAAGGAAGGTGTACTTGTTTTTGCTGATCTGTTTGGTGCAAGTCCATATAATGCAGCAGCCATTGCCAGTTCAAGCATAAATGTGCCGTATAAGTGTATCACGGGATTGAGTTTTCCGATGCTTCTTGAAGCACTGACGATGCGCAGCAGTTATGATTTATCTGGGCTGACAGAACACTGTATAAAATCAGGCAGGGAAGGTATAAAAGAATTATTCGAAGAGTTATCATCAGCAAAAGATTAAAGGAGAAATGCTATTATGTTAAACATTGTATTGACAAGGATCGATGACAGGCTGATACATGGACAGGTGGTTACCGCATGGGCGAAGGTTACCAAGGGAAATCGTATTGTGGTAGTAGATGATGGGGTGGCTAATGATGATTTTATGTCAAAAATAATTAAAATGGCTGCTCCGGCATCTTTCAAAATAGGCATACACACTATAGAGCAGGCGGCAGAAATATTAAAACAGGATGATACCGGAGAAAGAGTGATAGTGCTTGTGAAGACACCTGTGACGGTGCAGGCTCTTATGGATAAGGGGGTAAAAATAAAAGAACTTGATCTTGGCGGTATGGGGGCGACAAAAGGCCGTAAACAGCTCTACCGCAATATCTCCATTTCAGAGGCTGAAAAAGACTGCTTCAGGCAGCTTATAGACAAGGGTGTTCATGTGGTAGTCCAGATAGTGCCGGACGATTCACCTAAAGATATTCAAAATTTCTTTTAAAAAGAAAGGGGTACAAAAATGGAAATGACATTGCTTCAGGCAGCTTTGATAGGATTATTCTATTATCTTTCGTGGAGTCCGTGGCTGACTTATGTCGGTTTTTTCACCTTCAACAGGCCGCTTTTGGCAGGACTTGTAACGGGGATAATTTTGGGACAGCCAATGGAAGGCGCATTGATCGGCGCAGGTATAAATGTTATCTACTTAGGATTTATATCAGCCGGTGGAGCCCAGATGGGAGATCCTTCCTTTGCGGGTTATGTGGGGACAGCTTTGGCTATAGCATCGAATCTTGACGTAGGAACGGCAATGGCTATCTCAGTTCCTTTGGGAACGATTGCAACTGTTTTGTGGATAGCTAAAATGACGGTAAATTCATTTTTTGTGCATTGGGCTGACAGGGAAGTGGAAAAAGGAAATTTGAATATGGTTGCATTTATAAATATAGTGCCGCCGCAGATATTATTATTTGTAATGAGTTTTATTCCCGCAACGCTTGTTGTTTATTACGGACCTACAGCTGTGAACGGCATGCTCAGCCTGCTGACGCCAAATATTCTGCATGTATTCAATGTAATCGGTGCGATGCTCCCTGCACTGGGGATCGCTATGAATCTGAAGCTGATCGGCAATAGTTTTACGATGCCGTTCTTTGTTTTAGGTATATTATGTTCGGTTTATTTCCAAATGGATATTATCATTATTTCAATCATAGGTATAGTTATCGCACTTACAATAAGTGCCGTAAATTATCGCGGTGATAAGGGAGGAAATGCCTAATGGATGGCAATAAACTTACAAGAGCAGATGTGCGAAAATCATGGCTGAACTGGTTTATGTTCGCTCAATCGAATTACAATTATGAACGGTTGCAGGCAGTTGCTTTTGCCCATTCGATGCTGCCCATAATGAAAAAACTTTATCCGCAGGATAAAGAAGAACAAAAGCAGGGGATAACACGCCACATGTCTTTTTTCAACACAGAACCTATTTGCGGTTCTGTTATACATGGTGTGACTGTGGCAATGGAGGAGGAACGTGCCAACGGGCAGCCTATAACCGACGAGGCCTTTAACGGGATAAAAACGGGTCTGATGGGACCACTGGCCGGAGTCGGCGATACCTTGACACAAGGTGTTATTACACCGATCATGCTGGCCATCTGTATCGGCATAACAAATAATAATAATATCGCGGGGCCGATAATTTTCCTCTTAGCACAATTTGTCATAATGACAGGAATTTCTTATAATATGTGGTTTAACGGCTATAAATATGGCAGAAAAGCTGTTGAAGAAATAATGTCAGGCGGCAAGGTCAATAGAGTCATTGAAGCAGCTTCACTTTTAGGAACGATGGTAATGGGCGGACTGGTGGGACGATTTATACCTCTTCAATTCTATTTGAATTTTGAATTGGGCGGGGGTGCCGCGTTCAGCTTACAGCATGATCTGCTCGACAAATTGATGCCGGGGCTGATACCTTTGGTGTTGACTTTAGTTGTTCTGCATTATGTACGCAAGGGAGTATCGCCGATAAAAATGATGGGTGCCTTGATTTTATTTGGTATTATAACAGGCTGTCTGGGGATATTTTGAAATAGGACCGCATTTCTGAACGGAAGATTTATGTCAGCGGCGATCAATTATGCTTGCAATAAACGAAGAGAGGGATTTCATTGCGCACATGGAACGATTATATAGGTAAAAAAATAGATTGCGACTGCGGGAAAGTACATGAATGTGATATGCGGCATGTACATGTAGGTCACGATGCGATCTCTGCAGTAGCGGAATATGTAAAGGAAAAAAAATACAAAAAGATTTGTGTTATTGCTGATATTAATACACAAAAAGCTGCCGGAGAAAAAGTTTACGGAATATTGGAAAAAAATGGTATTGCTTATGACAAATATATATTTTCTGATCATGAGATTGTTCCGGATGAGCTGGCGGCGGGCAGGATCATAACGCATATACCAAACGGATGCGATCTTCTGGTGGGAATAGGATCGGGGGTTATTAATGATCTGTGCCGATTCACGGCACACACCATAAAGGCCGACTATTTTATAATTGCCACTGCACCATCAATGGACGGGTATGCTTCTGATGTCGCACCGCTCATGGTTGATAATTTAAAAACAACTTATGAAAATATGGGACGTCCGGCAGTGATCGCAGCCGATACAGCTGTTCTGAAAAATGCGCCGATGCATCTGATTACTGCAGGGATAGGAGATATTTTCGGCAAATATGTATGTCTCACCGATTGGAAGCTGGCACACATAGTAAATGATGAATATTATTGTTCAAAATTGGTTGACATGATGTACAGTGCAGTGGCGGATGTAGCTGCGGCAGCTGACAACGGCATAAAAGAACGTGATGAAAAAGCAGTGGGAGCCGTAATGGAAGGCTTGATTCTGGCAGGGATAGATATGAGCTACAGCGGTAATTCACGTCCGGCTTCGGGCAGTGAACATCATATGTCACATTATTGGGAAATGATTTTCCTGCAGCACGGGCATGAAGGCGTGCATCATGGGACAAAAGTAGGTGTGGGAACAATAATAGCATTGCTTTTGTATCAAAAAACAGCTGAAAAACTTAAAAATACAGTAAAATTTGCTAAACCACACTTTGATCAAAACAGATGGGAGGAAAACATACGGCGTGTATATGGTCCTGCGGCGCCGAGTGTGATAGCCCTTGAAAATCGGGTACGAAAAAATGCTGATGAAAATGTGGCTAAGCGTCTTATTATGATCGGAAAACATAAACGGGAAATTATTGAATTGACGGAAAATCTTCCATCCGTTGACAAAATGATTGAGCGCATGAAAAATATAAATGCACCATATCATCCGGAGCAGATAGATGTGACAGCGGAAATGCTCAGAAACGGTATTATCTATGCAAAGGAATTGCGTAACAGATATGGGCTGCTGCAGCTTATATTTGACTGCGGATGGCAGGAAGAACTGGCAGATGCCGTTTGTGCTCAAGTAAAAAAAATAGAATAACAGTTTTAAGTAATCGGCATATTATACAAAAGTCTGATGCCATGGCCAATAAATAAAAATTTGTGTATATTGACAATGGTATTGGTATAGGTTATACTACCACTAATGTCCAAAAGGGAGTAGCTTAAATAGATGAGGTCAACAAACTGGTATTTTACCTGGCCTTATCGTTAGCAAATGCTGATTAGCGAGACTTTCGGCGTGATTTTTATCACACCGGGGGTCTCGTTTTTTTATTTATATATAGAGAGAAAAATTATTGGAGGAATGAAGGAATGACAGCATTTTTAGCTTCGCTGGCTTTTGTGGTTTTGGCAGAAATGGGAGATAAGACACAGCTCCTGGCTATGGCATTTGCTGTGAGGTATCGTTGGCAGACTGTAATGTGGGGAGTATTTGCAGCTACCGTTGTCAATCATCTTTTTGCGGTGCTTATCGGGAATTATCTTACACAGCTGATCCCGATACATTATATTCAAATCGCTGCATCTGTTTCGTTTATAGTATTTGGGTTATGGACGATAAGAGGTGATAAATTAAATGGAGAAGAAAATGCATCTCGATATGGACCTTTTTGGACAATTGTGATTGCTTTTTTTATGGCAGAGATGGGAGACAAAACACAATTGGCTACAATAGCTCTTTCAGCAAAATTCAACACACTGCTCCCAGTATGGATAGGCAGTACCACAGGGATGATGCTGGCCGATGGACTGGGAATTATTATAGGCATTGTTCTGGGGAAAAAGATTCCGGAGCGCACAGTCAAATGGGCCGCTGCAATAGTTTTTATTTTTTTCGGGCTGTTCGGTCTATATGAATCAATAGATAATAGAATGATAGCATTTGGAAGTATTGCTATTGCAATTGCCGTGACAGGAACAGCAATCTATTTTATGTCCTATAGGAACAAGAAGAGTCCTGATAGAAAAATGAAATAGTGATCTGGAATTTGTTCCCGCAGCAATGCAGAGGGAGGCCGTTCTATAAGTAGCGGCCTCCCTCTTTAGGTTTGCAGTCATTGATATAGTATAAAAAGACACAACGTTTGATTTGTGAATATAAATGCATAAATAGATATTGTTACAATATATCCAACATAGAATAAATTTGTTAATATGTTTCTCGATATGTTATATATGGATTGGATTTGCTGGAATCTCATTAGAGCATACAGCCTGTTATTGCGATTTAGGAAAAAATCAAAAATATAATAATATTATATAAAACAAACTGCCCAGTATAATTAAACTGGAAAAATTGAGTATAGAGTAAGCTTTGATCAATGCACCGCTTTTTTGAGGATGAGCATTATTAAATAGTGTGAATGTTATTATACTAGCCAGTGAGGCAATAGGTGTTCCTAATCCACCGACATTAACACCATAAAGTAGAGCCTGCAAATGGTTTGAAAAAGGAGCCAACATGACTGTACAAGGAACATTACTTATTAATTGACTTAAAAATAAAGCCAATAAATATGTCTGAAAAGCAGTATGCGTCAAATATGGCAAATACATTTTTACCAATGGCATAGCGGAAATATTTCCGATTGCAACGAATAGAAATAAAAAAGTTAAAAGCAAACGATAATCAAGTTTTGTGAGTAAAGATCGTTTGGACAATAATGTGATTATGATTATGCTAAAAACAGTAAAGGTTGCAAAATTAGTGTTGGACATGCTGAGTATAATCAGGACAGTAAATAATGAAATTAAAGAAAAATTAAAGTATTTATCTGTAATTTCTTTTGCAGGGATAGATATTTGGATATATTCTTTTTTTATAATAAAAGTAAGACTTATTAACAGCAGTAGACTTAATAAAAAGAAGGGAAATAATAAAGACAAAAAATTTAAGAAATTCATTTTGTAATATGCATAGATGAACAAATTTTGAGGATTTCCTATTGGTGTAATACTACTGCCTAAATTTGCTGATATTGTCAGCAACACGCAGGGAAAAATAATAGGATAATTGCTGCGTTGAGAAATTACAATTAAAATAGGTATTATAGTGAGTATGGCAATATCATTTGTGATGAACATAGAGGTAAAAAAGGAAATAAGACAAAGTGCTTGTGTCAAACTGCGGTGGTTTTTGCAACTACTTGCTATTCTTACAGCAATGTACTTGAGCATCCCACATTCTTCTATTATCTTTATTACGATCATTAATTCGAAAAGACAAATAATTACATTGAAATTAATGTATTCTAACTTAGGCAGATTTATCATAGAAGTAAAAATAGCACTTAGCAATGAAATTGAAAAAACGATGTTTTTATTAAATTGATTTCTAAGCAAAGACGATAGAACAGTAAATTTTAAAGTCATTTTATAGTCTCCTTTCTGTACGATTAAAAAATAAATCAATCGTCACCATCTAAATTTTTCTTATGTGGAGAACATGATGGATTTACATGTAAAGTCGGATGATCATGTATATGGGGCAAGGGGGCGCCAGGTAAATGATCTTTTAAATGAGGAGGAAGCGGTCTGGTTTCATCAAATTCGTCGCTTAAAATCAATTGTGCTTCGCAAGACGCACAGAGTTTTTTTATTATATTATAAAAAGATATTTTTTCTTCTGATGATAATTCACCGAATAGTAACTCGGCAGGATTAAATTGATTTTGTGAATTTTTTACGATTATTTTACCTGAAGTAGATAAATAAACATGTGTTATGCGCTTATCCGCAATATCTTTTTCTCTCCTTATTAAATCAGCTTTCTCCAATTTATTTAAAAGCTCAGACAATGAGGCCGATCTGATGTCGAGTAATTCCATAAGTTCCTTAAATAATATACCATCGTTATCAGCAATGACATTCAATACACGTATTTGTCCTTGATAGGGAACAAAAGGTGGTTTTAATTTGTAAAGACTTCTTTGATACATTTTGATAAATCTTGTGAATACAGGTAATAATTCATTGACAGAAATTATTAGATCAGTAGTGTTTTGCTTTTCATCTTCCATAAATAAAATTTCCTTCCATTTATAAATAGGTACCTAGCAATATAATGATACAATAATATTACCGTAATTGCAAGGTGCCTATTTAAATTATATAGATCATCTATATAAACCTTCATTATTAACTGTCTGCGGACTTATATCTGTAAGGGACAGCTTGAGAACTATTGTTGGTGTATTGCACTTTTGAAGAAAAATTGTATAAGTAGGATTGGCAGCTGTATATTGATTTTACATACTCTTGCGCATTTATGGATATTTACCGTCAAGCAATATTAAAATGATGAAATTTGTAATGAACTTAACAATAAATATCCAAAAAATCTAAAATACCGATGGACTTTGTACACTATAGTATAATTCAATGGCAGAGAAGTGATAAAATTCATATTTTATAAATATATATAAAAAGCTCTGATAGCAGATCTAAAGTTTGTGTATGCTACACCAACAGAAGAAACAGCATTAACTGGACTTGATCATTTTAAAGATCAGAAGGCTTATTTATACCACAAATACCATAGAGGGATTTAATCGGCAGCTTAGAAAAGTCACTAAATCAAGGACAATTTTCGCTTCAGATGACAGCCTCTTAAAAATTCTCTATCTGGTAATGTGATGGACATTACTAAAAAATGGACTGGATGGCGGCAGGCCTGGAATCAAATAAGAGCACAACTGGATATCTATTTTGAAGAACACTTTTTAGAAAGAGATATTTAAATTTATATTAGCTTTGTGTTTACACAAAACTTGAAGAACTCTTAGGATGGGTTATGTGTAAGGCCTCTTAATCAAGGTTTCAACTCGGATGTGGATTGTTCCTTGGGTCAGTTATTTACCTACATCAAGGTCAATGGCAGGTTCAAAACTATCTGTGCATTGACCTTGATCTTTTTGCCAGAAAAATCATAGGCTGGAATATGACCTCTGCCCATTCCTATAAATTAATATAGAGTGCGTTGCAAAAAAAATAAAATAGAATTTTCCGAAATATTTTACAACGGTATTTACAAAAGCAGTAAATGAATATATAATATAACTTGTATATAGTTGTATATAGTCGTTCATAGTTGTATATAACTGATAAACCATGGGGGTAAGCAGGATGCTGGACTTTAAAAAGAATGGCGTAGTGCCTTTATATATGCAGATAGCTGATTGGATAAGAGAAAATATTTATGCGGGCATATGGAAGGCAGGCGAAAGTATTCCTTCCGAATATCAGCTGATGGATATTCTGCGGATAAGCAGAGGCACAATAAAAAAAGCGGTTGAAACTTTAGCTACACAAGGTTTGATATTGAAAATACAGGGGAAGGGCACTTTTGTGGCTGACAGTAATGTGTCCTATTCGCTGGGAACCAATGGGCACGGTTTTTTGTCAATTTCGGAGTCGCTTGACCGCATGGGAATCGATTATGAGACAAAAGTAGTTAAGGCCTGCTTTGAGAAGGCAAATGAAGATATTGCAAAAAAACTGCAGATAAAAAAAGGTGATGCAGTTTTTTATCTGGAACGCATACGCTTGATCAACGGAAATAAGGCAATTTTCATGGAAAACTGGATAAATCCTGTTCTGTGTCCGAACGCGGATAGGAATGATTTTAACAGGAAAACTTTGTTCTCAGTGGTGGAAGGTTCATCACAGCATAAGATAAAATTTATAAAGGGGCATTATGTGGCCAGGAGCATAGGCTGCAAGCGGGGCGCTCTGCTGGGAATAGACAGGGAAACACCGGTTCTGTATGGAGAGCAGCTGGCCCATTTGGATAA